>RDNZ01000001.1 GCA_011364905.1 Candidatus Thorarchaeota archaeon
AAAACCGAAGCAGAGAGAGTTCCATTATCTCCGGAAGGTTTGCGAGATCTGCTACTTAGCGAAATGTAAGGTTGCGTCTTGCAACTTGCATTGATAAGTCAAGAAGGATATATATGAGAGTTTACAAACCTAGGTTCGGAGTGGGGTGTTATCGACGGACGAGAAAAGGCGGAAGTTCGAAGCTGCGAACTTCTTCAAACTCGGTCACTCATATGTCATGAGAGATTTCCTCGACAAGGCAGAAGTGGCATTCCAAAAGACCGTCAAACTCGATCCAGAACATGCATTGGCTTGGGCATACCTATGCAAAATTCACGAGAAACATGGAAGGAAGAATGAAGCAGAAGAGTACTACAAAAAAGCCCTCTTATTAGACAAAGGGATTGATTTCAAAAAGATCACATATGAGTGCCGATTGCTTGAGGACAAGCAAGCGATGACAAATATGATGCTCCAATACAAGGATGGCAAGATGACGACTGCTGATTTCATGTCCTATGTTGAAAGCATACCCGCACGCTCAATTGCGCTTATTGGAAATGATTCAGCAGGTAGACATTTCTTCAGAAGAGCAGTCGACAAAGCAGTTACGGAGAGAATTCTTGCCTTTGAGTTCCGAGGTCTAGCGTCATTTCTAAGTCCACTAAACATCCCATTCGAGAGAATTGTACTCACTTTAGAGATGAACCTAGTACCAATGTTCCTCACCACGAATAGTGTCGAAGACTTTTGTGAATTCATTGATTTCATACGTACCAAGATATCTAAGACGGAAGAAGAACGTGCTCTCCAAGGTCGGCTTGAGTTTTGGCACACACTCTCGGTTAAATTCAAGCCATTTGCGGACACGACCAATGATTCTTTCGAACGTGCTGTTAGCTTGTTCAATATTGTTGAAACGCAAAAGAAGGCTGAAGGTAAACAGGCTTCATTCATTCCTCTGCTAAACGAGATAGTGACATTCATTATTACGTCGGTGGCTGAAGAAGGAAAGAAGGGGACCAATAGACTACTTAGTGCGTTTAATGCTCCAATTCCCAGAGTAATAGAAATCCTAGAGGACAACTTAGTCGCTGCTTTTCTAACATCAAAGAACAGGCAACAAGTGATTGACCTGATGGTTTCACTTCAGAGTGAAATGGTAAGAAGAAAAAGGGCGAAGAAGCATATAGCGAGGGCAGATAATTGGCTCGACTTACTGAATCGCCTCCAAGTGGCAATGGAGAAATCAAGTGACGAGTTCGATCAGATCGTCAATCTGTTGGATGTGATTGTTGATACAAAAGCCAAGTTTCAACCCATGGTAATTGCAGAGCAGTCTTTAAGAATGATTGAGAGAGATCTCTCACGGATTGAACGCTTTGATATCTTTCTATTGAGAGTTCTGCACTGGGATCTTTTCGAGAGTAAGCGAGTCGACAAACGAGTTATCCGCAAGTGGCTAGCTGCAATAAAACGAGCATACTTCAAGCTGCAGCTAATGAGTAAGAACCACGAGTTGAAGCTGAATGAATCAGAGAGGGTTCGTCTTCGAGAGATTGCAGAGAGTATGCTCATATTCTCGATAGCGAGCAGGACGAGCGACCTGATAGAAAAAATGGCCATGTCTGGAATGCGAAACCTCAATGTCATCGATGTGTTTTTGCCTGAGGAATACCTCTCATTCTCAATTCCTGCTTTCCGCGTTATGGATGACTTCTTGAAGAATCCTCTTGGACTGGCATTGATGATTGAACACAGGAACCCACAAATGAAGTTCGATTTGGGTTTCTGGTCTCTCTCCTTGACAATTACCCTTACTCAACTCCCTCCAGTGCTATTCGTTGATAGTCATTATGTAGATTTTATTGTTCCCGAGTACCTGAAGACTTTAGCTCTCGCAATGAAGGTGAACCTACCAGTCCTCAGTAGAATTCATAGATTGGCGAATATGAGCATCAAGCCTCAAGACATCATGATACGAATCTTCAAAGGTCTTTCAGACCATTCTGCGGTTCAGCTGACACGAGAACAGGTTATCGAGGCTCTTCGATATGGGGGGTGGGACATAAGCCTTTGTGACTTGATTATCAAGGAAGAGAAGTACTGCATATATTGTTCCTATGCACTTCCAAAGGATGCAACTCAATGTCCAAACTGCGATAGACCTGTTGAGGACATTGATCTATCTGACCTTACCATTGATGATGTGGACCTATGAAGAGGATAACTGATATAGTACGTATGGATATATTCAATTAGACTGAAAAAACACAATTAGAGAGATAGTGAAATGAACTTCGGTGCTCCTGGTGATAGAACCTATAAACTAGTCCTCATAGGAGATGGGGCTGTAGGCAAAACAAGCATCAGAGAGCGCTATCTAGGGAAAGGATTCAAGCGGAGCCAACTAGCGACCATTGGCGTGGACTTTGCCCAGAAGTATACTACCTACAATGGAGTGAATGTCAGACACATCATCTGGGATCTGGCAGGACAACCATCTTACGCAAGTGTCCGGAGACACTACTATCAAGGCAGCAGTGCCATTCTTCTTGTCTATTCGGTAGTTGAGAGGGAGTCTTTTGACAATGCGAGCAAATGGCTTGTTGAGGCTCATAAACATCTTAGAGGAGCGGAATGGAGCGGTTGGGAGTGGTTCCCGACTGCGATTATCGGAAACAAAATAGATCTCCGAGAGTCTGGCCAATTTGAGGATGTAGTATCTACTGAGGAAGGCAGAGAGTTCTCAGACCACTTTAGTGAAACACTCAAGGCACCTGTGTTGTATAAAGAAACATCTGCGCTGACAGGTGCGAACATCGATGCGACTTTCTCCGAACTCACTGGACTCATGTTCCAGGCAGATGAGAACAGGCTACCCCGCCGTGTTGATTCATCAAACTGAAGTTGATATTCCGCATTTGCACAATAGCAAGTGCGAGGAGTTTGTTCTTCTGTTTCTATAGTGTCGCCTCAAGCTGCTTGATGAAGTCCTTAAACTGATTGATGCCTTTCTGCCAGAACTCCTCTTTTGTAATGTCAAATCCCATTTCTGCTGCAAGCTGTCGTGGACTTTTGCTTGATCCGGAAGACAGCAGAGCTTTGAACTTCGGAACAAACTCCTTACCAAGTTCCTTGTATAGTCTGTATAGTGCATATACAAAGAGCTGAGCATAGACATACGGGTAGTTGTAGTATCGATAGTTGGCCATGTAGAAGTGCAGTTTGAATGTCCACCACCACTTCATCTCTGGAAGCCACTCCACAGCATCACCATACATCTTTGTACGAGCTTTCACCCAGTAATCTGATATCGTTTCACCGTCAAGGAATTTCCCTTTCTGGATTGCTTCATATAGCATGGTTTCAAACCAAGTACGCGTGGAGACCTGAAATGCAGTGTCTCCAAATTCATCGCAGACGGTGACCAAGATTGTGCGCCGTTCATCTTCTGAGGCAATCTCTGAGAGAAGCTTGTCAGTTAGGAGCAACTCACCAAAGATTGATGCTGTTTCAGCAACACAACTGCCCAACTCATAGTTACTTGGTTTCTGAGCTCGAGTGCCGTGATATACATGAAGGGCATGGCCGAGTTCGTGAGCCTGCGTAAAGACATCTGAGATTACTCCATTGAAGCTCTGAAGAATATAGGCGCTCTTCCCCGCGTGCCATGTCATGCAGTATGCTCCTGATCTTTTCCCAGTCCGAACAACAGCATCGATATGTCGGTTATCAAACATCTCTTCTATCCATTTTCCACTCTCATCATCAAACTGGGTGTAGGCATCAACCACAAGTTTTCGAGATTCTTCCCATGTGTATTTCTTCTCGGAACTACCGGGCAAGGGAGCCATAATATCCCAGTTTCCAAGCTTTCTTAGACCCATGGCTTTTGCTTTGAGTTTGAGATAGTTCTGATAAACAGGAGCATTCTTCTCAATGGTGTTCATTAGGGCAGTGATTGTTTCTTCGTCAACATCGTTAGAAATGAAACTCTGTGTCATTGGAGATGGATATTTTCTCAATTTGCACATAGTTAGATGGTCTGAGAAGATCGCTCGAAGGGCAGAAGACCATACAATCTCGTCCTTGCCGAGATTGCTGTACACTACTTCATGGACACGACGCCTTAGGTCACGATTTGGATTGTCATATAAGCTGATAATTTCACCATAAGGAAGAGTCTTTTTTTCGCCATCTATCTCAATGTCATATTTCTGGGAAGCGAGCCAGTCTCCTTGTAGGATCGACCAAGCCCGTACACCATTTCTGTCCTTAGCTATGACGACCTGTTCTTCTTCTTCAGACATCAAATAAGGAACAGCGCGCAGCATTTTTTCGAGCTTGTGTTTGTATTCCGAAAGGACAGGGGCATTCACAATGTCAGGATTCTTTGTCAGCAGTTCACCCAACTCGATATCGACAAATGCTGCGGCTTGCTGCAAACTGGAATATGCATTTCTAAATTTGTCGTGGAGCCTCTTAGAGACCTCCTGATTCATATCGGCGTCATACATAATGCGAGAGTAGACAATGGCGCCTTCAAACTCCAAGTCCATCTTGTCGAGTTCCTCTAGTATCTCGAGTACTTGCGCTGGAGTGAAGGAGGTTATCTTCCCTCTGTTTTTGTCACGGAAGCGTTCCATTGCTTGAACAGCAGCTGTCAATCTTTCCTCAATATACGCAGGGTCATCAAATTCAACCAACTGAGAAAGGTCCCAGCTCATTTTCTCTGACTCGGTCATCGTCTTATCATCGACTAGCGAGGATTCCATTTATCTTAAGAGTACTATGTCGTGGGCATATCACAGTTGAGCAAGTTCATACAGGAAGGAACTTGTTTAGATGATTTTCAACGCTTTGTTCTATCTTTGTGTTGACTACACTATTCGCTTCAGCCACTCGACAACTTCACTATATGCTTTAATCCTGTTTTTCAGTTTGGCAAGACCATGCCCCTCATCCGCAAAACGCATCAACCTTACTGGTAGTTCCTTAGCTTTGAGTTTCTCATATATCTGAACTGATTCCGATAGGGGGACTCGTTCATCATTGTCACCTTGAATTATGAACAACGGAGCTGATATTCTGTCAATCTTGTGGATTGGGCTTATCTTCACTAGGGCATCCATGTCATGTTCGAGGCTGCCATACTCTGCCTCTCGAAGAGACCTTCTCCAAGCTGCGGTGTTCTTTAGAAATGTGACAAAGTTTGAAACGCCAACAATGTCTACACCAGCTTTCCAGAGTTCAGGGTGTTCAGTCATGGCTGACAGGACTGCGAATCCTCCATAACTGCCGCCATACACGACAAGTCTATCCCCATCAATTTCATTATCACTTTCCTTAAGATAAAGAGCAAGGTGCTTGATATCTCTGATTGAGTCAAGTCTTTTCTCTACATTGTCCAAATCGAGATACTTGCGCCCATAGCCATCACTTCCTCGAATGTTCGGCGTGATCACAGCAAATCCAGCAGAGAGATAGAATTGTATCACCGGATTGAAATCTGGTCGAATCTGAGCCTCGGGTCCTCCGTGTATCATAAGAATTGCGGGCCAACCGTTTTCTGGAATCCCACCCAGTGGCATGTATTTGAAATATGGAACGCTAAGTTGATCAAATGAATTGAACCTATGAAGTGTTGGTTCCACAAAGGTGCTAGGGTCTAAACCAGCAAGACTGACATCGACTGCCCTCCAGTTTGTCATGTCTTTGATATCTAGTATCCAAATACTTGTTGGTTGATTTCCCGAACTCATTGTTACTGCAAGCAGATGTTCATCATTGGAAAGCACGAGACCCTTGCTATGGCTCCATGTACGTGCATCACCTGTTGGAACAACTCCTCTCAACGGGAATGCAAGGGTTTCAAAGTCACTGAAATTCTGATCAGAGAATTTCGCTCTGTGTAATGTGCTGTAACCCTCTTGATTCTCCAAAAAATATGTCCAGGTCGAGTCCTTCGTGAAGGTATGGTTCTCAATATCAAATTTAGTAAGATCTGCAAGTCTGTCCAATGGATGATATCTTCCATGCGTCGAGAGGATTGCGAGTCTAGTTGAATCTGAGTTGTGATCAGTAATCACCAGGATGTGCTCAGAATCAATTAATCGTACGACTTCCCATCTGGTCGGAGTACCCCGGCAGATTGCCGCTGTTAGATTTGCGAGTTCCCCACTAAGCAAATCGAGAATTAGAAGCTGCTGATCCAAGTTCCCGTAGAACTGCGTCATGAGGATTTTGGTGTCACTAACCATAGCACCAGAAACCGCGATTAGTCCCTTATCAGGTTCAAAGATCAATTCTGGCCAGTTTTGATTGAGAGGAATCTTCCATCTATAGACATCAAGTCTAGCTTTGTCAGTTATGTTTGCACTGAAGTACACGTAAGAGTCCGATGCAAAAGTTATCCTGTGCTTCACTTCAAGATTTGATGTGAGCCACTCCACGCTCCTATCATTGTCAATAATCCCAATCTGAAAGTTCTCATCTCCATTGCGGTCACGGGTGAAGACTAGAGTGCCATCAGAGAGATATCTTGGATCCGTACACCTATCCTCTTCATTTGTGAGCTGAACACGAGGAAGACTCTTTCCCTTTTCTATATCGCAGGTGTAGATTTGGTACAACCCTGTAGAATTGGATGTGAATGCTATTCGTTTTCCATCGGGATGCCATGTTGCGCCTCCTGCGGTTTCTACAGCAAGGTAGTCTTCAAATTTGATCTCCGAAGTCATACTCAACAGGGAAAAGCCTGCGTTTTGAGTATTTCTTTAGGTCGATATTCAATCTCTTTCTAGAAGCTTCACTATAGAAGAAGGGTACCTTTGGTAGTTCTAACTTTCACTGATGCTGTGAAGAGAGTAGTCACGCAGCTCCTCAAGATGTTGAATCAGTGCTTGCCTGTGTTTGCTACCCATTAATTCGTCATTTAGGGTTTTGAGATTGTTTTCGACATGCCGATGTAGTTCAGCAGCACTAAAAGATTCGATATCGAAACTCCATTCTCTAAATCCTAGTAAATATCTAATATTACGTTCAATCAACTCAGAGTTCACTAGTAGCGGATCGTGACCAGTAACAAGGTATCGCCAGTCCAAATTAAGATATGACTTCAAAGTCCTCACATACTCATCGAAGTTTGCGTGATTCAGGTAAGGTATTGGACTTTCAACATTGTCGCCGACGAAGAGAACTCCATCTCGTTCATCAATACAGGTGGAGGAGTCTCGTGTATGTCCTGGACTGTGAATGAACTTCACTTGCTCGCCATTAAAGCTGAAAGTCTCCTGAAATGTTTGATTGGGTGGAACAAGTTGAACATTTCCTTTCTGGTGGTCAGCATATTTCGTGAGAGAAGTTTTTCCTTCATTTAGGACCCTCTCTTTGCAGAAAACATGTCCTACTATTGTTGCACCCTCGAAGGCACTATTTCCCCAGTAGTGATCGTAGTCCGCGTGTGAGTTGAACACCACAACTGGAGTTTGAGCATAGCCCTCTTCTCTAATCAACTGCTTCACGACTTCCATTGAGTCGTTCCCGAGGAAGGTGTCTAGCACAAACACATGTTCATCTCCAAAAATAATGTAGACGTTAGTGTAGAATGGATCATTGAAAGAAACAAGCGCTCCTCTTGAGCCAATTCTTTTTATAGGCATAGTCCTTCAATCCGTTAGAATGGTTAACTTTCTAATTCTGCAAACCTGGCTGTTTTGATGCTGAATACAAGGCGTTTTCCAGTCATGTTGAGCCAATCTACTGGCATAATAACTTTTACAATGAAGTATCCGAGTTTCATTTCGATTATATCGAACTATATTGAATGAAACCCATCCTTTAGCCTCAGTGATTCGAACTCCAGCAACTTCGGGAAATCCCTTTTCTATTGCCAAAAGTATTGATAAGAATCATTATACAATCTATTCTGACGAGCTGTATTTCTTCTTAAGCTGGTCGTAAGCGAGTTCTAGTTTCTCAAGATCCTCAGGGGCTTCATATGTGTAGTCGTGAAGAAGAGATGTTACTCTTTCATTAGCTCTCGCAAGTATAGTCTTGGAACCCGACTCCAGCCATTTGTCAGGCATCAACCTACAAAGAACATCGGATGGCATAAAGTGTTCAGACCTGAACCTCTTTGATGTGTGTTTCTGCCCAAGGTAGTTGCCGCCCGGTCCGACAATTTCCAGCAGATTAGCAACAACATCCAAATCTTCCATGTCGATCCCTCGTGTTAGCCGATATGCTGAGCCACAAATTTCATTGTCAATGACAAGTTTCTCGAGAGACTGACAATTAAGCTGGCCCAGCATACCGGGGCCAGAAACAACATTAATCCGAGCGAGTCCGCCCAACATAATTCCAAGGGCTGACTCGAATCCACTTTGAGAGTCCTCGATTTTCGAATCACTTGCGCCAAGATATCCGTGAGTAGGTATTCCATAATGTTTACCCATCTCCGCCAAGGCACAAGCCACAACTAATGCCTCTACAGCACCAAATCTGGGAGTAGCATGTTTCATGTCGAAAGACCCGGGTGCCCCACCATAGATCACTGGAGTGCCAGGATTGGCTAGTTGAGCTATGACTATACCACTGAGGGTTTCGACATTTGACTGCACTATTGTCCCATTAAGCGTAACAGGGCTGGTTGCACCCATCAGAGGAGCTGGAACTATCTCTGCTGGGATTCCTACCGATGCACAATCAAGCAAGTTTTGGCATGACAAATCGCTCCAGACAAGGGGAGATAAAGGGCAGCAATCGAAGATAGCTATGGGCTTTTCAGTCAAGGTTTTAGAATCTCCAACAATTGATACTAGGAGCTTCTCCATGTCCTGCACTCCTTCCTTCCGAAAGGCGCCTGTTACAATTGGTTTTGGAGAATACTTCAGAGAGAGAAAGAGTCTATGAAAATCAGAGATCGTTTCAGGAACATCAGAAGCGATGAGCGCAGTGCTTTGAAGTTTAATATGCTCAAGTGTATCGACTAGCTGGATTAGTGCAACAACATCCTTTGATGTCCCTTTGCGTATCGTACCTGCGTTCCAATCTTTGTAGTAAACAGCTGATGAACCAGGGTTAAAGACGAAATTGTCAGAGCCAATCTTAAACGACTTCTTCCCATCTCTTGTATATAGATCAAAGGATCTGGGAACCTTTTGAAGAACCTCTTCTACTAGTGATGACGGAACTTTGACAGATTGCTCCTCAACAACACATCCAGATTCAGAAAGTAATTCCAATGCATTCTGATTCCCCACTTTAACTCCAGTAGTTTCTAAGACCTGCATTGACACTGAGTGGATTGCTTGGATGCTTTCCTTTGATAAGAACTCAAGAGTAGTCATCGTGGTTCACTCAGAATCTCCTAAACTTAAGTGTGCATGCTTGCGAGATAGGCAAACGTAAAAGGATAGGAGTTCCGAGAAATCAAGAGGCGATCATATGGCAATTGATGAGGGGAAAGGTTTCACTCAACCTAGAACCGGACCGAAATCTTTCACTGAATACTCATTTGGCGCACTTCTTGTGTTCGTCGGATTACTAGGATCAATGCTAGCAACATTTGGCTCAGTTTCTGTTTATGTAATGTTTTGGGGACTTGCTTCGCTCTTGCCTGGATTCAGTTCCCTATATGGCTCAGTAGTCATAGCGGTATTGATGATTCCTTTTGGTATAGCCCAAGGATACTATGCTTGGAAACTACATACTCAAGACTTCAGGGCATTTCAGACAGTCAATATCATTTGTGTATTAATAATCGCTCTTTCAATCGTTTCGGCAATACTATCTGGATTTTTTGCTCTACTCACTCTGCAAATTACAGTAGGGCAGGTTGTATTGAATGCCATTGTGATTTTCTTTCTACTGAGACCGGAAGTACAAGCGGAATTCACTTGGAGCACTGTACAGTATTGATTGGACTTTCTCCAGATAAGCTGCTTAGAAGTCCATCTACATTCTTTGCTGGTAAGGGCTGAGCAAACCTCGACGATCTTATCACAGTAGTATAAATCGCTCCTACAATGATTTTTTGGACGCAAGCGGAGTACTCTGCAGCCGCTTGCTGATTCGGCAATTGTCGATTTGTTTCAATTGTAGCACGAATATATATTAGCAACTAAGTTCGAGTCCATTATAACTCTCTATTTGGAGGGAAAAAAAATAGCGGAAATTCCAACACCTACAACAGGTTATACAGGATCATCCAGCGACAGACCTTTAGGAGTAACAATCATTGTAATTCTTGAAGTTCTTGGTGCGCTTGCCTACCTATTCACAGGGGCTATGGCCATTCTCGCTGGAGCGATGGTTGGCTCAATAATTCCGGGTTTGGGTGCATTCGCTGTAGCTATTGGAGCTATAGTGCTCATCTTCGGAATTCTCTATTTGCTCTTGGCATGGGGTCTATGGACTCTGAAGTCATGGGCCTGGATGGCTGCAGTAATCCTGAATATCATTGGATTGATCCTTGGAATACTCCAGTTCAACTGGATTGGCGTCATAATCAGCTTGATTATTGTGATATACCTTCAACAAGGTGATATCAAAAGCCGATTCAGATAGGAAAACTGTAATCAATGAGAGTTTTCTCCGGATTCTTTTGAATCCGGATGCTCTTCTTTTTTTATTTAAAGACGCTATTTTAGATAAACATCGTATCAGGATTGTTGAAACAGTAATGACACATTTACCTATAATAATCGTACATGGCGGCGCTGGGAACTGGAAAGATGATCGAATCCCAGTTGGAGTAGAACATGTCCAGAACGCAGCGAAGTCAGGATTCCAGGCACTTGCAGAGGGGGGTTCTGCAATCGATGCTGCAGAAACATGCACAATGTACATGGAAAGTTGCGGGGGTCTCAATGCAGGGAAAGGTGCTCGACCCAACCAAGATGGCTTGTTGGAATTAGATGCTATGATCGTGGATGGCAAGAATCTTCAGTTTGGATCGGTCGCCGCTATAATCGGAATACAGAATCCCATATCTCTGGCACGATACATCATGGAGAAAACAGAGTACAACTTCTTTGCAGGAGAGAATGCAAAGAGAGTGTATGAAATGATGATCAAGGAAGGATTCAGAAAAGAGATTGAGAAAGGAGTTGTGAAGGCACCGAAAATTTCTCCAGCGGGGGACACAGTCGGTTGTGTGGTTGTTGATGAGGAAGGTAACATAGCTGCGACCTCTTCTACCGGAGGCATTTCAAAGAAGCTCCCTGGCAGAGTGGGAGATAGTCCGATTATGGGTTCCGGAGCGTATGCAAATGAAACATGCGGCGCTACAGCAACAGGCTATGGAGAGCACATAATGAGAGTTGTCTTAAGTAGAATGACAGTGCTTTATGTTGAAGAAGGCTTAGACACCCAATCTGCTGCTCAGAAGGGCATAGACATGTTCCAAAACAAGACAGGTAGCGAGGCTGGAATCATTGTGGCAGATAAAAATGGGCATTTTGGATTCGCCACAAACGCAAAAGCAATGCCGACCGCAATAATTCAACAGAAACTAAGCAACCTTGTGACACATACTTGCTTGAAGTGAAGCCAATTTTTCCTTAATAAGGCGGTTCTATCAACGCGGCGTAGAACTTGTCCTTTTTGTTCTAAAGCAAATGCGGGACTAGAATCAAATTACATGGAGGGAGAGTAAGTATCCTCTTTGTATGGATTGAATCCGCGATGCCCATGATCCAGCTAAATAAATCTAACGAATATAGTTGCTACGAAACCACTCCTTATATTCAATCTAATATGAAACTTACACACGTTGTTAGCATCGCTAGCACAGACCCGGAAAAGGCATAGGAATCGCGCATTGAAGCTCACAATCCACAGCTTTCTCGTATTCAGTGCATCCATTCTCGTGTTGGAAAAATTCTCGCAGCTTTTTCTGGGTCGCCAATTTTTGAACTATTCATGCTTGCAGAATCAAACATAGCTGCTTTCGTCAGGACCCTTGCCTATTAGCTGTTCTAGAACCATATCATAATCGTTGTATGATCTAAGTCCGGGAATTTTTCCAAGGGGTTTACCATCTTTGAAAGCAATGACCATCGGGACTGATTGCACACCGAACTGCGACGTTGTTCGCCGGTTTAGGTCAATATCAATCTGGGCGAAGAAAACCTTGCCTTGATAGTCTTGGGCAAGCGCTGAAAAAATAGGCGCCAGAGTCTTGCAAGGACTACACCACTGACCAAAGAAGTCAACAATCGCGAACTTCGTCTTCTGAATAGTAGACCAGAAATTAGCATCTGTCAAGAGGTTGACTCGTCCATTAGCCATTGGTTCCATTTCCTTAGGCTTTTCGGCTTCTCGCGCTCGCTCCATCAAGATCTTCATCTTTCTGCGGCGAATCTCCTCTAATTCATCATCATTCAGCACGAGAACACCTCTGATGGTTGTGAGTTTTTGCGATTTGTTCTCTTAAAACGTTTGTGCAAACTGCATGCACAACCGAATTGTGGAGTGAGTATTCACATGCTCTTGGCTTGTAGAACAAAGCCGCATGGATTGAAATGGTCTTGAAGTCATGAACTTTACCCGCTTAGGTCTGTTTATATTCCGCTTACACATCGCCAACTTCGTGAGCTATTCATGAGTGAGAAACCGCCAAAAGGATCTCTCAAATACTATGGCATACTCATCATAGCAATGGCGTTCTGGGGAGGAAGCTGGCCCTCAGCCAAAATCATAGTGGGAATCTCACCGCCAATGACTATAGGCTTCTTCCGATTCCTGTCAGCAAGTATTCTTTTCTCGATTCTTCTATTTGTCACAGAGCCTGAGCCAAGACGTATATTCCGAAAGTCAAATTTCAAAATTCTTTTCCTTGTCGGATTTACCGGCATTTTTGGCTATGGAGTTCTTTTTCTAACTGGAATGCGTTTCACAACGGCAACTCAAGGTGCAATCATCGCAGGATTCAATCCCGCAACAGTCAGCATAGTCGCACACCTCTACCATAAAGAACGACTCGCGAGGAGGTGGCAATATATTGGATTCCTTGTTGCTTTTCTAGGTGTCGTATTCGTTGTAGGAGTTCAAGCCTTACTGGAATTCAACTTGAATTATCTCATTGGCAATTTGATAATTCTCGGCGCGATGTTCACATGGGGCCTTTACTCATCCATAGGGAAAGAGGCGATGAAGAAGCTCTCTCCTCTTGAAGTGACTGCAGGTGGTTCAATCATTGGCACTGTTCTGTTTGGAATGGGCGCATTGACAGAAGAAGTCTGGACTCTCCCTGCGCTGGTAAATCCAGTTTTCTGGTTGAACATTCTCTATCTTGGTACTTGCGTGACATTCATTGGTTTCTTATTCTATTTTACAGGCATCAAAGAACTTGGCGCGACACGGGCAGGGGGTTTCATCAATCTTGTACCCGTTTTCGGAACCATCTTTTCATTTCTAATACTAAATGAGATCATATACTGGACATATGGAGTGGGTCTGATTCTTGTGGTGATTGGAATTATTATCATCAATTATCCAATAAGGAGCGAAACAGCTATTGCGGAACAAACTTAACACCGTTGAATCCTGCAAAGACCCAAATTCAAACACCATGAAGGGTAGCAACTATGGAAGCATATGACGATCTGATGAAGAGGAGGAAGGAGTATATAGTCCTCGGCAGTGCCTACTCAATAGTCCAATGGGATTACGAAACCTATATGCCACCGAAAGGATTGATGTTGAAGAGTGAGCAATTATCACTATTGCAGCAGATTCTTCATCGAATGGGCACCAATCCAGAGATTGGAAAACTGCTTGATGAGCTAGAAAAGAATCGGAAGAAACTGAGTGATGTTCAGAAACGAAATGTCTTCTTAGTTCGTAGGGAGTATGACAAAGAAACCAAGATACCAGAGGACTTAGTTGCTAGAATTGGAAAACAGACTCCAATTAGCTTAGAAACTTGGAAGAAAGCAAAAGCATCAAACAATTGGAAACTCTTCGAACCTGAACTGCAGAAGACAGTTGAACTTTCAAGAGAGAGAGCAGAAATTGAGATGCAAGTTAAGGGTATTCCGAATCTCTACGACAGCATGCTTGATGAGTATGAACGCGGCATAACATCCTCGGAGATTACCAAGGAATTCAGCGAGTTGAGAGCACGACTAGTGCCGCTTGCAAAGAAATGTGCTGAAGCCTCAAAAGACTTTGACTCATCCTTTCTGAGCATGGAAATACCAATCAATATCCAACGAAAAATAGCAGCTGACTTGACTACAGTTCTGGGATACGATACAGTCAGCGATGAAGCCGGTGGTAGAATTGATGAGGTAGAACATCCGTTCACAACAGGATACTATGATGATGTGAGAATCACTGTGAAGTATCATGAGAACAACGTAGCTTCTGCAATCTATGCGATTCTTCACGAGTCCGGTCATGCTCTCTATGAACAGGACCTGAATCCTGACTGGAAGTATACACCTGTTGGTGTGGCTGCATCATTCGGGATTCATGAATCTCAATCAAGATTCACCGAGAATATGATTGGTCGGTCGCCTGAGTTTCTTACATTTTACCTTCCACGACTGAAGAAGTTCACAAACGGAGCTTTCCCGAGAGTAGATGATAGAACCTTCATCAAGGCTATGAACTTGGTCAAGCCATCTCTCATCAGAATTGAGGCTGATGAAGTGACCTACTCATTGCACATCATTGTCAGGTTTGAGATTGAACGTGATCTTTTCTCAGACAAAATCACAGTCTCTGAATTACCACAAGTCTGGAACGAGAAGTACAGCGAATATCTGGGAATAGACGTCCCAGACGATACGAATGGCGTACTTCAAGACACACACTGGGCTAGTGGATACTTTGGATATTTCCCAAGCTATGCGTTAGGAAACATTTACGATGGAATGTTTCTTGAGAAAATGAGAAAAGATATGCCAGACTGGCTTGAGGGCGTCGCTAAAGGAGAGATTGCCCCTGTCATCAATTGGTTGAAAGATAATGTTCATGTCGAAGCATCGATGTATGATCCCGCTGATTTGGTGAAAAGGGTCACAGGCAAGAGCCTCACAGCCAAGCCATTCTTAGATTATGTTGAAGCAAAATACTCAAAGTTATGGGGATTCTGATTAACTAACAAGGCGTTCGCAATTGAACGCCTTCTCTCACTTTTTGCTAAGAGTTATCTTTGTTCATGCCAAACTTGAAAGTGAGGGTAACAACGAAAAATGTCATCTGATGAAACGGAGTCTGCAGGGTCGTACAACTATTGGCGGCCATTATTCGCAGTCATTAATTTCGGCGGTCTATTGTGGTATGGGGTAGGTCGGATGAGTCCCACCGCCGGACTATGGGATTTCATTTTTGTCTTTGTTGGCTGTTATTTCACCTTGAAGTTTATCCGATATCTAACAAAGGCATATCAGCTGAAACAAACAAGGATTCAACCAAGTACCATGATGGGGTTTCCGAGCAAGGGGATCTACGCAAGAATCAGACAACCAGTAGCTTCTGCATTTATTTACATGAATCTGGCTTATGTCTGCTTTTATAGGACATTCGCAATGATTCCAGTGGTTGTTGTTTTCATAGCCCTTTGGTACATGCTTGCTCGGTACGAGGATCAAATGCTGCTCTCGAAATTCGGAGATGAATACGAGGAGTACATGAAATCTACCGCCTTAGTCAGAGGGGGTTCTGATGAACAACAAAGACTGGCTTCATCAGGTTATGACATGTACTAGCTCATTCTACGCCTTGATTTGAGGTGCAGGCAGTGTTATCTTCGATATCTCATAAGAGGCGCTTAGAAACTCAACATGGCCACTGATTAAGTTTACATCCCCTCCGAGGTCATCTAGATGGAACTGAGCTATGCTAGTTTCCCCTCCGCCTATGGTTCCAAGTCGCTGCATTCGAAATGAGTCTGTTGAGGTGTTAATATCTGCTGGCAAGTCAAGGTCAACAACGACCATGTCAATCTGATGACTACTTCGGTTATTCACAATTACTTCAAGAGTCAATTCATCTCTCGAACGTTGTAAAAACGACTGAACTTTGACGCCAAACTCCTCAACAATGGCTTGTTTCTTGTCTCTTTTTTCTTCGACAGCTGGCTTACTTGCACGTGGTCCCTGTACTGCAGGTCTCTGTTCTCTGGTTCTAGTATCTCGAGTTGCCACCTGACGCATCGGCTGTGGTTTCTGGCCCCCCATTATCCAACTTAGAAAGCTTGGAACTTCATAGACGACATATACAAGCCCAGCGACGATCATTGCTGTCCATATGAGCGTAAAGAGAAATCGGTCCCGGAAAATGGGATCCTCGAATACTCTCCAGACCGGCTCAAATATCCCTCTAACAATTGGACCAAGAATAGGACCAAGGAAGTCCTCAAGCTCTTGCCAGAATTCCATACTAAATGTAGTGAGATGCTGAATCCCGACTGCAAGACCTATCGTGCCTAGTATGGATAACGTTTTGATGCCTCCAACCATGATTCCCATCTTACTCGCATTAAGTAATCGTTTCTATGGTTGGATTTACTCTCGAAGCGTTATTAATCTTGCAACCTCTATTTTGGAAGTGAGAAAACCTCTCGGAATGTGCTACTCTTGTAGCATGCTTTGATACACTTTCCACAGACATCCTTCTCAATGCCCTTGGATCCTAGAAAACCTATGTATTTCCTGCAATTCTCTCTATAATCCGGCAAGATATCTCGATTCTTGATGAAGCTGCATACTTCCTCGCAAGCTCTACAATTACCACATTTAGATTCGGACTTTTCTCCCCACTTCAAAGGATATGGAACAATAATACTTGCAAACCTTATCGCACAACTGTACTTCTCATGAATCATTAACTGATTTTTCCCTCTCCATCCAACCCCTGAGTTCTCAGCAACAACTCGATGCGATATGACCATTCCGAAGTAGTCCTTCACATGAGAAACTTTGCTTGCCATTCCCCCGATGGTCGCTGCGAGAGGTATTCCATTGAACTCCTCAGCAATGTCCTTTGATGTCTGATTAAGAAGTTGATTGAGTCGATCGTATTCCTGGGCATATTTATTCCAAAGTTCGTAATCTGGCTGCTTATTGATTTTGGAGTCTATGCATTCCATGATTGGATCACGATAAGCAATTCCGATACTAATCATTGAGCCTTCATTTAGCAATATATCAAGTTGAGACCCAACTGTTGTTTGGAGTCTTTGTTGTTGGATAGGCATTAGCTCATTAAAGACTGACCTAAAACTCGTAAATCCTATGTCCCCTTCTTCCCCCTGCGACACCAGTAATTGATTAAAGAATGCCTTGATTTCTTTTGTGCGGTTCATTGTCGCGCTAGGATCTGTCATCAGCTTTGAACCTCTTAGGGGCAATCAAGAATACACTATGTTTTGGCCTTATTGAAAAGTGCATTCATTGGGCAGAGATGAATGTTTAGACTTTCATAATTTCTTTATCAGATAAGCCGAGAGACAAAAGGATACACCCAAAAGATGATGAGTTATGGAATAGCCAAACAATGAGTCAGTGATAGTCGATGCTTAGGTATGAAGGTGGCATTTGGAGACCCCCAAGCGAAGCAAGAAGCCTCATTCTCCAGGCAACAGTTGGTTGTTCCCATAATGCGTGCATTTTTTGTGTTTCCTACAAGAATAAGAAATACAGAGTGCGAGGTGCGGCAAATGTCAAATCTGACTTGGATTCGCTTCCTCAAGACTACAAGCGAATGGTTCGTCGTGTCTTTTTGGCTGATGGGAATGCATTGGCTATGACCACTAATGACCTCATTGATACACTAGATGTAGTCAAATCAGAACTACCGTATCTGGAACGTGTTGGCGTCTATGGCTACGCAAAGGACGTTCGTGACAAGTCTTTGGGTGACCTGATAAAGCTCAAAGATGCTGGACTGGGGATTGTTTATCTTGGACTTGAAACGGGAGATGATGCACTACTCCGTTGGTGTCAAAAGGGAGTGAATTCGCAAGAAAACATAGCAGCCTCCAAGAAAATTCGCGAAGCGGGTATCCCCTTGTCGCTGACAGTCATACTCGGACTTGGAGGTCTCGAAAACTCTGAGCGACATGCCAAGGCAACTGCAGAAGTTCTAAACAAAATCGATCCCGAATATATCGGCGCTCTTACTTTGATGACTCCTCCTGGAACACGGATAAGTGAGATGGTTCAAAATGGGGAGTTTGAGCCAATGGATCCGATGGATATTCTAAAGGAGTTGAAAACCCTGGTCGAGAATCTCGACCTGTCGAGTTGTGTGTTTCGAACTAATCATGCCTCAAATTATCTCCCGATTAGAGGAACGCTAAATCGGGATAAAGAAGATATTTTGAAGGTTCTATCGAGTGTATTAGAAACAGAGGATTCTTCCAGTCTTCGACCTAGCTATTTACGAGGATTATGAACACAACGGATACAGAAATAATGAATAACTATCTCGCCCCTAAAAACGAAGACATGCTCCAGTTTCAGACCAAATAAAAAGAGTGGCGTCAACAAATTCAAGTAAAAGAGTGAATTCATCCCGTCTTGAATCAGTCAACGGGATGATTTCTTAGTTCCACTATTACTTTCTAGGCACTATCAAAACTTGTCCAAGAAGGTCTCCCTTAAGGACTGAGGCTTTTATCCTGGATTGAAACACAGACATGTCCGCTGTTCTATCCTCGTCAGGCCGTTTGAACTCTTGAGAGCCAATGCACGATAGGTGCCCCATGCCATTAACACCATAGAAGGACTGAACGATTACTGAATTGGCTGATATCTTAATTGGACTGATTGGCACAAACTTAGACTCTCCCTCTGCAAATGCAACCTTATCATTTGCCACAACAGGCACCAATCTCACGTTTGACCAGTCCAAAGATAGCGTTCTTTCGTCCATTCCCTCAACTGCTGTCCTCACACGGTCCATTCCCATGCTGTCTAGTTCTCGACTACAGCTAATAACATAGATTTTCTCCGACATTGATCTTCACCTTTACATTATCATTAAAATGAGATGACTTTATCGTATCTCTCCATGAGTAGGTCAATTATCTCAGGATAATCCACTTGGTGCACATCACCGACCAATCTTGCTCCAATCCCTCGCTCTTCTACGTGGTGTCTTGAGGCGTAAACCTTGGCATTGAGGTCTTCAATCTCAGCAGAGTGGGGGCAGCCTTTGTCAGCAAGGTAGACTCCGTCCTGTACTAGGAGTAGATCTGTGTCAATGCCTTGATCCTTCAATGCAATTACGACTTCTCTTACACTTGTGCATTCATTTGATAACCAAATTAGATATTTCATTATGATTTCCTCTTAAAATGTTATAACAATCTCATTCTCAACGAACGCCTTTGCAACGTCACTCTCTTCAAGGACTTCTACATTATCAAAAATCTCATCAGGAGATATGTTTCGTTCATCGATAGATTTTTTGCTTGCACAGATTCGGCCATCGAAGCTCTCGAATGTCGACTTGAACATCCGGATATGCATTATATCTTGGTTTTTCATAAGACCGTAAACGCCATCACCAATGAAGAGCAGTTGAGGCTGATGGTCCATTCCAAACATGCCAACTGCTGCACGCCATCCCTCTGCAGAAACAATCTTTCCAAATGGTCTGTTTGTCACAAGCACTAAAACTGGTCTTTCTGTAAATTCCATTTGTTATCACCCTTAGATTGACAACGTAACGAACCTGTCAACTTCGCCCACTATCTCAGCAAACTCTGTCAGTCCAGTCACTTCAACGCCAGGAATGAAGTCTACGCCTGTCTGGTCGAAACCTCTTGCTGAAGTGCAAAGTCCACAGCACTGGAACTCTACTCCTTCATCAGCGAGTTCCTGAAATTTCTCATTCATCGGTCTATCAGGATCAGGATCCTGATTCAGCTTCGCATTGTTGACACCATCCATGAAGAGGAACGCTTTCACCCCATAGCCTTTGGCTAACGCAGCTTTACAAAGGTCATAGAATGTGTGACTGTTCTGGAAGGTGTATGGTCCAGTTGTCAATAGAATGCCAAGTGTCTTTTTCTCCATTTGTCATCATCTCTAAGACAGTTCGCTGGCAAAAAGCTCCACTAAAAAAGGTAACTCAGTGTCCATAGATGCAATCTTGTTTTACACACTAGAAGACGATTTTCTTCTTTCTAGGAGATATCGAACAAGACCTTTGAAGAGATTGACCATTGGTACGCTCTTTTGGTAATTGACGTACTCCGCTTCAAACTTCCCGACATTCGTTTTTTCTTCACTGACTATTCCAAAGGCAATCACTGGCAATTGAATAATCATAAACAGGATACTCAACCAGTACTGAGAAACAAAAGCCAAACCAATTGTCATGATTATCCATCCCATTGAGAATGGATGACGAACAACTCTATAGATTCCCTGTTGAACCAGCACTTTTGTAAAGACCCAACTCTTATTCTCTTCAGGCGCACCGTGTTGTTTGAGGGCGGACTTCGAGAGACTAAAAAGCAGAAACGCTAGGATAAGAAATATCCAACCAATCCACCTTACAATTACAACTCCCGAGAAATCATAGTAGAACATGAATACTAAGATCTGCAAAATGAATAGGATTCCACATAGTTCTGATGCTAACTGAGAAAAGGTGGATTGTTTTCTTCCAATAGTCGTTGAGTCTTGTTTTTCTTTCAGTATCATGAGCGGTTTCACTATGATCATTTGGCAGGTAATAAACGCAGTCTCAAACAACCAACTGGAGTAATAATCAATATAAAATTCAATGAGTGGCATTCGTATCAGGTGTTTTCGGTAACCTTGAATAACTTAATGTACCAGATAGTGATAACTCTCTGGTTATTGGAGGCAGCCAAAAGGTGGAAGATCTCACCGTCATTTACACAGACAAGGAAGGCAAAACTCGTGAGATCGAGTTTGATGATGAAGAACCTATTCTAGATATGTCGAGAAAAGGCGTGACATCAATTGACCTTGAATCGGTGATTGCGATTCCGGGTTTACAGGAGCTTGACCTGGGTGGGAATGCAATACAAGAGATTGACCTCACACAACTAGGCCAGTGTACAACTCTGCAAAGACTTAGTTTCTTCAAAAACGAGCTTGGCTCAATCGATCTAAAGCCGCTGGCTCAATGTCATGGATTAGAGGAACTAAACCTCGGTAGCAACCAGTTGGGAAAAATCAACTTGAATCCACTGGCGTCTACTCCAAACCTAAAGAAACTTCGGCTCTTTAACAACGGAATAAAGGAGTTGGATCTCTCGCCCTTAGAGGGATGCGTCAATCTCGAGACCCTCGATACTGAGAACAATGGCATAGAATCAATAGATTTGAAACCACTAGCAAGCTGCAGTAATCTCCAACAACTTAACCTAATGTACAACAAATTCTCTGAGATAGACCTTACACCGCTTGCCAATTGTACGAAACTGAAATTCGTATATCTCCATCATAACCAGCTCCAATCGATTGATCTTTCACCATTTGCTAATTGTACTGAATTAAGAATTCTAAGACTTGGAGGGAATCAAATAGAGAATATCGACCTCACGCCACTTGCCTCATGTACTGAGTTGCGACGATTAGGTCTTGCGATGAATGGTCTTGTTGTTCTAGACTTAAAACCACTAGCAAGTGCAGAGAATCTTTCAAGTCTAGACATTGCTGGAAATAGACTTTCAAAGCTCGACTTGTCCCCGTTAGAGAGTTGTGAGGAGTTGACAGAGTTCTATGTCTTCAGCGATCATCCGGTTGAGAATGAGATAGATAGTTTGGACGTTTCTGCGCTGTTCAATTGCTCAGAGCTCGAAGACTTCGGTGTTAGTGAGGAAACTGAATTAACAGCAAGAAGGAAACTACATGATGAAGAGGATATCCCTTTGGCAATTGATGAACTGATAGAGAATAACAGGATATCTTGGGTCTAAACTCATGTTTCGCGCGCAAGTATGGTGGATTTATATGACAGATTTTCTTAGAAAAAGCAAGCTTGTCATGCAAAATAGAGGACGTCCGATGTCATCGAGGGAGCAGGAACTCGCAAAACTGGCGAGAATGTATTCAAAGTACCTAAACGGGCCGCTTGGTCACGGAGTGATGGATCATCTGAGTGAGGGAGAGAGTTTCACGATCCGTTCTCAGAATGAAACGCTTGAAATAATGAAGCTTGAAGGAAAGGCGGTAGTTAAGGTTCTAGAAGAGCAGAGAACCAAAGCTCCAAATGATGTAGGACGATTACCAAATCTTCACTGAGTTTCTACAGCCAAATCAAAGCGAATATAACTAGTTCTTACAGATGCAAAATCAAGGAAGTGCCTGAAATGGTAGTAGAAATGGATGATGCTACTAGAGAACAAGTTCACGAGTTATTCACAAGAATAGAGCATGAGGTCAAGGTCCATCTGTTTATTGAGGAAAAAAGTTGTCTCTACTGCAGTGATGTAAAAGACATGATGGAACAACTTGCTGAGCTCTCCGACAAGATCTCTATCATTGAGCATAGAGACGCCTTAGATTCGGATATTGCAAAAGAAATGGGAGTAGAATATCACCCAGCCGTTGTCCTCCACAGCAAGGAAAAATACAAGATTAAGTTCTATGGGATTCCAGCGGGGCATGAGTTTGGTGCGTTAGTTGGCTCTATTATTGATGTTTCAACGGGAACTGCACCATTACCACCAGATGTTATTGAGGACATCGCTTCCATTGACAAGCCAATCAATATCAAGGTCTTCGTTACACCTCAATGCCCATACTGCCCTGATATGACTCGGCTGGCAAATCAAGCTGCAATCGTTAATCCTCTCATATCATCCGAAATGATTGAATCGCTTGAGTTCCAACAGCTGACTACCAAGTATGAGGTCTTCGGAGTCCCAAAGGTAATCATAAACGAAACAACAACTATCGAAGGACTTCCCCCCGTACAGATGTTCATAGATAAGCTATTCGAAGCGATTGACGCTTAGCATCTTCTATACCCGTTCTATGGAAAGCAAAGGGTGATCATATGGGAAAGCAGTCCTATGTAATAATGTTGAGACCGGCTAACAACTATGGAACAGAGGGCACTGAAGAAAAGATATCTGAACATTTTCAATATCTCCAGAGCCTTTTGAAGGATGGAATTCTGACAATGGCAGGAAGGTTCTCAGAGGTGCTCATTGGACTCGTGATGATCGAGGCCGACTCGAGAAAGGCTGCTCATGAGATAATGAAGAATGATCCTGCAGTCAAAGCGGGTGTTTTTCATGCAGAGTTGTATCCATGGAGCATAGCTTTGCACGCCAAGTAGTACACTTCACTCTTCCTGGCAGGTGAAGCTGAATTCATTCTCATTCACATACTTGTATGCTTGATAGGCTGCTTGTACACCTTCAGCAACTCCCGTGATTGCTTGTTTGAATTCACCCTCAACCACATCACCGGCTGCATAAACAGCCTCTATATTGGTTCGACTTGATCGGTCTATGACAATCTCTCCCTTCTTATTCAGAGTGACGCCAAGTTTCTTTGCGAGTTCTGAATATGGAATACCACCAATTGCGATAAAGATGCCATCCAAAGATAATGTGTCAGACCCATTATGAGTATTATCGAGGTTTACACCGGTGACTCGGTCAGTACCAAGTATTCCTGTTACATTGGTTTCATTAATGACCTCAATCTTCGGTTCTCTCTCAACGCGTCGAGCATTTACAGGTTCGGGCCTAATCTTTTTCCCTCTGTAAATGATGTAAACCTTGGGACAATACTTCGCTAGAAGTAGAGCCTCTTTAATCGCGCTATCGCTTCCTCCAACAACTCCAACAATCTTGTCTTTATACAATGGGGCATCACATAGGGCACAGTAGCTGACCCCTTTATTTCTCAACTCATCATGACCTGGCACCTCTAGCTCCCGATCCTTCATACCGGTAGCAAAGAGGACGGTCTTCGCGAGATAGGTCTTGTTTTCTGTGACGACATAGAAGAAGTTCTGTTTGGATCGAAAAACATCGGTAACCGTTCCAGATTCAACATATACAGGGTAGTCAAGGGCATGTTCCTTGATCTTGTCAGCAAGTTGCTGCCCCGTGAGTTGAATGTATCCAGGGTAGTTGGCCACGTCATCTGTGAGTGTAATAGTTCCACCTTCTACATTACCTATCACAGCCACTTTGAGATCCAGCCTTGCAGCATACATGGCAGCACCATAGCCAGTCACACCAGAACCAATTACAACTAGATCGTACATTGAATCACACTCCCAACTTGCGTTTTATGTGACGTTCAGTCCGTCGGTCAAAACCTACAAAGAAATCGCCATCGATTTTGGTCACAGGGATTGCCATCTGACCGCTCAACTGGCGAAGTTCCTCCAGTATTTCGGGACTTTCGAGTATGCACTTCTCATCGATATCGACATTAATACTTGCCAGGAATTCCTTCAGCTTTTCAGAGTGAGGGCATTTCGGTGCGGTGTATACAACTGCTTTTGTCATGTGTGAACTACTTCCTGAATTCCAGAACTGCTGCAGCAAAGATTTCTCACTAACTGATATAAATTATGAAGTGGCAAAACAATAGAAGTCCTCTTTGAGAACACCCTTAAGGAAGCGACAAATGTTATGGCCAGTTGAAATCTGGAGTGTACCAGACATGAATAAGGAAGAGACTCTTGCCTTCATCGATAAACAAATCGATCTTGAAAATAGAATTGTGAAGATTGTTGAGGAAAATGTTTCTCATCTTGGGAACGTGTTTGTTAAGGACCTCCTTCTGGCTATCTCTATGGACTCCAAGAAGCATGCTTTCTTACTTGGAACACTACGAAAGGCGGTGGAAGGTCCAACTCCATTCATAAGCGAGAAGGAACGAGATAAGATTGCTCGAGGCATCGATGCGCACATCAAGATGGAGGAGCAGGCTGTTAAGACCTACGGGGAGCTTGCAGAGAAGAGTGATAGTGACCAAGTCAAAACCATCGCCTTGATGATTCGTGAGGATGAGTTCCGTCACCACGCGTTATTGAAAGAACTTCACAAGACAGTTATTGAACCAGAAACACTCACGGAAGATGACATCTGGGATGTACTATGGAAGGACACTCCTTGGAAAGGAAGCCCTGGCGGCTAGTCTGACAGTCTATATTGTGCATATCCATGGCATAATTGATTTCCTCAGTCGTTTCGCTTTCCATTCAAAAACGAATCTCTTTAGGTTAGCTTGTCGAAAGCTTGTAGAATGAATCGCAGGCATTCCAGATACAGATTTAGCTGCGAGTTTAACTTTTGGCCTTAGGCTAACGCTTATGTTGGAGATTTTAATTGCCAAAACCACTTGTAGAAATCGGAGAGATACGAAAATGACAGTTGAAGATGTCATGAGGAATGATAAAGGCCCAGCTCTAATGCTTGCTAATGAGGCTGTCGTTAGAGGCGCGCTAGAAGCCGATGTGAAAGTTGTGGCATTCTACCCCGGGTCACCAACATCAGAGATTCTAGACACATTTGGAGAGCTCAAGGATCACTTTGGGAACTATAAGATGCACATCTCATCTAATGAAAAGGTAGCTTTGGAAACTGCTGCGGGTGCATCTATGGCTGGGCAGCGTTCCTTCGCATCGATGAAAAGCGTCGGAATGAATGTAGCAAGTGATTCCATGTTTTCCATTGGATACACTGGACTAAATGCAGGATGTGTCTGCCTTATTGCAGATGACCCACATGCTCATTCATCCCAGTCTGAAGAAGACGGACGCTTCTATGGAGAGGCTGCGTATGTTCCAATGTTGGAACCTAGTACAGCACAAGAAGCTCTAGACATGACCAAATGGGCATTCGAGGTATCTGAGAAGCACAAGACGTTAGTCATCATCAGAACGACAACACGGGTGAATCATCAAAGAGGCATGGTTACTCTTGGAGAGCTGAACAGGACTCCATTCAAGAAGAACAAGTGGAAAGATATCAAAGGTCCATACTATACTGTCGGTTCTGTTGCTCGAGCGCTCAAAGCCAAACTGTTGGAGAAGAAAGAAGCTCTCAGGAAAGATTTCGAGAAGACCAAATTTAACAAGGTTGTACCAGGAAGCGGCAATGTGGGCATACTCACAGCAGGAGTCTGCTCTCTTTATGTTGCTGAGGCAAAGCAGAATCTTGGGCTTGACCTGCCAGTCTTCAAGTTGGGTACACTTTTTCCGTTACCAGAGAAAAAACTCTCCGAATTTATCAAATCGTTGTCCACTCTCATCGTTGTAGAAGAACTCACACCATATCTTGAAACCCGTATTGCAGCTATCGCACACACTGCAAATCCAAGTTTAAACATAATTGGCAAAAGAAGCGGGCATTTCTCTGAGATGCTTGAGTATAATGTACCTATTGTAGAGAAAGTCCTTGCGAAGGTAATGGACAAGAAGATCAGCTTGGATTATGATGCAGTCCTGAAGAAGGCTGAAAAACTCAAGAAGATTCTTCCCGAGAGACCTCCGATTTTCTGCCCAGGGTGCCCGCACAGAGGAACACTGTGGGCATTCCGTCAGGCCCTTCAACAGTTAAGGATACGCGACAAAATTGTCTTCAATAATGACATAGGTTGTTACTCAATGGCATTTCTCCCGCCCAACGAGTTCTCTGACTCCATGTTGGCCATGGGGGCGTCTCTGGGCGTTTCAGCGGGAATGGAATTGGCATTAGAAGACAAAGTCATCGCCATGGTGGGTGACAGCACCCTCTATCATGCAGCCCTACCAGGTATAGTCAATCTGATACATCACCACTCCAATGTCACGTTATTCGTCATGGACAACTCAGTTACTGCAATGACTGGTCAGCAGTTCAATCCGAACTCGCCGTTTGAAGCTGGTGGGACTCCTGCTCGAAAGATCAACATGGAGAAGATGTTTGAAGCACTAGGCGCTGATAAGGTTGTGCTAGTTGATCCTTATGAAACGCGAGATTGTGTCGGACCAATGAAAGAAGCGATTCAATCTGATGGCTTTTCAGTGATTATTTCTCGTCGTGATTGTGCCCTCTATGGAGACCGCGAGAAGAAGAAACGCGGTGAGAAAATTGTACCAAGTGAAAATGTCAAAGACACATGTCGTGCCATCCATTCATGTATACGGGAATTCTATTGCCCTGCAATAACCATTGATGAATCAGACAGCAAAATGGTGATTCACCAAGATCTATGTGATGGATGCCTTGAGTGTAGACAGGTCTGTCCTGTTGACTCTCCTCGTCATATGGAGGTGAAGCAATGAAAAAACCCAATGGTACTTTCAATATCATGTTTGCAGGTGTTGGTGGTCAGGGATTAATGCTTCTGTCATCTATTCTCGGGAAAGCAGCTGTTGACACTGGCCTCAAGGTGATGACAGGAGAGCAACATGGTCTTTCACAAAGACAGGGCTCAATCTATGTACACTTCAGAGTCGGAAACCCAATCTCTCCTCTCATTCCGTATGGGAAAGCGGACATGATGATTGCCATGGAAGCAACTGAAGCTTTGAGGTACATCGAATATCTCAAGGAGGATGGTGTGGTCATTATGAGTAATCGAATCATGCCATCAGTGAATGAAACAGAACAAGTAGCCTTGGACAAGGAAAAGCAGACAAAGTATCTCACGGTTGAAGAGATTGAAAAACAGATTCGAAAAGTCACTAAGAACGTTATCTTGCTTGACTCTCTCGAATTAGCCATTCAAGCTGGCAATGCAAGGACAGAGAACTCAGTCCTCATAGGTGCCACGGCTGCGTGTAAGGATTTTCCTATTCCTGCGGAGGAGGTCAGGAAAGCAGTACTTGCACTTGTGCCTCCGAAAACTGTTAAGGCCAACTCGAAGGCATTTGACTTGGGACGAGAAGCAGGTAGTACATGTCTTGGGACCTGATTTGGATTCATATGATTTGTTATTGAACATTGAAAACTTCCAAGGCTCCATGTCTGAGGAATACTCCAAGAATTTTGGTCTGAGGCAAGCTCTCCCCCTAGGTTAATTGCTATTTGAAGTGCATGACTTCTCAAATTAATTCTGCCTCACTCCATAGAGTTTTTAACTATTTCAACATTCGAAAGAAAGGAGGAGTCTTTACTATGGTTAAGATTTACGATGCCATTATCATAGGCGGAGGTCCTGCAGGGACGTCAGCTGCTCTTCACTTAGCATACCATAAACGGAATGTTTTGGTGCTGGACCGAGGAACAAGTCCAATGCACTTCCACACCAACTCGATTCTCAACTTCTCTGGTTCAGTCTATCATGAGGGTAGAAGTCTTCTGAGAAACATTCAGGGGGAGGCTCGTGCAGCTGGAGCAAAGTATCTTGCGGCGGATGTTGTCAAAATCGAAGGGGGCTATCCAGATTTTACCATATTCACGGAGCCGAGTTACAGGACAGATGACAAGAACGAGTATCATGCAAAGACACTCTTGTTCGCAACTGGAACCTCAAGAAAACACCCAAAGGTGGATGGCAAGTGGCGATCATGGTTGCCAGTAGCAAATGTCGGGAATGGGGCATTTTATTGCCCGGACTGTGAAGCGCCGTTATGCAAGGACAAGAATGTACTGATTGTCAATGCAGGAACGGTTGGGAGTGCCATCCATGTGGCTAATGCCCTATCAAGATTCACCGATAAACTTCAGATTCTGATGACTGAAGATTCCTTTGTGCCTTTTGAACATCAAGATCTTTCGAAACTTGAGCAGTCTTCGTACAAATGGACCTCTGGCAAAATCAAGTCAATTGCTTTTCCCCGTCCAGGACTTGTTCAGTCAGTGACTCTTACTGATGGGCGAAGAATCAAAGCCAATGTCTTCTTTGTAGCCTATGTCGATATTCCCAGGTCCGACCTAGCACAGCAAGTTGGTGTTGAAATTGATGGAAAAGGGAATATCGTGACTGACCATAGGGGGAAGACAAATGTCGAAGGTGTATGGGCAGCAGGAGATGTGAGGGCAATAACCCAACAAGTAGCCATGGCTGTAGGAACCGGGAATTACGCAGCGTTAATGATGAATCAGTTTCTTGGAAATGCATATGAACATGAACAGGAGTTTGACCACCCAGATTACAGGAGAGCTCTTTACATCGAATAGAGGGCTTGATTGTTGTTTGTATAGAAACTATTTTAGAGATAGGCTTATATGATTAAATAACTATAGTTAATTATATCCCATTAAAAGGAGATGAAGTTGCGTGAGCGGATCGGAAGCAGAAATAATTGCATTGATGAAAGAGCAGGTCGAAGTTGAACAGGCAACTTTGAATCGATTAGTTAAACTTGAAGAAGATTCGAGTGAACCAGCAGTCAGACTCGCCTTCATGGAGTTGCGACTGGACACCTGGAAACATATCAAGTTTCTTGAAGGGATGATCGAACATCTGACAGCGACACCCTGTGACGAGTGGTCTGCAAAAGTCGCTCGTTATGCCAACAGAATCAAGCTCGAGAGGCAGATTCGCGAGCTAATCGATGATGAGAATGAAATGCGAAGTCTACTGAACTCGTCTCTAAAGAAGACCAACGATCCAGTAGTCCAGCTTTTAGTAGAACACCTTAGAGACGAGGAAAACAACCATCTCAAGTACCTCTCAAAATGGGCTAAGTTTGTTCAACAAGCCCCACTGCAATCAAAAAAGGGTAAGAAGGCAACAGATATAGTCTGTCATGCAGACTAGATAAATTAACCAAGAAGGAGATAAAACTCAATGCCAACTTTGAAAGATGTGATGGCTAATGCACCATCCTGCAATGATGCGATAGAGGATATAGAACCTGCCTATCGCGGAGGTTTCATTCGTCAAAAAGATGAGTACAAGTTGAATGAAGAGGCTGTCGAGAAGCTAAAGAAGCTGATAGACGACTATACCATTGTAATTATGTTCGCAAATTGGTGCGGCGATTCGCGGCGAGCACTTCCAACGCTCGCGCTTCTTGAAGAGGCGCTAGGCACGTCATTCATGGCTTTGGGAGGAATGACAAAGCCTGCCTGGGGCTCGGGTAAGCTTTGGGAAGTCCCTCCTACGCCAAACGAAGTTGAAACTTTTGGAGTCACTAGCAGCCCAACGATTATAATCTTTGACAAGAGCGGAGAAGAGGTTGGCAGAATAAAGACACGACAGAGAATGACTCCAACCCTTGAAGAAGAAATCCTCAAAATAATAGAAGACTCTCGGAAGTAACTAAGAGTCCTACTATGGACTTCAGTTAAGTTCAGGCATTACACTCTCTGCGAAAAGCTGAAGTCCACGTTTGCTTGGCAGGTCCTCGAATCTAAGTGTGAAGTATGTGATTCCAAGGTAGCAGCATCTACTCTCTCATTTTGTTAATGCTGGCACTCATGACAGTTAGCGAATCCAGTTCGTTCGCAGATCGCTACTACATGACCTCCATGTTTCTGCCCCCAATTCTGCATTGCTTCAAGAGCTGGTCCGAGGTCTCTTCCTTTTTCCGTCAATGTGTACCAGACTGCTGGGGGAATACTGCTAGCGTCGACCTCACGGGTTAAAATTCCACTCTCTTGTAGCTCGTGTAGCCGTTGTGTCAACACTTTGGGACTGACCCAACTGAGTTCCCTGTGAAGTTCATTGAATCTCAAACCGATTGATGATTCCGGTTTCAGCAAGACCTGAATTATGAGAATCGACCACTTTTTGCCTAGTATCCTAGCTGCCGCAAAAACTGGGCACATTTCTACCTCTTCTTTTGTCCGCATTCTGAAAAGAGTCACTTCCCGCTTGGTAACTACTATCCTTATAATAGTAGGGCTATAAATAATTAACTATGGTAAAGACAGAGGTTTCAACAGTGGCAACAGTGAAACGACTTATGATACACATTGACGAAGAGTTATGCACGGGATGTGGAAACTGCGTTCCGAGCTGTGCTGAAGGAGCACTCAAGATAATCGATGGAAAAGCAAAGGTTGTTTCTGAATCATTTTGCGATGGACTAGGGGCATGCTTAGGCGAGTGTCCAGAAGGCGCCCTCACCCTAAAAGAGGTAGAAACCATCCCGTTTGATGAATCAGCTGCTAACGAGAATTTACGAAAAACAAGACTGGCCACTCAGGATGTGAATTGTGCTGGTAGTGAGAGGTACACCTATTCACAAGAAGATACAGCAGTTCATGAAGGATCTAGTCACCTGCTTCCTGAAACCACTCTGAATCCCAAACAGTCAGAACTGGCACAATGGCCAATCAAACTGAAACTACTGAGTTCGCAACATCCTGCACTTAGGGAAGCAAGTGTTCTTGTTGTGGCAGACTGCGCAGCGCTTGCATACACATCTATGCATGATGATTTTCTCAAAGGGAAAGCTGTAATCTTGGCTTGTCCAAAATTCGAAGATTATCAGCCAAATCTAATGAAACTCACCGAGATGTTCCGAGTCAATAAGGTCAAAGATATCTCAGTTGTCCACATGGAGGTGCCTTGCTGTCATGGACTTGTGAGGATAGTGGCACAAGCCATACTCAACACAGGTACGAATATACCATTGAGAGTTTTTGAAATAGGAGTCAAAGGAAATATCAAGACCGTTTCTTAGATTTGCTCTGGCGATTTTATGGCAAGTAATCGGAAGAATGTCCTGAGAAAGTTGATCGAAAGAATAGATGCTGGAGAGGACTACACAGAGATTAAAGGATACTTTCAGAAGAATCTTGGTCCCGTTAATCCTTTGGAAGTAGATTACCACAAAGAGGAGTGGATGAAGGATGGGATTTCGGAAGAGAATTTCGAGGTGCTAAAAAGAATAAGTCTGGAAGTATTCAGGGAGTCAATCCAGAATGAAAAACCTATTGCACCGAAAGGCCACCCCCTTTACACACTAATGGCTGAACATGCCTTAATTATGGAGTATGTGAATGAGCTACAACGCCTTGTCGCCTCAATATCATCAGGCGAGAGAGAAGCAACCTCTGAATTTCTGGATAGAATTAGGCAACTTATTGGATACCTGGAGGATTCGCAAACACACTATCTGCGTGAGGAAAATGCTCTCTTTCCGATGATAGAGAAACATGGACTTACTGGACCAACTGCTGCAATGTGGAGTGAACACCAGGATATTCATGTACTTGAAAAGGAAATTTCCGAACTGAATTCCCAAACCGATAGCAAACTCATCAAGTTTCTGGGAAAAATGTCTGAACCAACTATGGACCTGGTAAACCTACTAGCCAGCCACTTCAACAAGGAGAATACCATTCTCTTTCCGGCCTCCCTCAGGCTACTCAAGGAAGTAGAATGGGATGCAGTGGCCCAAGATTTCGACGACATCGGATACAGCAGTTATGCGATAAAACCCGCTAGAGGAGCAGCTACTGTCGAGGAGAAACAGGCATCTGTTTCAACTAACGACGTTGTGTTTGGTAGTGGTAGACTTTCTATTAGCATTCTCGAAGCAATGTTCAATCATTTGCCAATTGACATAACCTTTGTTGACGCCCACGATCGCGTGCAATTCTTCAGTGAGTCACCTGATCGTATCTTTGTTCGATCTCGAGCTGTTATCGGAAGAAGTGTACAGCTCTGTCATCCCAAGAAGAGTCTGCATGTCGTTGAGAAGATTCTACAAGACTTTAGAGAAGGCACGAGAAACTCTGCAGAGTTTTGGATTGATCTTAAGGGAAAGAAAATCCACATACGCTACTTTGCTGTTCGTGATTCTAATAGCGAATACTTGGGTTGCTTAGAAGTCAGCCAAGACATAACCGAGATCTTGAAGATAACGGGGGAAAAACGACTATTGGATTAAAGGCTATTCTCTCGGCCATTCGGGGACCATTGAGTAGTAAGATGTTTTCATTTCACTAGAAAGAACCGCAACAGGCATGTGAGGAGTGTCAAAACGGATGGCCACATTTCCTTGGTTATCTGCGAGGATAAGTCCAGCCTCACCAGTAGTCTTCTGACGCAACTCAGACATCACGGTTTCAGCTGCTTGGTCAACCGTCAGACCTTGCTCGACATGAAACACAGCCATTCTCCCCATTGTGATGCGCAGGATCTGTTCTCCTTTCCCGGTACAACTCACACCAGCAATATCGTTCGCATATACGCCAGCGCCGATAATGGGTGAGTCGCCAACACGACCAGGTAGCTTTCCAGGCCATCCGCTTGTGGATGATCCTGCGGCGATTCTGCCCTTACTGTCAACTGCCAATGCTCCCACAGTGTCACATTCCCGAGCAATGGGTGCTACATCAGTCCTCTGTTTCTCCTCTTCTTTTCGGTAGCCTTCAGCTAACATCTGTTCGTACAGCTTGTTTGCACCGGAACCAACAATCTGCGAGTTTGAGGTTCTCTCAAGAACATACCTTGCAAGTGAAACAGGATGAGCAATATCTTGAACAGCCATCACCGCTCCGCTTTGTAAGCGGTTGCCATCCATTATCATTGCATCAAGCTCGACCTCACCATCTCTATTCTTGCTGGCTCCCAATCCTGCAGTGAAGAGATTAGTTTCCTCAAGCACCCAGATCGCAGTCTCTACGGCATCGAGAACTGAACCACCCCTCTCTAATACGCTCATTCCCCTCTCTGCTGCTTCCTTGACGGATGTCAGAATGTCTTCGTGATACTTGTCATCGAATACAGTTGCACCGCCATGAACGACAACCACAGGTAGTTTCACTAGAAGCACCTAACTCAGAGCATTCTAAAGGAGGACAAAAACATATCGAGATAGCCTTGCCTCGTTATAGTCCTAACCTGTGAAGTTCCTCTTCGAATATCAATTGTCTATCTTCAAGGGCGACTCTCCGTCCTGCAAATACTCCAAGATCGAGAGACCCAGCTCGCGCCTGCTCATCCAGTCTAGCAATCTCATCCTTAATTTCAGCTAGCCGTTCACGAATTACATCGACTCGCGATTTTGCACCCATCTCTGCGTCTGATGTAGGTGATTGAACTGAGATGATTTCGCCATCTCGGATTCTGTAAATTCTATCACATTGCCTTGCAATCGATGGGTCGTGCGTCACCATTAGCACAGTCTTGCCAAACTCCTTGTTGACTTTGTGAAGATACTCAACGACTATAGCACCGGTCTCGGTATCGAGATCACCCGTGGGCTCATCGCACAACAAGACTTTGGGATCATTCGCTATAGCTGCGGCAATTGCGACACGTTGGCGTTCTCCTCCAGACAACTCATCGGGTTTATGCTTCATACGGTCTCCCAGACCGACGATTCCAAGTAACTCCTCTACTCGAGCCTTTCTGGTAGCTCCATCAGCTTTTGCGGCAAGCATAGGCAGTTCGACATTCTCATAGGCTGTGAGTGTTGGGATCAGATTGAGTTCTTGAAAGATATGGCCCACGATTTCTCTACGTAGAGCCACAAGTTGAGTTGGATTTGCATTGGTAACATCATATCCAGCAACCACCGTGCTTCCAGCTGTTGCCTTTGTGATTCCACCAAGGATATTGAGAAGCGTGGTCTTTCCTGAACCACTAGCTCCAACTATGGCGACCATCTCACCTTTATCGACCTGCATCGAGAGACCCCGAAGGGCTTGGACCTCAACGCTCCCTATTCGGAAAACCTTCACGAGATCATCTGCTTGAATATACGCTTTATTACTCATCTTTGTCACCTATTCCCTTAACACCTCAACTTTAGATTCGGGCCGGCGAGAAGCCAGCCATACAGGAATTATCGCAGCAAGCAGGATAACTCCAATGAGAGTCATGTTTGTGAGGAATGCTCCTCCTCCCAGAACGATCCTGTATCGTATCAGACCAGTAGCATTCTGGTTCTGTTGTGCCGCCTGACCAAGAGTCTGTGCTATTCCAACGACTCCACCCAGAATCAATGCAAACAGCACTGTGACCATCACTTCAGCAAGCAAGGTCTTGAACAGCTGCCATTTACTGAACCCTCGAACGGACAAGAGGGCAATCTCGGCATCTTTTTCCCTCAAAGTGAGGATAACAACAAGTCCCACGCCAGCCATGGCGAGTATAATGGCAAAACTGATGGCAAGATACTGAATCTTTGTGACACCACTTCTGAGGGGACTCGACTCATAGTCAGCAATCTCTGATGTAACGGAATATGTGGAATAAGCATTAGGAATACCTTGAAGGAATTGCTCTTGAAGAACAGTACCGTTCACACCTGGAGCTGTGTCGACCAGAACATTAGCAGTTGATGTGTATATCAGCATACTCCTATTTAGAAACGATTCCGATACAATGGAGATATAGTTCCCACCTGTAGTAAAAGTGTATCCAGCAATTGCTATTTCAATTATGGACTGGTAGCCTATTAGACCTACAATTGTTAGATCAAATTTGCCACCTCCAAACGGTCCATCTACTGTGATTGTGTCCCCAACCTTTAGATCTAAAGTCTTGGCAACGTCTCGTGATATTATAATACCGTCATCACCCAGATTTGCCAACATGTCAGCGAAACTTGTAGTAAACCATTCAGGTTCCCAATATCCGACATCAGCCCACTTGTCTGGTCGTATACCAAGAGTATCTATCGTATTGGATCCAGCTTTGAGATCAAGCTGGTACTCTGGAGTCACTGCCACGACCCCATTGTATGTTTCTGCCTCACTAAGGGCTTGCGTCATATTCGCTCCGGCATCCAATTGAATGCGGACATCCGCACCTACGTTATATCGAGCAGTCCGCTCTGTGTAGTCAAATGTTGAGTAGAGACTGCCTGTGGCAAACACCCCATAGGATACAATAAGTGCAATAATGAAGACGAGCGAAGCAGTCCGAGCTGGATTACGTTTCACATTCCTCGTGGCTAGATTTCCGAATGCCCCGAAGAATCTACGACCTGCCTGAACAACGGCTTCTTGGAATCTGAGTGATCCCTTCATAAAGACTCGAGTGGCACCATAGAGGAATAGGAGTGGCCCAATGTAGTTTAGGACACCGTCGATTGCCGCCCAGGCCACGAATAGAAGTGCGAGTGCGAAGTTTCCGAAATTGAGCGACCCAAGCAGACCACTAACATCAATCCCCAGTAACCAAACTATAAGTTTGTATGAACCGAGAATCAGGGACACAGTTGGGAGAAGCTTCTTGTATTCAGACACATCTTCAACATAGATATACTGTTTCAAAGCATCAAGAATTTCCAGCTTTGAGGCTCGGCCTGCAGGTCTCCAAACAGAGAACAAACCGAGAAACATGCCCACAATAATTGACAGGATGATGGCGGTAATATTGCTTAGAACAGCTGAAACGATGTTAACATCTGTCAATCCCAGAACAAAGTAGGCTGCACCTGTTCCCAGAAAGATTGCAATGGCTCCAGCGATTCCCCCAACTAAGGTCCCTTCAACCAAGAACATCCTTTTGATAGTGGGTCGTTTGTACCCTTTTGTGAGCAGGAGTCCAATCTCTCGTCGACGGAAGTTGTACCCTACATCACTCACCATTGTCCCGCTGAAATATGCCAGCAAAAACACTGGAAGTGATATTGAGATGAACTGCAGATTCATTCCTAGCTGAGTGAACTGATAAGTGCTCAAAGGTGTCTGTAGATTGGAGATGACAGTTCCATCATAAGAAGTAGCACGAATACTGATAGTATTCTGAAGAGCGGTCAATCTTGTTAATGATGCTCCAATGTCATATGGGTCCAAGTATCTGGAGCGATCAATACGAATCTGTATGACATTGCGAACACTAACATGATTGTGATAAGGTACTTCAGATGCTTCTTGCAGTACTGAGTCCGCGAATTGACTCCAATCAGCAAGCATCAGATTGTAGGAGGATGAACCAAAAAGGGCGAGTGCTCCTGTACCACCTCCACCGGTTATCAAGTCAAAGATAGAAAATTGGCGTCGCTGATAAATGGAACTCCTTGTGGTTTGCGGCAGACTGACCAATCCAGCAACTGTAAGATTACGGTGGATAGTCGTTGGAAATGGTAAACTGGACACAGTAATCTCCACATCAACAACCTGATCTAGGGAGAAAAGCGATTCATTTGCAGACCCTCTTACAATATAGGTTTCATTTGGTCCGAGGGTTGGGCGTCCAGAGATCAGTTGCATTCCGGTTGTTAGAGGAGATGTCATATCAATTGCAGCAAGTGTCATGTTAACGTGGGTGTTGTTGAACTCAAAAGTGAATTGTGAAGAGTGAGTAACGTTAGTGACCCCATCAATCTCCAGGATGCTTGTTTGTAAGTTCTGAATATCTGACTCGGTCCAATTAGAGGATGTGCTTTCAACAGCAAAATCGAAAAGATGTTGTTCAACGCTTGCATCTAGTGCATCACGCGAAAGAACATCCGCCGCAACGTTTGTAGCTGCGAAGAAGGTAGTGGCTAGCAAGACTCCTATCGTCAAAGCAATGAATAATCGATAACTACGAGCGACGCGCTTGAAAGCATACCTGAACATTACTTCTGTCTCCAATAATTTCTAGGTTCGAATCATTTGCTTATAAGTTGTTTGATATTTGTCAAAAATCAAACATAACTCCAATATTGAATTCGAACAAAGAGAAACCCGCCACGATTTGTTGTCGTTCATATCAGAATCGGTCCTTATAAAACTCGTGTTTATATCATATATGATATATTTTTGTTCATGGTCCTTTGCGTCTATCGTAGACGAGTGCCATAACAATAACCACAGCCATGAATCCGATGCTCGACCCAACAACGATTGGTAGCGTGGCATCTTCTGGGATGGTCGGTGGTGGATTGGACTCGTAGACGATGTCACGAAACGCTGATGTTCTTGTGTTATTTGCAAGATCGTACGCACGAATTCTGACATTGAAGGTGCCGTCATTCGGAAAAGCCGGAACCGAGCCAGTATAGAAACTCCCATTGAAGCTCATTAGGCTGTTGAGAGTCATATTTGGACCAAATACCTCTACAGTGACATTTCTCACACCTGTTTCATCATCTGTGACATTCGCCCAAACACCGAAACCCTGACCAAGCTCAGGTTGTCCCTCGAATCCCCATCCATAGACGTTTGGCGGTCTTGTATCTGCAGCGGTTACTGGTTGAGTAAATGAAAATAGGAAAATCACGGCGATGGCTAATGCAAAGAGAATCATTGTTTGAGGGCGAGCCATTGTAATCATCGAGTTTGAATCTGTTTTCCTTAATTAGGTAGTTCATTCACGCACTAGGTTCAACCTACAATGCCTCTAGCGTATGCTGTAGAGGATAAGACGGCGCTATCAAGCGCCATCCCTATTGACTGACAATTCCTAACTTATCCTACATGAATTGGGATAGGAGTACAATTGCGAAAAGGACTATGATCAGTATGAAGCATAATAGCAATCTACAACCGCAGCTGCTGCCCTTGAAGAAGATTCGGTCAACGACAATGGCCGATGCCACAGCGTGCTTCCAGTCCATATAGTCTCCAACTTGAACCCTGAACTGGTCACGTACAGCGAGAATCTTCTTGTCAAGTTTGAAAGCAAAAATGCCTCCACTGCTTATGGCCTCAAATCCCCAAGCCAGAAACCCACCCTGAGCTTTCACTTCCTCATCACGATAGTACATCTTGAAGTTCTTTCTGAAGGCAATCCAAGGCCTGGTAAGCTTCACGAGTCTGTTGCCATCTTGGTCCTCCAACCAGAAAGTCTTGTCGAAGAACCCGCCTTTCGCAGTCAGAATTCTGTTCCCTTGCATATCTTCTATATGAATAGTAGACCTAAGGAAACTCAACCAAGTCTGACGAGCGATTCCTACCTGCTCTCCAGTAGTTTCATCAAAAATTTCATAGACTGGCCGTGCAGCCAGTATTTTCTGTTGAACTTTATAGTTATGACGTCCTGAATCACTGGGTGTTACTTCCAAACAAAAACCCCCAAACCAGTCCTAGCACAAACCCCCTAATAAGAAGTAGGGAATTGTTTGGACACTTACTCGAGTGTAGGACCTCTATCATAGACACTGAACCACTGGCCGCATGACGTACAGGTAATCCCCCGCTGATCATCTACTCTACCTGGACCAACCATCATCGAGTGACCGCAATGTGGACAGTTGACCTGCCTATCATGCACAGAAGCAAGTTGTTCTACCTTCTCGTGCTCTCTCTCAAACTCGTTTGCAATGTTTTTTCCCAGATAGCCCCCAATGAACGCGAGAAGAATGAAAAGTCCAGCGTATACCAAAAAGCTGTAGAAAAGAGTGGAGGTGTATGCCAAAAAGAGAATTACAAAGAACGGATCAAAGACATACGACATAAAGACCAATAGCAGTCCTTGGCCCGCAAAACTCAGACAAGTCTGTTTGGGTCTAATGTCCCAAAGCGCAGCCGCAAAGATGCTGTTCAAGGCCCCCATCAAAACTATGAATGCAATAGCCACTACTATCATTATTGACAGGACATCAGTGAAATTTGTGAAGAGCATAGCCCAAAAGAGATTCTCAAACAACCACAAGAGACCTATGGACATGATTGCGAAAGGAATGCCCTGCAAAAAGTATCGCAAGACAGTGTTCTGATCCTTGAACCGGTTGCCATAGTTATCGTAACTCACCCATCTGTCTTCCATCCAATTAACTCCTACAAACAAGTTGGAGCACAAGCAACCTAAAAGCTCTTCGTCTGCGCCAATTTTGCTCTTGGGAAGAAAAAGGCAGGCGGAGTTCTGTGCGAGTAATGCGGTGTATTGCCGCGCCATCTTTGCGTTTATCTCTGCGAAACTTTTTCAAACTGCATCCTTCTCTTTTCTTCTTTTGGTTCTCTCTGCGTCAACGTTTTCATGATTTCTTCTTTCTGATAGCTATAACTACAAGTGCTAGAGCAACCACTGCTCCAAATCCTACTGCTAACACAAGTAAGCCTAATTCATAGGGGTTATCCTGTCCTGATGTCCCAACTAATCTAAGCATAACGGTATCAGAACTAGTGTGTCCATTCAGATCTGAAACAACAAGAGTCACATTATGAGAAGGACCGTTTATCACATTGATTGCAAATGTGAGGAAACCATTCCTCCATGTGCCTTGTCGGATTAACTCACCATTATGATACAACCAGTATTGGGCAGGGAAAACATCCCAAACACTCCATGTTACATTGACAACAGTGACACTGATGTCAAAATAGACATTATCTGGGTGACTAATATTTGGACTATACACATCTGCATCTGGCCACCTGTCTTGACTTCCTGCACTTCCAGGAATTGTGTAGGGATGATAACCTGATTCATAGTCATAATCACTCCAAAGGTTGCCTGTGTTCATACCATTATCCCATTGATTCAGGAAGCCATTATCGATGGCATTTCCACCATGATTCCAACCGAAGACATTGAAGCATATTGTGTTGTTGGTTGAGCCAGCATAGATCTCCAACCCCACACCAAGATTGTAAGCGATATTATTACTAAGGATCTCAGAATTATTCCCAAGATACAAGATTCCCCAATCATCCCCATCGATTATTTCATTATGGACAATTCTTGAATTCCATATAGGTGCAGCCAGAATTCCCATGGAGTTAGAAGGCTGGACATAATCATCAGATGTATCCACTATTCGATTATCTACGATTAGCAATCTTGACCCAGAGAGACGAATTCCACAATAGCAAGACGTGATGGTATTCTCAAGAACTAGGCAATCGTAGCCTGACACCTCGATACCGGTGAAAGTTACACCTGAAAGATGGTTTCTCTGTACAACTGAATCATAACAAGATGCCAAGTAGATCAATTTTGAGCCGCCGCTAGCATCCCCAAAGACAGTGTTATTCTGAACCGTGCAATCATGTGAGTAGTAGAGGGCAATCCCAAATCCATGCCCCACATGAACTATGCATCTTGATATCTGAGTGTTGTTTGAATAGTGAACAATAATGCCTTGAGCAGTACCTTGGGATACAAGATCTTCTACACTACAGAAATCGGAATAAAGAATCTGGACACCATACGAAACATTCTCTATGGTTCCATTCTGGACAATGATGTTCTCGCACTGCATCAGGATTACCTGAGCGTAATCATCTGCATTGACTGTCATATTAATGGCATCCTCAAGGTAGAGAATAGGTTTGCCATTTGCACTATTTCCAGTAATAGTATAATCAAAGGTTGGTTCGTAAAGTATGTGGACATTAAGCGTAATTCCACCGTTGACAAAGATATTATCTATTACAGTCATATTAGGGCTCCAACCGACTTGTAGGACCGCTGTATCAAAGAAGCAGTTTTTCACAATCGAGTCTTCGCAATAACTCAAGTCGACACGCATTGGAAAAGTGGTTGCTTGACTCTCAAAGAAATCGCATCCTGTAATATTGACGTCGTTCGAATGTTGGATTGAAGCTGCTGCCCAATCCATAACCATGATGTTGAAACCACTAATTGTGAGATGATCACTATATTCCACTTTGATGCCGCGATATTCACTGTATATCTCACATTCTTCGAGTGTCCCATTATCAGCATGAAACAGATCTATGGTATAATTCAATGCAGTAGGTTGGAGAAAACAATCTCTAATGATAAAATGAACATCAACATATCTGATTTCGATCGGAACTTGTGGACTCGTAATGTTCAAACCTTCGATGGTGAATGGGTTGGATTCCGTTCCGTTACCCGGCCAACCTTGATCAATAAAGTCTTGATTCCCACTGATGAAGATTGGTGCATGCGGCGTATACGATGTTTGGAAAATACGGGTTGAGTCCGACATTTTGGTTGGCTCCTTAACTCCATCAAGCACGACTGAATTACTTGCTGTGAGAATGAGAAGTGCAATCATGAGAGATATCACAGAAGAATTCAACATCTTATGCAGCTTCAATGTTCACCCCACCAAGATAGTCCGATGAAGAAATGCTCTTCTTAAATCTCTTGTTTGAATGCTTTTGCTAAAACTGAAAACACAGGTGCAGCCTGATGTAATCCACCACTGAATGTAAAATGAAGAGGTGGGCACGGCTCTGTGCAAGCAACGCGGTGCATTGCCGCGCCACCACCTAATGTTTTGTGCGCCACGTTCCGAAGAACCCATTTTGAGGTTTATCGCAAGATACACTCCGCACGCCAAAGAGTGTAATCGGCTCGCACATTGAATATGCCGTGCCCTTGTTTGGATATGTCTTGGGAGCATTCGCAGTTATACCTTGTGGTCGGAGAAACTCCCAAAGAACTCTGGGTCGTGCTGGTAGTGATAGTCCACATTAAGATACCACAATCTCGCATAAAAAGACTATGCGCATGTCTGACTCATTTCGATTCGAGTCGTGTGCATCTCACCCTCAGCATCTTACGTTTTTGTGCCCGCAATCGCAACCTTTAATCGGTGTACAACATCCTGATTCTCTAAGGCCAAAGTAGAGAGAGAAAGACCTTAATGTGGGACTAGGCGCGAATGTCCTCTCTGAACCGGGTTTATGTTTCAAGACTTGGCCAGACCAGTAAGACAGTTGGAGACATGACTATATGCGTGTGTATTTAGACGCGAACTTCTTCATATCGGGTTTCTCGGACCGCCCAAAAGATGTAGCAGTTGTAAAGAAAGCCGCAGACGAAGCGGAGATGGAACTTTGGATCACAAGACAAGTGTTTCAGGAGCTCAGGTGGTATCTAAGAAGAGAAGCTGAGAAGATTGTGCAGATAGATGAAACTCTCTCGAAAGATATCAAAGCTTTCATGGAAAGCATAAATCGTCCAGAGTCATCGCTGCCACAGCCAAATGATATGTCTCTTGTCTTAGGCGCTATGCGTAGCAAAGGTTCAAAGATTGTGACTAGTGACCTGAAGTTGTTGAATACAATTCAGGATCTGAATGTTGACGTTGAAGGCATTGTTGGATCCGCGTTTGTACTGGAACTTATGGAGTCAGTTTCGGATGAAAAGCTAAAGGAGGATCTCTCAGCAATCAGAGACCGCATATATTCGGAGGAAGTAAGATACAGCATCTCTCGCCAGGAAACATATGATCCTGTGACTAGAATCCGTATCATTGAGGACCATGCCCTTCGAGTGCTCAGGACTGTAAAACGGCCAGCTGAGGGTTTCGACAGAAAGCTCTCAAAGGGACAGCCTCTGTTTGTTCTCGACTTCCTAGAAGACATCAAGGCTGATGTCCCCAATATGTTCGAGGACTTTAGAGAAGGAAAGTATGATACTCTAGCTCATGAGATTGAGGCAGTGCAGAATGAGATTGAGAGGCTGCTCATTGTATCAACACTGACGGAAGACAGTGAAACACATGGTCAACTAGTCAGGCATGCTTCAGACCTCACACTGTTCCTATATTACTTGGAGATGATTTGCCATCTGTATCGAGGGACCCGCCAGGGTATTGAAGATGCCTTAACAATCAGCGACGAAGCATTTAGGCTTTTGATGTTTGCAGAAGTAAGCAATGATGAGCTTAAGGCATCAGTCTTCTTTGTACGAATTGTTCTTGCTCTCATACGAGAAGATTACGAAGAGATTGATTACTATTACAGCCTCTATGATAGCATGATCAACCGCATTGGGTTAACCGATATGCTAGAAACCTCTGAAGGGCTCTATATTACGATGCAGATCCTTAGGAAGTTTATGGGTGGTTTCAGTCTGACAAAGAACAAACTGCAATACCCGGAAGTAACCATGTCCATGCTCAATGACCTGACAAAATACGCAATCCAGTTCGACGACCACGATAATGCATGGCAGTTAGCAGTGACAGCGTATAAAATTGGAGTAGCATACAACAAAGAGGACGGCGCATTGGGATCGTTCCTCATGCTATACAAGGTTTCATCGTCATCACATGATAGATTCAAACCAGCTCTTGAAAAAATAGCAGAGCATGCACTGAAGGCATTTGTCAAGAAGGGCTGGGATACAACACAAATCACCCCAATTCTGAACGAGGTTCAAGGACAGCTCCCGCAAGTCAGCGGGATGACCACAGATGGACCAGTGGACCAAAAAGAGTTGAACGAAGAACTCACTGGCTGGATGGATGTTCTGTCACTTGAAACAATTGATGGCGTCGAAATGCTTGTTGTCAGAAATGACAAACTACAAGCACGTATTGCCATTGCAGTTGGGAACCGTCAGGAACTTTGTGCACTGAAAACAGGACACAAGGTTGCGCTAACAAATGGAAATTTCGAAGTGTCAAATGCGAAACCTGAAGTAGTCAAACAATACTCTATAGTATTGACAATCACACCCAGCGAAAGCGCAGAGATTTCCTATGAAGGCGAGTATGGATTCAGCTATCTCAAAGTAACTGAGGAAACTGCCAAATTAAAGACATAAAGGCGGATTTGAAAGAAATTGAACATACTGACATGGGTAATCCTTGTAGTTGCAGTTTTGCTGTCTTCAGCCTTCAACTACATACTCAACAGGGCACCCGGAGCAGATCCAGAGGATTTTCAAGTAGGTCCTCCTCAACTGGGTATCACATGTGATTGCTCGTTGAATGTTATCATCATTGGAGCCATCATGGTTCTAGCACTCAGTTCAGTATCGGATTTGTTTGCGACGCGCTTGGAGCTTTACTCTGTTGGAATAATCTCTTTTGGTGCAATAACTGCCGCGGGTCTTATAGGTCGCCGCCGTAGACACAAGGAATGGGCGGAACTCAGAAGAACTATTGAGAGAGCAGTCCCTGCTTCTTCATTCTACGGATTAGGACGAGCTCCAATCGACATTGCATTTGAGGATGATGACGAAGTTGATGACGACGATGATGACTTCGACTATGGGGAGTTCTAATTCTCACTTCCCCTTTTTGGTACAATCTTATCATCCTTGATATTTGGAAACTTCAAAGCGAGTAGTCTACTTGCTTGATGTTTTATAGCCTCGAACGAGTGTTCTTCACCTGGTTCTACAATCACAACGTCACCATTCTTCAATTCGTGCCGTTCTTTTCCGATGTACAAATCAAGGTCGCTCAAGGCAATGAAAACTTCCTCCAAGCGCTCATGGGCATGAGGTGAACTTCTCCCTTCGCCTTCAATATCGACCAGAATCACGCCACAGGAGTCAAGAGATTCACGAAAGCGGAGGTCCGCAACATACGCTGCTTTGTAGCCAGCTCGTTCAGCTCTTTCTGCATCCTCAGCTCTATAGATACGAACCATTTCAATCGATATCAGAGAAAACATTGTTAGAGAAATACTTTGCCGCTGAGGAGATGAGGAAGTCGAGGGAAAAGTGAAGATATGTGGATTTCTTCAATTGCGCCAAGATTGAATCTTTTTATGCCTGTGTCGCTTTTCGTCTTAAACCAGAAGGTATTAGTTGCTGGAAATCAATGCTATATTCTGAGAATGACCACTCCCGAAGTAACAAAGAACCGGATGATCTTCAAAGTTCTTATTATCGGCAATGATTTGCCACTGCAAACTGGTTTTCTTAGCAGAGCCTCCGGTAATCGCGTATCTTGTCAGATGTACAACACTATAGGTTTGAGCCTCGGAGTGGCAAGACATGATTATCCTAGTGGGCAAAGCGTGATTCTCCAACTTTGGTCAATCCCATGCTCTGAAAGGTTGGATAGACTCTCCCGAAATTTCACCAGAGGCCACAGCGCTATTATTGTCATAATCCGGCCTGACGAAGTTGAATCTATACCGCGAATGTTTGATCATCTCTCTCTTAGCCCGAAAACCCCATTGATTGTTGTTGTTGTAGGTTCAGTCAGAGAAGCTGAGGACTGCTCTTACCGGCTAGAAGCATTTCTTGGGAGGGATTCTCCTGTCGAAGCAATGCAGACTACTGAAGAAATCACAGATAGTATAGCGACAGGGTTATTGACTCGGAATTCACGAGAGTGTAAGCTTCCAATGATTGTGGCTCTTGACGAAGAAGTCTGTCCGCTGTATGAACCGACACTCCCTGCGATAGCAGCTCCGCCGAACACCCCTGAGGAGATCAATGAGATTCGAACAATTGCTATTGAGCTCGGACTTCGTGTTGTTGAAGAATCGTGTGCGGTAGAGATGGATGAAGGCGTGGCTTGGATTAGTATGAAGACAGGCACCATTAAGTTGAAACCAGGAATCTGTAGATATTGCTCTAACTCCTGCAAGAGGCAATCCAATATATGCATTGTAGGAACGGATGTGGGGTGGTCGACACTTAGCCTGGGTTCAAAAGCGCTTCTTACAATCGCAAAGATCTATGCTCTTACAGCAAGAATGCTTCCTACGCGTGTCATGAAGCAACTTGAGAGGTCTACAGTTTGCCTTCGTTTCAACCCAAGTCCTGCAATATCAATTAAAAATGTGCCAGATCGAATTCTGAGTGGCTTCAAATATCCTGCATCAGGCAAATCTCTCCTTGATGCTGCAAAAGAGCGAGTTAAACAAGGACTACTCTCAAAAGACGTTTATATCCTACTAAAAAAGAAGCTACACAATCTGGAATCATCATAAAGTCCCTGAACGAGGAAAGCACTATGCCATCTAGAACAATCTCTGTCATTGGAGGGTCTGATAGTAACTCAAGCAATTTGGAACTGGCTGAGCGCCTTGGAGCAGAGATTGCTAAGAGCGGTGCGATTCTCGTATGCGGCGGCCTTGGCGGAATCATGGAAGCAGCATGCAAAGGTGCGAAGTTGGCAGGAGGGCAAACGCTAGGAATCATTCCATCTGACACCAAAGAGCATGCCAATGAGTTTGTTGACATAGCAATTCCAACAGGAATTGGGTATGCGAGAAACTTCCTAGTTGCAAAAGCTGGTGATGCAGTAATAGCTCTAGATGGATCAGCTGGCACACTCAGTGAAATTGCCATTGCCTGGTTCTCAAACAAACCAATAGTATCACTCGTTCCAACAGGAGGTTGGGCTGCTAGGCTGGCTGGAGAAAAACTCGATGAGAGACGAGATGATGCCATTCATTCTGCAAGTTCTCCTGAAGAAGCAGTAAAGATAGTGTTTCAAGTAATGAATTGGAAATAGGTTGTGAACGGAAAACTTGGATGTTGTTCAATCCATACTTAATGGAAAAGCAAACGTAGACGCTGAAGAAATAGTTCATATGCTAAGCATGCTAAAAGACGAATACCGAAACAAACGGAACGTTGTTGAGATACCATCAAGTAATCTCATCTTTGTGGGAGACCTCCATGGAGAACTTGATTCAGTTTTCCAAGTGCAAAGGCTTTTCTCGAAGTATAAAACTCATTCTTTCATCTTTCTTGGTGACTATGGAGACAGAGGGCCAGCTCAGATTGAAACAGTAAACACAGTGATGGCTCTTGCCCTAAGTGAACCAGAGAGAGTGCTTCTCCTGCGCGGGAATCATGAGTCAGATGAGGTAGCTCAACGATATGGTTTCTATACTGAGGTCACCCGCCAATACTCGTTCGAACTTTATAACAAGTATTTGGAAATGTTCCAAGTGCTCCCAATGGCAGCCATCAGCCCGGGATTCATATTTGCATGTCATGGCGGGATTCCTGAGAATGTGACATCAGTTCAGGACATTCAAAAATGCAATAGAATGGATTCAAACTTCCCTGATGATATCATCTTCCAAATAGCGTGGAATGATCCAAAGGACGCTGATTTTAGGTTTGCAGCAAACTCTCGTGGAATGAATGTCAGATCATTCGGACGTCTTGCCTTTGAGGAATTCACTAGGAATTTGGATGTTCAATTGATGGTTAGAGCGCACGAGGTTTTTCCAGAGGGTGTCAGAACTTTTTTTGATGGACGTCTCTATAGCGTTTTCAGTGCGACATACAGAGGTTTGGCTTCTCCCAAGGTGCTACGTGTGGGGTCTAACCTTCAGACAGAGGTAATTCCGTTAATGTAATCACACAGTGAGTTCAATAGTGGGACTATGATGTAGTTTTTTAGGGACAGCTGCAAAGGCAACTTCATAAGGTGTTAGAGTTCGCCGGTACAAAGCCTTTATTGAGAGACGAGTTAAAATGCCAAAAGTAGCCGTTGTCAAAACTTCACCTAAGACAATCTTTGATGACATTGCTAGAGCAATGGACCTTGCTGAGTACGATAAATTCGTTTCCAAGGATGTTGCCACCACAATAAAGCTAAATCTTTCGTGGAGCAAACTCTATCCAGCCTGCTCCACCAACCCCTATATTCTTGATGGGCTTCTTAGGAAATTACTGTCTGATGGATTTGACAACGGGAAAATTCAGGCTGTTGAAAACGAAACTGTTGTTACAAACATCTATGCAGGAGTGAAAAACAATAATTGGTACCCAGTTATGAAGAAGCACAAGATCAAGTTTCTACCTCTCATTAAGGCCACCTATGTCAATGTTGATCTGCCTCAAAAAACACTGGTTATGGAGGATATTTTTGGAGAAACAATAGCTCCCAAGGAGATTTTTGGTACTAATATCATTCACCTGCCAACCATAAAGACCCATGGTCACACCCAAATGACTGGTGCAATGAAAGACTCCTTTGGCCTCTATCTAACAAAGAACAGGCATCTTGCTCACCTGAAGATTCACGAGATCCTGGTTGACCTGCTTTTGATGCAACAAACAATCTCGCACTCAGAGTTCGTATTGACTGATGGAACTGTTATGGGTGATGGACCAGGTCCTAGGACGATGGTCCCGAAAATTGGAAATCTACTGATTGCAACATCAGATATGGTTGCAGCAGACACAGTGCAGACAAGGCTAATGGGTATAGACCAGAATTGTGTCCACAAACTCCAGATTGCAAACAGTCTTGGACTTGGTGAATCTGATCCAGAGCGAATTGAAATAGTGGGTGACTATGAGTCTTGGAAAGACCTCCCTAACTTTCATATGAAACCAGGAAAGAGCCCCGTCGTCGCTTTCAATCGGGGATTTTTGAGGTTCCCTGGAATGGAAACATTCTTGTTCAGGTCTCCATTAATGTGGCTCCCGACTCAGCTCAGTGGTTTATACCATGATGGTATCTGGCTTCCTCTCAAAGGGAGGAAATGGGTCAAATGGTTCCTTGAAGAAACCGAGTGGGGTAAGCTATGGAGCTCATATTCAGAAAAGTAGGTTGTTAGGAGACTTCAATGATGGGATATTATGAATATTTGAGACTGATGCGTCCGCACCAGTGGTACAAGAATGTACTTGTGTTCCTCCCGGTTGTGTTTGGAACACAAAAATTCTTCCCGGTTTGGCTGAACGATGTTGTAGGGAGCATGCCAGTTCTTTTTCTCGGATTTGCAGTTTTATGCGCTGTATCCAGTGCAGGGTACATATTCAATGACATTGTTGATGAAGAAAAGGACGCCGCTCACCCGGAGAAGCGAGACCGCCCACTACCTTCTGGTCAAGCATCAAGATCCACTGCTCTGATTCTGGCAACAGTACTAATGTCTGTCGGACTCATAATAGCATGGCTGCAAGATATTGCATTTCTTCTGATGATATTGCTATACATAGTCAATAGTCAACTATACAACTGGAAACTCAGAAATTATGCGATTATAGATGTCTGCGTGATTGCCGTGGGTTTCATTATAAGAGCAGTATCTGGAACATTTCTCATCAATAAACCGTTCACATCATGGTTAGTCATTGGAGTGTTCTTCTTTGCTCTTGTCTTAGGATTTGGAAAACGCAAGAATGAACTCCAACTACTTGGAGCAGATGCAGCACTGCACAAACCAGTATTCAAGCAGTACACTGAAACGATGTTAGATCAAGGCATTGCGATGGCAGCAACATGGGTTGTTGCGTTTTATGCGCTGTATTGCTACGAGAACTATCAAGCAACCACGGAGTCTCAACCAGTAATCATAACTGTGCCCATAGTCGCAGGCTTGGTTCTTCGATATGTTCACCTCGTCTACAAAGGAAGTGATGTAGGAAGGAAGCCCCATCTTGCCATCAAGGACAAGGGAATTCTTGCCGGAGCAATTCTCTTCATTGCGACTTTGCTTGTTACATTGTTCTTCTATCAAGGAATCTATGATTATCTATTCAACCTCTTTCCACCGTTGTTCCCACCCATAATCCAGCCATAAGGTGAACATCTTGAGCTCCAGACTTTCCGCCTTCGACTTACATATGCATACCATACATTCGAAGGACGGGATGCAGAACCCCCACACACTATTCAAGCTCATGAAGAAAAAGGGACTTAGAGGACTGGCTCCTACAGAGCACTGGAGAGCTCCAACCCTCAAAGTGATTGAACGCGATGGAAGATTCATCATTCCGGCATGCGAGTACAAGACAACCGATTATGGTGAGGTCATCGGTCTCTTCCTTAATGAACACATTGAGAATAGAAGCTTCCAGGAGATTGCAGAAGATATACATGATTGCAATGGCTTGGTCGTACTTCCACATCCCAGAGACCCACTGCGTAAGTACACAGCAATCAGACGTGGACTTCCAGATGAAATAATCGAGAAGCATGTCGATCTAATAGAGGGCATCAACTCAAGATGCATTATAGACCTTTTCAACAAGAATGCTCAGAAATTGGCCAAACGGCTGAAGAAACCCATGACAGCTGGAAGCGATGGTCACACATTCTTGGAGATTGGCCATGCCAAGACTTGGTTGCAGGACATCGAAACATCAGATGATATTTATGAGGAGTTGAAGCGTGGACGTACTCAGATTACAGGATACCCATCGTTTTTCATGCTACATATCCCCACAATGCTATGGCAGAGAGTAAGGAGGATTGCCTATGACAGCTGGTGATGAAATCTCTTCTAAGAATGAAAGATCAATGATTAGTGCCCAAAGGGTCATCGTATTTGTAATTGTCAGCGTGTTGGTCTTTGCAGCTGTAGGACTCTACGGACAGTTGGATGCTGTTGCAGCAGCTTTGGCATCCATTCCCTGGTGGTGGGTTCTACCAGCCATGATGGCTTTGTCGTTTTTCAACTACTTAATGCGGTATGTGAAGTGGCAATATTTCCTACACAGGATTGATGTCAACTTAACTAACAGAGATAGTTTTAGCGTGTTTCTTGCAGGTTTCACATTAACAACAACACCAGGCAAGATTGGTGAAGCAATCAAGGGTTATTTCATTCGAGATATCGATGGTACACCTATAGCTAGAACAGTACCTGTTGTTGTTTCAGAACGCGTAACAGACCTCCTTGCACTTGTATTATTGGCAATGATTGGATTTGGCATTGGTGTAAACACAGGAGACCAGCTTTTGACCGTACTCATGTTGGGCGGGGTCATCCTTGTAGCAGCAATCGTTCTGAGTCAGAAAACCTTCTACCGAAAAGTCCTCAAACGCTTGACATCAATTGGACCCTTGAAGCGGTTCAAGGATCATATTGATGATGTGGAATTCACAATGACCCAGACATTGGGTCCAAAACCGCTGACCTTGAGTACATCTGTAAGTATCCCAGGTTGGTTCATGGAATGCTTGGAGTTGTGGCTTTTATTGAGTCTGCTTTCGGGTGCAGGAATTCCATCCCTCTCCGCCGCATCTCTGATTCTCTTACTTCAGGCAACTTTTGTTCATGCGACAGCCTCAATCATAGGCGCAGTTTCCTTTCTTCCTGGCGGCGTTGGGACCTATGAGGTCACATCAGTATTGCTGATTACACTGCTACTTGGATTTACTCCCGACCTTGCTAGTGCAGCCACAATCCTGATCAGAGTGGTGACACTGTGGTTTAGCGTCATTGTAGGATTCATTGCCTTTGGTATAGTGACACGTAGGACAAGTAAACGCCACAAGACTAGCGAGTGATTTGGTAGCTCCTCACAAGCTCTAACATCTCTCTTGCACTGCTTTTCTGCTCGAAGTGTGTCCGAACTGGATCTATCATCTTATCGAGATAAGTCACCATTGTGTTCTTCAGGTCCAGGGGATGAAGGTCTCCTGCAACATATGCGTCTTCCAGGTCTTTGTAACTGGTAAAATCGATGTCGCCCCCAAATTTCTGTTTCCGCTCAACGGTTATACTTTCAAAGCCACGAAAGATAATATGCTTTGCATAATCTAATAGAGGATTCCCTTCAACCTCCTTTGGCGGACAGAATGCGGCCATTATTTTCGTGCGAATCTCATCTTTTGTGTCGTGGACAAAGATGCTGGATTCAGGCTTACTCTTACTCATCTTTGAAGAGATTTGAACGTCAAATCCTTTCTCCTCATCATAGCCCTCAGGTTCAGCAGCACCTTCAAGGTTCATGAGCATATGATGACTGATGACTACGGGCTTCCACCACCCAAGCTTCGGTCCTACCTCTCGTGCAAGCATATTTGCCCTTCGCTGGTCAAGCCCTAATTGTGTGATGTCTGCTTCAAGATGGAATATATCAGCAACTTGCATCATGGGATAGAAGTATTGAGCGACCTCTTTCATCTCGCCTTCTCTTCTACCCATAATTGTGAGTGCGCGAGTAGCTCTGGCTACGGTTGTATTTTTAGCGATTTTAACAACCCGAGACCAGTAATCCACAGAGTCCATCGCCTCGGAGGCCCACAGAAACTCAACTTTGTCTGTAGGAACGCCCCCAGCTTTCCAAACCTCAATGAAATACTCCCCAATGTGCCGGATTTTTTCTAGGTCTCCATCCATTTTATTGTTTATCCAAGCAAACCAATCTGCAAGCCATATTTTGAACTTGACTCCTGCTTTTATGAGATCCTTCAGAAGAAGTGCTCGAAACACACCGAACGCAAGATGAGCCATCCCAGATGGTTCGAACCCGTCATAAGCTATTGGATTCTTTTTTTCTTCCAAGAGTTGCCTAAGCTCAGGTAGTGTTACGACTTCTTCGCCCACGCTAGTGATTAACTTGATTCTTTCATCGAGGTTCATGCCGTCAGCATTGGACGATTCTCACTTAACTGTTCTCCAAAACAGGCAAGTAAACGCTAGAATCTGAATCTCATTCGACCATTGCAAAGCACAAAATAGTAGAAGCCAGTTGGAAAGCATCCAACTGGTTCATTGATTTGATTAGTCCAAGTCAATCCCTAGACTGCTTAAGAGGGCATCGAGGTCCGCCTTTGAGAGACTCTTTGCTTCTTCTAGAATGACATCAATCTCATCAATAGCCATTCCTTTCTTAATGAGCTTCTGTCGTAGATCCTCCAACTCCTCAGGTCTCTGTTCGAGAGGTATCTCCTCGGGAGCAGGTTTGCCCTCTGGTGGTTTGGCCAGCACATCAGCTCGACGAGCTTTTTCTTGCTCAATTACCTCCTTTAAGAATCCAGGACGCTCACTTGCTCTCATTCTTGCCAAGTCTGCCCTAAAGGCATCCATCTCTAGAGCACCTAAGCCTGTAAGAGCTGCAAGTTCTTCGAGCAATTCATTAACTTCAGGTACAGTGGTAACAATTGGATAATCGATAACCTCGTCTGGCGTCTTTACAAGCCTCAACGGGTGTATCTCCTCGTTCACTATCTCCCTCGCCAATCCCTGTCTGGTTGGAGCGCTAGGTGGTTTAGGTATTCTCCCTTTGCTAAGAGCACGCATCATTCTGTTCATGTCTCTGATCTGCTTGGGAACACTCCAAACCCTTACATAGACTACGATGAACAAAGCTACAAAGACCAGGGCAAATCCTCCCACAATGGTCAAGAATCGCTGAGCTTCCGCTTCTGCGCTTCTATCTGACTTAATGTTGAGGACCAATTGTCCAGATGCGTAAGTATCCTTCTGGAAGTTGATTGTTATTGAGAATGTCCCAACTTCATCTACTCTAAAGAAGAGGGTATAGATTCCATTTTCATCACGCTTCAAATTCTCCAGGTAGGTTATGTTGCCTTGGCTAAATACGGGTGATATGCTAGCATCAGGAATTCCAACAAGGTGGTCAAGGTCGTAGTATGTGATCTGAACCTCAATTCTTGCTCCTGGGCGTGTGTAGATAGTGTTGTTGGTAATGGTCAATGTCGTTGCTATGGGTCTAATTGTCAATTCAAGGTGTTTAGGAGCAATCGAGTATTTCCCTGTTCCAAAGTCTATGTCAAAGCTGTATGATCCATATGGAAGATCACTAGGAATATTCATTGAGTATGAACCATTTTCTAGGAGCTGGAGTGGAATATTGAACAGCTGAGTTGAGTAAGCAATACCATTTACATCAGTTACGGATGAATTATCTAAACGATTGATAACGTTGTACAGAATACTGGATTGTTCATTAATAGGAACAGAGTACAGCTCTGGTCCCAATATATCTGCGGGAGTAACATAGATTTCAATCTTTGCGGTTACAACTCGAGAGGTGTAGTTGGTAAGATCAAATCGGACCACTAGATCATACAATCCTGGGTTCTCGACATTGATTGGTACATTAACCTCGTAAGATCCGTTTATATGTTGGATAACAACCAGATCTCCCCCTTCCCAACTGGCTAGCACATTGGCACCATAGATCAACGAGTTATGCTGAGTATCATTGTAGTAGAATAGAAATGATTTCGTGTCACCCCAATATCCGCTCTGTAGGATTGGGACTGCAGTTGCTTGAGTTGGTATAGGTAAGATAGTGATGACTATAGACTTGTATGCCGTAGCGTATCCCATTTTGTCTGCCGTCATCCGGAGGTATATGGATTGGCTCGCAAGTGAACTGACATCAATGAAAGCACTGTATGATCCATTTAGTAGATCAGTGAAGGTACCACTCAAACTACCCAATGTGTATGATACTGTAGCACCAGAAACAAGTGCTGCATGGAAAGTATCATTGTATACCGCCGTCAAGGACAATGAGTCGCCGAAAAAGACGTATCGGATCGTAGTTCCGTCTGACGACGCAATTGTTGTTGGAATTGGGACGATACGTATGTCAATGTTGGTCTCTATGAACTGAACATTTGTGGTTACAGCTCTGATTGTCAATGGGAAGACACCAACAGCGAATCCGGTAACATCTACCGATCCAGTGTACCAACCTGGGACACCAGTGGGCGTAAGGCCAGTTACTGTTCCATTCCATTCCATTGTCACACTCGCACCAGTGACGGGTAAGTCAGTGACTGTGCTTCTCAAGTATAGATCGAAATCGATTACATTGTCTATAACTGCGTCATAGGTTGACTGCAAAGGTACTATCTGACCAGGAGCTTTTGAAACCACGAGAGTGAATGATTTCTGTCTGGTTTGGTAAAACTCCCTTGATGCTGTAATCTGTGGATTGTAAATGCCAAAATCTGCATCTGACGTATCAAGCAGCAAGTAGTAAGAGCCGTCCCCAGCATCAACAAAGTCGTAGATTGTGCTAGCCCAAAGTAGGGTTGCATTGAATCCCTCTAGATAACTCAAGTAGAAGGGTTCTTGGACTCGGAAACTAATGTTTAGAACTTCTCCCCAATCTCCATAGTAAGTGGATTGAGTCAAGACAATTTGTACAAGTTGCGCACCAGGTTGTACCGCGACTTGCGCTTCAGCGACTTGATAGAAGTTCTTTGTGGCTGTCACGGTGATTGAATATTGTTGAGCAACCAGTCCGGTAGTGTTCAAGGTGAGCGAATACAACCCATTGCCATTCTCAACCCATTGATATGCATTGCCAGTTATATCGGTCCAATCACACTGTATTACTGCGCCTTCTAGAATCGTTCCGTGGTCCAAATCTTCTAGGGTAAGGGCTATGTTAATTGGAACTCCAACTGCTGTTGAACCAGCTGGTGGTGCCTCAGCAAGAAGCGATGTATGGACTGCTCTGACCAGTGCGGGAACATTCAATGCACTTCGGTCTGAATAGAATGGGGAACCAGTCCATGTTATTGTGATATTGAAGTACACAGTCCCTGGTGAGCTGAAAAGAGTTGTATTCAATGTTATTTGATAGACTCCGTTACCAAGACTGCTTACATGATAATCAGGCGAAGACCAACTACTACAGAATAATGTAACAGTTGCACCTTCGATTCCATCACCTGTGAGAAAATCAATGTATTCGAGGTTCATTGTGATATTGTCAAAGTATGGGGTTTCCTCCACAAGTGGAAATAGAATCACAGTTGAACGATAAGTCGTTGATGCTTGCGTAGTTGCAGTTCTATCAGCATAGAAGGGTGAACCTGATGTCCAATCTATACTTAGTTGAATAGCATGACTTGTTACCAAACTAAACGCATCTAGAATGGTTGAATTGAAACTAATCTCGTAGTATGTTCCGAAATTCACAAGAGTATAGTCACCGGATGCTATCACAGTCTGACTGACTCCATGGCTCAAGGTTATGTCACTCTTGTCAATTGTGATAAATGACTTATCTAAGAAGTCTTCAAACACAAACCTGAAGGATACATTCTCGAGGAATGGAGTGCTACCGGGAGTCTTCGTTATTCGAATTTGCGTCGGTCGTTCTATAATATTAGCAGACAGTGTTCGTCGCGATGATAGATAATAGGGCGCTCCTGAGAAGGATGTTGTTACATTGAGTTGAAATGTACCCGGTGGTCCGAGAGCCGCGGTGTCAATTTCAACCAGATAATCGCCATTACCATTGTCTGTGATCCAATAGTCCACGCCCAAGGTCAAAGTGAGAGGATCGCTTGTCACCATGACTGATGCGCTAGTGATACCGATACCTGAGCTATCATCGGTGAATGTAATGACAAATGTAATGTTTGACTGATATGGTGCATTGTCTGGACTCTCATAGCTCAACTGTGTTGACCTTTCTAGAACAGTGAAGGCGAAGTACTCGAAGTTGTCACTTACATAATTAGGTCCAGTGTATGCTATGCTTGCATTGATGTAGTGAACCCCAGGCGGACCAAACGCTGAGGAGTTCAAGACTACAGTGAAGTGACCATCAGACACTGGTGTTACATGATAGAAAGCAGCACCAATGTTCAGAGTGAGAGTACCAGTCATTGCAGTCGTTGTTCCTGAGATTATGTCGGTGTAGACGAACTGAATGGTGACATTGTTACCCCATTGCGCCGGAGTAAATGGTAGGTGCGTCAACTGAGAACTTCTAAGCAAAACCATGACTAAGAATTGCTGGTTTTGTACGTCAGCATAGAATGGTGTGCCACTCCAAGTCAGGTTGAGGTGAAGTGCGACTTGACCCACGCCACTTAGAGAGGAAGTATTGATGACTACTGTAAACTCATTAGTACCAGGATCAAAGGAGTAGGACCAATCAACTCCAGGCTCATTGATTTCGATATTCAATGATGCAGAGTCTGCAATCCGTTCTGTTCGGATGGAATCAACGAATGAAAACACAAGACTTGCGTCCTCACCATAGGCAGTCGGTGAAACGGGTGAATAATCAATGTACGTGGGGCGTTCAAGAACCATAAGGAAAACACTGATTGTTTGATTCTCATATAGCGGGAGGACTCCGGCACTCCACAGAAAGCCGATATTCACTTGGAACAATCCTACACCTTCGAGATTTGTGCTGTTAAGATGGAACTCATAGAGTACAGTAGCTCCCTGATTAACGATTTCAATGTGGAAATCGTCTCCAGTAACTGGATTCACGCCAATGGGTGTGAAGGAAAGTGACACAGCGCCAGTTACGTTTGAGATGTAGGTTGAGTTGACCACATCATAGAACACAGCTGAGAATGTGAAGTTGTCCAGATAGTACGTGGCAACGGGAGCTGTTTCTAAATACAAGTCGGTTTCTGTGCCTATCAATCTAAACGTAGTGTCAAGAGTTCGAGATTGGAACTTTAGTACTGGTCCCGTCCAACTGATTTGGATAGAGATGTTTTTCCAACCGACAGTTGACCACTGTAAAGTTGGAACTGTGATATTATAATGACCTGAACCCAGATCGCTCACAGAATAGACCAGTATGGGCAAATCAGAGGGCGTGACTAGAATATGAACATAGCCAGAGCTATTATCTATACCTAAGTTTAAGTCTGAGTCAAGATAGTTGACTAGAATATATGCATCAACTCCATGCGGAGTCTGAAGTATTGGATCCTCAAGCGTAAACAGAGTTGAATGTGATCTAACTTGTACACTTATTGAAATCGTATGATTCTGCATCTTTGTACCAGAGAAGCTCACAGAAACTGAGGATGTTCCTAGCGGAGTGGAATCAGTTGTGAATATAGTGAGTCTATACAGTCCTACCGAAATCTCATTGATACTATAAGTACCGGACCAATCGCAGAGGATTGAATTGTTTAGACCAGTGAGGGGTGTATTGTGGTCTGCATCAGTCCACTCGAAAGTCAATGAACCAGACTCGCCAACTGGAATTGCAACAACATTTTGCAGGTAGGTCACCTTTGTGTATAGTTCCCTGACTTCAACATAGAGCAGATACCGCTGGGGTAGAATATATGGTGCACTTCCTGTGATCTCTACAACATATTCTCCCATTGCAACAAAGGTTGTATTGAGCCAGAACTTGTAGCTCCCTGGTGATCCTGCTACAGGCGTAACGCTATAGTAGCTAGACCAATTACAGTCGACAGTTCCCGAAACAATTCGTGAACCGAGATAGTCCTCAAATCCTATCGTGAAAGAGCTGTTATATCCAGAGGGGATTGATAGTCCTGGCGAAACGGGTGCTTCAAGCATCAAATTTGCATCGAAGTTGAGGTTTATTGTCAATACATCATGAACTGCATCGAAATAAGGATGAGTCCAGTCAAGATTCAGAGTGTACTGTCCTTTCTGAGGCAAGTCACCAGTATCAAGTGTAGCGATGTACTCACCATTGCCAGCTGTTCCGAAATACTCTGTACCAGTGGTCCAGTTATAGCTCATCTGCCCATCTGAAACGGTCACTCCAGGAATATCAGTATCATTGATTTGAATTCTAATGAGAAACAGATCAGGATAGGTCACATTTGTTGTCCAGGTTACAATGGCATCCTTTGGATTCAACAAGGTAGATTCGGATGCATGTATAATACTGAATGAACGACGGAAGAATCCAGTCTTGTTCCATGCAGAGCCTGATAGACTGTTGGAGCAAAATGCCTGAACAATCCACTCTCCAGCAGATGCATTGGCACCAAAGGTCAAGCTTCCAGAATTCGCATACCCAGTACTGTTTACTGTAGCCATCTCTGAGAACCAAGCTCCACCTGATGGTGAAAACACGGTTATATTGACTTGGACTCCTGCGAATTGAGCGCCAATGTCTACTGCAAAGAAGGCCGTATCAGATGCCCTGAGGTTCATCGTCTGAGCTGTAGTGCCGCTTCCAATATTGGTCATCAGCAAATCAGTGATCATGTTTGCGCCTTTACTTTTAACAAGCCAATATCCCCACCGGTCTGCATAGGGATAGGCAGTAACATTCGCAAACCAATCTGGACCATGTCCCTCATCCCATGAAGAGATGTTCACATTGGTTCGTAAGGGTGAGCCCACATAGTAAACATCCCGATTTTCAGGCAGAGAGATGTTGTAATAGTATCGATTATCATATCCCTCAGGAATGTCGGCGTAGAACCAAGTCAGGTACTCAACCAGTGAGGCATTCGTTGCCACAAAATTCTCTCCAAAGGATGTAGGGTCTTGAGTTGTAACCGTGGTTGATTCGCTTCTAGCATAGAGATTCGTTTCAACTGTAAATTCAACCCATATGTTTCTGTTCGGGACTGGTGTTGATGGTGTGGGTGTCCAAGAGAAGGTCACATCAACAGGACTTGTGGTCCAAACTGACGTAGGATTCTGTGTGACATTACCAAGTCCAGGTACAGACGAGCCGCCGCTGATGAAATCATTAACATCGAGCCCGTTCATTTGCATGTTGAGATCGCTTGGGTCGGCCTTGGTCTTTAGATATAGCTCGAAGTTGTCAACACGTGCGTAGGGATTAAGGTCGGGATTATAGTTCACAGTCTGCTGGCTGTAAAGACCTACTGTAACAAGTACGCCATCTGACAGGTCGAAAATAGATAGGTCTGGGAGAGTAATCAATCCACTATCGTACCAAGTTTGGGCTTGATCAATATCAGGGAATGACTTTTGCCAAACACGCTGAGTGTAATCGTTCGTTTCAATTGAAACAAAGATAGCTACAAATCCATCTGCGCCCCAGTCAGAGTCAACCCAATAGTCCAGTCTAAAGCCTGCCCAAACAACGTCACCACGATTCACAGAGAAGGTTTGCTGAGCCCAGGCTCTCTCCCCTTCAGATGGGTCTCCACCGCCTGCGATCTCAAACTGAACACAGTCATCTCCAGCACCATGTCCGTTGGCTAACCAGCTCGCCGATGGAGCTGCTCCTCCACCAATGCTCACCTGATTGAGAGACCAGCTAGATGGGCTGTTTTCCATATCGGGATCTTGGACCCATGTTCGATTCTCTGTAAGGTCAGATATTCCGGTAAATAGCTCATAGCCTTCCCAGTCAGTACCCATAGGAATCGAAACGGACTCACTATTGGTACTACTATTGCTTGAGAAGTATCTCATCTGATTGCTGGTGAAGGTATCGCTTCTATTTCCATACTCTTGTGCTGGCAATCCAGATGATGTACCAGACCACGTGGTCCAGCCTTGTTCAGCATTCAAATAGCCCGTTTCAGTAGGATTGGACATCGGAGAAGAGATTGTATCTTCCGGATTGGCCATACCATTGGTCGTTTTGCCGCTTTGTCCTTGTTGCAAACCAATATTCGCTGTAGCACTGAACACCATCAAGAATGTGATGAGTATCAATAGGGATAGTCTATATCTTGTGTTCATTCTTCCATCCCTCCAATCTCTTTTAGCAATGCATCTATTTCAGCCTTAGACAGGTTTCGGGCTTGTTCTATCATGAGATCAGCCTCTGTTTCTTCAATGCCCATTTTCAATAGACGCTCTTTCAAGTGAAGTAGTTCATCTTCTGAAAGACGCTCCTCAGCAACTTCAGCAGGGACTCCTTCCTCAGCAACCATCTCAGCTTCCGCAAGTTCTCTCGCCCGACGTGCACGCTCCTGTTTGAGAACCTCATTGATGAATCCAGCTCTCTCACTTGGCCGCATCTTGTCAAGGTCTTGACGTAGAGTATCAATGTCATCAGGAGTCAAACCGACAACAGTGGCAAGCTGATCTAGAAGCAGTTCGACATCCATTACTGTGACATCAACTGTTGACAGCGCCACATCTTCCTCTGTCTTCTGGATTCTAATTGGCTTCAAATCATCATTCATCATTGCGAGAAGCATTTGGCGTCTCTGAGGAACATCAGCAGGTTTCGGTATTTTGCCTTTTGACAGAGACCCTATCATTCTCCTAATGATTCGTAGCAGCTTTGGCACAGATAACACTCTGAAGTATAGTGCGCCTAAGGCAGCGAATAATACAAGAAGCATTGTGCCATTTCGGAACCATGCGACAAGTGCCTCTTGCTCAGGTGAGAAGCGAGTATAAACGTCAAGATTGACCTCTCCATCTGCATAGTTAACCCTGCTTAGAATGATTTTCAAGCTGTAGAGGGCTAACACGGGAGCACGAAATGCGATTGCATATGTTCCATTGTGGTAGTCGATATCAAGTTCTTCCACATGAACCAAATTTGCTGTTTGCACATTGTTGCTTGATCGGATTGTAATATCAGCATCCGTGATTGGTAAAGAGTGATCACTGTCGAGATATGTGACATTTACGAAGAAGACACGACCGACATAGATAAATTCGGGCAAAGCAGAAGATACTAGCTCCGTCGCAATCCTGCGTATTTTCAAGGAAACATCAATCTCTCCTCTCGAGTAGTTTCCTCGAGATATGAAAATCCTGATTGTATAATTCTCGTCGCGATATTGTAGTGTTTGACCTAGATTCGCCTCCGTTGGACCGAAGACGTATGATCCGTTATTCAAATTGGTTAATTGAACGGCACCAAACTCCCAATATGCAGTAGCAAGACCGTCAGCTATCCAGTTTGCATGAAGGTCATCCCAATAACCAAATGTCATCGAGTAATCATCACCTACAGCAAACTCTGCTTCCGTTTTTCCGGTTAGCACGGTCCGAATTGGATTGACAAGCAGTTTCACCAATCCTGAAGCAAACCGAAAGTTCTCCTTTCGGAAGGAGATGGCTATGTTATGGGGAACAGTTCCTGCCTGAACAAGAGAAGTGTTAACCGTAAGTGAGTATGTACCATTGCCATAATCGAATAGCGAACCCTTGAACTGCTCTAATGTGTAGTTAGTAATCGCACCCGGTATTCCCTCGTCAGCATGGATATCATGGAAGACAAGAACAAATGTGACTTCCTCCCCATAATATCCACTAAGAGTGGCGTCAGTCACAATAACAATATCAGTATCGACAACTTCAACATTCAAAGTGAATTGGATTGATGAAGGCCTATAACCGTCCTTGTCACTCGAGATTATAACAGTCCATTCTTGGACACTAAGATCTGTGGTGTCAATAAGAGCACTGTAATACCCAGGCGTACCTAATTCGGTTAAATTCCCGACAAGCGGCCCTACACCATATGAGAGACGGGCACCGAGAACAGGTGTGTTTAGATCTGTATTATTCAGATAAACAGTGATATTGGCAATATCACGGAAGTTCACAGTAACGACAAAATCTGAAACAGCTACAAGACTAGTGGAAAGCTCAGTGATTTCAATTGTAAGTTGCATTGATACACTCTTGTAGTTGTCCGAGCTAGCTTGAATGAGAATCTGATGGGTACCTACAGAGGCTCCTGTAACAATAAAGTCCACAACGTATTTTCCATCCGATGCAGACCACGGAATCTGTCCAGAACCTCCAACCCAACTATAGGTGACCTGACCATTCGTAATTGGTGAGCTGTCAGAGTATATGAGATAATCCACTTGGAGATGGACACTCAATCCGTTGACGGTCGAAAGAGGATTGATCGATCCGGCAATTTTTGATGCAATCTTGCCAATTCGAATTTGGAAATCTCTTTGCCTGCTCTCATAATTGAGGAGGACGGATCTCACTGTGACTGTGTGTTCACCAGCGACTATCTGCCAAGATTGCACGGTAACATTGTATATACCAGATCCAATATGAGTCATGTCGACTGTTATAGTTGAAATAGTCAGATTGACATATGCGCCAACAATGGGAGCTCCAGTTCTAGCATCTGTAACATTGGCTTGGAAATTAATAGAGTCGCCCCAGGAGGGACTAGTAGGATTAAAGTCTAGCTCAATCTGAACTGGTACAGCTGAAAGGAGAATATCCGCGAGAATTGTATGATTTTGGTGCAAATACTTTGAGGCACTTACTGAGAATGAATACAAACCAGCATCCATTCCAGATGTTTGAATCGTCATTTCATAGACGCCGGTGTCAATTTCATGAATTGTTGCTATTGTTGGGTAAGTAGCGTTCCAATCACTCAAAACCGTCGCGCCTGGAATACCAACTCCAAATTCAATTGCAGTGTAGGTGATGTTGGCGTGGATTACATCTCCCAAGTAGTATGTTACACCTTGAGGCAGGGTGAAGCTAAGAGTCGTTGATACAGAATTAACAACCGCTGAAAAGCTTAGATTTGTTACATTTGTGTAATATGGAGAACCATACCAAGTCATATTGGCTGTGAAGAAATACCTGCCCAAACCAGACAATGTTGTGGTGTCTACCAGAATCTGATAAGTGCCATCACCATTGTCAATGATCCAATGCGTGAAACTTGTGGAATTTGCTGACTCTAATGAAACATCTGCCCCGGGGATTCCATTCCCGGTGAGATAGTCCTTGAAGTCAAGCAAGGCGCTGATATTGAAAAAGTAATACGCTGGTGGAGTTGATAGGACTGAGGCTTGAGTATACCGAGTGGAAATTGTGACTTGAGTGGTTGTCGTGGAATTCTCATAATATGGCGTCATGTCGCCCCAGTGGAATTGAATAGTAATTGGGTACGCATCTTCTAGCTCTGAGGATAGAAGTGTAGAATTGAAGGATATCAAATAGAATCCATCTTGTCCAGTGAGTGTATACTGAGAGTCGAGGATTACTGTGCCTCCTCCATGTGTGATGGTAAGAACAGATTTTGTCAGAGATATTCTAGTGCTATTCACATCATCCATAACGCTAATCTGGAATTCTACATTGCTCAGGAACGGAGTCGTTAAAGGCGAACGGGTCACCGACAGCGTTGCGTATCGTCTCACCACATCTATTTGGACATTCGTTATCCTACTCTGATAATATGGTGCGCCTGTTTTGCTTGCTGAGATTGCAATGGTATATTCACCAAAGTTTCCTAAGGCAAGTGTTGAAATCCTGATGCGATAGTCGCCACCTGTTAGTGAATCAACCCAGTAGTTGACTCCGAGCTGAAGTGTAGCGTTGGAACAGGTCGCAGTAATGGTTGCGCCATCTATACCCGCGAGTGTGCTATCGTCAAAATAGGACACAAACACTTCAGCTTCCTCCAAGTAGACTGCAAGAGAGGGGACTTCGCTAGTTAGTTGAGTCCTTCTTTGGATAAGCGTTAGATAGAAGAAGTCAGTGGCATCAAAACAGAAGTTTGTGCCTGTGTAAGACATCGATGCATTGACCGTATAGGTTGCCAGTGATGGAAATGCGCTTGTATCAAGAGTCACTGTGAAAGTGCCATCTCCATTGTTTACAACGTTATAGTATCCTAGTAGAGACGCATCTAGTGTCAAGCTTCCAGTGTTCAACAAGGACTGATCGTCAAGGTCTCTGTAAGTAAAGACGATAACCAAATCATTACCATATTGAATTGAGGTGTATGGTCCATGTTCAAGATTCGTGTATCTACTCCGCACGGTCAGTGATATCGGAATGCTGGTTCGGTTCTGGTAGAATGGGGTACCAGTCCACATCACATCGAGATGAAGTGTGAAGGTTCCAACGTTGCTCCACCATGTTGTATCAAGCTCCAATACATACTCTTGACTACCCGGTAGATAGATAGCGCTAAGAACAAGTCCGGTCTCCTGAACCTGATAATTCAATTGAGGATCATCGGAAATCGGCAGGCCTGTTAGAACATCGATGTAGGAGAAAGTCAGATTGACATTATCTCCATATGGAGTGGTTGGGAGAGGTTCCCATAGAATGCTTGTTTGCCTGTATCTGGTATTCACTGCTACGGTCAGTGATCTGTTTTCGTAGAGCGGAAGCTGTCCAGATGTCCAATTTGCAGAGATTCGAATCTCACATGTAATGATACCGCTAAGATAATTTGTATCGAAGGTTATTTGATATTCTCCATTACCTAGTTCGGAGATCACCATCAGGTCTTGGGTTAATGTCTGACCTGGTGTAAGGACTTCAATATAGAAGTGCACATTCAAGGGATAGTCTCCAGTACTATTGGTTATCCCAGTACTGTTACTAATGTCCCAATATACAACCGAGAAGGTGACATTTTCCCCATAAGGAGTGGCAACTGGATTCGTTCCTATGTACAAATCAGATGGACTTCCAGCGATTCTTGCGCTTACCTGCAGCACTTTGTTATCGTGCGCTGGTTGTGGACCAGTCCAATTTGCATAGAGTGTTATATCCTTCCTGCCAATCGACCCCCATTGATCAGCTCTTATTCTAACTATGTACTGACCAGCTATTGAACCATTTACAACTGTATACTCAAGTGACGGTACACCCACGGCTTCAGCATAAATCAAGACATTGCTGCTGACAATTCCTTGTGATGTTGTAATGTCATAATACATCACGTAAATCGTAATTTGACCAGTGTAAGGCGTTGGTTCGATGGGATTATCTAAGGAGAAAGAAGTCAAATGAGTGATTATATCAATACCAATGCTGAAGGTATGGTTCTGGTAGGCAAAGCGGTTAACATCGAAGACCACGGAGTAGTCCTGAATAGGATCAGATTCAGCTGAGTAAAACGTTATGCTGTATTCACCTGGTGCACTGGCTGCCACAATGTAACTTGACCAGTTGCATGAGATGGAACTCTCTGCACCCGATATCGGAAGATCGTGATCAGTATCCCAGTATGTCAGTGTAATGGTTTCTTCATAACCAACTGGGAGAGATATGCCGCTCTGGGAAACTGAAACTGAAGTGAAGATCTGTCGCACTTCAACAAATAGAAGAACCTGAGAAGTAGTGTAGTAATTCTGCTCTGCTGTGACGACAACCGCATAGGTGCCCAAGTTGGAATTTCCTGTAGTAATCGTAAGAGTGTAGTTACCAGGTGCTCCAGCTACTGGATTGACGGTGTAGGATGAATCTGTCCAATTACATGTTAGAACTGCACCACCAATACCCGCGTCTTCCGAGTCTGCGTAGAAGAGTTCGAGAACTGCATTGTCTCCTCGGGGCACTTGTACCCCAGGAGCACTACTGGATTGTAATGTTGTTTCTTCAACGACATTTATCACAAAATACGTTTGGAGTGAATCGTAGTACTGCTTACTCCATGAAATGCCTATCACATATCGACCAGGGAGTCCCAAATCTGCTGTGTTGACAACAACACTGTACTCACCAGTACCCATATCATTCAGGATGCGTGTTCCAGTAGTCCAGTTGTATGTTGCAGAACCTCCTGGAAGGAGAAGACCATTATTGGAGTCATTTACACCAATCTGAAGAAGCATATCTTGACCATAGGTGAGATTTCGTTCCCAGGAAGTAACAGATTGCCTGGGATAGGCAATATACATGTCAGATCCATGTTCAATTGTAAACGACCGTGAATACAAACCGATGTTCTCAACGGGACTACCTGAAACAGAATCATTCACGAATGCTTGTACCGACCATTGCCCTACTTCAGCTGTGAAGGCATCAAGATTCAAGTCGGTCGTTTCAGCAATCCCTGAAGACACCGTTGCTGCCACTGTGTCCCATAGGTTGCCCATTGTGTCATAGACGTTGAATGTAACAGTCGCACCGTTGTAAACGGTATCAAGATAGGCTTGGAAGCGAACATTGTCATTAGCCCGATACGTGTTTGTAGTGACCCAACTGGCACCACTTGACATTCTCAAGTCTTGAATTATGTTCGCTGAATGCCCTGTTATTTTCCAGAATCCATTCTGATAGGTCCCGACAACTCCATCATAAACTGAAATGTTCAAGCTTGTTGCAGTGGTGGACCAATATGGGAAATTGACGGATGGGAATCGAGGTTCTGATACAGTATCAATAACCAGAGTATCAGATTTACTTGCATTGAAGTAGAATAACTGGGAATAACCGTTTGGGACAGCAACGTAATAATATGTAATCCAGTTTACTTGGCTGGCATTACTGGTCGTGAAGTGAGTGCCCAGACTCTGAACATCAGCTTCATAGAGTGAGGACTGGTCAACTTTTCTTGCATATACCGTCATGTCGACAGAAAAAGTGACACGAATATCATCATTAGGGTTGGGATTTACTGGAGTCGGAGTCCAGCTGAATGTTGCATTCACTGCACTTCCACTCCATGGGATAGCTGCAGATTCCTGAACTGTGCCTAAACTCCATGTAGCGCCATTGGACACGGGAATGCCATTCATTTCCAAGTTTACTTGACTTGGTTGCACTCGAGTCTTTATGAAGATTCTAACATTGTCCATCCTCACCTCTGGGTAGAGCTGAGGATTGCTTCCGAATGATCTTGTAGTCCTCATTCCAATTTGCAGAATGAAGTTGGATGATGTGATGAGTGAAGGGTCAGCCTCGATTAAGCCTGTGGAGTACCAAGTTGTTTGTGCAAGAACATCACTGAACTGCATGTCCCACAGATGGTTTGATACATTATCATTGTGGCCAATTTGAGCGTATAGCTCCCAAAAACCAATGGGCAGACCGCCCCAATTATCATCAACCCAGTAATCAAGTGAAACGCCAACCCATGTGACTTCACCACGATTGGTATTGATTGTTTGCTCCGCATACTGTCTATCGCCAAGGTCATGGCGGTAGTAGCCTCCATCCAACACACCGTCCATCTGAAAGCTGACATACCCACCAGTTATTGTAGAAGACATAGGATTTGTGTGAGTTGGCAAATCATCATAGCCAGTTGTCCAGTCCGCTGCTGAACCAAAACCGGGGTTGGTAAGATAGGTTCGATTCTCCTGAAGGTCACTCACACTGATGGATGTGTCAGTACCTTCCCAAAGAGGACCGAGAGGAACAGAAACAGTCTGAGTTGTGGTAGTATTTGTAGGATAATAAGCAAGGTCCAGGTTTGAGTGGTGATCCGTCCTTTGCCCATATTCCGACACTACCATAGGAGACCCTTCGCCTGAAACTGTTGTTGGGACCTCAGAAAGAGAATAAGAATTCAGGACCTCATCTGGCCCAACTTCAACGGTCTGACCATTGCCTAGATCTACCTGTTTTGCTCCAGGCGCAGAGGAAGTTGGGGTGGCATTATGAGTCATAGGGGCTCCAAGACTCACAAGTAGAGACGCCATCACGAGAAATAGAAACAGGGTCCTTTTGACTTTCATATTGAGGCCTCCTCACTAGGCACGAATACTACCAAATCGACTGGCTGATTGACTAATGATTTACCTCTATATGAATAGATGCGTTATAGTGTGAGTCATAGAAATCGAAAGGATTGTCGATTTTTCGAAAACAAGTAAGATATGCCTATGACTTGTTTCAGATTCTCAATATTCAATAAGAATTCATGTCAAGGCAACAACTTCAGCCAAATGAGCCATTTTCTGAAACTAAATACGATTATTCTCTCTTTCGAATTACAATGACACCGACTATTACAATAACGGCTGCAATACTTCCTGCAACGATTATCGGTGTCAGAATATACGGAGGTGTATTTGTGGTAGTGCTAGTTGGTGTTGATGAAGCCGCACTAAGATGTGTCAAAACTCCTCCTTCTGCTCTATTCATCCCCCAATCCCAAGCAACCACCCATATAGTAAGATTTGAGGTGTGCTCCAAGAAGGGAACTGACACTGACCAATTATATCCGTTATAAGCCATTGGAAAGCTACGAACAACACCATCATCTACCTGAACATAGAGTGTGACATTCTCCAATCCTGCAAGATTTTCGCTAATCATCGCCCAGTAGGTGAAAGGGCCAGTCCAAAAGTCGCTTGGATTAGTACCTCGACCATATATCGACGGAGGTATGTCATCAATTGACGAAAACATCATTCTTCGAGTCCAATCTCGAGCTTTTACCAAAGCACTGTATGCTGAATGCCAGTCCATTTCATTGTAGGAATTTCTTGCAGATTCAAATGAAGCAAGAGCAGCAGATTCCGCGGCATAGGTTACGCCTCTCTCATCGGATCGAAGATTGGATTGCTCCTCAAGAAAGTTTGACCATAGAAGAGCTTCCATCTGGTCCAAATAGGTCCCCTGAACCCAGTTCTTCTCAAAAGTGGAGGTACCGTTGTGTTCAGCAAAGTATCCCATAGGTCCGTAATAGAAGTCACTTGAATAGTGCTCATGTTGCCAAGAGTGCGCAAATCCGATTGCATGCATGGTCTCATGAAGTTGAGTGGCTGATATTCCATCCTTGGGAGTCACACCATCCGGGCGATAATAACGTTCCCAAGATTTCCAGATGACTGTCTGTCCTCCTCCACCCAGTCCGGTGTACGCTCTTCCATAGACATGCATTTCCATTTGCTTCTTTATGAAGACAACTCCAAACACATTGATGTTGTCGTCATTAACCACATATGCGGGTCTCATTCCACTGTAGATAGCATTAAACATGGACCCACCATCAACAATTGTTGTTCCATCTAAGTTATCTGCGGCGTATGTCCAGAACAGGCTGTTCCAAGAAGGTTCTTCATCGATGTCTAGATATTGGACATCAACCTCCCATTGAATGAAGGGATAGAGTTCCTCAAGATGCGCCTTTTGCATCTCAGCGTTGGTCACCCATTCGAGGCTATTGACAGAGGTCCCATCAGCTACATCCATGCAAAACACCAGCACCTTCAGTCTACCAACATCAACATACTTTGCAGGCTGATGCTGATATGGGAAAAGTAGTTGGCTGATAGGGTCCCAGATGCACTCTCTCAAGTAAACATTGAGTGCATCTACATCTGCAGGTATGTCTAAGTTGAGAGATCCCACTTTGTCCTCTAAATCTTGAGTCCAGAAATCGTAAGACGTATTGATTTCTTCGCTCCACCAAACCTTGCACCATTTCAAGTACCACTGATGAGCACTAGGGTCCACTACATACAGATTATAGCGTCCACCGAAGAACGGATAGTCCATCGTGACATTCGGATTCAGAGCGTTGTCCCACTCCAATCTAAACCAGTCTTGATTCTGTCCCGTATCAGGATCAAGGGGGTGGTAGTTGTACCAATGTTCCAGACTGTGATCCGCGCTGTCAAACTCCGAGAAATTAACAAGATAAAGAGTGTACCCAAGATCAGGCGGACTCGTGTATGGATTCTCTTCTAGCCAATCCTCCACTGCATAGCCATCAATGGCACGACCTGCTCGAGGATAGAATATTCGTTGTGGTTCGTCGAGGTTGTCCTTCTGATATAGTAGTGCGCTCTCATCAAGGCCTGTCCCTGTTTCGCTTCCATTTATGGAATTGTCAAGCATGACTTGGCGAAGTTCGTCGTTGTATGCAGCATCTGCATAGACGATTTGATACTCGATATTATAGGTGATTTGAGCTGCTTCTGTAGAAAAGTTCCTGATTGTTGGTAAATCCTGTAATAGTAACGGTTCATCAATTAGAGAAGGATCATAACCCACTACGATGATATTAGCTGTCCAGTTTCTCTCAATTGGTTGAGGCCCCTGACTAAGAGTAGCTTGCTTTACTGGCTGTCTGTGATTATCTTGCACACCAAAAGGAGTGGCAATCACAAGCACTAAAGCAATACCTAGGACAAGAGCACGACGCATAGTGTTCCCTGCCTTCTTCACCATATTAACAAACTGGTTCATGTAACCGCAACCAAACCACATTTGGCGCTTAATGAATATATACGCACATATTATATTAGGAAATATGATACTATTATCCTCGTGCGCCGGTATCGTAATACTACATCGGTTATCCTCGATATACCCACTCGGGTAGTCGCGCTCGTTTCCGCAGGCTAGCGCAAAGATGCATCGATCCCCAAATCGGCCGGCGCATTCTCCTCACCCATCTCTGCTTTTTTTGTCTTTCAGGTACTCTTAAATCGAAGATAAAATCCCTCGACTTTGCCTGGAGATACCTAGATGACACTCCCGAAAAAGCCCTCAATAGCAGAGATACTGAATATCAAGTCTATAGCTGCAATCGGTGTGTCTGCGAATTTTGGATATTACTGGGTGCACTCATTGGCTGAGTGGAAGCATAATCTCAAAGTATGGTTCGTTTCAAGAAGCGGAGGAGAGGTCTTAGGACATAAGATTCTCACAAGTATTGACGACATTCCTGGGAAAATCGATTATGCGATAATTCGAGTCCCTTACAAGATAGTTCCCAAAACACTGAGAGAATGTTACGAGAAGGGAGCCAAAGGGGTCACCATTTTTACAAGTGGTTTTTCAGAACTCGGTACTGAAGAAGGTCGCCAGCGAGAAATAGAAATTCGAAAAATACTAGATGATACCGGTATGAGGGCTCTTGGACCTAATTGCATGGGACTTATGTATCCAAAACTTGGTATTTCTTTTCTCCCCACCGTCAAACAACTCTCAGGAAATGTTGGATTTCTCTCTCAATCTGGAGGGATTGCAATCACTACATATACTGCTGGTGTGGAGTCAGGCGTAGGTTTCAGCAAAGTCTTCAGTTTTGGAAACCAGGTCGATATTACGCCTCAAGAGATACTAAACTATCTTGCAGATGATGTTGAAACCTCAGTTATCGGAGCCTATATCGAGGGAGCGAAGAATGGAAGGCAGATTTTGGAATCCTTGAAATACGCTGCCACCAAAAAGCCCGTTGTTGCTCTGAAAGGTGGTCGCTCATCTGAGGGGTCTCGTGCCGCTGCCACCCATACTGGCGCGCTAGCTGGAAATAGAGATGTCTGGAGTGCTGTCTTTCGCCAGGCGAATGTTCTATCTGTTGAAACAATTGAAGACATGGTCGCAACTCTGAGCATTTTCTCACTGAGTCCGATGCCAAGATCAAAGAACGTTGGTCTGATTGCAATCAGCGGTGGAACAAGCGTAGTGTATACTGATATTTGCATCGAGAAGGGTCTCAACGTCCCTAGAACCTCAGAAGAAACCAGAGAAAAGCTTGATCCATTAATATTCGATGTGGGAACGGGATTAGGGAATCCTATTGACCTTGCAGCTGATTATTATCAAGACCAGACTGTAGAGGAAGTGATCCGTATAGCTGGAGAGGAACCGAGTTTCGACTCTCTCATTATAGACGCAGATGTCCATAACATGTATCAGGTCGCCAATATTATGGATGCCCATGATGTGCTCGCGGACTACTGGAAGGTAATGGCGCGAGCAGGAAGAAAAGTGGTGGAGAACAAAAAGAAACCTGTTCTTGTGACAATTCCTGATGTCGCTTATCCCGAGCAGAGAAAGGTGGCATGGGATGCTTTTGTAGACCAACACCTTCCCGTCTTCCGAAACATCAATGAAACAGTTGGCGCTCTAGATAGGGTGTACGACTACTATGAAACCAGGTATAGAAGGAAGGTTTGAACTAGACCTTCACGACCCAATTCACTAGTTCAGAAGAAAGAGGATTTTCCTCCACAAATAGTTCGCGATATGAAGAATTACTTAACATAATCCATACATTTTGCAATTCAAAATCAAAACCAATGATTTTGAATGCTGTTTCGAATGCAGAAGGACGAAACGATATGTAGGCCAAAAACAATGAGCCCAAAAAAATCGCCGCATATGAGTAGATCCAAGGACTGATTGGCCTTCCAGCCCAGACATCCGCGCCAGCATAGATTAACGCGAATATGGATATGCAAACCATGAGAGATGCAACGAGAATGGATAGAGTCCGTGCCCTCATTTCAGCGTTATCTGAAATTGTATGGTCTGCACAAACATCAACTAGAAAACTCTTGGTTTCTGCGTTTGCCAGCTGCTGTTCTTTTGTTGCAAGAAACTTTGCATCGGAGGCTGGATGTAGCCAAATCTTCTTCCTTGGATGCGTCGATATACGTGTGCATGTAGTAGCGGGAGCGCCACAGACAGGACAGGTTTTGGGGAATCGTATTCTACTGATTTTCGCTCTCACAATTGGTTCATCAAAATAAACCCTATGTCTTATTGTGCTCAAAAGCTGCATCACCAGACCAGAGAACTAGATGTAGTAGAGTAATTGAGTGTATCGAAGCAGGTAAGTCCTTTCATAAGTAGGCTTTCTCAACTTGGTTGTAGAGATAGTGCTTCATGCTATTTGATGCCACTACAGGTAGGTGTTCGTGTACGCTATCCAACGAGGCTACTTCCTGCGTTTTTAGTGAAAATCCCAACTTTTCGAAACTACCCTTGACCTGCTCTATAGCGTTTCCGAAATGTCTTATGCCTATCCCTAATGCTTCTAGGATTTTGTAGCCATAGTGCGTGAGCCAGAGAGAGTTCATTAGCGACGTGCTACCCTTTGTAGGGACAATTGCATTTTCGATCTCTCTTTTCCGCGCTTCTGCAATTCGTGCAATTAGCCTTGATGCCCTAGTGTTCCTCATCAACTCTGTATCGAGGAAAAGAGTTGGTCCTCCATGCTCAATCTGTGCATCAAGTAGATCTATCGCTTTGTCAAAAATGGCTCGCTTTGCGGTTCTGTAGTCCATTGACTCCGTTGTGCTTTCAAGGAGGTTTTTTGGATTGCCATCAAATCCAGCCAATTCTTCCATACCAAAACCCAACATGAGACCTCTTTGAATGGCATACCAATCATTGTTCGATACCTGACTCAAGACGGAGAGAATCCTCTGACGGAGGGGTGCCCAATCCATTTTATTTGCGAGGGCATCACAGGATTTCCACATCAGAACTGGTTGCGCAGTCCATGGAGCTCCATCAGGCCTGACAAGTAAGAGACGCTCTGCCAGTTGGCTTGTTGTGAAGAGGAATCTCAAGATGCTGTCAGAGTAGATCACAACAGATGAGTCGAGCAATATGTGCGAACGAACAAGTATCGGAGTTATATCCAACTCCTTGAGCCTGTTCTGCGTGAGGTTAAGTCTCTTCAATGCATCACAATCTCCCAGTGGCCAGAGATTCAGTGACTCTAAATGGTTGTTCTCGACACGCAAATCTATCAGTGTCTTTTGATTCCGTAGTGGCGTTAAATCAAGTTCCTCAAGCATGTTATTAGATAGGTTGAGGGTCATTAGTTGGCTGCATTCTCTAAGATTCGAGAGATCAACTTTTATGGCCGCTCTCGTCGTCAAATCTACAATCTTGTCATCTTGCCTATACTTGGTTTCTTCTTGACGTCCGTGTGGACTCCAGTACTTTATTGCGACCTCTTCCATGCAGAACTCAACCATTGATTGATTTTAGCGTCTACAGATAAAACTGAGTCCCTAGATGAACTTACTCTTCTGGTGGTAAGGGCGAAGGTAGCTTTGTTTCAGCAGCTATCAGAAAGTCTCCGTCAACTGCTTCAAGCACCATTTGATGCGCTCTTCTTTCAGTGTATCCAAGAACGCTCGTTGCCTTGATAATTGCGTCAACGGAAACTCCATGGTGAATGTCCATACTATCGAGCGCAGAAGATACTGGACTAAGATCTTTGGGGAGGTTCCTCTTTACTCCAACGTATCTCTTCATCAACCGCCCATCGAAGTAACTTACGAAGATTGAATCAAAAGTGTCAGAGAGTGTTGGAGATCGGACCATCTGACGGATTGCATCATCCTGGTGGTCATAAAGTCCGCCGACCTCTCTACTGAATGTTTCAAGTTGTACCTTTTGTCTACTAGAGGCAGGTTCTACAGTGATAATGGCGCAAATGAGTGACTCAGTTTGCACTGCTGTGACCACTTCTGTGATAGGAATTGCTGTCCACATGGGCTCATCAATTGAGAATTCTGATCGGAATTGAGAAATTGCTGTTATTAGTGAGCTAAGTATGGATTCTTGAAATGCTCCCTTGAGGATATTTGAGTACACAGGCAGTCCAATTGCACGATGAATGACAAGCAGACCAATTAGATTCTTTGCATCATCAATGCGTCCCTCAAGAGCCAGAAGTTCGAGGTTACGTCTTGTCATGGTAGTCATATAGAAACGACGGCTGAATGCTATTGCGACTACGGAAATCACGACAATAAACGCCCCAATGAAACCTGCTCTTAGTGTAACCACGTAAAGCGACTCCGTCCCCGGGATTCGAATGGTGACATTTACACTATTGCTTTCAAAATAAGGCATGGCAACTTCAATAACGACCAAATATTCTCCAGAGCCAAAGCCCGTAGAGTTGAAGTCCGCCTCCCACCAGTTTCTAGCATAGTTAGGACTAAACTGAACAATTCCCGAAGTCCAATTACCAGTTACTTGTGCGTCGCTAAGGATTGAATTGCCGTTATCTTGGTCATAGAGAGAGATGGCAAGCGTGAATTCATCACCAGATTTGATCTCGCGGATTGGCGTCTGAGCTATAACGGTGAATTTGTGCAACAAACTAAATTCCGCTTTACCATATCCCACTTCAGTGCCATTGTGCCAGAAGGCACCGACAATCCATTCTCCAACAGTTGAATTCACAGGGCCAAAAACATCTCCCTGTGTGACTACCGTTGAGTCATTGAAATTATGCAGAACCTCGCTCGCCCATAGGTCACTAGTGGGGAGATACCAACTCACCTCAACATTCGTGGCATTTCCAAGTGAATCGTTAGTTGCACCAAGACTAGCAAGACACCTAATTCTGTCTTCATTGTGAAAGATGGATTCGTCAGCCCATGTGAGGTCCGACTTGTTTTGAACTTGAGTTGTTAGTTTGTTTACGTAATTTGGTCCGTGCAGAATTATTGTCCACCAACCTGCGGAATTCGCTAAACCGGAGGCGATGGTTAGTTTCGAATCCTCTACAGACACACTAGGTGTGACATCCTGGCCGAGAGGATTCAAGACCTGCGGATCATTCCAGTCAGATGGGATATGCGCGATTATTCCTTTGTCAGCTGCTTCAGGATATGATTGGATATACGTGTATAGAGAAAACTCTGCGTGCTCACCCATTTCAATGACATATGACACTCCATCATCTTCCAGGTTCATGGAACTCATTGAGTAACTGAAACGGGTCATAATACTGACTTTTGATGAAAATTCAAAGGAAACTGTCGTGTTCGATGAAAAGGTGAATGGGATAGATGCTTTCTCCCAGAAGGAATAATTCAACAGAATCTCCCCTTGACTAACTGTTCCATATACAGGTAGTGTGCCTAAAGGTGAACAGCTTACTGTCAGGTCTACTTGTTGCGGACTCGGAGCATTCAGAGCCGTTAGGGAGATATCATCAACAAGAAATGTAAGGAATTGACCATTAGCTGAATCGCCATCCAAATCAGCGTCGTTTTCATCAATCTGAATGTACGATGAAGGTGTGTCCACTTTCAAGACAACGCGAATTTCAAATTGCGGCGGAGCTTCAGGAATTTCCACTTCTAGCGGGCCAGTGGAAAACCAAACTCCTCTCTGTGTCATATTCGTGGGATCTATTGTCCAGTTCCATAGCATTGATGTTCCATTGAGAATCTCAAAGCCAAATTCAAAAATGTCAGAGTAGTTCAAACCAATTGGTCCTCGCTGATATAGATAGTCCATTGAGAACTCGAATTCTTCTTCCCCCTGACTATTGTTGACCATCTGGTACCAATAAATCCGAGTTCCGTCGTAGTGTCGATATCCAACGCCCACTACTTCATAACCCTCGTTCTCAATGGATAGGTATTTGCTACCAGTGTCGACATAGGAGGTTCGCTGTCTTCCAGGTGTGTAGAGAATTTCTCGCTGGGCCAACCATCCATCAGCGTAAAATGCTCCATTCCCGGTCCAATCAATATTCGCACCAGGATTTCCAGTTTCAAAGGTCCCGTTCAACGCGTAGAGACAATTGAGGTCTCTAATGTCAACCTCGACCTGTTCTGCACTCCAGGAGTCGTCCCCTGCACAAACGTCATAGCTGAAGGACACTGCTCCAACTGGAACAAGATCTGCACCTCCTGACGAATCGGACAGAGATCCTTCAAACTTGTAATAGTGAGAAAGACCTGGTTCATTCCCAGCTAGAGTTTCCAAGTAATCACTCCTAATATCCTCTAAGGGCCTTTCAACTGTATAGTATCTAAAATCATCCACATGGCCATCGACCATTGTATCAGGTCGAGCAGCAGAATTCATCAGGTCATTTTCAGACAGAAAACCTACGACTGATCCGACCCATGAAGTTGTAAAGGCATCCTCCAAAGGTTGAGTGTCTTCATCACCCCAATAGATTGCAATCTGGTTTGATGTGTCATCCCAGGTGATGGCTAAGAAATACCATCGACCAAGTACCCAGTCATTCTTATTCCCCACGATGGTTGTGTCCCCGCCCCAGTCTAATGTAAGGCGATTGTCAACAGACCAACGAGTTTCAAAGTCATAATCCTGCCCCCAGAACCGTCCAGTGGCTAGGGAACCATCCCATTTTATCCAAAGAGAAATAGTTCCTTGCGGTGATCCGAAGTCGGTTTGGCCACTAACACCGACTAAGAAGTAACCTCCTGAACAATCGGCAGAGTACCTGTTACCTTGTGAGCCTACAGGAGAGAATGCTTCAGAGCTTGGTTGAGGTGCCGTGTCAGTACGAGCGATAGTGTATGGTTGAATCCCAGCAGCTGAACCGAAATGTTCGATAGGAACAGGGTTGAGTATACCAGTTCTTGGTTCCGGGCTTTCAGAAAGGCCATGATATATTCCCTTGGAAAGTCGTATAGGATCTGAGAAGTTGGTTCTTGAAGTCGTTGTGCTTGGAGCTGCTAACGGTGCCCACCCTAACATGCTACAGAGAAATAGTATCATGACTAGATGGGTCCTTTTCAACCACTGGCCTCCGATGAGAAGCTGGTAACTAGGCCGGAGTTTATGCCACAAAACGCAACTTCCCAACTTTGCTGTCTTCTCATACGTAGTATTATCTATTTCAGGAAATGGTGTTCGAACTGGAACGCCAACAGGTGCATGAATTTACCAGTCATAGGGTGATGTTTCTATAACAATCCAACTCTCTCATTGAAACTGTTGATCAGTTCATCAATTTTTGGAGTTGTCTGCTGAATCTGCTTCCAGTACTGTGGATAATCATACCACTGACTGTTTAGCTCATCAAGATCGAAACCCTGTTGTTCAATCCATGTGTAGTACTTCAAATGATGAATCCGCTTTTTGTCGTAATGATTCAGCTCTATCATTGCATCAGTCTTTTGCGCAAGGAGATGTCTATTGTAATCTTTGACGCCGTCTAATATTGAATAGGAACCATGTTTGACTTTAGCCTCTCTCAAGCGAGATTGATACATATCCATAGAATCTGTAAAGACAGTAAGAACAACATCATTCTTTGTGAGTTCATAGTACTTAGCAAACTTGATACTCATCAGAAGGTTTGCTATGCTTGAGATACCCAAGAGGTCGAGCTTGGAGACAATACTCTCAGGGGCACCTATGTCATTAATGAGATATTTGCGACCTTCAGGTTCGTTAAAGAGCCTAATGAGATTCATTGGGTCCGCATCATCAATTGCAATAATCATATCGGTGTTATGAACGTTCATTATCCATGGTACATGCTTATCGCCGATACCCTCAATCCTATGTGCACCATATCCGTTCAACCAGAGTGTTGGACACTGCACAGCCTCTCCAGCTGCAATTTTAGAGGTCGGATAAGTCTGTTTCATGAAGTCTCCAGACCCAATGGTTCCAGCAGATCCTGTAGTCAGACAAACGCCTCTGTATGTATCGTTGCCTAACTCTTCCTCGAGGACATCTTTCATCGCATTACCAGTTATTTCATAGTGCCAGAGATAGTTCCCGAATTCGCTGAACTGATTGAAGACGAAGACATTGTCCCTTGTGGCCTTGAGTTCTGCCACTTTGTCGTAAATTTCTTTGACATTACTCTCGCTGCCGGGAGTCTTGATGATCTCCCCGGCAACAGTCTTTAACCAGTCAAACCGCTCTTGACTCATTTCTTCAGGGAGGATTGCAACGCTTTCACAAGCGAGGAGTGTCGCATCGTACGCACCACCTCGGCAGTAGTTGCCAGTAGATGGCCAAACTGCTTTGTGAATGGTGGGATCAAATTGACCAGTCACTAGGGGAGGAACAAGACAGCCAAATGCAGCTCCGACTTTGTGAGCTCCTGTCGGGAACCACTTACCTACAAGAGCGATAATCCTTGCTTCCACACCAGTAATCTCAGGTGGGATCTCCATGTAGTTTGGGAGGGGTTGAAAGAGACCTCCCTTTTCGCGAGGTTGGTTCTTCCAAGTGATTCTGAACAGGTTTTGCGGAACGACATCCCAGAGCCTGATGCTAACAAGCTCTTTCTTGATCTGATCAGGAATCTTTCGTGGGTCCTTCATCTGTTCGAAGGTGGGAATCACAATGTTTCGTTCTTTACAACGTTGAACAGTTCGCTTGAGTTGCTCTTCATTCTTTTTTAGGTCAATCATGCTGCAGTCCTCACGTGAAGTCACACAGGACCAAACCCACTCAGGCAAAAGGGTTTCGGCGCGGCTCAAGACGCCTCTATAGAATGCTTAATAATGAAACATGCCCCCAAGCGAGTCAATTAAGAGGAATACGCTTCTCTAATTGACGATTAGCATTCATGGTGCATTGAATCTAACCCTGCAATTAGGTTAGTAGCCTACCTTGAATCATTTAGTGCAGGTGGGTATAACAAGATGAGTAAAGAAAAACATGTGTACATTTTTGGCGCTGGAAAAGCTGATGGCGATGGGACAATGAAAAACCTGTTGGGCGGAAAAGGAGCGTCCCTTGCGGGAGGCACTCTTCTTGGTCTCCCAGTCCCTCCAGGATTCACCATTTCAACTGATGTTTGTAATCTCTATCTAGCTTCTGGAGGACTCAGTGATGATGTCAAGGAGCAAGTAAAAGCAGCAATGGCTCAAACAGAGGAAAATATGGGGATGAAGTTTGGAGACCCCAAGAATCCATTGCTTGTGTCTTGCAGGTCTGGTGCGAGGTCCTCGATGCCGGGTATGATGGAAACGGTCCTAAACGTTGGCCTAACGACCTCTACGATACCCGGGCTTATTGAAACCACACAGAACGAGAGATTCGTCTATGACTCATACAGACGTCTCATCATGATGTTCTCGGATGTGGTTATGGAAAAGGCAGCTGGAATCGAACCTGAAGAGGGCTTAGGGATTCGTCAGCGACTTGACAGGATTATGGAGAGAAAGAAGAAAGAAGTCGGATGCCTGACTGATACGGGTTTGGGTGTCGTGCATCTGAAGGAGATTGTTGAAGAATTCAAGGAAACCATCAAGAAGACACTGGGAGTTGAATTCCCTGACGATCCATATGAACAGCTATGGGCTGCAATTGGTGCAGTCTTCAAGAGCTGGGGAGGGACACGAGCTGTTGCCTATCGGCGAATTGAGAACATCCCTGATGAATGGGGGACAGCATGTACGGTACAGAGCATGGTGTTTGGAAATATGGGTGACAGTTCTGCAACAGGAGTAGCGTTCTCAAGAAATCCTGCCACAGGAGAGGACAAGTTCTATGGTGAGTTTCTCATAAATGCACAGGGAGAGGATGTCGTAGCAGGTACCCGAACACCAAATGCGATGAACGAAGAAAGCAAGAACGAGCAGAGTAAGGACCTGCCGACTCTTGAGGAATCAATGCCAGAAATTTACAAGCAGCTTGTAGACATCAAGAACACGTTGGAAGATGACACTAAGGACATGGTGGACATTGAATTCACAATCCAAGAAGGAAAGCTGTTCCTTGTACAGTATAGAGTTGGTAAAAGAACAGCAACTGCCGCTCTGAACATTGCAATGGACATGTTGCATACAAAATTCATTGATGAGCCATCAGCAATACTGAGGGTTGCCCCTGAACAACTTGGTCAGTTGCTCTATCCAATATTGGACCCGGAAGCAGAGGCAGAAGCCAAACCGATTACACGTGGGCTACCTGCAGGTCCAGGAGGAGCTTCTGGACAGATCGTCTTTACTTCAGAAGCTGCGATTGATTGGGTCAAACAAGGAAAGAAGGTGGTTCTTGTCCGTGAAGAGACTAGCCCCGAGGATATCGAGGGTATGCGCGTCGCGAACGCTATACTCACTTGTAGAGGAGGAATGACAAGCCATGCGGCTCTTGTGACCCGTGGGTGGGGCAAATGCTGCATTGTTGGTGCTACGGGTCTCGACATTAATACATTCGAAAAGACGTTGACCATCAATGGCAAAGTATACAAAGAGGGTGATGTTCTTACCCTAAATGGGACCATGGGCTTGGTGTATGATGGCGAGTTGCCAATGATTGAGGCAACTGAGAATCCCAAGTTGAAAGAGTTCATGGGGCTTATTGACAAATATAGAAAGATAGGAGTGAGGGCAAACGCAGACAATCCTGACGATGCGGAGGTTGCTCTCAAATTCGGAGCAGAGGGAATTGGACTCCTCCGAACTGAACACATGTTTTATGGAGAGGGAAGCGACGAACCTTTGTTCCTCCTTCGCAAAATGATTTTGAGCAACACAAAAAGCGAAAGGCAACATGCTCTTCAAGAGCTTGCTCCATTTGTCAGGGAAGACATCAAGGCGACACTAGCAGTAATGAATGGACTGCCGGTCACTATACGATTACTTGATCCGCCTTTACACGAGTTTGTGCCTCAATCAAGAATTGGACAGGAAAAACTTGCTCATTCATTAGGTATTACAATTGATGATGTTCGCAAACGTGGCGAACAGATTCATGAACAGAATCCAATGATGGGATTAAGAGGCGTACGCCTAGGTATCGTCTATCCAGAGATCTATGAAATGCAAGTAAGGGCTATTCTTGAGGCTGGTGCCGAGCTCATAAAGGACGGAAAGAAAGTCGATCTTGAAATCATGATTCCAGTCACAATTGGTTCAGCTGAGCTCAAGACAATGGAATTAATCGTTGATAGAGTCTATAAAGAGGTCAGGGATGAGGTCGGATTCGATATTCCGTACATGTACGGTACAATGATTGAGATTCCTCGAGCCTGTATGCGTGCAGGAGATATGGCGCAGAGCGCTCAATTCTTCAGTTTTGGCACAAATGATCTCTCGCAAATGGGATTTGGCTTCAGCAGAGATGACATCGAATCGTTTCTGCCCGAGTATCTTGACAAACACATACTCAGGAATGATCCTTTCGCAAGCATAGATATGCGAGGCATAGGCCAGCTTATGGAAATCGCAATCGAACGGGGTCGCAAGACAAGACCAGACATCAAGCTCGGTGTCTGCGGAGAGCATGGTGGAGATCCGAGATCAGTTGAGTTCTTCCATAAGATAGGACTCGACTACGTATCATGCTCGCCGTATCGGCTTCCCATCGCGCGACTTGCTGCTGCACAAGCAGCCATTAAAGAAGTTCATTGGCTTTTGCTGAAGAACAAAACAAAGTAGTTACATTGGTGCTTCTATGAACACTAGAAGCACTTCATTCCTCTTTTTATCAAGTCTTTTTCACATGGTAACGTACTCTAGTCAGGATTAAAAGAATCATAAATCCCACCCCTATTCCAATTGAACCACCTAATATTATCATAGATGGAATTTGATAGCGTTCTCTGACTGTAACAAATACTGTGTCTGATTTTATCTTATTATCCCAAGGATTCCAAATGGAGAGAGTATAGTTGTATATACCCGCATCAAGGTCATCAACACTGACTACAATGTGATCTGTGCCATCCCAAGAAGCGCTGAATATGACCTCACTATTACGAAGAATTTTGTAGTAGAAGTTTTCAGGAGTAGTGGCTAGGAGAAAACCGTGGAACAGTATCTGAACATCAAGGGTCCAGGTAATTGCGTGTCCTTCATTGCCGTATGTATATACAATGTCGGCAGGCGCATCTACATTGACATTGTAGACAGGGACGTTATGATGAGGATTAACATGATGAAATGAAGGGGACAGTCCATCTGAGAAATCACCTGGCCAATAGTTAGCTTCGCTATCAACTGATCCGAGTCTAGTTTTGAGATCAACACTGAAAGCCCGAATCCGAACCATGCAGTCTCCCAAGAGGAAGCCTGCGGCATTCCAAACATAGAATGTATCAGTCAGATTTCTTGCTAGGATCTGAAAGGTTGCACCTCCATCCAAGCTGAGCCAAACTGAGAAGAAGTTTGTATCGTTAGCATTCTTATCAGTACACGTCCATGTTATATTATAGACCTCGTTTTCTACTTCTGTTGGTTCAGGTACAGTGACATCAGGTGAGAAGAAATTGCCAAGTGTAACATCAGTGTAGTCATAGATCAAAGTGTAATTTGACTCTGTTTTTCCTTCTATTCGAACATCAACAGTTTGGTTCCTTCTATCCAACGTGTAGGTGTCATAGATCACGATATTTCCTTCGACGCTGATTTGCTTGTAAACGCCTACTTGGAGGTACAGAGTCCAATTTCCGGGTGAAAGATCATAATCCAGACAACCAACATACATCGTATCGTTGTCTGACTCCCAACGAAATTCATCAGTTTCAGGCTTAGCACTAGAAGCCATGCTGACAAGATTGTTGGCGTACGTGAGTTGTGAATATTCCTGTTCTCCACTCCAAGCCATGAAATCAGTATCACCGTTGGTGAAATTTCCGATGATGTTCACCATCCAGCCTCTCTCGATACCTTTTACAATTACCCAGTCAAACTCAGTAGGATTTATGACTCCGCTAAATTGACTGTCGGGGTCGGAAGGGACTACAAGTTCTCTACTAGTATTCAATCGGAATCCATTCTCTACGGTCATCGTACAATGAGTGACGTTCAAAGACTCAGAAAAGGTTGCGTTCAGAACGACATGATCTCCAACCAAGTCAGCATCATCCATCACTGCCAGTCGTGAAGGCTGCCACTTTGAAGTCCATGTCAGTTCGAATTCATTGTTTGCCAATGAATCAACGATTATGTATTCTGGTCCTAAGATTATGTTAGTTTGAAGCGGAGAAACCATGAGATAAATGACGATAGGTAGAAAGAGGCCTGTTTGTTGAAACCAGTTTCTTGCTCTCATATCACGGGCTCCCCTCAACAACCTCCACTAGTAATAATGAGTAGGTTCGATATCAATCTAATTCTAGAACATCTAATGAGTCTTGATGAAGCTTTATTCTGGCAACAAAAAGTCAACACTTAAAACTAGGTCTTTTCGGGCTGACATCCAATATACACAGTATCTCGAGGAGTACGTTATGAAGAGAATTTTGGTGACAGGTAGTTATGGGCAAATTGGTACAGAGCTCGTAGGTGCCTTACGCAGCAAGTATGGTGGCCAAAATGTGGTTGCGACAGGAAGAAAAGATCCGCCTGAGATTCTTACTAAAGATGGACCATATTTACACCTCGATGTACTTGATGTAGACCAGCTGCATGCAATACTGAAAGACAATGAAATTGATATCGTGATTCATAATGCCTCTGTACTATCCGGGAAAGGTGAGAAAAATCCTCAGCTCGCGTACAGAACCAATATACAGGGCTCTTACAATGTTCTTGAAGCCGTCAGAATTCTCGGACTTGATCAAGTCTTTATCCCGAGTTCAATCGCAGCATTCGGCCCAAGTACTCCAAAAGAAAATACCCCCAATGAAGTGATAATGCGACCCACGACAGCTTACGGCGTTTCTAAGGTCTTTATCGAACTGTGGGGAGAGTACTATGCCAAACGCTATGGTGTAGACTTCCGTTCTCTGAGATATCCAGGAATCATAAGTTCGGAAGCACCCCCCGGTGGAGGAACGACGGACTATGCAGTAGAGATATTCTATGAAGCGCTCAAGACTCAGAAGTATACATCCTTCCTCGAAAAGGGGACCTATCTTCCTATGATGTTTATGGACGATTGTATTAAGTGTACAATGGATTTGATTCACGCCGATGTCAGCAAACTGAAGCACCGGAGTTTCAACATCACAGCAATGAGTTTTGCACCAGAGGAAATAGCTGCTGAGATAAAGAAATACATCCCCCAGTTCGAAATGAGCTATAAACCAGACTTTAGGCAGCAAATCGCAGAATCGTGGCCAGCGACCATCGATGATAGTGCAGCTCGTGAAGAATGGGGCTGGAAACCGGATTATGACTTAGCGGCGATGACTAAGGCTATGATAGAAAGGCTCTCGAAGAAGCTCGATATAGCGTATCAGTGAGTGATGAGAACATTTCCCAAGTGTATCGTCATCTTTATGTCGGAGAGGAAGCAGGGATAACATCGAATTGGTGGACTCCATGGATAGACAGCCACTCTACTACACTGTCTTTATTTCATTCATCCTGATAGCATCTTCGTTTTACCTGTCATGGTCAGTGGACAGAGGTATGGGAGAGGTTTCTGTCGAAAAAATGTCAATTGAAAGAACACCTGGCCGCTCAATCGATTTTCTAGTCTATTCACCGAGAACCGCAAATCATTACGAGCCTATGCCTATTGTGCTCACTATTCATGGTCTTACAGGCTCCAAAGAAAACTTGTATGCATTCAATGTGGAGCTTGCCAGACGAAATTTCACGGTTGTTTCTATTGATCTTCCTGGTCATGGTGATTCTACTGTCGCTTTCAACATCACTGATTTTGATGGAATGGCGCAGGATGCCTATGCAGCCCTTCGTTATGTACAGACAACGCTTCCAGGTGTAGATAATGAAACCTATGGCGTTCTTTCCCACTCGTTAGGTTTTCGCGTAGCGATTGAGCTGAAGGACTTTCCAGTGGCGCCCAGAGCATATGTTGCTGTTGGGAATGCTGGTAACCAACCTCAAGATGGATTTGTCGACTTCCCGGACAACCTCTTGTTCGCAATTGGTTCATTCGATGAGATTGTTTCTAGAAGAGATGCGCTTCAGGCGATTCGATTTGCAACTGGCAATGAAACGGCTGTTGATGGAATCACTTACGGTTCATTGGATAATCAAACAGCGTACCGTCTAGCTTTCGGTTTTTCGGATCATGCCTCCGAGGTGGTTGACCGTTACCTAATCACCGAAGCGGTTACATGGCTGGTTCAAGGAGTACAAGGACAAGACCAATTAATGCAAACTCGAAACCCAGCGGACCAAGTTTCATATCGCAAGAATATAGCAACGATATTGAGTACAATCTTTATCTTTGTTTCAATTTTTCCCGTTATGTGGCTGACTTACAGCCTGATGCCAGTAAGCCTGAAACCACGGAAGTTTCAGCATGACACCAAATCATATTCTCTTCGTAGGAGCTTTGAAATCAGCTCCGTCTTAGGAGGGTTGGCTATCGTCATTTTTGTTGCTTCATCGATTCTTGGAATCAACCTTGAGGATGTAGGAATCAAAGGACTGAGTTTAATGTCAGGAACAGGCATTATTCTGTTTCTCATTATTGGCGCATCAGGTCTATTCATCACCATGTGGTTGGCACTGGGAAAAGAAGACACTCAAAAAGCATTGACATCTGTCGGTGTTGAGAAATTGAGAACTAGAGAGCATCTTTCGGATATCCTGAAAAGCCTCGTCGTTGCTGGTGTAGGTATCGCTTGGTTAGACTTCTGGTTGAGAATTGCTCAAGCTGATGGTGTCCTTCTCCTCCTAGTAAGATTACCAATAGGGGTGCGTTTAGTGGATACCATGGTTCTCACAATCTTAGCAATTCCAATCTTTTTGGTGGAGGCTGCTTTGGTCCGAGGTGTATTATTAGCTGAACGAGATTGGACGACCCACTATCCAAAATCAGCTTCTGCGATTTTCGCGCTTTTTTTCAGATTTGTATTTGTGGCGCTGCTTACTATTGCTGTAGTTTTTCTGACAACGGCGGCTGGTGTTACTGCAGGAAGAATTGTCCTTATCGGTGTCATTTGGGTACGCATATTGATTGTGCAAATCCTGGCAGCTGTTTTGATAATTTGGACCTCATTGGAGTTCAATAACACATGGTCCGCTGTTTTTATCAGTTCGTTCATTCTATCATTGGTGATTGTTACAGCTTTGCCTCTTGTTTAGTATCACAAAACCTCGCTACTGTGACATTTGAAGGAAGAATTGCTCCTAGTCTTCTACAACTTCAAAATCAAGCCCTTGGTCTGCGAGCATCTTCAACATGCGATTCAATGCTTTCTCGTCAGGCACCTCTAGAATCATCTCTAACTCAGCTCTATTGGGAGGAATATCGGGATCAAACCGGTCTTGATTGAGTTCGATAACGCTGACTCCAGAAGATGCTACAGATTTGAGAACTTTGTTCATGCTACCTACTCGGTCAAGAATTGTTCCTTTGACTCTTACAGACCTACCAAGACGGAAGAGTTCCTTCTCAACCACCCGTGAAAGGAGGGACATGTCAATATTGCCTCCTGACAGCACAGCCACGGCAGTCTTGCCTTTGACATCTATCTTGTTGTGTTGATATGCTGCGAGACCTACGCAACCAGCTGGCTCAACCACTATCTTGGCGCGTTCCAGTAGCATGAATAGTGTTCGGGTGACCTCGAGCTCCTCCACTGTAACAACACCTGAGAGTAGGTCTTTAGCAATCCTGTAGGTCAGCTTTCCTGGTCTTTTTACTGCAATGCCATCACATATGGTGTCCAAGTTCTTAACATTGACAATTCTACCTGCTTCAATGGATGCTTTCATTGCTGCCGCGGAAGCCGCCTCAACTCCATAGACCTCAACCTCGGGGCGTTGTTCCTTGACAGCTATGCTGATTCCTGAAGCTAGTCCGCCGCCTCCAATTGGAACCGAAATCACATCAACATCAGGACACTCGTCCAGGATTTCAAGTCCGATGGTTCCCTGACCAGCAATAACATTCTCATTGTTGAAAGGATGAAGAAATGTTGCACCTGTCTTTTCTGCCAACTCTCTAGCATGAGCCAAAGCATCATCAAATGCTGCGCCATGAAGAACAACATTTGCGCCATATCCTTCGGTTGCTTGAATCTTTGCCACGGGTGAAAACACTGGCATAACAATGGTCGATTTTATCCCCAATCTTGTTGCCGCATAAGCTGTACCCTGGGCATGATTACCTGCTGAGGCAGCAATCACACCTGCTCTCTTTTCCTCATCAGAAAGCTTTGACATTGCATATGCAGCGCCTCTCACCTTGAACGATCCTGTTTTTTGAAGATTCTCAAGTTTGAGATAGATATCTCCACCAGTTATTCTACTAAATGTGGAAGTATGATCGAGTCTAGTCACGTGTTTGATGTCTTTGAGAACATCTCTGGCATCTAGAATCTTAGAAAAGACCTTGTTGTATTTCCCCATGGCAATCACATGAGTCACAACTGCACTCTACTAGATTAATGATTCCACTCTTAGAGAATAATCATTATGCCAAGAAAGCAGTTTGCCAGTATTGGAAACAGCAACCAAGTGATATAATTTCCTGGAGGTGCTGTGAATCGGTTCATCCTGGGAGGTATGAATCTAAAATAGCCTCCCTCCACTGGCGTCCAGAGCCATAAACCGAGTACTCTACTCAAGAGAGGTTCTAGTAAAATGAGATCACCTATCGAAGCTAACAATCCTGATATTATGCAGGCATAAACACCTTGTGCACCAAAGGCAATAGCAATCAGAAGACTGGACTGAATTGAGAAAACCCAAAGGAATACTATCCACACTGGAACATTGCGAACAAATGGTCCATTAGTATCTTGTTTTGTATAGTAATAGTAGCCTTGGGATGAAACTAGATGTTCTCCAGCTAATGCGATAGAAATTATTACCAGACTGTGTGGGATAGTCAACCAACCGAAGTAGGTCCACATTAGGTTTGAAGTCATGCTGGAAAGAGCAACAAATACAACTAAGAGAAAGAAGTTTTTGACTCTGAGATTCATTTGAAGATATCACCGTTTGATCTTTTCCTTTGCAGATTCAAGCAGATTCGATGTTCTCATTCTAAGAGAGATGACCCATGCCTTCCCAACCTTCTCTTTCTCCATCTTCTGTGCGACCAGGCTCTTCTGCACTTTCAAAATAAGATCGACTGCCTTGCCAACTGTCCTGCGATCAATTCCTGTGGCTTTGGAGATACCTGAAATTGACATTGATGGTCTGTCTTTCAAAACCTCGAGGACTGCAGTCATTGCCTTGGGAAGGTCAACACGTGGTGTTGTGAGTGGAAGCTTCATCTCTTTTCGAGTTAATTCTATAAAAAAGAGGCATATATACATTATTATGTATACATTATTATGACCATATCATGGATATTAATTCTCGCAAACTAGTGGGGACATATCTTTTACTCTCTTAAACTAATTTGATTCATATAGATATCTCATGGGAGAGATGTATTATTGAATTAAAAGGTCGAATCAATCAAGGTCCTCCATGTTAAGTACGCGAACCATGTATCATCTTAGGTTCCCGAAACACCCTTTTGATTCCAGAGTTACTCTTTCAGTGTGTACGTCGAATATGTTTCAACAGTTTTGAATCCAAGAAGCTCGTAAAGATATCGAGCTTTGTTACTGAGTGTTACATCAAGCTCAATCTTACTGATGCTCGATTCAGACTCCAATAGCTGCTTCATAGAATGAATAAGCAGGGCTCGCCCCAAACCTTTGCCGCGACTACCAGGGTCAATCACAATGTCTGAAATGTATCCAGCATCCTCACTCCTAGTTGTAATAAAACAAGCGCCTATTGACACACTGCCATCGCGAAGAATCCAAGAAGTCCCTTCTTTGTATTCTCCATATCGGCCTTTTTCTATATTCTCTACAAGCCTAACGCAATTGTCTGGTGAACCAAAGAAATCAGGGAAAACCTCTTGGTCAACGTTTCCGTAATTTCCTCGAAAAATCAGATCCGATATCTCATCACGCTTTGAAGATTTGTAAGGTTCAAAACTCATGCCACTTGAAACAACAGGTACAGCCAACGATTCAATTTGACTTCGAGGTATTGCCATGGAAGCGCGGTCGTATTTAGCAAACCCAATATCTAGCAGATGCTGAGAAATAGATGCGGAAATCCAATGTATCCAAGAGCCTCCAGTAGCAATGTAGGAATATTGTCCAAGAAATTTATTGCATATTTCATTGATAAGCTGCTTCTCTATCTCTATGTCACCATTGGCATAGATAAGCAAAATTCTGCCGCTCGCCTTTCCGAAAAGCCCAATTCCCTTAAGGTTCTGTTCCTTGTCATATGCCCCGAATAAACCATTCTTCCCATTGGAAACAGAGGTCTTGAGTTGTTCGAGAAAGGTCTCAGATATTGACATCTCACGAAACGCCTCTTTAAAGCGTTCAATAAGTGGGCCCATATCAACTGTCTTCTCAAATTCGACTACCTTGATCATATTGAGTAGAAAGTTTATGTAATGAATATCGATTTCCTTTTGCGCAAAAAACTACTTCTCGCCATAATTTTGTTGCATCAATTTGACTACCTCATCTCGAGGTAGGATTTCAGCAGCGATAGTTGTCAAAGTCGCTTCTTCCATCTTGCCATTGGAAATCAATTGATAACCTGCTTGTTTTGTTGCTTCATAAATATGGTCCAGTTGAGCGCCTTGCTTCAATGCGGGTTCAATTATCCAAGCATATGGTCGCAATAAAGCTCCAACATATTCTCGATTCATGTTCTTGCTGATAGCTTTCACATGGGCAATAAGTGGATCGAAGTTATCCATCTCAGTAAAGCCAGAAACAGACAGTAATGCTATCTTACCTGCTTTAACCCCCTCACGAAGAGCGTGTCTACAATGGTCATCCCGAAGCTCAAAGGCACCATGAAGGAGAGGTATCGATCTGTCAAGGAGTGTCTTGAGAGAACCTGTCATTCCATCGACATAGACAGGTGTGGCGAGAATGACAAGGTCCGCATCAGCAATACGTGAAAGAACAGCAGCCATTTCATCATCCTGGATGCATTTCCCCGGTGTGCTTGTCCAACAATTGAAACATCCACGACAGTCGCCAAGTTCAAGACCTTTTGAGTAGAGAAGGTCCACCTCAGCCCCTGCTTCTTCCATTCCTTTGATAAAATGCTTGAGTAAGCCCCCTGTTGCGCCGCGGTCCTTCCTAGGGCTACCATTCATCACTAGTACTTTCATGTTGGTTACCTCTTCGCTTTTCTTAATTCATTACACATAAGCTTTGTACTTCGTTCTAACATGCTATTGGCAAAATCATATTCCTCTACTTCTGATGGTTGTACCATTTAGGGGAACTCTCTCTAGAATACTCGGTGTTTAATGTCAAGCCCTCTATCCCGGAGTTCCTTGATGAATGAATCAGGAGGAATGCATCGTTCAGGGGTAAGGACACCTCGCTTGGAGATTCGACCATCAGCCATCATCATTGCTGTTACTGCTGCAGGATATGATGTAGTTCTCATCATTGATGTGAGTCCAGTTTCATCATCAAAGTAATCGATTAGTTCGTACTCAATGTTCCGCGACTCAGTGCCCTTCCAGCCATCAATCATGATCCGCAGAAGGGTCACATCCTTTCCTGTGGGAGGTAGATTCTTCTCAAGAAGTTTTTCGAGGACCTTACGTGGAGCGATTTTGGAACCCTCAACTTCCAGCTCCGTACTATCCATGAGCCCTAACTTCATTAAACACCACATTTTGTGACCATGTCCTGGATATCGTATGGTCTTGTAGTCGAGTTCGTTAACCTTTCCTTCGTAGGTATTAGGCAACGTTGAGGTGCCTCCACTCGTATTGAATGCCTCAAGTTTTCCAAATGGCTCAGGAAACGTGATTTCCTCAAAGCCCACCAAAGGCTCTTCTATTGTGATTTTTCCATCTCTCAAAGCTACACAAGGTTCAATGTACTCGTTGATCAATCCTTCAACAGAAAAGATGAGAGCATAGTTAAGGGGAGGTCTGGGTTCTTGTTGCAGACCGCCGACACGAATTTTCACACTCTCTACTCTATCAAGATATTCAATGCCTTCTCTTGCTAGTACATTGACCATTCCAGGTGCAAGTCCACAGTCTGGAACCACTGTAACCCCGGCGTCTTTAGCCTTGTCATTCAACTCAAGCTGTTTCTGAACTATTGTCCATCCGCCGCCAAGGTCACACATGTGTGTACCAGTTTCAATCGCAACCTCGGTATGAAGGACATTGACAGTATAGCTTACTGCACTCACAACTGAGTCGACTTTCGAAAACGCTTTCATGAGCTGATCCCGATTCTTTGCATCAACTCTTTGTGGTGTGGCCTTGTCGCCTACTTCCTTAGCAAGAGATTCAGCGCATTTCGAGTCAATGTCTGCAACTATGATCTCATCAACACTGTCCTGTTTAACTAAATCATAAGCGGCACCTTTTCCCATCTGTCCAGAACCAAGAACAAGAACCTTCATTTCAGAATCCTCTCAAATTGCACTATTACACATTTAGAAACGGCATGTAAAAACAGTTCCGTACCACGCTTCATATAGCTGGTTTATGCAGCGGGCTCATTTTCTCAAAGAACCATCGAAATAGTTTGACAAAGAATAAAATCGCCGCACAACTAAAAACACGGTCTGTTCACTCCTTGTCAGTGCGGCATGTTTATACTTCTCGTGAGAAAATTGGCTGGAGGGAGATCATCTTTGGCAGGAGTAACCTCTGTTTAGGCGCAAAGGATGTCTTGTTGTTTATCTCCTTAACAAGCTCTTTTTCACTCATTACGACCTGGTCCTTTAACTCACGCCTTCGAACAGCCAGTTTTCCGCTTTCCTTCTCTTTCTCACCTACGACACAAATGTACGGAATCCAAAGCTTTTCAGCGGACCTGATTTTCTTACCTAAGGTCTGTTGACGATCGTCTATCTCATAACGAATACCAGCTTTGTCTAGTGACTTGCCTAATGATACACAGTAGTCGATAAAGCTCTCATTAACTGGTACCAATCGCACTTGCACAGGAGTCATCCAAAGTGGAAGATGAGGTACTTTACCGGTCTTCAAATCCTTGTATGCCTGCTCGAGCACTCCGTAGAGAATTCGCTCTATAGAACCCGATGGGGAGGTATGAAGGATCAGAGGATGTTGTTCTTTGCCTTCAGCATCAACATAGGTGATATTGAATCGTTCTCCATTCTCAACATCGATTTGTATCGTGCCAAGACAAGCCGCTTTCTTTTGCTCATCGACAACGTTCCACTCGCCCTTGAAGATAAAATAGGCATACCGTTCATCGAAGAGTTCCAACATGACAGGCTTACCAACTTTCGCTACGACTCCTTCAACGAACTCTTTGTTTTCGTCGAAGAACGAGCGTAGAATCCTGAAGGAAACTTCGTAGGTTACCTCTAGTTCGTTCATCAACTTAGTGACGAATACAAGCTGGTTGTTAACAGCGGTTTTTGCCATCTCTACATCTGCAACTATTTCATGGATATCCGGCATTGTGAAGGCACGGGGTCTCCTCATGCCAGCCAACTCGCCGCTTTGCTCGCGCCTGTATGATGGAGCTATCTCAAACAGCTTCAGTGGTAGCTGCTTGTAAGTCACCAGAGCCTGAGATATTAATAGGAATTGCCCAAAGCAGGCCGAGAATCTGGCAAAATAGTCCTTGTCTCCAGACCGCACTACATACTGTCTTGATGGGAACCTTTGAAGGTATGACTTCAACGACGGATGTTGATAATCATATATCAGCGGAGTTTGAACAACGTGCGCGCCGTAGTCCACCATCTCCGCAGTGACGCGCTCCTCCACTGCTTTCTTCAAAGTCAGACCACGCGGAGGCCACCTGAAATTGCCCGCGTCGGAACCCGGTTCATAATCAACCAGCTCTAGCTGACGCATTAGCTCTATATGCGGAGGAGGTTCCTGGGCAGTTCTATCCTTTGCAGTTTCGTAGTTGACATAGAGCTCTAGTTCTTTGTGTTTGGCATATTTGAACTCCTTCACGGGAGTCATCTTACCACTAGGATCCATGATGAAGAACTCAGACGTGGACTTCTCTTCAGCAACAAGAGCCGTTAGGTCCTCTCCTTCAGTGACATCAACATCTGCAGTTTTCGCTATCTCCTTGGATATGTCTAGGACTTTCGAGCGTTCTGCAAGAGGGTGGCCTTTGCAATGAAGTCTAAAAGCTTTGTACCAACCGAAGGGAACGCGGACTACTTTGAATCCTCTCTCTTTGAGGTCTTTCTCAACGCCCTTGAGCAGTTTCAGAGCAACCGACGGTTTCGATGGGCTTTCAGTCAGGTGAACCCATGGGTACACAATGATGTTTTTCTCTTTGACCTCGTCAGCGGCATTTGCTATCATTTCAGAAGTCGCTTTGATTGCCGCGTTTACATTCTTGGCATCGGTTGTTTCAGCAGCGATGAAATTGACTAAGCAGGAATCCTCAGTATTATAGGACTTTTCTTTCACTTCTTCTGCGTTCTTGAGCGCTTTTCTCTTGGCTTCATAGGAAAAGCCATCGCTGTGAATCTGTAGCATCCTCATGTAAAGACCTCAACTGATTCTGTGAGGTTTCATTTCTCACTTAAGCTTGGCGCAAGGGAGTAATGGAGAATATATAGTTCATTTTCTGAGTGAGAAGTTAAAAGGTGAAAAGGATGATACATTAATCGAAGGGTTTGTTTTGAAGACCGAATTGTTGCTGCAATTCTTCAATTTTCTCCAAAATAATGTTGAACCTCTTCCAGAACCATTGAGAACAATTTTCTTCGATTCCCTGTTGCTATGCGCAATAATAATCCCCATACTTGCTTGTGCGATCTCGATGATACAATATAGAAGAACCAAGAAACGTGTGCAGGACTTGGGATCTTCTTGGGAGGAGGTTGATGGTCAAATTCCCAAGACAGAAGATGTATGGCTTGATAACTTGCAAGGCTGTGGTCTTATACTACTAATTGTCTCTGCCGTCATATTTGTTATACTCTTTGTCATTTTTGGTGAAATAGTTCGTGATGTCACTGTAGTTATTCTGTTTAGTTTCGCGATTTTGTTTATAATGGTGATATGTCCAATAATGATGATTTGGGCTGTAAGAGTAGAATCTAGAAGGAATGCCGAGAGAATCAAACTGGCAGAGGAAAAGAGAACAAAACAAGAAACCGGAGACAACACGGAGTTCATGTAAATTCTCACCAAGCTCAATATAAGGCACAGATACAGATATGCAAACATGAAAGACATAGTTGTCGTATCAGCGTGCCGAAGTTCAATTGGTGCATTCGGAGGGTCATTGAAAGATCTACAGGCTCCAGAGCTTGGAGGACAAGTTATCAGAGCAGCCGTCGAACGGGCGGCAATCGATCCCGCAATCATTGGAGACCTTCGATTTGGAAACTGCTTCGAACCGCCAAAGGCATTGAATGTTGCTAGAATCTCAGCATTACTTGGAGGTATTCCATGGACTGTGCCTGCAGTCACAATCAATAGAGTGTGTACTTCAGCAATGGAAGCAATCATCAGTGGTGCACTCCAAATCCAGACGGGATTCACCGATGTTGTTCTTGCTGGCGGCGTCGAATCAATGTCAAATGTACCATATTGCGTGGAGAACGCACGTTGGGGCATGAGACTCTTCGATGGTGTCTTTATGGATGCGTTGACCACGGGACTTCATGCTGGAAGTCACTTCTATCCTCATCCAGAAACAGGAAAAAACTACATCATGGGTGAAACAGCCGAGTTTCTCAACGACAAGTATGGATTCTCCAGAGAGGACCAAGACATCGTCGCATTAAACTCACAGAACAATGCAGAGAGGGCAACTAATGAAGGGGAGTTCAAGGAGGAGATTGTCCCCATTGAGGTCAAAGGTCGAAAAGAAACGAAACTGGTTGAGAAAGATGAGCATTTCAGACCCGGGCTCACAATGGAAGATCTTGCGAAACTGCGACCAGCTTTCAGAAAAGACGGAACAGTGACAGCTGGTAACTCCAGCGGAATCAACGATGGTGCGGCTGCGTTGGTCATCTTGTCACAAGGGAAAGCAGATGAGTTGGGAATTAAACCACTAGCAAGACTTACAGGCTATGGTATGGGATGTAGTGAACCTCATCTGATGGGAGAGTCTCCAATAGCGGCTGTCAAGAACTTGATTGAAAGGACTGGTCAGGGATTCGAAGATTGGGAATTGGTTGAACTGAATGAGGCCTTTGCGAGTCAATTCTTGGCAGTCGAGAAAGGACTAAAGCCTCTTGGTTTTGATCGAGAGAAAGTCAATGTGAATGGTTCAGGAATAGGTTTAGGCCACCCAGTAGGTTGTACTGGAGCTCGGATAGTTGTTACACTACTTCACGCGCTTAGGAAACGCGGTCTCAAATCAGGAATGGCCACGTTATGTGGTGGCGGTGGAGTCAGTACTGCAACTACATGGGAACTGATCCAATAGATTAGACTACCTTACTCGACGTTTGGCGAGTATAGCGACCAGTACAACTACTCCGAGAGTAATTCCTATACCGATGATTATGACAGTCTCAAAAAAGAAAGGTGGAGGAGTTGGCGTGAGAGTTGATGGTAGTACATATGCTATCACTGTGTCAGATGCGGTATTCCCAATATCATCTTCGAGAACAATTGTAATGTTATAAACGCCAAACTGAAGTGATGACAGGGGTACAATAATTGGAATACCTGAGGTCCATGAACCTGAAACCATCTCTGTACCATTTCGATAGACTGTATATGTGTCAGGGTCTGAATCACTCGCAATCCAAGTGCAGTTAGCAGTCGGATCACCTGCGAAAAAGATCACAAACAATGGGTGGTTGACTATTGGTGGAGAATAAGCATCAACAACAACTGTAACAAATACTGTTGATGTGGAGTGTTGAGAAAACATGTCATCAAGTAACAAAGTGTAGTTGTAAGCCCCAACACTTAAACCATCTATATTCCAAGTGAGGCTTGTAGGATTGTCTACCATATTGTCAATGAAAATCATCGTACCATCCAAGTACAGTTCTACAGCAGCTAAATTCTCATCAGAATATTCCCAATAGAGAGTATTTCCAGTTGTCCCCTCTACATAACTCAGATCTGCAGGTTCGGTTGAGATGACTGGAGGACCACTGTCTTGATAGGTTTCATCTAACAATCCAGTTTCAGCAAACCCAATTTCAATCCGAGAACAGGCTAGTGTAATCACTAAGAATATGCTTAGAATTATCGGGATATACGATGTTTTTTGCATGAAACTCCAATCTCCTGACGTAAACGCATACCTACCACCATTTAGATTTAATGGTGGCTTTCCGCCAAATCTGGGGTTTTGCTCCACCTACATCTTTATTAACAAATGCACTATTGTTAATAATTATGAAGGAGTACGATCTCATTGTTATTGGCTCAGGTGCGGGTATGAACATAGCTTCGGACGCATATCAACAGGGACTTAGAGTAGCAGTTATTGAGCATGGACCGATGGGAGGCACCTGTCTAAATCGTGGTTGCATCCCTACTAAGATTCTAACATATGTAGCGGATATCATTACACAAGCAAGACATCTGAAGGAACTTGGTGTTGAAATCGACATCAGGAAGATAGACTATCCATGGATAATGAGGAGGATGCGAGATGAAGTTGATGGCGACAGTAGGATACAAGGCGAGTCTGTCGATGAAGCAGAGGGCATTGACTGGTATAAGCAAACCGGAGCTTTCGTAGATGACTACACTCTTGAAATCGAAGGCGAGCAAATCAAGGCGCCTAACATCATCATCGCAGCAGGTTCAAGGCCACTGGTTCCAAATATCAAAGGGATTGACAAAGTAGCATATCTCACCAATAATGAAGCTCTTCACCTCATGAAACAGCCAAAGTCAATGTTGATTATAGGCGGAGGATACATCGCAACGGAATTTGGTCACTTCTTTTCAGCTGTTGGGACCGAAGTCACAATCATTGGAAGAAACAAGTATCTTGTAAAGAAAGAAGACTCTGATATTTCGGATATTCTCAAGCGAGAACTCTCGAAAAGGATGAAGGTCTACACAAATCACGAAGTTGTTGAGGTCAAGGAAGAAAATGGAGAGAAGATAATTATTGCAGAGGACAGAGAATCCGGTTTAAAGAGAGAGTTCCGTGGTGAGACCATCCTACTTGCAGCGGGGAGGCAATCTAATGCTGATCTATTCAAACCCGAGAAGACAGGTGTGAAGGTTGACAAGAATGGCTGGATAATCGTTGATGAACATTTCGGGACAAGCAAGAAGGGCATCTGGTCATTTGGCGATGCCATTGGCAGATATCAGTTCAGACATGTGGCAAATGATGAGTCACAAATCGTGTGGTACAACTTTGTTCAGACGCTCAATGCTCAGCATCAAGGTTCAAAACCTGAGCTTCTGACAATGGATTATCATGCCATCCCTCATGCCGTCTTCTCATACCCTCCAATAGCAACTGTCGGAATGACCCTCAAGGAGGCAAAAGAGTCCAAGAGAAGACTATTGGTCGGTAGTGCAGACTACTCAATTGCTGCCAAAGGATTTGCCATGGGCAATCCCCCCTCATTGGTTCGGGTCATTGTTGATGCTGATACTCAAAAGATACTTGGTGCGTCAATAATTGGACCTTATGCGCCCATTCTGATTCAGGAGATCATTAATCTCATGTATACGCAAGATGGGAGCTATCGTCCCATGTTTCAAGCAATTCATATCCATCCTGCGCTGCCAGAGGTAGTTCAACGTGCATTTGGCAGACTGGCACCGATTGATGGAATTCATGAGCATCACCACTGAATGTGCTTCACATATTATTAGACAGGTGTAAAGAAACCGTTTTCAAAACCTGTGTGGAACAAAAGGGTAGAGTTAGTTACGAAGGACTTTTCTTAATGATTGCATAGTAGCAATTTCAGGTGATTCAGGATGGGAGAAAAGAAAAAAATTGGAGTCATCACAAGGTACTTTCACAAAATCGGGGTTGCTGCAATCATGCTGGAAGATCAACTAAATGTTGGTAGCAAAATCAGTATCGAAGGAGCAACGACCAACTTCGAGATGACTATTAACTCAATGCAGATTGATCGAGCTAATATTGAATCCGGTTCAAAAGGACAGGAGATTGCCATCAAGGTTCCGGACAGAGTACGAGAGCACGATGAAGTTTTTCTAGTAGAGTAGGTAGAACTCCTCATGTGCGCGTCACTCTATTATTAGCCAAGCAATCATCTGCATTTTTGAAATCGATTAGTATCAATAAGCGATTCTTCAACTAAGGTTTCTTCATCATTCGTGTGCCATCGCGAGAAATAAGCTCGTCACCCTCGCCTTCCGCCAAATTCTCATATCTGGCCATGACGAATATCAGATCGGAAAGGCGGTTGATGTATTTGATGAGATCTTGGTTTACTGGCTGTATCTTGGCAAATTGAACAATTCTTCGCTCTGCCCTTCTACAGACTGTTCGAGCAACATGAAGAAAAGCTGCGCCCTTGGTACCTCCGGGGACAACAAAATTGGTGAGTAGCGGGAGTTCCTCTGATAGTTCATCAGCAACCTGCTCCAAGAAGTCAACATCTTGTTTGGTAATCCTCTTGAGATCCTTTATTGGGTCGTCAGCATCTAGCGAGTCTAGATTTGTAGCCAATTCAGCATTCACGAGGAAAAGTTTCTGCTGAATTCCGTGAATATAGTCCGCAATTCGTTTTGATGCATGGACCTTTGCAACGCCTAAGGTTGTACCTAGTTCATCTACGGTCCCATACGCTTCAACACGAGAGTCTGTCTTATCGATTCGCTCGCCAGATAAAAGACCAGTTTCTCCTTTGTCTCCAGCTCTAGTGTAGATACGTTTTGACAAGATACCACCAAGTTGAGGTTTATCCAAGTCCAAATGATTAGCTTTTCTCTCTATACCTAATATGGAATAAACTGACTTACATGCCCCTTAAATACAACCTCAGTACAAAGTGTTGATTTATCGGGGTTATTGTGATGTCGTCAAAAAGGAAGAAACTTGAACTTGAAGAACTATTAGCTCTGCCTACCAGTTTTTGGGGAGCTTTAGGCAAGATCAGTGACAAGATTGTCTATATTTCAAATAAGACCGGACCTCCGGAGCTGCATCTGCTTGACTTGGACACTATGAAGTTCTCTCAATTGACTGATGGTAATTTTCCCAAGAGCCCTGGGGGCTATCATAAATGGGCTCCAGATGACTCTTATGTACTCTTCACTAAAGATCCAATTGAGGGTAATGAAAAATACGATATTTACAGCATCTCAATTCAAGATGGGAAAATCACTCAACTAACAAATACCCCTGAAAATCGGGATGATTTAGGCGAGGTGAGCCATGATGGTAAATGGATTGTTTTCTCCTCCGACCGTTCAGGAGGTGTTGCCCAGCTATTCAGAATGAAGGTGGATGGCACTGATGTCATTCAATTGACTGATCATACCCGGCCAGTCGCTTCCTGGTATGAATTTTGGATATCGCCGGATGATGAATGGATTGCCTATACAGCAAATGATAGTGAGAATTTAAGGAATCTAGATGTCTGGATTGTGAGAAGTGATGGATCTGAGAAGAGGAAAATCTACTCAGCAAAGGATGGCTCACAGGAAATTGCTGCAGATTGGTCAAAAAATGGTTCAAAGCTACTGATTATGTCGGATCATTCAGGAATTGAACGTGCGGGAATATGCGACTTAGAATCTGGTGAAGTAAAATGGTTTGGCAAAGGAATCAATCCAGAAACCCCGATTGTATTCACACCAAATTCTGAACAAATACTAGTTCAACGCGATGCCGATGCAGAAATGAAGCTCATTCTATATGATGTGAAATCAGGAAACGAGATCCCACTTAAGATTCCACCAGGCTCCGCAGGAGGTCGACATTTTACAGTCGATGGATCTCGGCTTTTAATTGGCCATCAGGATTCCATTCATCGGATGCGCTACTTACTTTATGACATAACTAACCATAATTACAAAGAGATTATTCCTGCTGATTATGGACGTTACACACCCGATGACTTTCATCCGGATGAATATATTAGCTACAAATCCAATGGTGTGACAATTCATGCTATTCTCTACAAACCAAAGGAATTGCTTCCCAACAAAAAACTACCAGCAATTATAATGCCTCATGGAGGTCCTACGGGGCATTATCCAAGATTGTTTGATGTATATTCTCAAGTCTTAGTAGACAGGGGGTATGTTATCTTGCTGCCCAATGTTAGAGGATCAACCGGATATGGTGTCGAGTTTAGAGATGCTTGTCTAAACGACTGGGGAGGAAAAGACTTGGATGACATTGAAGCAGGTGTAAAGTATCTAAGAAGTCTCAAATATGTCGATCACACGCGAATAGGGATAACTGGTGGGAGTTATGGAGGGTATATGACCTTCATGGCTGTAACAAAGAAACCTGACCTCTGGAAGGCAGCATCTGCATATATGGGAATTACTTCTTTGAAACACCTCTATGATAAGTGCCTTGAAACATATCCTGCGCTCTCGTATTATCTTGAGGAGCAAATGGGAAAACCTGATTCAAAAGAAACACTGGATTTGTGGGAGGATCGTAGTGCAATCAATTTCGTTGAGAAGATGACAACGAAACTGCAAATCATTCATGGAGAGAATGATCCGAGATGTCCACTTGAGCAAGCTGAGATGTTTAAGGACAGGTTATTGGAGTTGGGCAAGAAGGAAGTTAAAGACTTCGAGTACATTGTTCTTTCTGACGAAGGTCACGGCTCATTTGACACTGCCCAACGAATAAGAATGTTCAAGCATCTCGTTGATTATTTCTACAGAGAACTGTAATCAGCAATCAATGACTAGTCCACAAGTACATCATTCAGTTGGTTTTCTTTCAGATCAGTTGCAGAAATGTTAATCTTTTGGAGTTCTGACTGGTCAACTAATGGCGATTGAAAAGCATCGTTCAGCTTGCGCGTTGAACTGCCCCGACATTTGTGCTTATGTAGTCCATGTTGAGGATGGCAAGATTGTAAGACTGGATGGAGACCCCGAGCATCCATATACACTTGGACGATGCTGCCCAAAGGGCTACGCACACGTTCTCAGAATGTATTATGATGACAGGTTGCTTTATCCTCAAAAGAAGCAGCCTGACGGGTCATTCAAGCGTATATCTTGGTACGAAGCCTTAGATGAGATCGCACATAAGATGAAGACCGCCAGAGATGACTTTGGACCACAGAGTGTGGGGATATATTCAGGGTCAGGTAATGATGGAATGGCTCCCCGATACGCAGCGAGGTTCGCCAATGCATTTGGCTGCAGATTGATACCAGGCATAGTCGAGATTTGTTTTGAGGGAGCATATGAAGGCGCGCGATTCAATGTAGGTCCATTCCCTCCACATGAGCTATCAGATTGGGCTAACTCAAAATGCATTGTGATATGGGGAACCAACAAATTCGAATCGAGTATCCACTGCAAACGAATCATCCAAGAAGCCATCGATAGTGGTGCGAAATTAATTGTCATTGATCCAAGAAGGACACCCTATGCAAAGGTTGCAGATGTTTATACAACTATAAGACCTGGAACTGATGGTGCTTTGGCTTTGGGGATAGCTAATGAAATAATTAGGAGAGACCTCTACGACCATGAGTTCGTTAAAAGACATGTTCATGGTTTTGAGGAATTCCGAAGCCGCGTATCCGAATATGATACCAGACAGGTGAGTAAAATCACCTGGGTTGAGGAGAGTACAATTCGGGAGATAGCTAGGATATTTGCTACACATGGACCAGCCCTCATCACAACTGCTCCTGCAGGCATGAATCATTACACTAATGGTACCTGGGCTGCAAGAGCAGTTCATAGTCTCTTGGCAGTCTGCGGATATCTTGGAGTTTCAGGAGGAGGATTTCAATATCTTTCGTCAGATAACAGTCCCTTTAACGGCGCTGCAGTTGCCTTGCCTGAGCTTCTGGATTCTTCGGTGAAACCTGTCGTTCCATCAGGCACATATGTACCAGATTACGTTTTGCGACAGGAGGAAAGCCCGCTTAAGGTGTTTGTAATTCAAGCCGCGAGTCCGATGACGCAGTGGCCTAACACAAACAAGACAAAGAAGGCATTAGATAAGATACCATTCAAAGTGTGCATTGATCTCGAGATGACTGATACTGCTAGGCTCTGTGACATTGTTCTTCCAGCGACATTCATTTTCGAGCATCACAACCTTGTACATTCCGAGTTGCATAGAATTGTACAATATGCACCAAAGCTTGTTGAGCCATTGGGGGAAGCAAAGAGCGAATTGGATATTTGGAGGGGTATCGCTGAGCGAATTGGTATTGGAGATCACTTCCAGCTGAGTGAATTGAATGCGATAAGACTAGCCCTTCAGAGTGAGGATTGTCGAGATATAACATTAGAGAAACTAATCGAAAAGCCAGAAGGGATAAGGACACGAAGTGAGGCCATTCCTTTTTCGGATGGAAAATTCGGAACGCGAACTGGATGGATTCATCTATATTCCTCTGAACTTGAAGAACAAGGATTGGACCCCTTGCCTTTTCATCAGGAACCACTGGAAAGTCCAATCTCAACTCCTTGGCTAGTTGAGGAGTATCCACTTATGATGATAACCGGCAGGTTGAGGGAGCGACTTCACTCACAGTATACTACTGTTGAGATTGGCGGCACTGTAAAGAGCTATGCTCACTGTACGACATGCAAGAAATGTGTTGAAGGATGCCCCGATGAAGCTATCACTTTGACTGAACCCAGCGTTGATACAATCCAACGGAACGCAGAGTCTGCACCGCAAGAACCTGCAAGACTCAGAAAGAAGCTTGGCGAATTGGTGGGAGAATTAGCTGTACGTGTTTCTGACGAGCAGCTCCATATTCCGAAGGAAATCACAGGTCTTCTTGTTCCTGTGTGGGACTCCGAAAAATGTATTGGTTGCAGAGAGTGTGCCCTCGATATTTGTCCGTACGAGGTAGTGACAGAGCCAATAAGAATACTAACAAGAGAGGATGTTGGTGTACACAGAGCCTTCCTGCGCATGCACCCTGAAACAGCAGATACCTTGGGTCTTAGAGAAGGAGATCGTGTTGATGTTGAGTCCAAGCGTGGGACTGTGAAGAGCATGAAACTCGTTTTGACTCCAGATATTGATCCGAGAGTGGTTTGGTCATCAGACGGGTGGTGGCAGGATGATGGCAATATTAACCTCTTGACCGATGACATGCATACGGCTTTTGGACATACTCCGGGATTCAACTCAGTCCTTGTCAATGTTAAGAAAGCGCTCCACCAATAAAAGCGACGATTAAGTGTTTTGGAGATAGAGGGAAGTTCAGTCGACTGCGAGAACTATTATCAGAAAAACAGAACAGCGGCAATAAAAGAGTAGATTGTTCTGCAGAAATATGGGTATTAAGGCACTCGTGATTGATTAAGCCGGAACATCATGGAGAAGTAGAAAGATTGACTTCTTCTCAAAAATCGAGTCGATTCTCATTGGTGCTTTCTCAGTCTTATTGAGTTCCAAGCTAGCAGTCCAACGAAAACCAGTGATCCAAAAACGGTATACCATTCAATCAGCGGGCCCCTTAGTGTCAGTGCAAATCCAAGACTAGAGAGGGTGACAGCAAGTCCATATATTCCAACGAGTCGGTTGAACTTGGAATTCAAAAAGAGCGCAATAGTGATGATGATGAGCACAAAAAAGTTGAGCAAGAAGAAATCGCCAGAAGCGGTCATATGTGGCTCTCCCGTGTTTTCAGAAAAAACCCCAATAGCCATTAGAGCAAATCCTGAAGCTACACCTAGCACTTGGCCAATCACCATGATTGCTTTCTGAATGTTACTTTCAGTATACCAGTCCTTCAGACTGAGAAAGAAAGGTACAAGGGTAATGCCTGTTAAGATACAGCCAATATTGTAGAAGTAGCCTCCGAAGGGACTGTGATTGAGGTTCCCCAAACGACTCAGGTAGTTGGTAATAGGACCATAAGGCTCTGGGTAGAAAGCCCATGAAACAAGAGTGAACACACAATAGAATAGAATGACCAAGAATCCACTGATTGTGGTCAATGGATAGTTTCGAATATTAAAACCCATGGTATTCTAGGTGCAATTCGTCCTAATTAAACTACATTACTCAGAGAACAGGAACAGATATGAGAAATGCCGCGCCTTTTCGCTCCTTCTCATCAAGAAGCTCAATAGTTCCGCCATATGACTCAACAATTCTTTTCGAGAGATAGAGACCAAGTCCTTTTCCTTCGCCTTTTGTAGTAACGCCTTTCTGGAAAATCTTTGGCCGAATGCTTGGTTCGATACCAGGACCATTATCTCGATATGTGATTATCAGCTGTTTCTCAACAAGTCCCAACCGAATTGTTACCACTGCGTTCGAGCCAACATAGTCAGCTGTGTTCCGAAGAAGGTTTTCTAACACAAGCGGCAGCAGAATCCCTGGACGTATATCAGCTGAACGAATGTCAGGTTCAATCACGATGCTGACCTTAGCGGCACTACTAGCCTGCTTAGCCCTGTCAGCCAAAGTCTGAACGGTTTCGAGAAAGTCGTATTCACTCGCTCGACCAACAACAGAAAATAGCTTGATGACGCGGGACATTCTTTCACTAACAGCAATCGACGTTGAGAGATATGATTCTTGATCCGGTGGAAGATTCAACTTCTGATGCAATAACTCGACAAGACCTCTCACAATCTGCATATCATTCCCTAAATCATGTGTGAGAACTGATGTGTATACTTCTAGCTCCCGTTGACGCTGCTCAAGGAACTGCTTATGTTCTTCAAGCTCCGATACATAATAATTTACAGACCAATTCAAAATGAGCACAACGAGAGACAGAGCCGCCTGGTCAATTATTGGTTCTAACGCTATCATAAAATCGATACTAGGATGAACATTGCAGTAGATGACGAGTCCCAGAGTTTGTCCTGTAATGAATACCCCTTCGATCTTAGCACTAAGCCATTGACTACCAAATAAGGCAGCGATAACTGGCCAAATGATTAAGTTCAACGACATCCTCATTGGTGATCTATTGAACATCACCAGAAGGAAGAGATAAGGCATGGTTGCCATACTTAAAGTCGTAATCACACCTGCTGCTACGACATACTTGGTGCGGCTTAGGAGATAAATAGCAAGGAAAATGCCTGTCGCACTTAAGAAAAGGAGAAGATTACTGAACAGAATACCAAGCCCAATTTGGACAATTGGCAGAACAATCACTATCAACAGCAGTGCAAATGAAAGAAGACGGGCCTTCATTCTCAATATATCAGAATGGACTAATTCTGATGGCTCAACCAGGATTTGGCGAACTCTCTGAGATATTGTGACAGTATTCGAATGAGGTTCGTCATCTGCCATTCTCAACATATCCGAATTTTTCAGCGTGAATTCTCACTTAAATAAGACATGTAAGGTTTGGTGGGTTGTGTTAATGTGTATTTGACTAATCAATACGAAGAGAAAGACGAATAGAGAATGCGTCGTAGATTAGTTGCTATTTTTGGTTTCCATACTCCTCCTTAATCCTTGAGAAGTTTCGGTACATACTTCCAAACAACTGCAACCAAGATAGCCACAATGATTGCTTGGCTCAAGAGGCTAGCAATTTGCATCCCTGTGAAGAGCATCACTGCCCCATAACCTACAAGGGGAGCAATTCCAACAATCGCCCCCACAGCGGCAGAAACAAGACCCATAGCTTGATCTGATGCCACATTGACAGCGACAGCTCGGCCACCACCTCGCATACGAAAGACAGTTCCACCTACTGCCATACCAACTATGTATCCGCAGGGTATCTGAATAATAGGTATCAATAGGATGAGTGGAGTTATTGGGTTGTTGATTAGAACAATGAGGTCAATTGCGACCATGCTCAAAACATAAGGCACGAGTACGATTGAAGTCTTGCTTTGAAGGACGAGCCTTGAGCTTATCGGAAGTCCTTCATGTATGGACGCTCCTTGTGTGTCGAACATAAGAATTGATACAAGAGAGATTCCTCCGAATAGATTGGCATATTCAACCGCAGCGAGCGTTGTTATGCTGCGTAGAAATCCTGCATCATCTTTCCAATTTTGGATCATTGGAAACAGCATTATGACAAGGAAAATTGGAATAGCAAAAACAAATGCGGATCCGATGTTCCTGGTTGCCAATTTTAGGTCTTTTCGAATCATAGCTCTAAGTGGTGTAGTGGAATCGATTGCTATCTCCCGCTCTGAGATGATTTGACTTGTAGAAACTCCGCTAATCGTTACTTCTCTAAGTGATTTTCCACTCCTACGATATGCCACGATCGCAATGAGGGTATAGAATCCTGTACCTATTGTTGAAGTAAGAAGAACACTTGAGGATGTGGGAAAGGCAATTGATGCTGCAAGAAAACCATATGAAAATGGAAAAATCAAAGATAGAATAGAGAAGGCGGTCTCACCCCAAACAGATGAGAGCTGAGTTATGAATAATATCATGCCAGGAAGATAACTGCTGAGACCATAGACACTGATCATACCGATGACAATACCAAGAGAAGCAGCAATCCTAACAAAAGCGGAGCTTCTCGATTCATCTGATGAATGAGATTTCTTGTGGAACCATTTTGATATCCCAATCAATGCCCCTATGGCAATCGAAACAGTGCTTGCGCATGCAACAAGAGCAATTAGTGAAACCAAGGGTCCGAATATAATGAGGCTGCCAATTGGAAAAATGGTCAGAGATAGAATCACAGGCGCAAAGAAGACCCGAGCGAAAGTCATGAATGAAAGTTGTTCGAGGTCAGCCTTGCTAAGAGGCAAGGTGGCAGGTAGACTCATTACGCCTGATGAGATCAATCCAGTTGTTGAGGTGAGATTAAGAAAGAATACAACTACAAAACTGAGTGCCAAATACACAGCAAAACCTACAGCTAAGCGAGGTCCCGGATTTCCAAGAGAAACATCGAATGCAGACGCGGCAAGAGCAATTATAGCTATCATCGAAAGTATCATCGATGTCATGATATAGCTAATACGGCTCGATGACTTGATTGACCGGGAAATCTTTTCAGGATTCTCCTTAATACGAGCAAGGTTAGATGGATTCATCTCTAAAAAAGCTTGAAATCGGGACTCTCGTGCAACCACCCCAGCAAGTTTCCAACACTCTGAGAATTTCATTCAGCGAGTGCCTCCCTAATGACAGACACTCCTTCTTCAACTTCTTCCTCTTGTTCTGTTAGTTTTAGGAAAAGACTCTCAAGTGTTGCACCATCTTTGTGAGCTCTTGAACGAAGCTCGTCTAAAGTTCCTTCTGCAATCAAAAGACCCTCATCAATTATTCCAACACGGTCACAGAGACCTTGGGCCACCTCCATAACATGCGTGCTGAGTAAGACTGATCCCCCATTTTCCGCATGAATCCTGACGATATCCTTCATGATTTTGGCTGAACGAACGTCCAATCCCGAGAAGGGTTCATCGAGTATCAGTAGTTTAGGTGCATGCAGTAAGGCGGCAATAAGCATCGTTTTCTGCTTGTTTCCCTGTGAAAGCGTCACAATCATCTTGTCATAGTGCTGGCTAAAATCAAGGGCCTTGGCGAACTCCTTTGCTCTCTTACTGGCTTTATCCGAAGGTAGTTGCCGTATTGAGGCAACAAAATCAAAAAGCTCACGAGGTGTTAATGAGTCGTACAACTGCTGCTCCTCAGGTACATATCCAACCATGCGTTTTACCTCTACAGGATTATCCGTAGAGTCGATTCCAAACACGGTAGCAAGGCCAGAATCGGGATCCAGGAGACCCATGATCATTTTGATCGTTGTAGACTTTCCAGCCCCATTAGGTCCAAGCAGACCATAAATCTCGCCCTCGCGAACATCAAGTGAGAGCTCACTGACTGCAATCAGATCCCCAAAGGTCTTCACTAGATGCTCCAATTTAACCGCAGACATTTTTTTCTTCAAACTCCATTCTTATGCTAAAGAGACTCTCAGATGCGTATTCTCTTCGGGAGAATATATAATGTTTAATAACTACGCGAGAAATCATAATCAAAGGCCCTCCAATTCGTCTTGCTCGTAGCTATCGCCTCTTAGTTTCACTCTCCTTTTGACAAAGGTCCAGTAGCTGTAGAATACAATCCATCCAATTGACGGGATTGCTGCAAGGAGAAAGAACGCAGGCGCAGCAAAAAAGAAGTAGATGGTAATCAAACTCAGCATAAGTACATTGATCACCCAAGCTCTTCGTTGCCAACCGTAATTTGATACGACAGCCACTGCACGAAGAGCAGCAAAGCCTCTCGCATTCAAAGTGTAAAGCCCGTCCTTGTCGGTGGTCACAACGGCTTGCATCTTCTTGAGATGAAAATCTAGGAGACCGTTACTTTTGATTCTCAAGGTCCGTTTCAGATCTGCAAACCTGAGAGGCTTATTTGCTAGTTCTTTCAAGATAGCGATTCTCATTGGATGCGAGATTGCTTCGAATACTTCATCCGAGGTCATTTTTCTTCACTCAAAACATGGGCATGATTTGATATAATCCTACGGTCATTGACTGCCCAGTCAATGACTGTTGACTATCTATTTGAGGACAATTATCTCATTTTCACAGGTTTTTAGATAATAGTGTGTTTGTCAGGATGTTTCTATTGAAACCTGATGATGTATGTACCCTTCACTCACGGGTCGGGACCACTTTCTTATATCGCGAGAAACCTCAAGCTGACATCAGGCCGTACTTTCCCTTAATGCTGACCGACGGCATCTGGTTATCAGAAATGTTGACATACAAATTAAATACTGGAGGAGATTCCGAGCATTGGGAGATGTGTTGGCAATACGTTCTGCTGTACTCATGCTTGTCTTAATGTCGGTCGTGATTGTACCTTCCATTCATACTGCTGAAACTTTTGACTTCAGTGATTCTGAGTGGGGGTTTGAGGAGGGGAGCAAGTTCAATTACACTCTAAGAATGAGGATGCCACTCTTTGACATTGACATTTTGGAAAAAGTCACAGTAATAATAGAGTACGCGCCATCGCCACTCACAACAATTTCTTCTACCAGCTGCGAGCTGTAGGAGAAACCATCCTTACCATTACTGGCATAGCATACTTCGCACTTGCATTGCGAACAGGACAGGTAACTTGGTCCAAGGCGTCAGAGTAGTTCGAGGGAGATTGACTCGTCAAAATGTGACGAGAGATGGAAAATAAGAAGAGAAGAGAATGATTCTCTTCTCTTTCAGTTATTCTGAAAACTACCTTCGCTTTACGACGAAGGCGATGCCAATAACGACGACAGCTCCACCAATGGCAACGGGCAGAAGATTGTCAGCTAGGAATGTAGGAAGTTGGAATCCTCCAGTAAGAAGAAGGTTCTCAAAACCAATCTTGGGATCATGGATGATTTCGTTGCCCTGTGGATAGTTCAAGTAAATGTCCTGTTCAGTAGCTGATATCTCATGAATGCTGGAGTTAACTTGATGAGATACACCGTCAATCATAGCTGTGTCTTTCCAAGAGAAGAATCCATTCACATCAGTCACAGAAACGTCGACTGCAGACTCACCAACCGCTCGACCATCCTCTTCATCTTCTGTTACGCCATCATAGGAGGCTTCCGATTCTGAACTGAATTCGACTTTCAAAGCCAGCTGAGATGCGCTCTCAGTGAAGTTGAAACCACGAATCGCGACATCAATCTTCACTTGAGTAGGTGCGATTAATGATCCGTTGATATCAGTGAATGCTCCGGCTGCGTAGATCTTGGCTTCAAACACACCATCAGTTGTCACTACATCGAAAACGTGAACTGGTCCATCAGCTGTGTTCTCCACCGTGTAGGCGATAGGATTGAAGCTGTTGAGCAGCAAGGTTTGGACTCCTGTATCAACATTGTCATCGTAGACACCATTGCCGTTCACATCGAGATATTCAATGAGCTCTTTGAAATTCACCTCGAACTCGCGTCCGGTTTCATTGACGCCAGTTTCTGTTTCGAAGCCCACTTTGAATTGAACGCCATCGGATCCTACAACGACTTCGATCTTGAAGGAATCTTCAGTGCCTCCGGATTCGAGTTGGGACTCTATCTCCGCGGAGAATGCCATGACATTGACATTGACCTCTCGATTGTTGGAATCATCCCCACTGCCATCATCACCTGCAGTGTGGGTGTTATCATCAGTAGTTGTGTTGTCATCCACCTGAGTGTTTTCATCTTCTGTGGTGGTCTGAGCTTTGACCCTCACAGCTGTTGTTAGCACTAAAATGAGCAACATCACAAGGATAGCTTTGTTGCGAGTAGGGTGTTTCATTGTTTAATCACTGAAACAACAGCCAAGAGTTTGTATATAACCAATGTTAAGGAACTTTCAATACTGGAAGAAAAAAAGAGGCCTCATAACCCTTATTTTCCTCTTTAAACCTTCACAACGCTTCGAAACCATTCTTTGCAAGTTCTTTCACAGGACCAAAGAAAGGCAAAGAGAATCATCCAATGATGAGACTCTCTAGGTCTCGCGGATACTTTGTCAACACCTCAATGCCATCATTAGTCACTACGAAACTATCGCTATGTCTGAACCCTCCGAGACCCTTTTCATAAACGCCTGGTTCGCACGAGAATATCATTCCTGGTCTAAGAACATCCTCATACCCCCTGTCCAAGAAAGGCCGTTCATGGCCTTCCATTCCAAGTCCGTGTCCAGAATGATGCCTTACAAGATGAATGACGCCATGGTTCTTGAAAGCTTGTCTTGCAGCCTGATCTACATCTGAACAGTATACACCAGGACCTGCAGCCTCAAGAGCAGCATCCTGTGCGGCTAACATCGCTTCGAATAGTTCTTTCTGCCTTTCATTGGGCGAGCCCATGAACATAGTACGCTCCAATTCCGCTTGGATGCCATACACATCTGAAGATGCACCTGTGACTAGTGTATCACCTTTCTTGAAGACAAGTCCTCGAGAGAGTGCATGTGGGAAGTACGAGTTAGGTCCGACTTGCCCACGATACAGTGCAATGGCTGGAAACATAGTGAATCCTGTTGGATGATACTCATCTCCAAGCTCTGTCACCATGTCCTTAGAACCTTGCATACTGGCTCTAATTGTCACATCAATCTCGTTAACCCCAACCTCTGTATATTCTTGGAGATACTTATGTGCTCTATCAGCCCATTTGGCAGACTCGCGCATCAGCTGTATTTCCTCAGGCTCTTTGATTACACGCATGTCCATTATGATATCAGGCAGTAGTTTGAACCTGAGACCTGTCACCTCTTCAAGTGACGGCCCTTTGTACCCCCACATTCCTGGGGCTCCAGGAGCTTCGGAAGCAACTCGATTGGGAGATAATTCGAGTTCATTCTTCAGAATTGCCGCTAGATGGTACATTGGATGTTTTTCATCAGGATATTCGAAGTATGAAAACACTTGAGAAACAAAGGGAACCTGATGCTGAACATTGTCTATCTCAAGTGAGGGGACAAAGAAATTCACATCTCCCTTATGAAGAATCAAGATAATTGGTCTCTCAGTAGGGATAAACGATAGTCCAGTGAGGTAAAAGATGTTCTTTGAGTTGAAAATCATGAAAGTCTCGACATCTTGTTTTTCAAGTTCTATGCACAACTTCTCGGTTCGCTTTTTGTGATGAGCTGGAGGTAGATGTGTAAGTGCCATCTTTTGCGCACACTCTAGTGTATTATCAGTAAGTTCAACGCAATAAGGATTCCCAAAGAGTGGAGATTCTGCAATCCCAGAATCAGTTGCTTTTAGAAAGCAATCTAATGGTGAACAGACGCCCCTCACAGACGTCCGTGCGTGCGTAAGTTTCCTTACTGAATTGTCCATTCAACGATTCAGTCATCAATTCTGCAGCAAGCAGGCCTAGTGTTCCGCTACTGTAGCCATCCTGTTCATCTGCCCTTCGACCAGGAGCTTTGATGTCGATTTCCCAGTAACTCTGACCAGAGTATTCAGCTTCATGAATAGCTATCCTAACGGTTTCGCCCCTCTTTCTGCACTCCAGTGCACTATAGAGAATGTTAAGAAAGATATGCACAAGGAGATCATTTGCCATCACATAAGCATCGTATTCCTCTGATTGGAATTCCACAATGAGCTCGCCAGAGCCTATTCGCCTAGTGAAGATATCTAGCGCGCTCACTATTGTATCCACTAGGTTTGTTGGTTGCAGTTCGCTGAGTTTCAGATTATCAGCTTCACTAAGAAGTCGTACATTACTAATTAATTGCTCAGAGAATGAGATGACCTGACGTCCGTCTTCAGCAAGACGTTTCCGCTTTTCATTTGTCAAATCATTGGACCCAAGGAGTTCCAAAGACATCATCATCATCTGATTGTAATTTGACACATCGTGCATGAGGAGGTCTGCATACATGTTAGCGCGTCTGTGCGAATCCTCAACCTGATGCATGGATCTGACATATAGCCAAATCAATAGAGGCGGCCCAGCAAGAAGCCCGACAAATAGGAGCACCTCTGAGATCCACCATCCGGGTGTCCATGCAACATAATACCCTTTGAGGGTGTTCGGGAGAATCCACATGTTCAAGAAGAATAGCACATACAGCTCCACCGGCGGTTTGCCTTTCGACCCTTCAGCAAGCATGAAGATGATGTATGCAAAAGCGAACATGATGAACAAGTTTGACCCAACTATTACTATGCTGCTCAATGGGCTCGTGCCTATTGAGGGCCATATCCCTATGGCAACTTGATTCACTATTTCTCCGAGTTCAATTGCTCCAACAAGACCAAGAATAACGAGAAGCAGCTGGATTGCTGAAGGAACCTTTTCTAGCTTGATTGGAGGTGTCCTTGTCCACCGGATAGTCAAGTAAAGAAGACCAATTGTGAGCAGACTTCCGACTGTGATTGGAGTGACGGGTTCTCCTTGCAAGGATTCGGAAAGGAGAAAACGGACCACAAGTGCTATTGCCACACCAGCCCACATGCCGAATAGAAGTATCAATGGATAATGATTCCAGTTTTCCTTTCTCTTCGGATAGACATAGAGAAGAATTGCCATCATTATTGATAATGATGCAGCGCCAAGGTGAATGATGGAGTACGCCAGAAGATTCTCAAGCGGAGGGGGAGAAGTGAGAGACATCTTTTCGATTGTGATGGTCAAAAGAAACGGGAGGTATGCAATCAGAATTAAGCCTATGACAATACCATAAGCGAATTTCCGGTTGTAACCTTGCTGGCGCAAGAAGGGTACACCCATAGCCAATGCTAGAAGCACATATGCAGCCATTTGCAATGTTTCTGGATATTCCCAGTTTGCTGTGGGATCGGGAAGAGTTGATAGGAGCAAAGCTGCAGCGATGGAGAACAACAAGACAGAACTGATAAGATAGCCGGAGTCAAGTTGAAAACCATACTTCTTGATTTTGGGGATCATGAGTGCTATCAACAAAAAGCAGACGACGCTAATGCTGCAAAGTACCCAGCTCATGTCATTCAATAGCGTTGGAGTTATGAAATCCACAACGAGTAACGAAATCAAACCATAGACAATCAATGGTAGTAAGACGATTATGATTATGATTAGGCGGTTTGGAATTGCTTGCCTCCTTTGAGGGTCATCTTTAATGATGAATACGCAAGCAGCCATTAGAAGAACTGCCAGCATGGACAACTCCAAGAGGTCGGTGATCAATAGCGATGGTTCTCGCTGAACAGTTTCACCCGGTTCAAGGAGTAAATGCCTCAGTGCGCTGCCTATATGAACAATCATTGGAAAAAGCAACGCTGTCATCAGGAGCATGTTTGGTCGATTCAGTTTCTCTTGATAGGCAAGTACGCTTAACGCTGCAGGTATCGCAATCCAGAATGCAATCATAGCATGGACACCAATTCTTGTGGCAGGTGTGTACGAAACGAAATTGCCCGGCCCAATAACAAACGCGGCAGCTAAAGTCGCGAGAGGGACTAAGACTATGACTTTGACCAATGCTCGTCTTAATCCTCTCACTTTCTAATCTCCTGAAGATGCAAACGATATCTTTGAACGTGAAAAGCCTTTCTTGCGCAAAGCCGAGGAAAAAAAGTCGAATTCTTGCGCTGAACAAAGAGCTATATAATCAATTCATCGAAGATATCATATCGTGTGGTGAAATTATCGATGGAAAAGTTTCAGCGAACGGAAGCGATTCCGGAGCAATTGCGGTATGCTATGGTGCCAAAGCCGCTCCTGAAACGCTTCATCATTGGAAGGTCAATCCGGTGTGCTATATGCATAGCACTGGCGGGTTTAATGTTAGTGCCCCTCACTGTTTTACCTGGACTGATTCTCTTTGTGCTGCCAGCAGAGGTCACAGTAGTCTCCAAGATCCGCGATGAAACGGAGCTTATTCGATGGGTGAGATGCAATATGGTCTCTGGGGAATGTAACTGGGATGATGCAGAGTCTGAAACCGAATTGGCTCGAATCAGAGCTCATGACAGACCCAGTGTAACGCAGGGTTTTGCTCGATAAACACGGTTGGTTGTTAGGGCACGGGGGTCCAGCTACTCTCGTGCCGCCTTTGTCTAGGGGTTCGTCTTGGCTTACCTGTAATTTGATTGGCCGCTAAGAAAGGTAATCAATAAAGTCGAAAATTCGAAGAGCAATTTGACACTCATCACTTCCGGCTTGTGCGGCATCGGCAACGGTAATTTTACTATCGGATGAGAAGGCATTCTTCACAACTGGATGATTAGCAAAATCGCGAATCTTCTCTCCTCTCAAGTTCCGTTTCAAGCATTTCATCAGAGCTTTTTGGGAATAAGAGTCCCACGGATTCACTGTCAATGCCCACGAGAATGAGTCGATTGCGGATTCGTAATTATCGTTCATCTCAAAAGCTATACCGTAACTACTCCAAGCATCGACTTCTTTCTCTTTGCGGAAACGTGGTTTCTTCCTCTGCTGAACATCAGTTTCATAATAATAGACTTGAAGTTCAAATTGATCTCCAAGTGCTTTCTGAAGCAACGCCTTAAGAGGACCCAAATAGGGATGAATTGGTGCGATAAGAGCCTGAAGACTTTCAGTACGATTGACTTTGATATCGAGTTCATTTGGGATTTGCAGTCTAATTCTGTTTCGACCGAGGTTGATCCATCCAACTTGTCCTGTAGGAGATTCGAATGTGATGCCCATTGCTGGATTGTACCTAAGTCTTGTAACATGCCCGGTTCTAAATGACATAGTCCATTTTGCTTCACCTTGCTCTACGGCAACATGGACTTCTGGATAGGAACATCGCTCATCTAGGGACATCGCCTCTTTGTGAGCCTTGGAAGCTTTCTTAGCATCATCATTAAGCAAGTAAATGTCACCCATGAACATCATAGGGAGAGGATTGTTCGGTTCACGGTCTGAGAGTTCTTCGAATACCTCGAATGCATCATAGATGTCACCGCGTCCCAGAAAAGCAAATCCATCATCTAAGGTTGGCTTCCCCAAATCATAACGCACCCCAGTAAGGACTGGCGACTCTTGTGATATAAATTATAGGAATCTCTTTTTCTGTCTCATGCCGTTTCCGTCTAACGTTTGGCGCTGGTCAAAGAATTTATATATGTTTGTGGCACTGGAACGATAGGTAAAAACGCATCGTTCCGGAATAACGGAACGATAAGTTCGGTATTCGCGTGGTGCTTACAAAATGTATAATGCAAGAATCAAAACAAAAGACACAGATGACGTGACTCACATCGAGAGTCTGAGTTTCTCACTCAATCGGGTCATTGCGAATCGAGTAGCACACATGCTTGCTGCTCTTGCAGGTTTGGTAATTCTTGTTTACATGGTTGTACTTGTCCCAGGTGCAGTCGTGATTGCCTTACCAGGAGGAGTTTATGCAGCCGGCAAGATCTATGATGAAACTCGAATCATTCAGTATCTCCGATATGGAGACCCAGTTGATCCCGGCGTATGGGAAAACGCAGAACTTTCCTCTGAGATGGCTAGAATAAAAGCATCGGAGAACAGAGATGCTTCTAGGCAGTTTTCACGATGAGCTGATGTCATGAGCGTTCTCTCTATCTTGACAAATGAATCATCTATCTCCACCGTGACCCCATCAACCTCTGGTGGGGTCACACTCCTATTTAGAAAGAAGAGGTGTCGTAATGAGCTGGCCAAGTAATTATCCGGACCCCGAAGACAATGATAGGAAACCCGCAGAAACAAGTGCTGCTGCGCCATCACCAAGTGGAATTTTAAAAGATTTCAAAGTAGGTTTTACGCTTGCTGTAAAGAACTTCCTGTCATTTGGACTTGCGATGCTAGGAATTATTCTGATAACAATACTACTCTTGCTACTAATCGTACTCTTCATACTGATCCCAATCCTCTTCACGTTGGGACTCCCATTCCTCATCCAACTTGTAGAAACAATTGCAACTGGATTTCAAACTACAACAGGACTCACTCTCGTCATGCTAATCATGTTCCTGGTCCTACCAATTCTGGGACCCTTCTTCGTTGCACTTGGAGCGATATTTGGCATGGCACGGGAGCTTGTTGAAAGCGATGGAACTCAAGCAGAGAGTGCATTCTCATGGTACGGCAAAAGAGGGCTATCGCTTCTAGGAGGGGGCGCCATACACTTCCTAATTACGCTTGCGCCGCTTGTAATTGCATTTCTGGCGATTTCCTATCCAACTTGGAATCCCCCTTCAGATGAGGAACTGCGAGTCATAATTCCGCTTATTGTTGTCTGGATCATTCTGGTCAATGGAATGTTATCTCTAACTTATCCTGGAATCATAGATGGACTGTCAGCAGTCAAAGCCGCTGGACGCTCTGTAAGGTTAGCCTGCCAATTCCCAGTGCGCGTATTAGGTGCGTGGTTGATCATTACTGTACTTGTGACTATTCCACTTATACCTGTCATCAACGAAGTTGCATTCCTCTGGGCCCCAATCATACCTTCGGATTTATTGGAGCCGTATGGTGCGTTGGCGATTCTTACACTACTCTTTGTTATCGTACCAGCTGTGTCCATCGTTCTGACAAGAATCTACATGATTCTAACGGCAAAAGTCGATGCAACCTACACCCAAGGAGCTGATTCAACATGAATCCAAAAGTATCCCACCCACGAATCAAGGAGTTCGAGGTCGTGACAAATCCAAAGATTATCAAACTCCTATTAGATGGAACCCGGAAGGATATCGTTTTCAACTACCTCGTGAACGAGCCCATGACAGTCAAGCAGCTTTCTGATGCCATGAAAAAGAAACCAGGTACAGTGCTGCATCATGTCCAGAAGTTGAAAAACGCAGGGATCATCCAACTCGTTGAAACCCGTGAAACACCGAGGGGGATTGTCGAAAGGTATTATCGAGCAGTGGCAAGAGAATTTCGCCTTGGAATCAGCGAGAGAATGAGTGCATACGACGATGACACAGTGGCATCAAAGGATAGGGTACGAGCAGCGCTTCTGGGTCTATCAACACTTGGTATACATATCTCAGAATCAGACTTCGAACACGCGCATGATCTCCTTCAGAGACTAATAGACAGAGAGGCCGAGGTAGCGAAAGTTTACGACTCCCCGAGCAATCATGCTTTTCAGAGTCTGCCCCCATCCACACGCTATGATGTGTCCTATAGAATGTCACAATTCTTGCTCTCTCAAGATGCGCTATATAGGAAGACGCTCTCAGATTGGCATGACCTAATATCGCATTACTTGAGGAAAATCGAATCGGAGATGGTGTGAGTGGCAATCGACTTCATTCTTGGTATAGGATTGGCACGAATCATTGCAGTTGTATTGCCAATTGTCGCGGTGGGCATATTCTATGTGTTTAACACCAGGTTCAGAGATAGGTCTGAAGGCAAGGCAAGGAAGTATCTCTCATATCTTGTGGTTCCGCCCCGATTGCACATTGATGGCCCCAATAAGTCATGGAGAAGAGATAAGGTTAGACTGTATTTCTACTATCTTGCAGTTGTTTTGTTCTTGGCCAGCTTCTTGATTGGAGAGTTCTACCAGGTCATGTTTGACTTGCTCCTTCCTGTTACCCAAGGCAGTACAGGAGACGCAAGAATTGTAACTGATGTGCTTTTCACAAGTCTATTCAGTGCTGGCTGGATTGGGTCCCTTCCCTGGATGGGACTTGTAACCTATCATGAAACCTGGAGTTGGATACTCTTTACCGCAGCTTTCACAGACAACCCTGGTTTTTTGATCTCAGTGATTCCAACTTTGGTGGGAACATCCATCGTGGGTGGACTTGCTTTCTTAGTACCTCTTGTAATCAGAAAGATAAGGCAATCATTTCTCTCCTCAATGTTCTTCTTCACAACAGGCATGGCTGTTTTTTCGAAAGCAACAATTAGTTGTCTTGCCTATGCTTGTGCTCTCCAGTTCGGAAAAGTAGAATTGGTGTATTTTGGAATAACAGCCACAGGAGATATGATCCCCGGTTTAGTCAGTGTCATAGCTGCCACATTTACACTCGCTCTTGCGATGTTCACACTATTCGTCTTGCTGGGACGAAAATTGTGGATGGTCTACTATACTGACTCCAAATCTAAGACTTGGTTCACTGTTTTCATCACTTTGAGTTACTGGTTAGGCTTTGTAATTACAATGATGGTGGTGTAATCAATATGGATACTAGACAGAACTTGTTGTTCGCTATGTGCATCGTAATTCTCATGATTCAGTTCGTTCCGGTCAGCGGTGTCTCATTAGCACAAACAGATACGGATAGGGACTATTGGCCAACTGATGAGTGGCTCGTATCGACACCAAGTGCCCACGGATTAGACAATGACATCCTAAATCAGATTGATAATTCGATTTCTGAAAACAATATTCACCTAGATTCTGTCATTATCGTAAGCGAGGGATACATTGTCTATGAGAAGTACTACAATACATGGACTCAATACATGGCACATACAATTCAATCCTGCACAAAGAGCTTCATGTCTGCCCTTATCGGGATTGCAATTGACAAAGGGTATATTGACAACGTGAGTCAGCGCGTTCTCGATTTCTTCCCCAATTACACTATTGACAATTGGGATCCCAGGAAAGAAAACATCACAATTGAAAACCTTCTTACAATGTCTTCAGGCCTCGAATTTCACGAGGTTGACATCCCGTATTCGGACCCGTTAAACGATTTGTTCGCTATGTATCGTAGCAATAACATGTGGCAGTATGTATTGAATAGACCCATGGAAAACGATCCAGGCGTTCAGTGGTCATATAACTCAGGAGGCATAGAACTCCTAGCAGGAATTATAGAGCAAGCAACAGGATATAGTATTGTGGACTTTGCAGAAGAATTCTTATTCGACCCAATAGGTATTGATTACTTCACATGGTGGAATGTTCCAGCGAGCGGTCAATATGGATGCAGTGGGGGATTGTATCTCAAACCAAGAGATATGGCTCGTTTCGGGTATCTCTACCTGAATGAAGGAAGATGGAACGGTACACAGGTTATTTCCTCAGAATGGGTTAATGTTTCAACCCAGATGTATTATGACACCGGGTCTTGGTATCACTATGGATATACATGGTGGGGTGTTCCAGGTTTTAACTTCTATGAAGCAACAGGGCATTACGAGCAGAAAATCTATGTCTTACCCGCTGAGGATATCGTAGTGGTTTTCACTGGCGATATAGCTGATGAAGACTGGCATCCGACTGACTACTTTGTCATGCAATATGTACTCACTGCAAGTGAGGAAAGCGGGCATCTGGACAGTCTGTTCGTCATCAATCTTTCTCTTCTAGTGGTTGTTGTTCTACCAGTTCCACTACTTGTGATACGACGAAGATATCACTGACAGCGCAATCTGATGCAATGACAGTAGCCTTAATGAAAACTATTGACAGGAGTCGAGTCAAAAGGCTCACTTGCCTTCTAAGAACAAGGTCATGAGTTTCATATGAATGCAATTCACTTGAAACGTTTTTCTGGAATCGTAAAAGAACAGGAGTCGGGCCCCTCCAAGAGAAGGAACCCGAAAAGCGATTTTTTGATGAATCTTATTCAATATCTACGACGTCTGTCGCGGCCACCGTAGCTGCCACCACGGCGATCTCTTCTATCACGGTATCCACCGCCACCATAGCCGCCGCCGCCGCCGCCGCCACCGTAGCCACCATAACCGCCACCGCCACCACGGCCGCCACCATAGCTTCGACGACGGGTGTCTTCGTGCTCTTCAGCACTCATGTCAACTTCTTCGTTGATCTCTTCAATGGCTTCCTCAGCCTCAGCAACCTCACCGTACTTTCCGATATTGAGTCGGAGGTTTCCGCGGAACAGACCTGTGTAACCGTTTTTCAGTGTGTAGGTAGTTCCTGCCTTCATATCATCAATAGAGGCGTCCCACAAAGGCACTTGGACAGTACCCGTTGAATCACCAACTGTTGCGTCAGCCACGCGGTGGCTCTCTCCATCTCTTCGAGATGTGACTTCACGCGCTTCTCCAGTAGCAATCACTTTGAAAGTGATTGTTACATTTTTCATTCGTGGCTTTAACTCAGCCACTGTAGCCTCAATAGGCTCGCTTTCTGCGTAACTCATCGTATATTCTCTCGCTTTTGCGAATAACAGGTCAAACAAAAACAGGGTGTTCTTCAGTGGGCATGTGTGTAATCGTAATAGACCCCTCACGGGCCACGTTTCGAAATCGCCTAGTACTTGGTATACCTGTGTGTTCTTGTGATAGATGTACCCTTAAGAACTTGTGCACAGGGGTCTTTTATTGCTTTTAAAAACATTCAAAAAGTATGAAGCAATTTAATTAGCAATGAATGGAAATCGAAAGATCCTTGCAGGAATTGTCGCAACGATAGTAGTTGTGGTTCTTGTCGTTGTTAGTATGAATCAAATACCTCCGCCACAGAATGCGAACCTTACGGACTTCCCCGACTTCTACACAAAGAATGAAGACTATTACATTACGAGAATCGATGGTGTGCCAAATGTCAATCGGGACACGTATCGACTTGAAATAACTGGCCTTGTTGATAATCCTCGTTCTTTCACTCTCGAAGAGTTGCAGGCTTTGAATCTAACCGATTTACCTCTCACCATAGAGTGTATTGGTAACACCAAAAATGGAAAACTGGTGTCCACTGCTATTTGGAGGGGATTTAATGTCTATGATCTGTTGGATTCATTAGGAATTTCAGGAAGCGCAACGGGAGTCAAGTACACTGCTGCTGATGGGTATTATGCATCACATACTATGAACCAGCTGCAAAACAACGGTGTTCTTGGAGCACTGTATATGAACGGTGTAGAGCTACCTCCAGTTCAGGGATTTCCATTGCGAATTCTTAACCCGGGGTACTATGGGATTAAACAGCCGGCATGGGTTATTGGGATAGAGGTAATTGATACGCCTCTGGAAGACTATTGGCAAGATCGCGGATGGGACACGTCCCCACCCATAGATATTGATTCTAAGATTTTCTTTCCTACTAGCTACGTAAGAATCAATGTGAGCGAATCCCTCAGAATCGGTGGTTGTGCGTTTGGCGGGACTCGCGTTAAGCTAGTGGAATACACAACAGACGATGGAGCAACGTGGCATAATGCGCCTATAATTCAGCAAATCGACGCAGATAACGTGTGGGTATTTTGGGAGGTTTACGTGAGTTTTTCAACAGCGGGAAGCTACTCCTTTCAGACCAGAGCAACAGACATCAATGATAATCAACAGATTCAAGTAGACCCTGACCCGCTCGACGGAACCAGTAGCTGGCCACTTCTCATCATTGATGTGACTTAGCAAGAAGAACAGTAGTAGGAAGCAACTTGCAGGTGTTGTAACTTGAAGAGCATGAAGATCTATGTTGCTGGACCCTACACAGGACAGACCAAGGAAGAGATTGAAGAGAATGTCCGAAAGGCTATGGAAGCAGGTCTCAGAATATGGAAAAAGGGACATTTCCCCTACATCCCCCATCTCACTCATTGGCCGGATATTCTCGCAAAGGAACTCGGAATTGATATGGATTGGCCTGATTATATGAACTGGCACGCACCATGGGTCGACCACTGTGATGCATTGTTCCTGCTCGCTGAGTCGAAGGGAGCTCTATTGGAACTGAATCGAGTAAAGGAACAAGGTAAAACAGTCTTCCATACACTGGAGGAAATTCCAACTGTAGACAGATCCTTGACTTGGGCTCACGAATATGTAAATGAAAAATAATGGGATGAGAGGGTGTAGATTATCTCTTTCCCTCTCTTGGATTCTTCAATCTGCTACTTGGCTCAGTCCTGCAAGACCAAGACAGAAGACTGCAATTCCGACCAATATGATATCAACAGGCTGGCCAAGAATTGGCAATATTACAGTCGCTACGCCCATGGCTAGAGCCACTGCGTATAGAATGAATAGAATGATTTTGGTAGGTGACATGTTTTCTGACATTAATCAAGTTCTCTCCTATTCTGGTTGTCAGTAGCACTGACGTAGTGAGGGTGACATCTCCTATTTATTAGTCTTCCATTCAAAATGCCTCGATAAGTTATTGTATTGGAGTTTATTATATTCCTGAAATGGAGATTCTAACTTTGTCTGAGAGGAGTCGTGAACAAAGATTCGATGAAGTATATCAGGTGATTCTGATTGTTGTTGCCCTTTCATTCGACATTCTATGGACATCTGGACATTTCCCGTTAGCTGAGATAGCTGTCTTCATGTGGATCCTTGCTTTCTGGGCCTTCGGGAACCTCAAGGGAGGCATTTGGGAGTATCCTCTAAAGGTGGGCAGTTTCAATCTGTCGATTACATTGTTGACTTATTTCTACATGGTTGGAGTTTTCGGAGATATTGCAGCGCTAGGTCTATTGGAGAATCTCCTAATCATCATTTTACTCCCAGGTCTGTGTTTGATTATATCGCTAGTCTTAATGTCCTATCTGCGAGAAGCAGTGGACCGTGTTATTGCTTTGCCTGTCTTGATTGGTGGGACTTTGGGTTATGTTTTTTCGATATGGGCCGTGCTTTTTCTCGGATAATCAGCGATGACTAACATACGTTAGCTTAATAACTAACAGGTGTTAGTAGATGCACGGGTTGTGCTTTGATGTCCAATGAGGATCCCACTAAGAAACTAGTTCGAGATTCTGCGTACACTCTCTTTGTTGAGCGAGGATTCCATGGAAGCTCAATGAGGGATATCGCTGAAGGAGCGGGAATCAAGGCTGCTTCCATCTACAACCATTTTGACAATAAAGAACAGATCTTCGAAGCTGTTTTCATCGAGCGGCATCCAATGTTTAGAATTCTTGAGATTCTTGATGGTATCAGTGGAGCGACAGCCGAAGAACTACTGACAAATGCGGTTAATCAGCTCGACAAAGAACTTCGGAGTGATCCGACACTGCTCAACCTGTTTTTTGTAGAACTTGTTGAGATGAATGGAAAACATATTGAGAGAGCCATCAAACTCAATTTCCCCACAGACTCTGGGTTCATAAAGCAGATCTACGAGAAGAAGTCAGAAATTCGAAACATATCCATACCTGTTCTTATTCGTTCGCTTATCGGAACAATATTTGCTAACATTGTATTCAACTGGTTTGTTGGGAAGAGTAATTCTCGACGATGGGGGACTACTTCTGAAATGACCAATGTTTTGCTTCGAGGGATACTCAAATAGCAGTCTGTTCAACGCTTTTGAGGACTCGTTCAAACCGTACGAGTGCATCTTCCACAACTGCATCATCGTCTGCCATACTTGTATACATTCGAGAGCCTGCAAGTGTGACGATTCCCTCAGCCATGTAAGCCGCACCCACTCTCTCCATGAAGTGCTGCCTGATCTGAATCTCCTTCAAAATGGTCTTGATCTTGAAAGGATTTTTGATGACTTTCACAAACATGGTCCCAGAGGTTTCCAGATGACAGATGGCGCCCTGATTGTATGCCACAAAAGGCAGGTTCAGGTCATCAATGATATCTTCGAGACCCTTGGTCATCTTATCTGCAGCGTGTCCTGCTTTCTCGCAGGCATTGGTTCGGTCAATCTCCTGAATTGTGTAGTAACCTGCTGCAGAACTCAAAGGATTTGCAGCCAGAGTGCCACCAACATAAGCTCTCTTCTTACCACCTTCTATGCCTGCTGAAACATGTTCCATAAGATCGCGTCTTCCACCAAGGCCTCCAGCTGCAGGATAGCCGCCAGCAACGACCTTACCAAAAGTCGTTAGGTCAGGGGTGATGCCGAAATAGCCCTGAGCTCCAGCAAGGCCGATCCTACCGAATGTGACGACTTCATCAAAGATGAGAAGGGCATCATATTGGTCACATAGCTCTCGTATCTGTTTGTTGTGGTCCTTATCAACAGGTCTGGTTCCGGACTCAGGACCAACTGGCTCAACTATAACAGCAGCAGTACCCCCCCGAATTCGGTTTGTGGACATTTTCCTGCGTAGAGCATCTATATCATTTGGAAATACCTCATGAGTGTGCTTTCTGCACCCGCCAGGAATACCATGCGCTTCGAAGCTACCAGTGCCTGGGATATGTAGTCCATACACCATCTGGTCGCTCCAGCCATGATACGCTCCTCCCATTTTGATGATCTTCTTTTTTCCAGTCGCGAGACGTGCAACTCGAATTGCAGCCATGGCTGATTCTGTTCCGCTCCCAAGCATTCGGAACATCTCAATGGACGGCATGTGTTTGCTGATTTCCTTAGCAAGTTTTAATTCGAATTTAGAGAAAAGACCAGTTAACGGTGCTTTCTCATTAATCAGTTGAATTATCTTGTCTCTGACAGGTTTGTAGTTATTCCCCAGCATGATAGGGCCGCCTGATTGAAGGAAGTCAATATACTGATTGCCATCAGTGTCCCAAAGGTAAGCTCCATCTGCTCGATCAATTACAATAGGAAATGGATAGTTAAATGCAAGATTGTGCTGGACACCTCCAGGAATGAAATTCTTGGCTTCAGTAATCATGTCCTTTGATTTCTTGCACTTCTCCTCGAAATATCGCAGGTATTCACTCATGGCTTTTTCTTCAATCCTGTACACAGGGAGGCTCATCAGATGGTCGAGCTTATCATAGATATCAGCAGTGTTGTGATATTCAGAGATACTAAAACCAGACATTTCACTCACACTGAGAGCAGATATCTCTCTCAATGAAAAGAGTTGTGGAGTTCAAGGGCACACCGATTCTTCCTGTCTTTCCTGAATCGGAGTAGTGAATCACTTTGTCGGTACGATTCCGCCAAATCCTATATGTGAGAATCTATCCGTAGATTCCCCCAAGTCTTTACATCGTTCTTCGAAGCGTGTCTGAAAAACAGCATATTCCTCGTTCCACACATCAGCCTCCGTCTTAGACAAGAAAGTGAATGTGAATGATACCTTCGAACCTTTTTTTGATCTAGTTTGTTTTTCCAACGCTGACTTAGCCCGCTCCAACAATAGAGTGGAGATGATTTGTAGATGAGCAGAAGCTGACTCCAAAAACATTAGTCTTTTTCTAAGCGCCCCATCATCAGTACCCTCAATGATTACTTCCTCATTGAAGTCAGGATTATGACTGTAGTACTTCACGGACCTACCCGTCTCTTGTACACGAACACTGAAGACATGAGCCTCTACGAATTTTGAAAGGTGATGGGACATGGTGCTACGACTGATCTTTATCGTATCCATGAGCTCTTGCGCAGTTACCTCTCCTCTCAATAAGACCTCGAGGTAGATCCTAGCCCTGACTGGATCGGAAAGAAGTTCAGGTAGTGTCATATTGCTATCCCCAATAGAGATGAACTAGTACCTGCTACGAGAAGAGACCTTATAAGTTCGACGTTGTCAATATATTTCGATATTATCGAAATATTTTCATATATTCGGAGGCAGCGCGATGTCAGAGTTTGATATTGATGAGTTCAGGAAACTGATTGAGAATCAAGTGGAGAACGACAAATTCTCAGGGACAGTGTTGGTTGCCAAGGATGACAAAATCATGTTCAAAGAAGCATATGGAATGGCATCAAAGACTTTTGATGTCCCAAATGAGATTGATACAAAGTACAATATTGGTTCTCTGAACAAACTAATAACAAAGATTGCCATTCTGCAACTGGTTCAAGCTGGCAAGGTGGTTCTTGATGATTTTGTGGGCAAGCATTTGCCGGAGTTTCGAGAAGACATTGCCTCAAGTGTGAGAATCAGACATCTCATCACATTTACATCGGGATTGGGAGACTATTTTGGCCAGAAGTTTGACGCGGCATTGGGTAGACTTCGAAAGGTTTCCGATTTTGTGCCATTCTTCATTGATGACCCCCTTCTATCAAAACCTGGAGAGAAGCGGAACTACAGCAATGCAGGATATGTTGTACTTGGTTTGATCATAGAGGCGGCAACTGGGATGGATTACTATGACTATGTGAGAGAGAATATCTATGCTCCTGCTGGAATGATGAACACTGATCACTATGAAGTGGACTCTGCCACACCAAAGATGGCTACGGGATACACTCGCATGATGCCAGGTGGCTCTGAGCATCCCAATAAGCGGAGATGCAATTACTTTATCATAGGAAGCCGTGGCAGTCCAGCAGGAGGAGGATACTCAACAGTTGAGGACTTTCTCTTATTAGATAATGCAATAGCGAATAATGATCTTTTGAACTCGGCTTATTCCAATATGGTACTAAGACCTCTAGAGGTAGACCCAGGTACGCCTCTAAGGGTTATTGCGATGGCAGGAGGAGCCCCTGGACTTACGGCGCTCTACATCAAGTTCTTTGAATTCGGCCTCACATTCATTGTGATGTCAAACTACGACCCTGAGGATGTCGAACCCTTAGCAGAACAGATCAGAGACCTTGTCATTCCTAAATTCTCGCAAAGCAAGGTTGTCAGGCAGCATGACAATTGCTAGTGGGCAAAAAAGAGTCACGGGAAGGAGTCCTCAGACCTCCTTCCGTGCGTATATGTACTCTCTTTTATCCTCCCCAACAATCTCAACCATGTTCCACTTCATAAGAGCGAGGAGATTCTCAAGAATGTAGTCCTTCTCCATCATCGTTGCTTTTGCAATCTCTGTGATTGTCGCAGGTCCATCCTTTAACTCTCCAAGAATATAGCTTCGGTCAATCTCCTCTCGGACTGTCTGCTCCATTAGTTGTTTGAGTCTCTCAGGTGTTAGGTCTCCGCGCTGAAGAAGAACATCACCTTTGCCAATAAGCCATCTCAAGCGCTCGTTTCCAAAAGCTTCAGCAGCTGCATCCACTTTCTCCATGTTGGCTGTTTCTTTCACTGTTCGCCACCTCCTTTCAGAGTCTGAGGTGTCAGATATGCCTCGACCATGGTCATGATCTGTTCGTCAGTGGAATGTCGCATTGTGATTGCATTACTTGGACATGCAGCTGCACACGTCCCACAGCCTTTGCACTTTGCCTCGGTGACAAATGCTATTGGTGGATCGTTTGTTGTGAGCATTCCTATGGCTCCGAATGGGCAAGCTGTCACACAGGTATGACATGACGAGCAAAGCGTTTCATCAACCCACGAAACCGTCGACTCAATCTCCACGTTCTTTTGAGCCATCAGCGAGGTTGCCTTTGCAGCTGCTCCACTGGCTTGTGTCGCGCTATCAGTAGCATCCTTTGCTGCTTGAGCAGCTCCTGCAATCATGATACCCGCAGTATGTGTTGTGAGAGGTGCAAGCTTGATGTGCTCCTCATTGAAGAAACCGTCTCCCGAGCGAGTCAGACTGAACATCTTGCTGACCTCATCCGTTGTAGGAGGAGGAACCATAGCTGTAGTGAGTATTAGGAGGTCTGGCTGAAACTCACAATAGGTCTCTGACAGGACATCTTTCCACTTGACGACAATATCGTCTCCTTTAAGGCAGACCTTTGGTTTTTTCGTATGTGCAAACTTCGAGAACATAACGTGTTTCTGTCTTGCTTCTCGATGGATCTCCTCATGCCCCCTTCCGAATGTTCTAATGTCATCATAGAGAACCATTACTTCATCTGAGATATCCTTGATTTCAGAGGCTGCTTTCGTCATTGCGGTGCAGCAATAACGTGAACAATGCTCATGGCCCTTGTTGCCCTCTTCTCGAGAACCAACACACCCGACGAACATGACTTGTTTTGGTGGCTTGCCATCACTAATCCGAAGCACTGAGCCATTCTTCTTCATTTTTTCATAATCTGCGAGGGTGATGATGTTTGGATTATTTCCGTATTCGTAGTATCCTTCTGGCTCGAATGGTTCAAACCCTGTTGCGACAATGACTGTCCCAACTGTTCGTTTGACTGTCTTGCTAGTCTTCAAGTTCTTGATTTCAACTTCAAAGTCCCCAATATGGCCGTCAAAATCAACGACAACGGAGTCCGTCAACAACTCAACATCTTCAATTGCTCGTGCGGCAATGAGCATGCGGTCAATCACATCCTCAGCTTTCTCATTGTTGGGATACATCGTTGAGAGATATCGAAGATGCCCTCCGAGCTCCGACTCCTTTTCAACAAGAGTCACTTTGAATCCACGGGATCCAATGTCCACGACCGCCCTAAGTCCAGTGACACCACCTCCCACAACAAGAGTATGCGGTGTGACTTCAACTGTTTTCACTTCAAGTGGCTCAAGAAGTGCTGCTCGCGCTGCTGCCATACGAACGAGATCATTAGCCTTTGCTGTTGCTTTTTCTGGTTCTAGAGCATGACACCAACTGCAGTGTTCCCTAAGGTTCACCTGCTCGAAAAGATACCTGTTGAGTCCAGCCTCCTCTACAACTCGTCGGAATGTGGGCTCATGCATTCGCGGCGAGCAGCTAGCAACCACAACCCGATTCAGATTGTTAACATGAATCATGTCTTTGATTAACTGTTGACCAGAATCGCTACACATGAACATGAAGTCAGTTGCATACTCAACATGGGGATAGTATTGAGCGTTCCGAGCAACCTGTTCCACATCTATTGTTCCAGCTATATTGTGTCCACAGTGACAGACAAACACACCAATCCTTGGTTCATCTACCTGTTCCATCACTGTTCACCTCCTTGCGCAAGAGTGATACTAGCCCGCATTGCAGCTGCGCTCCCGGCTGCAACGGAGTCCGGAATGTCCTTTGCAGACTCGGCGCAACCTGCGACATAGACACCTGGAACTGCAGTATCTACAGGATTACTCGCGGGGTATTGGATTGGAATGAACCCATCCACACTGACCTCTAGTCCCACATAGTCAGCAAGTTCCTTCAGGCCTTTCGGAGGAAGTATGCCCGGACAGAGGACAAGTAGTTCATGTTCCTGTTTTAGGAACTCGCCGGTCTCAGTGTTTTCGGCCCAGATTTTGACGTTCTTGGTCTTCGAATCCTCAGAAACCTCACCAACGCGCCCTCGGATGAACTTGATTCCGAAGCGCTCCTTGGCCATCGTATAGAACTCTTCGAATCCCTTTCCATATGCTCTGATGTCTGCATAGTAGACTGTCACATTCTTGACAATATCGTGCTGAAGTTCTTTGGACATGACTGCGTTTTTGATCCCATACATACAACATACACGACTGCAGTACGGTACGCCTTTTTGCACATCACGAGCGCCTACGCACTGTATAAAGCCAATCGACTTCGGGATCTTTCCATCACTCAGACGCATCAGTTTACCCCCAGTTGGACCAGCAGCATTGATAATTCGTTCATACTCAAGAGCATTGATGACATTCTTGAACCGACCATATCCTAACCTGTGGTATTGCGACACATCAAACAACTCATAGCCTGTTGCTATGACAATAGCGCCTGCAGGAATCTCAAGTTGCTCATCCTCCATAGAGAGGTCTATGGCATCCCTCTGACAGGATTTGACACAGAGTTCACACTTGATGCAATTATCCTTGTCAATCGTATACACCAGTGGTGTGTTTTGTGGGAACCCTATGTAGATAGCCTTCCTGTATCCAAGATTCTGGTCAAACTCGTTTCTCACTTGGACAGGACAATGAGGTACGCAATCTCCACATCCCGAACATTTGTCTTCCAAGACTCTTCTGGCTTTCTTGAGAACCTGAACTCTGAAATTCCCTGCTTCACCTGAAATTCCCTTGATCTCGCTATAGGTCAATAGTTTGATGTTTGGATGCCGGGACACTTGGCTTAGTCTGGGAGTCAAGATGCAAGCACTGCAGTCCAGCGTGGGGAAGGTCTTGTCGAGCATTGCCATGACACCACCGATTGATGGCGTTTTCTCCACCAGAACAACTTGATATCCCTGATCTGCAATGTCAAGAGCTGCCTGCATCCCTGCCACTCCGCCTCCGACGACAACTGCAGTTTCGGCGGGTCTCATTGAACCAAAGTCAACCTTTTCGTCTGCTATGGTCACTTTCCAGCACCTCCTGCTTTCAGCGGACTAGGTCCCAATAGCCGGATAGATTCCGTCATCTCGGTTATCCCCTCTGCCCATTGTTGTCCTTCTGAGGCACTTGCCCAGAGAAGCTTGAGCCTGTCTGGGTGCAGCCCCATAGTTTTCATTGCCATTTGGAGGGCATCGAATCTGACCTGGGTTCGGTAGTTGCCGGTTGCGTAATGACAATCGCCAGGATGACACCCAGTGACCATCACTCCATCGGCACCTCCTTTGAACGCTTCAATCACCATTACTGGGTCCACTCGCCCGGAACACATCAAGCGAATGACCTTTGCATTGGGAGGATGTTGTATTCGAGAGATGCCGGCTAGATCTGCCCCTCCATAGGAACACCAGTTGCAGGTAAACGCAACAATCTTCGGTTCGAATCTCTTTCGAGTCACGGTATCAACTCTCCTCTTACAGATGCCGCAGCTAAAATCTGCGGTATGATCTGTTGCTTGCGATAATGTCGCATATCGATAGCATTCTTTGGACATGCTGCCGCGCAGGTCCCACAGCCTTGACAAAGCTCGAACATTACCCGACGTTCCTCTCCAGTCCCGGTAATTGCAAAATATGGGCAAAGATCTGTACAAAGGTCACAGTCAAAGCATCGCTCTGTGTCTATCTCAGCATAGATCGGTTCCACATAGAAGACACCAGGTGCCATCAGGGCCTGAGCACCAGCAGCTGCACCTTTCCCATAGGCGACAGCCTTTGGAATGTCCATGGGCCCAAGTACAGCTCCAGCCAAGAACACTCCATCCTGAAATGAGTCTACAGGACGCAGTTTCGGATGAGCTTCCATCAAGAACCCATATTCCCCAGTGGAAACCTTCAGCTTTCGGGCAAGCTCGGCTGTGTTATCATTTGGCAGCAAGGCAGTTGCAAGAACCACAAGGTCAGTGGTAGTTTCAAGACGCGCACCTGTGTATAGATCCTCTGCTAGAACAACAAGGGACTTGGTTTCAGGATCTTCCTCAATCTCAGAGGGACGACCTTTTACCACAACTACGCCCTTCTCCCTTGCCCGCCTGTAGAGACCTTCGTATCCAAGTCCATGAGTTCTGATATCCATGGCATACACAGTGACCTCTGTCTTTGGATACTTCTCTTTGATCTGAATAGCTTGCTTCAGTGAATTTTCGCAGCCAATATAGCAGCAATAGTCTTGGTTAAATCGTCGGTCTCTTGACCCAACGCACTGGACAAAAGCTACTCGTTTGGGAACCGTGTGATCCGAAGGACGATATGGCTTACCCTGAGTTGGACCTGCTGCGTTGGTCAGCCGTTCTAGCTGTGCGTTCGTAATGACATTTTCAAAAGTTCCATACCCAAATTCACGTGTTTCAATGGGATCATGGACCTTGAATCCTGTGGCTACTATGATGGTTCCTATGTTGAGCTCAACAATCTCATCTTGAAGCGAGTGGTCAACAGCCTCGAGTTTACAAGCCTCAACGCACTTCTCACATTCGCAGCATACACCACAGCTCAAGCAGCGTTCGGCTTCGGCAAGCGCTACAGCCTCTTTGAATCCAAGTTCAACCTCACCAAATGATGTAGTTCTCTTGGACTTGCTGAGAGTCCGCATAACTGGTGCATAACTCATCTTGATACTACCATCAATCTCGATATTTTCGATGGGCTTCAGATATTCTTCGCGGCCTTCTAAAAGATCTTCATCCTTTAGATATCGATCAATAGATTTAGCAGCTTCTTTCCCTGCGGCTACAGCCTCGACAACAGTACCACCGCCGCCAAGAACTACAGCGCCTCCACCAAAAACACCTTTCATGTTTGTCTGAAGAGTGACTGGGTTAACTTCAAGTGAGCCCCACATTGTGGGTTCGAGCTGTGTTAGCAATGCATCAGCAGTCACCTCCTGACCTATTGCGATGATGACATTATCAACCGACATCTTGAATTCTGAATCCGGAATAGGAATTGGTCTTCTCCTACCGGTATCATCTGGTTTACCTAGTTTCATTCGTACACATTTCATTCCTGAAACTTGCTTATTCTTCTCGATGACCTCCACAGGATTCGCTAGAAGGGCAATCTTGACTCCTTCTTCTTCTGCTGCATCTATCTCAGATGAAATTGCTGGCATTTCTTCTCTAGAACGGCGATAGACAATCGTGACTTTCTTTGCCCCTAACCGTCTAGCAGTGCGTGCAGCATCAATTGCTGCATTGCCTCCACCGATCACCGCAACGTTACGACCAATCTCAACGGTTTTTCCGCTGTTCACCTTATCGAGGAAAGCGAGTGCGTGATGAACACCTTTGGCATTCTCGCCCTTGATATTCATCTTGCGACTGCCAGGAGCCCCAGTTCCAACAAAGATGGCTTTAAAGCCTTGACTTCTTAGTTCCTCAATTGATTCTATTTTGGATCCTGTTTTGATTGTAACTCCAAGCTTCTTGATGATTCCAATCTCATCATCTAAAATGTCCCGGGGGAGCCGATATTCAGGGATACCATACCTAAGTAGACCTCCAGCTTTCTTTCTTGCTTCGAAGACTGTAACTGAGTATCCTTCTCTAACGAGATCATACGCGCAAGCAAGACCAGCAGGTCCAGCCCCAACGATAGCAATTGGTTTCTTAGCTTTCTTCTTATTGGGAACAATCGGATCGATTTTGATTTCACCAGCCTCTCTTTCATAGTCAGCTAAGAATCTGTGCAGGTTTCTGATACTTACGGATTCATCATATTTTCCACGCTCACATTCTAACTGACAAGGATTCGTACAGACTCTACCCAACGTACCAGCGAAAGGCGAGCTCTTTCGATAAATCTCAAGAGCCTCATCGAAACGTTCCTCTTTAAGGAGGATAATGAATGCTTGAACATTCACATGCGCTGGGCAGGCGATCTTACAAGCAGAGGTGCCTCTCTTGTCAATCGTATACTTGTTAGGCACTGCCTGTGGAAATGGCCTGTAAGCCGCTCTACGTGTAGCAAGTCCGAATTCATAGTCGTTCTTTACACTAACAGGGCAGGCTTTTTCGCAGTCACCACACCCATTGCATTTGTCATAATTGATGTAAGGCGACTTCTTTCTTACTTTCAAACGGAAGTTGCCGACGTATCCATCCACACTATCGAGCTCGCTATAGGTCATGAGATTGATTTTTGGATGCTGACCAACCTTGGACATGATTGGTCCCAAAATGCAAATCGCACAATCATTTTGTGGGAAGACCTTGTCAAGCAGAGCCATTTGGCCCCCGATTGTTGGACGACTTTCAATAAGGTGAGTTTCAAATCCCGCATTAGCCAGATCTAGAGCTGCAGAAATGCCAGCTACTCCTCCACCAATAACCGCAGCGCTTTGTATCACGTCGACCGCTTTTCTTTCTAAGGGCTCAAGGTACTTTACACGCTCAACCGCCATTGCGATGAGCTCCTCAGCCTTCATGGTTGCGAGGTCGTGATCATCCATGTGAACCCAACTTACATGTTCACGAAGATTTACCTGATCGTAGAGATAGCGGTTCAATCCAGCCTCTTCAACACAGGCACGGAAAACTGGTTCATGTGTTCGGGGTGTGCAAGAAGCAACAACAACTCTGTTTAGGCTGTATTCCCGAATCGCCTGTTTGATATTCTCTTGTCCATCGTCAGAGCATGCAAACAGCAAATCTACTGCATAAGCAACATCTGGAAGATTCAATGCGTATTTTGCTACACGTTCGCAGTCTACTGTGCCTGCGATGTTCAAACCACAGTGACATATGAACACGCCTACTCGCAATTCTGGTTCACTCATCTACTACCACCTCCAACTATCTTGGCCACAATTTTGTCAGTCTTCACAGTATGCAAATCAAGACCAAGTTCTTCGGGAGAGTAACCAAACCCTAAAGCTAGAATTTGTGGGAAATGCAGGACGGGAATATCCAAATCATCCATGGCGAACTTTCGCTTGATGGTTCTCTGACCCATGTCATGCTGCAAATGACACAACGAACAGACTGTAACGATGCCATCCACTCCAGCATCCTGTGCATCCACAAGTCGTTCATGAAGAATACGATCAGCGAGGTCATCCTGGACACCCCTCAAGAGTCCTCCACAGCATCGATGCCGACCGGTATACTGCACACTGTTCACGCCAAACTGCTCAATGAGCTCATCTGCAAAGGTGGGTCGCTCAGAGTATTCGATGTTCAACAGCTCGTGAGGTTTAAGCATATGACATCCATATCTGAGACCAATTGAGATGTTGCTCAGATCTCGCACGGACTTTTGCCTGATCTTGTCAGCTCCAATATCGGTGTACAGGAAGTCCACAATGTGCCTGGCTTCTACAGTGCCATCATAGTGCAGACCAACCGTCTTCAGGATTTCATTTACGCGTTCCCGCATATCCGGATAAGTTTCCAGTACGTGGTTCACGCGTTTATAGGAATGGAAACATCCGCTGCAAGGTGTAAGGAGATCCAAGCCCATCTCTTCGGCTTTGGCAAGATTCCTTGCAGCCATCGCGATTGAAGTGGTAAGATCAAGAGATTGCATCCAGAAAGGAGCACAGCAAGTTTCGTTGGGAATGTCTATTGTTTCAATTCCCAGATGGTCTAGAACCTTTCTGGTGGCAGCCTCGTAGCCTATCAAAGATCGTCTTGTGGGAACCAAACAGCCCCAAGCTATTGCCTTCTTCAATCCGATTCCACCTCCTTCTTCTGGTTAGCTGCCAAGACCTCGTTAAGTCCGGCCGCTTTCATTATCCCTTGTAATTGCGTAATGTCAGGGTCGTGTAAGGGAGGTAAACCAAGTTGTTCACGCATCTTGTCTACTAAGCCGGTTCTTGCGCTCACGCGTCCATTCTGCCTTACCATTTCAGCCATCTTGACATAACCCTGTGCAGCGTGTCCCTCCTTGCTTGCCATATTGCGTAACACGGTAACAACATCCGTAAAGTTCACTTGTTGGACACATCGTTCTTCACAGGTAAAACAAGCCGCGCAAAGCCAAATCTGGTCGGTTGAGAGCACCTCATCCTTGAGTCCGAGCAATACATTGCCTAGGACTTTCCTGGGTCTGTAGTCTATTACCGCACCAACAGGACAGCCGCCACTACAAGCGCCACATTTCAAGCATCGAAGAAGACCCTCTCCGCCAACCATGTCAGCGACATTATATTTGAATGACGCCTTCACATCTTCGTCGCGAACAGGAAAATCGCCTCGATAGCTTCTCTTTTCAGTTTCTTCCATTAGTACCTCACACCTGTTAATGATTCGAGTATACGACTAGGACTGATACGATTCATGTGCATCCCCAGCTCTTCGTCGAGGATGCCTAAAGATGGACCAAGGAACTGCGGAAGCGTTATCACAGGCATTCTGGACTTTCCTAATCTGCCTCCAAGCTGAACCTGAGATAGCTGGATGTTGCAATAAGCGCAGGCTGTGACAATCCCCTCTGCACCCGCTTCTTTGATGCTCCTGATCTTCTCTATTCCCACCTTACTTGCTAGCTTGTCATCCATTGCAAGAAGAGGAGCACCGCAACAACGAAACTTACCTTCGTATTTGACAGGCCATCCACCTGCAACTCGTATGATTGAATCGATGATCGTTGGAACCTTGCCACTGGTAGAATTCATGTCATCGAAAGGTCTTGATACATGACAACCATAATGGGCCGCTAAACGGATATTTGTGTAGGGATTAGTTATCGCAGATTCAAGAGAGCTGAGAGTTAAATCCTGTTCAAAGACATCCAGAAGATGCTTTACTTCCACCTTTCTTGTATATTGAAGCCCATCTCTATCAAGCAAAGAGTTGACATCAGCGCGTGCTCGTTTCCTTCTATCAAGCAGCATTTTCACGTGCTTCAAGGATCCAGCACAAGCGCCACAGATGGCAAGGATGTCCTTACCTTCATTCTCTGCGAGTGCAAGAATCCTTCCCCCCAGAGCAAGGAAGGCATTCTCATTGAGAGATTCAATGTATTGTGCGCCGCAGCAGTTTGTGTTGTTTAGAGGGCTTATATTGATTCCAAGCTTTTCGAGGACAGCTATAGTTGCAGCCTCATATGCAGGAAGACGTACTGGAGTTACACAGCCTCTGAACAGTACGTACTCCTTCATGCGACTACCCATCCTCTTCAAAATACATCGATCTTACGTCCCTTGTGTATCGCTTATTGTGAGATAGTCTCGAGCTTAGACCTAGTTCCTTCCGTTCATCAGCAATGAAGTCAGAATAGGCGTCCTTCATGAGCCACCCATCGGAAAAGATCGCATCTGCTGCTTTTTGAAAAGAAGCCGGTATGATGTTTTCTCGGATTGCCAGACTACGTACAACTCTAAAAACGTCAGCAAGTCTCACACCGTATTGACAGGTGTCCTCACACTGATGACATGTCTTGCAGACCCATGGTTGCTCACTATGCAAGACTGGTTCCCGAGCTCCAACAAGAATCTTCTGCATAATCTGGCGTGGATTGTAATGAGTACCAGCTGCAACTGCACATCTTGCTGTACACATTCCACAAGCAACACAATTCTCCAGGAGTCTACCCTTTGCCAGGGTAGTCAATTCTTGAATGAAGCTTGAAGACGGAATGAGTCTAGTTCGTACCATCTTTTTCCACCTATTGAATCAAGCACGGTGGCCAGATAGAAAGCATCGATGGTGTTCATGATTCGTCGATTGTCACTAAACTTGGTGGAAATTTGTGGTTTTCAAGGTTCGATGATCCCAAATTTTCAAGGTTCACCGCCCTAGTCAATATACTCATATCTTGCATAAAGGGCCTATATGCTTCATTGTCGAAAACAGCGCATACACATTACAAGAAATGATTGGAATTGAAACTATCACAATTGAATTCTTACTATATAGGACAAGAAATAGGCATTTCATGATTACGAGCTCCAAGTCTTAACCATGAATCTATTCAATCAGAAAAGCTGGAATGATGTCACAAAACAAACATGGCTGTTTTACCTTAGTTTCAGGTTGAAACAAAACTATGCACACAATGGAGATGAAATGTGAACCATTACCTCTCAAACATGCACATTACTAATCATTCAACTATATTATTTTTAGCTGATTTGATAAACTGACCTCTTAAGCTTTTTAGTAGCTATTACTACGTCAGCATTAATAAAAATAGTAAAAACGAAGCTTCCCAAATATCTCTAAAATGATGATTCATATCATTCAAATATTGGCTTGATTTGCATCATTTCATAACTATTTTGTGTCTATGTCCAAAAATCAACACAATAGAGAAAACGAGAAGGTTGTTTGCGGCCTACTTTTTCTTAGGAATTGGAACCCTAATTAGGAATTGAGGCAGTTGCTTTTTCGAAAAACATCATCTCGAAGCAAATTATGTATCTGATTAGACGTCAATGTGCGCTCTCGCCGCATAATAGAAAAATGGATGGGGGTTCTCTGAAACCCCCTGAACTTACTTCGGCACTTTACTTTCTGCGTATGCTTGGGCCTTCGATAATACGGAGAATCTGTTTCGATGTCAGAGTAGTATACTCAGCATCCGGAAACATGCTATTCTCATGCTGCTCTTTGATCATCTCTGCAAAGTACTTTAGATACCATCGGACCTCGTCCTTGCTATGTTGACGTATTGCCTTAGTTTTCCGTTTTCGTGAGATACTTCCTGACATTCTTGTTTTACCTCCAATGAGGAACAAGACATCCAGAGCAGCTGTTCGCTTATAGCTACAGTCCGCAAACCTAGTCCTCTCCCCCGAGAGGACCACAGAGAAAACGCAGGCATCACGAGGAAAAGGACATAGCATTAGTTCCCACTAATATTTGGGAACCAATACTGGATTGTCATTATTCCTCGCATTGTAAACGATTTTTAGGGAAATTTGAATTTAAACATTGACATCGAAGTATTGTCGTACTGCTGGAAATGCTTTTGAACAACTAGAGCACATGTAAAGAAAGCGTCCAATAGGAAGAGTGGCTTTGACAGAATCTGCTCAAGAAAAACTCACTCGTGCAAAGGCCCTCCTAAAGACGGGAGAATATGAGAAATGTCTACAGGTCATAAACGCCCTTTCTGCAGGAGATGAGTCAAAGGATCCTCTCGTAACACTGGACACCCTAGTTATCAGAGCAGAAGTTTCCTGGCGAACAGGAAAGCTGGATGATGGTCTTGACGCTATTGACAAAGCTGAAAGATTCTTCTCCGCCGATTGGATGAGGAAGCTAGAAGAGCAAAAGGAGATTCTTCAACAAAAGAAGAGCAATATCCTATCACAAGCAGGTGTGATTTATTGGTACAAAGGTGACCTGATTAAGGCAAAGGAAAGCCATGAAGAGAGCTTGAGAATCAGAGAGAGGCTAGGGGATAAAGAAGGCATTTCTATAGCCTACAACAACCTGGGTCTCGTTTTTTGGACGAAGGGAGACCTTGACAAAGCAACTGAGTGCTACAAAAGGAGCATAACGATCTATGAAGAGCTAAATGATGAGAATGGTGTATCAAAAGTCCTCAATAATCTGGCTAACATAAGTGCATCAAGAGGTGAGCTCGATCAGGCATTGGAATATCATCAACAGAGTCTAGCCATCAAAGAGCGAATAGCATCAAAGCAAGACGTTGCTGTATCACTCATAAATATCGGCGTGATTTACAGACTCAAGGGAGAGTTGGACAAGGCAACGGAGTACTACAACAAAAGCTTAGCCATTCAAGAGGATATTAACATTGGACCAGAGTTCGCTCTTGTTCTACACAACTTGGGAGAGATATACAGTCTAAAGGGAGAAATTCAACTATCTTTGGAGTTCTATCAGAGAAGTCTTCTCATTTATGAAGCAATGGGGACAAAGGAAGGAATAGTTCTGACTCTGATCAATATTGGGGATTGTTACAGTAGAAAAGGGCAGCCTGAGATTGCATACGAATACTTCCAAAGGGGCTTGACAATTGCAGAGGATATGGGAAGTCTAAGGCTGATTTCAAATGCTCTCTCTGATATCATTTGGGCCGCATTGGACAATAAAGACACAGAGCTAGCCCACGAATATTTGTCAAAGCTAGAACTGGTGAATTCAGAATCCGACAGTCTCTTTGTTGACCAAAGATATCGACTTTCAAAAGCCCTTTTTCTTAAAAAGAGCGGACGTACACGTGAGAGAGCAGAGGCGGAGGAGATTCTTGAGAAACTTTTGGAGGAAGAAATCACAGACCATTCGCTCACGGTCACAGCTATGATCCATCTGTGCGATTTACTACTGATGGAACTAAAGATATCAGGGGAAGAGAGCATTCTCAAAAGAGCAAAAGATCTTACCGAACGACTCAGCGGAATAGCTGAAGAACAGGCATCACATCCTTTGTTCGTCGAAACACTTCTTCTTCAATCTAAGCTAGCAGTTGTGGCATTCGAATTTAATCAAGCAGATGAATTGATGAAAAAAGCGAAGCAGATTGCAGATGAAAAAGGACTGCTAAGATTGTCAAAAACTGTGGAACGTGAGGTTCAACTTCTACAACAGCAAAGAGAGAAATGGGAAAAAACTCTCAAGACCAGTCCGTCCAAACAGGAGATGGTTGAACTTACCAACCTGAATGAACTGTTGGAAAAGATGGTCCAGAAAACAGTAGAAACTCTTGGTCTAGAATCAAAGGTCGAGTCAAGAAAGTCTAAGTATAGATTGGTTTACCAAGACCTGCTGGGAAGCAGTCAGAAATCAGAAAGAGGTCGGTTCAGAGTAGGTATTGCGCAGATTGGACTCGCCGACCAAGGGGATATTCTGAATGAGCTCTACGAAGAGAAAGGTGACGGATTAATCGGTCTTCGAGATGACTCAATTGAAACAGTGCGAGAGAAATTGCAGAGCATGGTAAAGAGAGCTAATTCTGAGAATGTTGACGTCCTCATCTTTCCTGAGATGACCATCGATCTCAACTATGAACAACTGGCAGAGGATGTACGAAACCTTGCTAAACAGTACGAGATGTGTATCATTCCGGGATCATTCCACAATAAGGATACAAGGAAGAATGTTTGCAGAGTCTATGGTCAAGATGGAATCCTTTGGGAGCAGGAGAAGCATATTCCAGCTATCATCCATATAGCAGATAAGAGGTTCATAGAAAAAATTGAAACTTCAGAAAAAGAAAAAAACACAATCGTATGCAACACACAGTTTGGTAGGATTGCTATAACGATTTGCCGTGACTTTCTTGACATGGACTTAAGAGTTGAATTGAAGAACTCGGACCCTCCTGTGGACCTAATCATCAATCCAGCTTTCACTCCAGTAACTGCTGATTTCAAAGCGGCACATTTTGACGCGAGAAGGTCAATCTATGCGTACTGCTTTTTTGCTAATGTTGCGGAGTTTGGCGACTCACTGATTTATAGTCCTGAGAAGGACCGCATTGAGAGGAATGTGCCAAGGGGAGAGGAGAATCTAATCTACAAGGATGTGGATCTGTTCCAACTTAGATCGGAACGTAAGAAATGGGAAGAAGAGAGGAAGAAAAAAGTTTCATTCATCCAAAGCACGAGATGAATGTTGTTTTCAGATTTCACGCATCATAGATGGCGAGCTTGTACAGAGGGTGGTGAATTCGACTGATTGCTTCATGTCCTCAGGAACCCTATCTCGCGTAACTACAACAAATCCTTTCTTCACAAAGTATCTTTCAGCTGTGTCAGTCAAAAGGAATAGACGAGTTATTCCATTCTTTTTTGCTAGTTCGGTTATGCTCTCGACCAGTTGCGTACCTAGTCCGGCTCCTTGAAAGTCAGGGTGCACTGCAAGAGACCTCAATAGTGCTGATTCACCGTAAATCTCCAAACCTACTGAACCGATGAGGAATTCAGATCCATCTTTTTCATTTGGATGTCGGATAATGAGGAAGTTCTCCAAATGAGGCTCGATACCATCAGGTGGAAGCTTAGTGATTTCTAGAAGCGCCGAAATCGAAGAATAATCAGATTCCTTTGCTCTTTCTGGACTAAAATTATTGGACATATTGCGACTGATAGTAGGAATTGGTTATAACTGACTCGGAGCGAGCGAGGACAATCAGACTTGACCATAGCCTTTCTTATACAAGTTCAAACAGTCATTTTGAAGAGAAATCAGAAGCTGGTCAAGATGGTAAGCGATTACTCCTTGAGACCTTTGAGAGAGGAAGACTGGGACAGGTTCCACGAGATGGAGAAGACTGCATTTGAAGAAGGGGACCTGATGACAAAGGACAATTTCGACAATTCGTTCAGTACGGATGGATTCATTGCATTGGAAATCAATGAATTGCTAGTAGGCTATATCCGTGTTTCTCAATATGGATCAGAGGAAGGCCATCTTGGTAGAATAGGTGTGGCTGGTTCGCATCAGGGGCAGGGATGGGGGAAGGTTTTGATGGAGCATGCGATTGATTGGTTCAAAAACAAAGAAAACATCAAGGCAGTCCATCTCTACACTCAAGACTACAATAAAACAGCTCAGTCTCTATACATGAAGTACGGTTTCATGGTATCAGGGACAACCTGGAGCTATTTTATCCCATTTGAAGGTCTTGAACCTAAAGGAAGATATACCTGTCAAATTATTGATGAAAATGACATTGATGTAGCGGCTGAAATGTTCCCCTCATTACCATCAGCACAGATCAGGAAATTCATAGAGAGTGAAGTGAATCAAGTCCTTACACTGAAGAATGAAACCAAGAAGATTGTCGGGGCAGCCAGATTCACACCATCATATCCAGGTGTCTTTCCATTCGAAATCACTGACGTCGATTGTTTTGATGATTTCATTATCGGGATACAAAAACTAAGTCTGCCAGAGTTTGATTATGTGAGAAGCACTTTCACTGACAATGAGGAACTGGCTAAACTCTGTGGAGAGCGCGGATATCATTTACATCACAGACTGTACAAGATGACCCTCAGACTAGTAGACTAGAGCCTGATGGGTGACTATTACAAAACCATCATATACAGTTGCATGTAGGGGTACACATTCTCTAAAGCAGGTGGAAGACTATGACCAAGGTTGCAGTTATTTCAACAAATGATCGAGTCTACGGAGTGAACAAATCCTTCGAACTCCTTGGAATCAATCCAGTCAAAGACAAGAGGGTCGTTTTCAAACCAAACTTCAACACAGCGGACCCACCACCCGCATCGACTCACATGGATACATTCAGACAGATTCTGGTAAAGATACAGGAGATGGGAGCAAAGACAATCACTGTTGCAGAGAGATGCGGACCTGCAAATACAGATGAGGCATTCAGGAAAAAGGGTCTCTATGAACTGTCAGACGAGTTTGGATTCAATATCGTAAACCTCGAAACGGCAACGGAAGACCAATGGGTGAAGAAAAATCCTGAAGGAAATCACTGGAAGAATGGTTTCCTTTTTGCAAAGGTCTTCGATGAAGCAGAGTGCGTTGTCGAAACCTGCTGCTTAAAGACTCACATGTATGGAGGTCAGTTCACCCTATCTCTGAAGAACGCAACAGCTTTGGTTCCAAGAGTGGGCTACAAATACATGAGTGAGCTTCATAGCTCACCGCACCAGAGAAAGATGATTGCCGAGATCAATGCTGCTTACAAATGGGACTTGGTCATTATGGACGGAGTACTTGCTTTTGTTGATGGGGGACCGATGGAGGGGACGCTCAAAGAGCCGAATGTGTTTGTTGCCGGAACAGACAAAATCGCAATAGATGCAGTCGGTGTCGCGCTGCTACGAATGCTTGGCACCACACCAGAGGTTTCCAAGGGATCAATTTTCAAGCAGGAACAGATTGCACGAGCTGTGGAGCTGGGGATTGGGGTTTCGTCTTTCCAGGAGATCGAATTCGTGACGGATTCAGCACAGAGTGAGAAGTTAGTTGAAAAGATGAAACAAGAGTTCGAAGAGTAATTCACTTAGTTCAAAAGTCTCTTAAATGCCCAACTTCTCAGATGCATTATGATAGAGGTACGAGAAGCCCGTGAAGAAGACAGAGAGTCTGCGCTAAGAGTGCTCTGGAAAGCATTCGAATCAACCACAGGTTATGAAGACTATCTAAAACAAGAGTGGATTAAGAGATGGAACACTCCTGAAAAGGAGAATTACGCCTATGTTGCAGTGGATGGAAGTAAGGTTGTTTCGAGTCTCTCGTTCTTCACTACCGCTGAACAAGAACAGATTATCAGAGGTGCTCCAGTAAGATTTGGCGGCGTATGGGCAGTTGCAACTGATCCAGCGTACCGTAGGAAAGGACTAGTCAGGAAGATATTTGATATCTCTTTACCTAGGATGCGAGATGAGAGTGCATCTCTCTCAATCTTAGACCCCTTCTATAGACCATTCTATGAGAAATTTTCATACGCATTAGCAGAGAAGCGAGCCTACCATGTATTCACGAGGGACCAAATTAGAGTCGGCAAGACCAGGAACGACATAACATCAAGAGAAGCGAAGGACCCAGATGATAGGAAAACAATCCAGCAAATCGAAAGAACAATGACACGGTTTGGCTCTAGGTTCTTCACGAGTGGCGAGTTCATGGACTATGTCATGAAGAATGGTATTATGCATATACTTGAGGACGATAGTGGGCCAGTAGGCAGTGTGTGGTTCAACTTCACGAAAGGACCACCGAGGGAGCCTCCTGAACTGACTGTCGGTATGTCGAGATACGCGCGCGATGATGTTTTTCCCTCAATCGTCGAGTTGGTTCGTAACCACTCAGTTAACGTGAGCAAAGTTTCATGGTGGACCGATGCTGATGTTCCAGTCAGACATTATTTCAGTGATATCCATCGAACCGAGTCGCATTTGATAGGCTCTATGATGATGAGGGTTGTTGATATTGAAGGCTACTGCCGAAGTATCAAGATTCCTGAAGATACGACAGAAAAAGTCACTATTGAGTTGACTGATGATCAATGTCCATGGAACAATGGTATCTTTACTCTTGTTCCTGATGGAGGTAAACTAACAGCTGAAAGGAGTGACTCAGAACCAGACATATCTCTTAACGCATTTCAGTTATCGGAAGTGATTGCAGGGATTACTCCACCGACACTTCTTAGGTCTCTAAAGGAGATCGACTGCGATGAAAAGACAGCAAGAAGACTTGAGGACATATTCCCTGCTGATGCATTTGTATCGTACACTCGTTTCTGATTATACTAGTCTACCATAGAGAAGGTCCGGAAAAGGACAAAGCCAATCCGAATTCATTTCAATGATTTAACGAAGTTGTCTGCACAGGTCTCTGAACAGAAGGACTGAGATTTCCCTTCCACGTTTCTCAAAATCATTTCGCCTTTCTCTATAGAGTCACCGCAGTACGAACAAACTGCATCCATGTCTGTTGTATTTCCACAGCAAGGAGTGAGAATAACATCTTTGATCTCCTTTTGGATACCAAGAAACTCGTCATTATCAGAGAGGAAGATGTATGCAAGTCCTTGGAGCAAGTCACTCAAAGCGGTGGATTCGATATCGACATCCTTCATTTGAGTCGCTAGATACTCCATCGTTTCATCAACCATTTCAATCTGCCGCAGCATAAGGTCTTCCAGATGTCCCCAATCTTTTTCCTTCATGTCGACATTTAGGCCATCTTTGAAAAGCTTGAAGTATGAACCTACAACATCGCCGCTCATCTTCGAGTCAATGATAATGAAGACTTTCGCTGTACGTCTATAGTAAATCCCTCGACGACTCTTACTATCGTCTTCATCTTTTTGAGAGAATTCCTCCACAAGACCTTGTTCTACCAGTTTTGGTAAATGATAATAGCAGTTGTATTTTGATACATCCACCTCTGGGAGATATTGCTCGACGTTTGCCACGATGTCAGGCACAGTCAACCAGAAACGTTTAGTCTTCTTTTCCTCCACCACAGTCGTGCGCACCTTCGTGCCATCAGCCTTGATCGTTTCTTCTGTGGTTGTATGCTCTTTGATGCTCTCAGTTCCATACCGGAGGGCAACAAGAATAGCACGCCGAATAGGATCTCGAAAAGATTCGACAAGGTCTCGGTTAGTAATCATGAAGTAACTGCGTACTTTTGAATCAGGGAAAACTGGTTGTGGTTCTGTGGACAATATTCGCACCGTTTATTTTTCGACAGATACACTAAATCTGCTTCAATGCTATAGCTCTTACACTTTTATAGCCTTTGCTATCTTTGTTAGTATTTTCTTTACACCTTTATCAACGATAAGTTTATAAGAAAGTGTAATGTTTACACTATGTGTAGCATAACAATGTGACAATTGAACTAAATTGTCTGGGTGATAAAAATGGCGTTCACTAAAACAAGAAAAAGCTCAAAGGGTTGCTGGGAATGCACTGAAAGAAACAATCTAGACCGTGTTTCAATATATCAGTACAATAGTCCGGTAGCCTCAATGATTAGGTAATCCGAGAAAATCTCTCTATTCTCCATACTAAGGAGGAAGCATCGCACTCAGATCGTGGGTGTGATGCTTCTTCAACTATATCTGCGTGTTGCAGCCAAACCACACTCTTCGAAATTGCTTCCAAGTTTCAATGCCTTCTTTTCCACATGGACCTGTTTTGAAAAACCATCAATGCTGAGAAACTCAATTCATAGCTTTTGCACAGAATAAAGTGTTTTATTAGTTGCGACCATAGGAAGGAACTCTTGCCGTTTGTGTGGAGGAGCGATGGATGAAGAAGGTGAGAACGAACCAAAGGAGGCCTTCCCTGAAATTCATGGCGGCTATTATTGTATCAATGTTAGCAGTTTCTACCATAGCCATGATCAGAGTAACAACCGATATTGGCTCTGGAAAAGAGTTAGAACCAATTCCTGTTGACCAGGTATATGCAAGCCACCCCTGTGAAATCAGTTCAGTTCTTGCCCAAGAAGGAGTTTGGGTTTCACCTGATTCATCACTCGCTGGAACTCCATCTCAAGCTCACACTACGGTCTCGGATACTTCAGGGACCACGATTGTTGCAGATTTTCATGGATTCTATAGAAACAACACCTTTTCGATAAACGGAACTCTGTATGACAACCTCGAAATGCCAGGAGCTTTCTCCATGAATGAGCCCGGTAGGCCCATGCTACCACGGTTGTCCGAGTTTGTCGAGATTCCTTTTGACGTTGACGTTTCGGTTCAAGTCCTCGCCTCATCGTATGTGACAGACACTGGATACAACGTCAGACCTGCTCCCCTCCCCAATGTTCCAGTTGAGCTAAGTGTACCCGACTCTTACAATTTGTCCCTATTCTATCCGGCTCCAACAATCTTCGACCCTGTGTATTCGAGAAATGCCTTCTTTCCCGGAAATGGTACCAGTGTTAGTGGAGAAACAACCGCGACATCGATAGTGATAAGGGGCCACAGACTGCTGGAACTCAACTTCTATCCCGTTCAGTTCAATCCTGTAACAGGAAACGCTCTGATGTTCTCCCAATTAGTAATTAAACTAAAGTATAGCAAGCCTGCTCAGATTCAGCCAGTTCGAAGCTCGTTGCGATCAGATATCTTTGAGCAAATCATTCGTGACTCCATTTTATACTACGATCCTATCCACATCCAACACTCTGAAACCTTGGGCGAACCGTTCCTGTACTCAATCACACCACCGTCGCCGCCATCTTCTCCAAATTCCACGGTGCATATGTTCTCTCAGTCCCAATTGATCCCAGAGGATGTAAGCGGCGAGTATCTGATTATCACAACCGACCTTCTCAAACCTCAAGCTCTGAAACTAGCCGCTTGGAAACAGCAAAAGGGCGTTCGCTCCGCAGTCTATTCCTTTTCGGAACCACCAACAACAACAGATGTAAGGGCGGTAATTGAATTTGCTTACAACAATGCGATTCCAGCTCCGACATATGTCTTGCTTTTTGGAGATGTCGAAATCATTCCAACTAATTATGACATGAATCATAGAGCAAAGTTCGGCCCGGGTTTTCCGCCTCCTCTTTTTCAACCAAATACGGATGGTTTCGGTACCATTGCATCGGACTTAGGCTACTTCAATATTGAGGGGCATAGATATTTCCCCGATATGATTTACAGCCGGATATCAGTGGACACCCCAGAACAAGCCGAGATAGTCGTAAACAAGACTCTTCAATATGAGCAGTCTCCGCCATTTCAACCAGAGTTCTATAGCAATATGCTGTCAACTGGATATTTCAATGACATGAAACCCAGAAATGGGATAGAAGACAGAGAGTACCCATTTGTCTATTATCTTGAAAAGATTAGAGAATTTTTGGAATCGGACTATGCTTACAAAGTGAACTACACCTATACACGGTCGGATGCTCAAATACCGGTGAAGTTCTACACTCGATTCGATCCGACAGATCCAGACTCCAATCTGCTGTCGAACTCACCCCTAGCTGACTATTACTGGCCTGAAGAAGAGGTCAATCCAATTTTGGCTGCTCCTGTAATAGAGAGATTGCAGTCAGTTTTCAATCAAGGAAGTTTCTTCGCTCTCTATTACGGTCATGGCAGTTCGACGAATATGGTCTACAACTTTGATGCGAATCCAAGGGAAGGCATAGAAGGATGGGTCACGCCATACTTCGACACCTCTTGTGTTCGGGATTTGGTGAATGGAAATAAGACACCATTGATAGTGAGTATGGGTTGCAATACTGGATGGTTTGATGGTGAAACCGATCAAACGTACATGGATATCTCCGGGTTGGTTCCAAATCCTTTTAGTTCTGTGGCGAGCGAATGCTTCGCTGAGAACATTACAAGGATGAAAGATGGGGGCGCTATTGCGGTAATTGCAGCTTCACGTCCAGCTTATGCACGAATCAGCGGAGATCTACTAAACGGAATAGTCCAAGCCTTCTGGCCAGGATTTCAAGAGTCTGAAAATCAACCCATTTACGAAATGGGTGCGGCTCTACTTTTCAGCAAGTTACAGGTAGCACACGCAAGGATGACTCGCTATGATCCAGAGGCGCAAACCAGAACAACATTCGAAGAATTCCATCTCTTTGGCGACCCTGAAACACAGCTTTGGACAGAGAATCCTTCCAATTTTAGTGTCGAGTATCAGCCCATCGGAACCACAGGTGACCAGAAGTTTGCTGTGACCGTCAAAAACAAAGACACCGGTGATCGCGTCCCTGGAGCCAAGGTTTGTATCCAACAGGGCACATATATCTATCAAGTTGGTTATACGGACAATTGGGGTCAAATAAGATTCAATTGCGATCCATTTGATACATTATCATCTCTCAATGTGACTGTGACAAAACACAATTTCAGACCATATATCGGTGAAGTCGAGACTTTTGCGCCGGACTACATTAGTCCCACTGGAGAGCCCCCCACAGTTAGCGCTTCCCCCGAATCAGTCGTTGTGGGCAGAGATGTAAAAATCATCGTATCTGGATTCGATGAACAGCAAGAAGTAAACATATTTTTCGATGGAGTGGAGCAATATCCGCCGATACCTGTGGGCTCAAACGAAGTTCAAATACCTGTACCTGACGATGAGCCACCTATCGTTACAGTCACTGCGAAACAAGGTAATACTCGGGCATCTAATTATTTCAAACGATTATCTACAGACCAGAATCCTGATTCTTACATCTATTCGCAGTATGACGAAAGCACTTGGCATCTTGCAAATTACGAACTTGTTTGGGACAATCCTTGTATAACAATATACAAAGGTTCGAGGCAAGTGACATATGTCAAACAGAATGAGAATTACGATGTCAAAGTGAAGGTGTATTGTGGAGGAAACGCGGATGCAGTTGATACTAAAGTGTCCCTTCGATGTTCATATAATGGAGGAGTATCTTGGAGACCAGTTGGAAATGATACAATTACAATTGCCCTTGGAGAATCAAATGAGGCATCCATTAGCTGGATGCCTAACCTCCCTAATGCTGCATACTTACAAGTAGTACTCGAACCCACGAATGAAAGACTAGAAGATGAGAGCAACAACATCGGATTAGAGTATCAAGATGTCATTCCTCTGTGCTCGCCTGGTTCAAGAAACTTTCAGGTTGGTAATCCTACAGATGCCAAAGACTATGTCTTAATCAACGTGAAGCAGGAGGGGAGCTATGACGATGTTTGGAATGCCACGGTTCTAAACTACTCCTCTCAGAGAATGGAGGCAAATGAAAACAAGTCAGTAACGTTGTTTGTTGATCCCGGAATACTTGAGAATTCTCAAGAAGAACGCAATTTCACGGTTGATATCTACATTAATGGGAGATTAGTAGGCGGCGCGACAATGGAAGCAACAGCCAATGCAGCAGAATGCCATCACGTCTGTTATTGCATTTGCGTTTTGATTCTATTAGTAGGAATAATAGCAATTGGAGTGCTTCTTTGGTATGCGAGAAGACCATGACGTTAAGTTAGCAGTTCATACTTTATCATAAAATCTAGAGTCGTTTTCGGCAAATATTTTGTTTTATCTTTTAATAGCTGAATTTTTATACAACCTGCATAGAGTTTACAACTACTACGTCGTTAGGAGGTAGATGTAAATGGACCGTAGGATCCTTTATGCTATCATTGTTGTTCTCATAATCATTTTACTTATCGTAGTTTTGGAATGCTTGGGAATATCAGATATAATACCCGGTTTTCCAGTGGAAGGCTTTACATAATCCAGTGCGTTACTTGCACCCAATGATCCAGATGCTAGTTCCAGCGGTGAAGAGACCTACAGCTATCTTCCTATAGCTTCTCAGTCAAACTTTCAAAATGAATTCTTAAGAATTCTAGATCCTCCTTTTCAATGAGTGATTGGAGCTGTGGAACAATCTCTCTTAGACGCGTTGCGTCGCTGTCCATAATCGCTGCATCAGCCTTGAGTAGCAGAACAAGTCCCAATATTCCGGGAAGGTCTTCAGACAGTGCCTTATCCTCCAAAATGGCCAACGATGGAGAAACTACTTCTTCCGAGGTACAAGAATAAACTTCAATCTTTGCGAGTTGATACAAGAAGATGAGTTCCATAATGAAAGCTCCCCGAAATTGTTCATAGATCTCAAGTCCCTGATTAACACTACTTAGAGCTGATGTAAAGTCTCCTCGAGCCATTTCCAAAACGCCAGTAACAAAGTAGAGCCATGCAAGTTGACTCTCATCTCCAGATTTCAAGATTGGTTCTTGATATGTATCCAAAAGAATCTGAGCCTCTGTGAGCCTATTCAAGAGAATAAGTGACCACATCTGATTGAGTTTTGCGCGATTTGTCAGAATTGGTCTGTTCTTTACCTGATTTTCGGTCATTAGTCCCCACTCCAAACCAGATTCAGGTTCGCCAATCACATTGTATAAGGTCGAGAGAAAGTAAGAAGCATTGGCTGTGCTCAAACCTGCTCTTTCTCGTAGCGTGATAACATCTAGAAGACTCTTGATTGCGCTATCAAACTTGCCGCGCATTGCGTCTATAAGACCAAGCTTATCCAGAATATTTGCGTAGTTCATGGGAATCCCCAGAGAAGATTCAACTATTGCATATGCTTGTTGAAGTAATTCCTTACATTCTGCCCGATCCTGGTTCATAATGATGTTTGCTTTCTTTGTTAGAAGGTGTGCAACTCGTACTCGGTCATTGAATTTCTCGGCGGCGCGTAACGCTCTGTTAATGCATCGAAGTCGGCCATCAGCGTCACCATCTGAGAGTGCCTTCTCTGACAAGTAATCATAAAGCGTGGCTTCGTAGAAACCAAAATTAGATTCGTTGTCCATTAGCTCTTTGATCTTATCCATTATTTCTGTTTCATACATGGTTTTTGGATAGTTTCTCATGGCAACTTCGAATTTCATGAAGTACATTTCTAGTGCGATCCAATCATCTGGTTGCGTAGCAAGAATTGCATCAGCCATTTCATGGACTTTCTCAACATCTTCATAGGTGCCCTGATATGATGAAGCAAAGAACAGATTTGGTTCCAAAATCTGATTTTCACCATATTTCTCTCTAATCTTGTCGATGAGTTTGTATTCGTATGCAAGGATAGCATGATGAATTGCAAAATAGACAGTCATGACTCGACTATTAGTGTTTAAGACCAATTCACCCAATCTTTCAACAAAGTTATAGTAGTCTGAAGCTTCAGCCATAACATACTCCAGCACATTCTTTGTTTCTTCATCGATAAAAGGGAAATATTGGGTTATAGTCCCAATTGGTTCCATCGCTACTCCTCCGCTATGGCGAATATCCAGCATATCATGTATGCGTCACTTAGAGAAAAATCTTGTTCACATTCCACTAATGTCTAAATGAATTGTTGACACATTAGTACGACATCTGCGAAGTATAAGGAAGAAGAGAATCGTCAATTGGATTTATAGTCCGACCTCATCAATCATTCGCTCTAACTCAATTCGTCCAAGCCTTGGGAATTTTTTCACAGGATATGAGAGAAGGACATCAACAGATTTGGCGAAATGCGCGCTCTTGGTAAGGTGAGAGATCTTCTCAGCGTCTCGGAAATGTTCGGTCACAAACTTTGCAAAGAGTATAGGTTCCATTGCGGAGCAGAAAGAATACCAATACTCATCAGGAAAAGATTCCCGGAACCATCTGTTTATCTCTTCTATCTCCGAAGTCTGTTCATCATATGTGATTTTGAGATAGAACTCTGAGTTATTTCCAAGACTCAGATTCCACCGTGCAGCGAACCAGACTGCATTACTGTCAAGCATCTCCTGAATGGCTCTGCTTACTCGTCTTGCCGTCAAGCCGGTTTCCTCCGCTAGTTGACCGACTTGCATTCGAGCATCTTCGAGAAGATATTTCAAAACTTTAAGATGAAGTTTCTTGATTTTGAATTTTTCACCACGTTGTACCAATATTGTGTGTAATTCGGCATCATTGACTGAATCAAGTGTCCGAATGAACGATGCAAGACTCTGAAGTCCTTCTGCTCCTTTGTACTCACATTGGAGAAAATATAGTCTACCAGCTCCGGTTACTATTTGGCCTACTTGGACTATCAAGGGATTAGATCCAATCAGTTCCATGAGTTCTTCTTCATCCTCAGAACCATCGGTGAAAACTAGTGCAACCAAATAATCAGAGTCCATCATTGCTGGCTTCAAAATCACTGAGAATTCTTCTATGACACCGGTTTCAATCAACCTATCCATACGTTTTCTAATAGCAGTGGCAGTCAAACCAGTTTTTTCGCCTAGAGCTTGGTAAGATAATCTGCAATTTTCATCAAGTGCGAGAAGTATTCGCTTGTCAATAGAGTCCACAACTTCCACCCTGACTGGTTTTAATCAGTTTACGGTGGAATTAGAGCTCTAAATAAATTATCTTTGGGAGTTCCATCAATGTCCAGTGATGCGCAGTAGATGCATCCAGTGCCAATCACGGACAATTCAAAACCGCTATCTCTGAGCTGTTGGAGATATAACAGATGTTTGGAGAGTGTATCAATAAGTTCTGAGGATTTTAGCTCACTCTTTCCATTGGAGTCTGGAATTGATATCTCAACCTCAATTGAGAGAGAATGGTCATCATCTTGGTTATTCACGAGTAGTATACGGAGCCACGGAGTTCGATGAATCAAAACAGTTACTTCTCCGGTGCCGCCTTCACCTCTAAGTGTAGCTTCGGCTTTGGCATATTTCTCTTTCAAGCTGAAACTATTCATACATTTCACGAAGTTTAACACTCACGAAATAGATATGAAATGTCCTACACCTGCTGGTTTGGAAACTAGCTGTACATCACATATCTCTAGACCGAAAAACAAATGGGTAGGTTAGAGAGCGGTTTCAATCTTGGTATGAAGTGATTCCCATGGATGATATCGATAAGAGAATCATATTCCAACTTGATTCAGACTGCAGAATGACATACCAAAAAATGGCTGACAAACTAGGTATTACTGCTACTGCTGTGAAAAAGAGAGTCACGAAATTACTGGAGCGAGGGGTGATAGATCGCTTCATTACTACGCTCAACTTCGAGATGATTGATTCCGACCTAGTACTAGCCATAGTCCAGACAGATGGTTCTGAATTCGAGGAGGACTTCATTGACGAATTAGGAGAACCATCCTTTGTATTCCAAGTCAGTCCCATTGCTTGTGGTAAAGGAGGTCTTTATGCTGTGTTTGCTGTTACTAGCGGGCTTTCTGGCCTTTCAGAATTTGGGACATTCATACGAACCTTGAAACCAGTTGCAAATTCGGAGATTCATGTTCTTCTTTATCCTAAAGGGAAAAAAGTCAACCTGACAAAGACTCAGCTTCGAGTTTTGAAATATTTGGTCGAAAATCCGCGTATGTCTATCGTGGAGATTGCAGACCTAAGTGGAATGACTGCGAGGAGAATTAGACGTACAATCGAGGAGTTGCAAGAAGGAGAAGGGATTCTCTTCGCCGTCATCTGGAACCTTGGAATAGGTGGACTAACCGAAGTCCTATTGCGAATTGAGTGGGATGAGAAAAATACCGATCATGAATCAGTTATAGCTTGGCTTAGGAAAAGGTATCCTCTCGAATACTGGTCACCATTCATCAGCGCCGCATTCCCTGTCATCTTTGCTCGTTTTGTTGTAGAGAAACTTGAAACTATCGAATCAATTGCACGAGAGGTGAAAAGAGCACCATTTGTGAAATCTTTATCGACCCTAGTCTTTTATTCCAACTATCTATTCAATTGGCCTGGTGTCACAGAGCTAAGACGACTCTTTGAAACTGAACTATGATAGATCTAAACTTTTACCAAGGTGCGCGTTAAACAGTAATTCCACTACGGACCGTAGACACAAGCGCTTCCTTAATTTTGTCCCACTTGAACTTGATACCTGCTGTCACCATAAGGTTTGACAATCCTCCAATCGCGCTTATCAAGATGGCAGCAAGACTGTTAGCATCAACCTCTTTCCTGAACTCGCCTGATTCAATGCCTTCTTTGATAGTGTCCTCAAGGAGTTTCATAACCGCCATCTGCTGAAATCTATGCTGTTTTCTCATTTTTGGCGATCGAGAAGAGGCCACTTGAAACTCAAGATCCATTAGACACATTTCCTCAGAGACCTCGCACATGGATGCAAAGACAAGGTCTGCAGTTCGCTCAAGCTTTGCCAAAGCTGTTTTCTCTTTATCAATCACTGCTTTGAGCTCCAGATAGTTCAGTGTCGCAAACTTCTTCTGAAGCTCGATAAACAGGGCTTCTTTGCTATCAAAGTAACCATAGATTGCACCCTTGCTAAAGCCGCTCTCTTCAACAATGTCATCCATGGAAGTTTCATGATAACCTTTCCGCGAGAATAGGGTTATTGATGCTTCAAGGATCTTCTCCCTCATCATAGTCTTGTATTCATCAGATACTTTCGGAGACAATAAGGACACCTCATCGTATGCTATATAAAACTGACTGGTCGGTTTAATATAAATCTATTGTACTGAACGGGATGTTGCCCTCGATCTCTCAAGGGCAACCATTGATTACATCAGTCCTCCTCGAGGTCAATTGTGATCTCGCCAAGAGGCAGGATGGATTTGTTCATCCCAGCAAAGACCCCTATTACAGCGAGAAGGATGCCTCCAATGAGGTACCAAGTCTGAATGCCAAAAACGTCACCAATCGCACCGGCCGCTCCTAGTCCAATAGGTGTCATAATGGGGCCAAGACTGATCAAGACTGTAAAGACTCGGCCTTGAATGTGGGGAGGAACGACTGCCTGCACTATAGCCATGATTGAACCGCTAGCAAGGGGAATCATCATTCCAGCAAGGAACATCCCGGCAACTGCCAGTTGTATCAGATTAGCTGGTGTTATCCCGACCAAGACGATGCTTGCAGATGCAATAAGGATAGCCATCAATGCTGTGAGCATTCTTCTTCTGAAGCCGCCCCAGACACCCAATGCAATGCCGCCGAGAACCATACCAACCCCCATCATTGACTCAATCAATGCAAGTTCGAAAGCACCACCAGCAAAGTGACGCAGCACGAGAAGAGGTGTAAGTGCAAAGGTTGGGATCAGTACGAAATTAATCACCATCATAGCGACCGCAATGAACCGTCCACCTTTCCAGTTCTTCATATATGAAAAACCTTCAACGATGTCCTCAATTACACCCGATGTGACCGAATCATGCCTCAACTCAGTCGAGGTAGGTTCTGGAACCTGAATCATGAACAATGGCAAGACTGCTAGCGCAGCGGTAGCAACATCAACCATGAGTATTAGCTGCATGGGCAGAAACACCAAGAGGACTGCACCCATTGCGGGAGCAGCTATCTTGGCAAGACCCTGTAGAGCCTGGTACATTCCATTCACCCGTGAAAGATGTTCCTCTGGCACCATCAAAGATGCCGATGCCTGTAGTGCAGGCCACTGGAAACTGCCTAACGTTGAACGGACAGCCATTACAGCAAACACATGGATGAACTCAACCACGCCCATTGTCCAAAGGGAAGCTAGAACCACTATTGCCAGAGCTGATAGTGTGTCTGAAACAATCATAACTCGGCGGCGACTCCAGCGATCAACTAGTGCGCCAGCGAAGGGACTGACTAAGATCTGAGGTAAGATGACCATCATAGTTGCCAGTGAAAGAATTACTGCACTCCCGGTCGTGTAGGTCAGCCACCAGACAAGTGCAAATTGGACAAGTGCACTGCCAACGAGAGAGAACGCCTGTCCACCAAAGATCTTCATGTAATCCTTCATCTGAGTAGGTTTCAGTATTGGGATTTCTTGGAGAGATTCAACAGCCATTGATTCAGTCTGCGGTAGCACTATACTAACCTGATGCGCATTCGTTGTAGATCCATCAAGATTTGGTTCATTCTTTGAGAGTAAAGTCAATTTTGATACACTCCATGTATTTATTAAAACCGACTGGGCGGTTTTTATTATTAAAATAAACTGACTAGTCGGTTTATAAATGTATCTACTCCAGTCAGAATTCAGAAAAACAGAGATTTACAGAAGTATCTCTTTAGAAAAAGCATACGGGATGAGAGTACGAAGAACTATTCAGACACTCGAGCCAAGTTCTTTGCGAGCTTCTTCTTCTCCTCTATGTCACTTAAGCGGTTAATCATTATTCTCTGTGCCTGAGGAGAGCCAGCACCATGCATTGATTCAGTTAGATATCCAACAGCAGCCCGGCCGAGTGTCAGGTTCTCAATAAGTCTGAGCATCTTCACACGATCCATTGTGTCAACCCCCTCTGCTCCAGCCAGATACTTCTCGACGATTTCACGGGTTTCAGGATTATTGAGCTCTCGTGCACTTGGACAGGTAACAAAGAGCCCTCCAGCTATGTCCTGCAAGAGTCGGGATATTTCATAGGGAAACCGCGTCACGTTTTGCTTGCACACATTTGCTAATAGAAGATCAACGAGATAGTTGCCTGCAGGAGTCTTGTGTCCCGCAGCTGAACAAGCAATTCCACAGGAATATAGCGTTTCATTCAGGTGAACCATCTCTGTGATTTTATCTTTGATGTGGGATGCCTTTTCAACTCCATTATATTCTGCAATGGATGCAGCCGCCCCAACGAGAACATCTCCAACTCCAACCTTGCAACCACCATAACTCTGACGATGGTAGGCTGCAAAGGACTCAACCAACCTATTGCAGAACTCGCTCTCGCCATTCATGAAGATGCGTTCGTTGGGTACGAATACATTATCAAAAACAATGAGGCACTCTTGGCCTCCAAAAGTGGGATTACCACAGTCCACGTCTCCAGTTTCTGTCTGGTCTAGTCGACGAAGATCACACGATTGGCGTCCATAATAGTAGGTGATACCCTCTGCATCTGCAGGAATAGCACAACAGATTGCATAGTCCTTGTCTTCGTTCCGCATCGCCAAGGTAGGCATGATGAGATGTTCGTGGGAGTTTATAGCTCCAGTTTGATGCGCCTTGGCGCCCCGTATCACAACACCATCGTTTCTTCGCTCAGCAACATGGACAAAGAGATCAGGATCCTTTTGTTCCGAGGGTCGTTTGCTACGGTCACCTTTTGGATCGGTCATGCATCCATCAATTACCCAATCTTCAGCTTCTGCTTTTTTGATATACTCAATGAACCTCTTGTTATAGTCAGTTTTGAACTGCTGGTCAATCTCGTAGGTAGTGAGATAGACTGCGTTCAGCGCGTCCATGCCAACACATCTCTGAAAACATGTTCCTGATAGCTGGCCAAGTACGCGTTGCATCTTGACCTTGTCCTGAAGGTCCTCTGTGCTATTATGCAAATGGCAAAACCTATTGATCCTGTTTCCTGTAATCACGGACTTAGCGGTCATTAGGTCTGAGAACCTTTCATCATGAGCCAAATCATAGGTGAGCGCCACTGAATTGATTGATGCTCTGATTATTGGATGATCTATAGGATTCTCGATCTTCTCACCAAGCATGTATATCTTGAGAGGACCGCGTTTTCTCAGACTCTCTATATATTCTTCACCAGTCTTCAGAACCATCAATGGCAACTCCTTTTCAAGAGGTGGTTCTATTTGATATCTCGAAATCACTTATGAGCTGTTCTATTAGTCGAAGTGCTCATCAAGCCAAGTTCCAAGTGGGTCCCAGCTTCCAGGAGGAAAATCGGAGTGTGTTCCACCTTTCGCGATGTGAAACATTTTTTCAGTTGATGGAATTTCATCGAAAAGTGCCCTGCAGTCCTCAACTGTAAATAACTCGTCTTTGTCACCCACTCCAACAAAGATAGGCATATCTCCAAAGTCTGGAAATGTGAAGTCTCGAATACTGGTAATCTTCATGAATCTGTAGGTATAGTTGAAATTGAAGAGAGGATTATCAAGTCCAAGCATCCCTTCACGATAATACTTTATCACAGGTTTACTGGGTCTAAAAACAGAACTGAAGAAGATTTTCAGTTTTTGAGTTGTAGACATAGGTGGATAGGCACCGGGTCTAGTCCTACGAGCTCCGCTCAGGAGGACAGCACCATCTATATTCTCGAGACAATTGTTGAAAGCAATTGCACTTGACAGGACTCCAAGACTATGGCCCAATATAACAACTTTCGGATGAATCTGCTTGACGAACTGGATTGTTTCACAGAGGTCCTTGATGAATCGCTCCTTGCTTGGATAGTCGCCTCGATTCCCATCAGAGAGTCCGTGTCCCCGCAGATCAAGACCATAAACTGTGAATCCCAAATCTGTGAGAGGTCTGGTAATTAATCCATACGGACCGCTATATGCAGTGATTCCATGAAATAGAAGTATCGCTGTACTCTTGGAAACTTCACTTCTAGACTCCCATTCTCTAAGAAAGAGGATTTTGTTATCAGAGGTTCTAATTAGATGATGGGGACCTTCGAATTGATTCTGGAGGGACTGAATATCGAGTGCCATACTATCACTTTGTGAAAAGCATGTGTTGGTGCCTAAAGTATTCTCCCCCCTCAATCAGCTAGACATTACTTGGACAAATCTATCATTCTCTGTACGCCTTGAAGATTTCAATGACCTCGCTATCAGGTACATCATACCAATTCCTGTATGCATTGGCAACTGCGAAAATGAATCCCGACTCTATCCTTGGACAGATAAGATTCTCAACTTTGGCTCCAACGAGATCTGCAGCGCTGCGAGATGATGTTGGAACTGCCACAGTAATACTAATCGGCCCCAAAGTTCCTACTGATTCAACCGCGGCCATCATTGTGTATCCACTAGCAAGCCCGTCATCTACAAGAATGACGTCCTTGTCAGATATGTCGATGATTCCCACAAGACCACGATAATCCTCCTTTCTCCGATCAATCTGTTCCTGAGTGTTCTTAGTGACCATTTCTATCTGATGTTGGTTTAATCCTAATGATCGCACTAGACGCTCATTGAGCAGCATTGCCCCTTGGGAAGTTAGGGCCCCAAAGCCAGCTTCTGTGTTTCCAGGAACTTGGAGTTTCCTAACAATAAGAGCATCCAACTCAGCCTGTAATGACTTTGCAATCTCTACACCGACAGGGATTCCCCCATTAGGTATAGCAAGTACTACAGGGCGGGCTGCGAAATGAATGTCCTTCAGCCCTTGCGACAGAACCTTTCCAGCTTGGGTGCGGTCCTCATATGAATACAAGGATTACTCCTCATCTACTTAGTTAGTTACTGAAATCGACCGCATAGAGGGTACTGCGGGAATTAATAAAGGAGTGCCAAATGACTAAGTTGGTGTTTAATGTGGCAAAGTCCAGAGACCGCATGCTTTACCTCTCACAGGCGGATGTAAGTCGGATCGATCTTCCAATGGAAGAAATAATTAGTCAAATGGAAATTGCATTCGAAGAGAAGGCACAAGGCAGAGTAGAAATGCCGCCCAAACCTGGAATTCATCCGGGTGAGGCTGACAACTTCATACATGCGATGCCAGCATATATACCTGCAATGAAATCTGCTGGCTTGAAATGGGTGAGTGGATTCCCACTCAATAAGGAGAGAGGACTGCCTTACATATCTGGACTCCTGATTTTGAATGATCCAAACACGGGTCTGCCAATCTCTGTGATGGACTGTGTATGGATTACTGCAAAGCGAACAGGAGCTGCCACCGCCGTCGCTGCAAAGCATCTTGCTCGGCCTGAATCCTCTGTTGTTGGAATTTTGGGATGCGGAGTTCAAGGACGGAGCAATCTCGAAGCATTGAGTATTGTTTTCTCTTTGAAGAAGTTGAAAGCGTACGATGTCAATCCTAAAGCCTCATCCATATATGCACAGGAGATTGAAGAGAGATTTGGACTAGAAGTTGAAGAAGTCTTCAGTCCGAAGAAAGCTGTTTCAGATTGCGATATAGTTGTAACTGCCGGACCGATTCTAAAGAAACCGCATGCCACGATTCAGGCTGGTTGGATGGATGAGGGCACTTTTGCATCACTTGTAGATTTTGATTCATATTGGCATCCTGATGCCTTGAGGGAGGTTGACAAATTCTGTACCGATGACGTTCCACAACTCCAACACTATCAAAACGTAGGCTACTTCCAAGATATTCCTGAAATATATGCAGACATTGGGGAGCTAGTTACTGGATCAAAACCTGGTAGAGAATCAGCCGAAGAACGAACCATTACCTGCAATCTGGGACTGGCGATGGACGATATGGCTATCGCACCATTGGTGTATCAGAAGGCAATGGAGAAGAGAGTTGGCATTTGGTTACCATTGTGAGAGTTTGAAAGCATCGAATTTGACGAAGTCTTTTATCTTCGAAATGGTATCAATAGTTGACCAGTCATGATTTCGATAGAGAAGAAAGATGGCGTGCCAATGTGCACACTGGAACAGTACGAAACTGACTTTGCTGATAGACATCTGGTCCATGGAGTGATTGAGAAGTGGGCAAAAGAGAAACCTGAGGAGATCGGACTAATCTGTGCAGATGACGGTAGGGAATTCTCATGGAGAACGATTCACCAATCAGCGACCGCAATTGCACTCAAGTTGACTGAAATGGGATTCAAGAAAGGTGATTTTCTGGCCACTTCATTGCCATTTCTCCCTGAGCACATATTCCTACAGTATGCTTGTTTTCAGATTGGAGTAATCCACGTACCTCTGGATTTAAGGTTGAAAGCTCCAGAAGTCATTCGTTGTCTGACTCTGGTGAAAGCGAAGGCGTATTGCCATTTGGGAAAGACACCTAATGCAGACTTTGGAGCACTGGGAGTCGCGGTCAGACAGAATTGCCCATTTGTAAAGCACTTCATCCAATTCTCGAAACCTGAGGAGTGTAACGAGGGATCAATATCAGTGTTTACATTTGCAAAGGAGGCAGAAGACTTAGCTGAACTAGTCCTTTCTGGCAAAGCTCCAGAACTGGTTCAGAAATTCTCAGATGCAAAAGATAGTATAGTTGAAACTGATGGGTGTCAAGTAATTTATACCACTGGTTCTACTGGAGCTCCAAAACCTGCACTTCTCTCTCACCGCGGAATCACATCCCAGAATCTGACTCTGGGAATGGGCTTTGACATGACAGAGAAAGACACCATGTGCGTGAACTTACCCCCGAGTCATGTCGGAGGCCAAGCTGAGCAATTGATGACTCCCTGGTTCTTTGGTGGAAAATGTGTGGTCCTCCACATTTTCAAACCGGATCTCACTTTGGAAGCAATTCAAAAGTATAAGGTGACGCTCTTTGGACAGATACCTGCTCTCTTTGCCATGGAGTGGCGTCTTCCCAATTATGCGGACTATGACCTCTCCAGTCTTAAATTCGGACTGTACGGAGGGCAAGCGGTCTCACGCCAATTCCTAGAGCAGCTGCAAAAGATGACTCCGAGATTCGGAACAGGCCTGGGTCTGACAGAAACTTCGGGTTTTTGCACTTACACACCGCTCGATGGTACTGTAGATGACATTCTTGCAGGAGTTGGTTATGCAATGCCCATTACGCCCATTTCTATTCGAGAGCCTATGCTTCCAGACGGGAAAGCTGGGAAAGAAATGCCTCCCGGAGAGAATGGAGAGATCTGTTTCAAGGGGCCACAACTATTCCTAGGTTATGTGAATAATGAGGAGGCGACCCGGAAGACAATCTCGAGCGACGGATGGTTGTACACCGGTGATTATGGCAGCTATGATGAGAAAGGATTGCATCTTGCTGGTCGAACCAAGCTAATAATCAAGCCGAAGGGATACAATGTCTTTCCTACAGAGGTTGAGAATTTCATTATGAACGCATTGAAAGAGAAAGTAGCTGGTGTCGCCTGTGTTGGAGTCAAGCATGAAGTATTCATCGAAGCGATCTTTGCATTCGTAGTAGCAAAACCAGGCATGGAGGTCACTCCTGAGGAGGTTTATGAGGCAGCAAAAGGAATGGCTTCTTACAAGCGTCCATCACATGTCGAAATTATTACAGAGATGCCCTTGAACCGTGTGGCAAAAACAGACTATGTTGCCTTAAAGGAAGACGCAGATAAAATCGTTGAAGAACTCCGTGCAGCTAGTAAATGGGATAATTGAATATTACTCGAATAAAATTAGAAAGGATGGAAGGAGGTGCGACCCGCGCAAGTTTGCGGTTTGTGCCAGATTCAAACAGTTTCGTTTACAGTCCTTCTCCTCTTGATTGCAATAGGTAGTACAATTAAGATAACGATGATGGGGATTGAAACTCCGACATAGATTCTGAGAGGCAATAGAGATACGCCACTATTCGTAGGTTCACCATTAGTAGTAAGAGGATCATGATTGATGTTGGACCAATTGAGTCTGTATGAATTTGCTGAGGGAACATATTCAGCCAGATATTCCCGTGCTTTTTCAACATTCAATTTACCATATCCAGATTTGTCATCCCATCCTTCGTCGAGAATATCTGTTGCACCCCAGACTAAGGCATCTTCAATTTGACTATTTGATGCCCATGGAAACTGATTCCAGAGAAGAACAGCTGAAGCCGCTGCTATTGGTGTTGAACAGGATGATCCTCCGAATGTCCCATAGGTAGCTGTTGCTTGCATGTAAGCCGGAATTCCTCCTGCAGGAGCAAGCAAGAACAATTGATTCCCATAACCGCCGTCTACATAGGACCCACTGCTATCGAACCTACCAATACCGCGAGCAAAGGGAAGAGCTGTAGGAACGTCCATGGGATGCAACGGGTACAGCACATTATCAACAGCAACAAAGAATAAGGCATTTCCACCCTCATAGAGTTCTGTAACTTTGTTTTGAAGGTCAACCAAGACTGGATCATCAAGTTCAATCCAATACAAAGTATCCAAAAAACTCATCGTGAAAACCATCTTTCCAAAACTTGAACCCCACTCAAAAATGTCAGTCAATTGCTTCACATACGTACGACAGTACGTAAAATCATCCTCAGGATAGTTACCCCAAGACCATACACTATACAGTGGAGCATTGACTATTCCAGCTACACCTATTCCATTGTTGATTGTGGAAGCTGCGACTGATGCCACTGCAGCTTCATGTGAATTATAACTGACACTTGGATATGACAAATATTCTGAATACTCTGCATTCCACGCAAAACTCGCTCGTTCTGTGATGTTGAGGTCTCCATTTTGGTCATCGATAATGGGCTGTCCAATGACACAGAGACCAACTGCTCCAGGAGAATAGAAGGAATAGCCGTGGTCCCAAACACTGTGGATCTTGATAGCATCCAGATGCCAGGGATTACCTATGGGATCGTCTGGGATGAATCCTCCTACAATAGGGCGAATACCAAATGTCGGGATTATAATCAGGAAGATTATCAAACCAACAAGAGCCATTGGCTTCGAAACACATGACTTAGAACTTGCTTTCTCATTGCTCACAGGTCTCAACTCAGATGAAACCAATTTGTTGCTATAGAATCAAAATTCCTTGAATTAAGAACACTCATCCCAGCAACGGATTAGCAAAAAAGAAAGGATGGAAGGAGGTGCGACCCGCGCACCCTTGCGGGGTGTGTCAAGCCCGGCCCGTTCGTTTACAGCCGAACCTTCATCCGCCGCCGGTCACTAGCTCCTTCCTGACTAACTCGCGACCCTCATCGTCTACAACGACCAGATGAGCGCCGCAGGATAGTCAGCAGTCATAACACCGAACAACCATCTCAATGATGTTCAGTATTCCTTCAGGTATTTCGTCAGTCATAGTGTACACCTTTATTTTTTGACCATTGGCTCAGGGAGTTTGAGACCCTCGAGAGCCTTGTCCTCGAAAATCTGCTTAGCCGCGACCATGAGGCTCTTCTCGATACCTGCAATGTTGTTGTTTGTCGCAACCACCAGATTAGCTTTAGTAAGCATTCCTTTTTCGTCTGATACATAGTTGTGCATCAGTGTTCCTCGTGGAGCCTCAACGATACCGACACCGTTTCCAGCTTTGGGTTCAACATCCACAACCTTCACATCAGTGTCGCAAATGTCTGGATCATTGAGGAGCTTGGCAATCCACTCGAAGGCCTGGACCATCTCCACTATCCTTGCATAGTGATATGCAAAGGTGTGATGTGAAGGTCGACCAACCAATTCACGCATCTCCTTGAGGGCGGCATCAGCTAGCGGAGTAGCCATTCTCTCATTTACATTGCACCTTGCTAGCGTATTAGCTCTCCAAATTCCCTCTGGATATCCTGCTGGTTTGTAGTATATGTGAGTTGCGTAGCTATGGTCCGATACATACTCACCGTAGTACTTCGTGTAGTCCTTTGGCTCAAAGTCAGCTACAATCTCACCACCAGGCTCCTGCACTCGAACAGTGCCATCATAGATGTCAAGTGTTCCCTTGTTTGAAAGACCGAGGTAGTAGGTTGGCACGACAGCTACCTTTGTGATAACATCGAGATAGTCTGTGACAACCTTCTTCGCAAGGTCCACTGTGTTCAAAGTCAATTGTTGAATCTCCTCGAGTCTTCCTAGAAAGAAGTCACGGTCTTCCTCCTTCAACGATGTTAACATTCCTCCGGGAATCGCTGTTGTTGGGTGGACCGCCTTTGCTCCTACAGTCTTGATCAGCTCCTGGCCAAACTCCATCATCTTGATGGCTTGGACTGCCACATCAGGGAGGTCTCGTAAGACTGCAGCAACGTTCCTGTCCGCAGGATTGGCAAAAGGTCCGTAGACGAAGTCTGGTGCCGCAAGAGCATAGAAGTGAATCACATGCGAGGAGAACTGCTTTGCTTCAATCATCAGTCTGCGCAACTTGACTGCAGTTGGAGTTGGTGAAACTCCCCAAGCAGCCTCAACTGCTTTCACAGATGCGAGATGATGGGGGATTGGGCAGATTCCACAGATTCTTGGTGCAATTCTAGGAGCCTCTTCCATTGGGCGACCCTCTAGAAACTTCTCAAAGAATCTTGTGGAGTTCACATTAAACTGAACGTCCTTGACCTTGCCATCCTTCCCAAGCTTCAGAGTAAGGGAACCATGTCCTTCGAGTCGAGTAACTGGATCAATTCGAATAGTCTTTTCTTCGGTCACCGGGTTTTAACCTCTTCTCGCTTGATTCGTATTTGCCCTAAGTTACTGGTAGCATAGTCGAAACGATAGAATGTCCCTAACGGGTCTTTTACTTGTTCTTTGATTTGTTCGGAGGGGAGAGGAGCGTATGTGCCAAGCATTGCCATAGAGTTGGCGCCATGATCCTGCAATATTGGAGGAGGCGGGCCAAAACAACCCCTGCAAGTGGCACCCTTATTCACGCACTGACCCTCGCATAATCCCCAAGTTGACGAACCCATGCAGATGTAGCCCTGCTCAAGAAGACATCTGTCTGGATCCGCGATTCCTTGATACGGGCGTAAGATTTTCTCAACGGGGGTCTCTTTCTTCTCACGTTCGCAGTAATGACAAACTGTATGTGGTGGAAGTTCGATAGGTTCGCCAGCAAGAAGCTTCGTAACAGCTGTGAGAATCAGTTTAGAAGTGGGGGGACAGCCGGGAAGGTAGATATCTATGTCTACAAAGCTGTTGTTAGGTTTCACCACGGGAGCAATACCAGGCAGATTCTCACTTGGAACCTTTCCACCAGTCACAGTAGCATTCTCGCGAAACTTGACATCATAGCACTCCTCTATATCGGAAAAGTTTGCTAGACCTGGAATTCCGCCGAAGCATGAACATGAACCAAATGCAATCAGTACTTGGCATTTATCACGCAACAACTTGAGAAGGTGAATATCCTCCTCAGTCCGGGCCATTCCTTCATACAGACCGACAACTATAGATTTGTCTTCGTAACTCTCGAGGTGATGGAGTTTGAAGTCAGCCACTGCTTGCCAGTACTTTATTTCAAGAGCTGGGAGAACTTGAGCCAAATTGAGATGGATGTCCACAAGGCTTTGGAAGCAGCCCCAGCAGGAACTGCCTTGGCCCATTGCAATGGAAACAGGATCAGCCAATCTCAGACCTCCTTCAGTGTGTAGACCATCTCGTCATTTTCTTCTCCGGTCACTTCGACTTCGCCCCAACGAAGCATCCCCAGTAGGTTCCAAACAACCAAATCAGTATCGTATTGCGTCGCCTCTGCAATCTTCGATACCGGGGCAGGTCCGCCCTTGAGGAAGTCGCCAATGGCTTTTCGTTGTTTGCGAACATCGCCTCGTTTTTGCGAGAAGAAACGTCCAAACATATTACTCAAACCCATTCCCTCCTTATTGGTCCAAGCTTTCGTACTTGTTCGGTGAGTGTCCTAACACCATCTGCGAAAACCTGCGCCTCTGAGGCACTCGCCCATTGAAGCCGCACCCTACGAGGATCGACTCCAGCCTGTTCGATGGCAGTCTCCATTAGAGCCCATCGAGCCCGGGCTTTCAGATTTCCACTTGTATAATGGCAGTCACCAGGATGACACCCAGAAACAAGCACACCATCTGCGCCCATATTCAGCGCAGCCAGAATGAATTCTGGACTTATTCGTCCTGTGCAGTTCACTCGAAGAATTCTTGCATTCGTCGGGTACTGTATCCTGCTCGTCCCTGCAAGGTCAGCACCTGCATACGAACACCAATTACAGCAGAACGCCATAATCTTTGGTTCCCATTCTCCTTGTGAGTCCACAGTTTCAGTAGTTGATAATGACGTTGATGTCATTCTATCCACCTCCTTGTATTGATGGTGAAGGGCATAGGAATGCCTCCACCATTGTTAGAATCTGATCATCAGTTGAGTGATACATCACAATAGCGCTACTCGGACAAGCGGCAGCGCAGGTTCCACAGCCGTGACATTTTGCCTCGGTCACTACAGCTATTGGCGGATCTTTGGTTTCATCCATTGAAATCGCATTGTAAGCACAAGCAGTGAGGCATGTGTGACAGCTTGAGCAAAGCTCAGGAATGACATGTGATACAGTGGATTCAATCTCCACTTCACCCTGAGCCATTAGACCCACAGCCTTGGCAGCGGCGCCACTAGCGTCAATGACCGATTCTGAAGCATTCTTGGCTGCTTGAGCGGCGCCTGCGATCATCACACCAGCAGTATGAGTTGTGAGTGGTGCAAGTTTGATATGCTCTGGATTGAAGAACCCATCACCGCTTCGGGTGAGACTGAACAGATGCGAGGTCTCTTCAACATCCTCTGGAGGAATCATCGCAGATGCAAGAACCACCATGTCAGGCTCAAACTCAAGATCCTCGTCAGCAAGAACATCGCGCCACTTTATCGTGATTTTGCTTTTCTTGACAATGACGTCAGGATATTCGTTCTGCGGGAACTTACTATAGATGACATGCTTCTGTCGAGCCATTCGATGAAACTCTTCATGCCCTTTACCATAAGTTCGAATATCCTGATACAAGACCAGTACTTCATCAACACGGTCTCTCAAATCAGCAGCTGCCTTTGCCGTGGCTGAGCAGCAGTGACGCGAACAATGTTCGTGCCCTTTAACACCTGGTTGACGAGACCCGACACAGCCGATGAAGACAACCTTCTTCACTGGCTTGCCATTACTGATTTTCAGAAGTTGTTCACTACGAGGAAGCTCCTGAAGTTCAGCCAAAGTAAGTATGTCAGGGGACTCACCATAGGAATAGTAGCCAACTGGTTTGAATGGTTCAAATCCAGTAGTCACAATCACTGCACCCACCTCATATCGTTCCTCTTTCTCAGTCTTAAGATTCTTGACAGTGACCCCGAAGTTTCCAATGTAACCATCAAACTCAGAGACCTTGCTCTCTGTGAGGATTTTGATTCGTTTGTTTTTCTTGACGTCTCGAATAAGTGGTTTGATTATATCAGCTCCGGTTTCATCAGAGGGGAAAAGATGAGTCCATTTGGCAACATTACCACCAAGCTTCGGTGTCTTTTCGACAAGCAACACATCAAATCCACGGTCTGCTATGTCTAATGATGCTCTAAGACCAGCAATACCACCGCCAACCACCAGAGTTGTAGGAAGAACATTGACCTTTTTTATCGGCAGATTTTGTAGCTTAGATGCACGCGCAACAGACATTCTTACGAGGTCTATAGCTTTCTCTGTCGCAAGTTCTGGTTCTCTCATGTGGCACCAAGATACATGTTCCCGAAGGTTGACCTGGTCAAACAGATACCTATTGAGGCCTGCCTCCTCCACAACTCGACGGAACGTGGGCTCATGCATACGAGGCGAGCAGCTGGCAACAACAACTCGGTTGAGATTATGTTCTTTGATCTTCTCTTTGATGAGCGTCTGCCCAGCATCCGAGCACATGAACATCTCATCTGCTGCAAAAGCAACACCTGGCAGATTCGATGCCATATGCGCCACTGCTTCAACATCAACAGTACCAGCTATGTTGTGCCCACAGTGACAGACAAACACTCCGATTCTTGGTTCATCTTCTGTTCCTGACATTATGTTATGTTCCTCCACTGGATAGGATGATGGTGGCTTTCATTGCAGCTGCGCTGCCAGCAGATACTGAATCTGGGATATCTTTTGGTCCATCAGCACATCCGCAAACAAAAACGCCTGGGATCTTTGTGATAGTTGGACCGAAGAAAGTGTGACTGATTTCGATGTAACCATCATTCGTCTGGTCTATACCTATCTTCTTGGCCATCGTGTCCATTCCACTTGAAGGAATTACACCTGGACTGATGACCACAAGGTCATGTTCAATAAGTCGAAGTTTGGAAGTGGCTGTGTCCTCAACCTTCACAACAAGGTCGTGAGAACTCTTTCCTTCCATAACCTCCGCAACACGACCTCTCACAAAACGAACGCCAAAACGACTCTTGGCCATTTCATAGAATTCCTCAAAGCCTTTACCAAAAGCTCGTATATCTGCATAGTAAACCCAAACTTCCGCTTCGGGATTATGTTCAAGAGCCATTACAGCATTTTTTATCGAATACATGCAGCATACCCGACTACAGTATGGAACGCCTTTCTGAACATCTCGTGCGCCAACACATTGAATGAAACCTATTGACTTGGGCTTCTTTCCATCGCTGAGACGAATAAGATGTCCGTGTGTCGGACCAGCTGCGTTGATTAATCGTTCGAATTCCATCGCATGAATGACATTGGGGTACTGTCCATACCCAAGACGTGGATACCTTGATACATCGAAGAGTTCAAATCCTGTGGCAATGATGATAGTACCGACATCGAGATTGACAAAACTGTCTTTCATCTCCAAGTCAATTGCATTTCTTTCGCAGACTTTCACACATCTGCTGCAATCTATGCAATTCTCCTTGTCAACCGTATATACATTGGGTGTAGCCTGTGGAAACGGTGTGTAAATTGCTTTTCTAAAACCCAGACCTTGATCAAACTCGTTCGCTACTTCAACAGGACATTCAGCAGAACAGGCACCACAACCAGAGCAAAGATTCTCTCTTACAAATCGAGCTTTTCTTCTTAGTTTGACCCTGAAGTTACCTGCAGAACCGGTTACACTCCCAACTTCAGCACATGTCATCAAACGTATGTTTGGGTGCCTAGCAATCTCGCTCAACTTCGGAGTCAATATGCAAGCGCTGCAATCAAGGGTTGGAAAAGTCTTGTCTAGCATTGCCATGCGTCCACCAATTGAAGGAGACCGTTCAACCAGGTAAACCTTGAACCCCTGATTTGCAATATCTAAAGCAGCTTGCATTCCAGCAACGCCACCACCTACAACAAGTGCTCTTGCTGTTTCTTTGCTCATTTCATTTGCTCCTAATGTGCTTCTAGAATTGCCTGTGGACTAATCTTGTTCAGTTGTATGCCTAACGATTCAGAATCAATCCCAATTGCAGGACCCAAGAGCTGAGGTAGTGTCATGCACGGGATCTTAGGCTTGTCTGAGGCGCCTTCACCGAACTGAACTTGCGTCAATTGAATATCACAGAATACACAGGCAGTGACAATTCCATCAGCATTCTCTGCTCTGATATTCTCAATCTTGTCACGACCTATTGCATTTCCAACTTCATCATCCATGGCCAGAAGTGGTCCACCACAACAACGAGTCTTTCCAGTATAGTCGACGGGGGTTCCACCTACAGCCTCGATTATACGATCAATGATAGTAGGATTTTCAGCGTCATCAACTTGGACAATCTCCTCGGGTCTAGTAACATGGCATCCATAGTGCGCTGCTAACCGAAGATCCTTGTAGGGATTGACAACCGCCGACTTGATGGCGTCATAGCCAATATCTTCACGGAAGACTTGAAGTAGATGCTTGACCTGCACGGTGCCGGTGTACTTCAGACCCTCCTCTTCCAGGATATCGTTGACTTCATTACGAAGCTCTTCATTACTATCAAGATCGTGCTTGACATGCTTGAGAGATCCTGAACACGCTCCGCATATTGCTAGTATGTCCAAATCCATGCTCTCAGCAAGAGCGAGAATCCTGCCACACATTGCTGAAAACGCAGTGTGACTCACCGACTCAATGTACTGAGCCCCGCAACAGTTTGCGTCTTTCATTGTTGTAAGCTTGATACCAAGTTTCTCCAGAACTACGTGCACTGCTCTCTCATACGCAGGCAACCGAACGGGTGTGGTGCATCCTGTATAGAGAACGAATTCTTTCATACTTCAATGCCTCCCTTGAAGTATCTTTTCTTAATCTTCTTGACAAACTCAGTATTCCATCCGAGGTCTGCGTCTAGTCCCAAATCAGAGCGATCATCTTCCTCAAAATCTGTGTATGAGTCATTTAGCATCCAACCATCTTCAAGCACTTTATCGATTGCGTTCTGAAAGACAGCAGGGATGTAACCTTCGCGAGCAGCAATCTCACGAACAGCAGTGAATATGTCCGTGGGGTCAACATCTTCCTGACAACGCTCCTCACAGAGTCTGCAGGTCATACATAACCAGGGTAGCTCGCTAGTAAGCACTTCCTCTCTTTTCCCAAGGAGTATCTTCTGTATGAGCTTTCTTGGCCGATATCTATCAGTCATGTTCGCGACCATGCATGAGGCAGTACACATTCCACATTGAATACAATGCATTATGCCTGATCCACCAGGTTCCAGCTCAATTTCCTTGGCAAAGCTTGAACTTGGCTCATGATAGGCAGGCAATTCGGTATTTACATGTTCAGTCATTTTTCACCACGTTCCATTTATTATTCATCAACTTTCGATAGTATGATAGTCGCTCTCATTGCAGCAGCACTTCCTGCTGAAACAGAGTCAGGGATGTCCTTGGGACCATCAGCACATCCACACACGAACACTCCATCAATGGAGGTATCAACAGGTCGGATGACCTGGTCTTCGACAGTTACATATCCTTCCTCAGAGAGGTCCATGTTGAGTTCAACCGCAATATCCGCCAGACCCTCTGGTGGTTGGACACCAGGACTAATCACAACCAGGTCATGATGCACTTCGTGTAGTTCGCCTTTCACAGTATCTTCGAATCTTACACTTAGTGAGTCGGTTTGCTTGTCAGGATTAACTTCTGCAACCCTTCCACGAACAAAATTAACGCCGAACCGTGTTCGAGCCATTTCGTAAAACTCCTCGAAGCCTTTGCCAAATGCCCGGATATCGGCGTAGTAAACTGTGACTTCGGTGTCAGGATTGTGCTCCTTTGCCATGACTGCATTTTTGATCCCGTACATGCAGCATACGCGGCTGCAGTATGGAACACCTTTCTGGACATCGCGAGCTCCAACGCACTGAATGAACCCAATGCTCTTGGGAGCCTTCCCATCGGTCAGCCGCACAAGGTGCCCATGTGTTGGGCCAGCGGCGTTAATGAGCCGCTCATATTCCAATGCATGAATAACATTAGGTAGACGGCCGTATCCAAACTGTGGATACTCAGTAATGTCAAAAAGGCGATACCCAGTGGCCAGTACAATGGCACCTACATGAAGGTCGAGGACTGAGTCATTCATTGAATGATCAATTGCTTCACGCGTACAAGCCGCGACACACTGCTCGCACTCACAACAGTTTGCACAGCCCAAACATCGTTCTGCTTCAGCAGCAGCCACAGCATCATTGAAACCGAGCTCAACCTCCGAGAATCCACGTTTTCTACTATTGATTGCTTGTTTTGGCATTGCGGCGCGGTTATCAAATGGTATGTTAGTCTTGTCGACCTCAAATGACTGCACTCTGTGCCGTTCTTTGATGCGTCCCTCTTTGAGGTCCACACCACGGATGTATCTGTCAATAGAAAGAGCAGCATCCTTTCCATGACCCACAGCTTTTACGACGGTAAGAGGTCCAAGAACCACATCTCCACCTGCAAACACACCAGGAATACTTGTTTCCAAAGTTATGGGATCTGCTTTTACTGTGGCCCACTCTGAGCAATCAAGTTCAGTCTGTACGCCGTGTGGGTCTGCAGACTGTCCAATAGCAATAATCATAGAATCAATTGCCATTGTAAATTCCGAATTTGGAATTGGGACCGGACGCCTTCTGCCTGAATGATCAGGCTCACCTAGTCGCATCCTCATGCATCTGATTCCAGTAATTTTGCCTTTGGAAGAGAGAATCTCCACCGGAGATGTAAGGAGCATGATCCTGATTCCTTCTTCCTTCGCATCGTCAACTTCGCTTGGTATTGCAGGCAGCTCGACATGAGACCGTCTATAGATGAGTGTGACTTCTTTGGCTCCTAATCTTATTGCAGTACGAGCAGAGTCAATCGCAGCATCCCCACCCCCGATGACAGCGACCTTCTCGCCTATCTCAACTTCCTTACCTTTGTTCACTCTTTCAAGGAAGTCAATCGCATGGACTACTCCTTCAGATTCTTCGCCTGCAATTCCCAGTTTGTTACTTTGCCATGTACCAGTAGCAACGAAGACTGCTCTGAAACCTTTCTCCTTGAGGTCGTGAATCGACTTAACTCGTGTATTGGTCTTGATCTTGACACCCATATCGACAACACGCTGAATCTCCTCATCCAGAATATCACGTGGCAAACGATACTCAGGAATTGCATATCTGAGCATTCCACCAGCTTCCTCGCGAGCTTCGAAGACAGTTACAGGGTAGCCCATCCGTGCAAGATGATAGGCACAGCTAATTCCCCCTGGACCTCCACCGACGACAGCAACTCTTTCTTTCTTGTCAATCTTTGCTTCTACTGGAGCCGCTCCATGCGCTCGTTCATAGTCTGCAAGAAATCTGTGAAGATTTCTTATACTGACGCTTTCATCATGCATTCCTCTCTCGCATTCGGCCTCACAGAAGCTGATACAAACCCGACCCAAAACCCCAGGGAATGGAATAGACCGTCTTACTATCTCAAGGGCTTCTTTCATTTTTCCGTGTCGCATCATGGTCACAAAACCTTGTGCATTGACCTCTGCAGGACAAGTAGCTCGACAGGATGGTTCTCCCTTCTTATCAACGGTCACGACGTTTGGCGTTGCTTGAGGGAATGGCGTATAGATAGCCTTTCGAAAACCAAGTCCCTGATCGAACTCATTAGGTAGCTCCACGGGGCAAACTGAAACGCAGTCTCCGCATCCGGAGCATTTGCTTTCATCCACATAACGAGCTTTTTTGTGAATCCGAACTCGGAAGTCCCCTGTTTCACCTTGGACTGACTTGATTTCTGAATAGGTTATCAGGTCAATGTTTGGATGCCTTGACACTTCACTGAGTTTAGGTGTGAGAATGCATGCACTGCAGTCCAGGGTTGGGAATGTCTTATCGATCATCGCCATGCGACCGCCAATCGAGGGCGACTTTTCAAGGAGTGTAACCTTGAATCCTTGATTGGCAATGTCTAGAGCTGCTTGCATACCGGCTACTCCGCCACCTACGACGAGGGCCTCATTAGATTTGATACCGTGTTCGGTACTGTCAGTAACTGATTTTGACTGTCTCTCAATGGTCATATGCTGTCCTCCGGAATCACCACGCAAATCTCGTAATAGAGAGGTCCGGCGATATGTCTGAGAATTGCACGTCCCACTGAGTATTGGTGGCACCATGCACGCATCGAAGTCTTTGTTATAGTCGCGTCTTCTTTCAAAGCCAATCGCCGTGACCTAGGTCACTTCTTGTGAATAACCAAAGACTATATGCTTGTCGAGTATGACAACGTAAAATGGCATAGTGATGGATATCCATTTGAGACATGAACAAGCAAGAAATGAATGAAAACATCCATTTTTCAAAGAATATTGGAATGCGCATTTTTGGTGCTGTTACAATTTGAAATTTCTAGCACTAAGCGAATTTTAAGGGCGAAATGCAATCTCCAAGCCTCATCTGAGCATCCAAAAGTCTCGAGCGCTGCTCTTCTAGCACGTCAAACAGCGCTTTTGGAGCATCGGAAACGGTATCCTTGTAGATTTTCTCAATGCGATTAATTTTGTCAAGTAACTCGGGCACTCGTGTTTCAAATTGGAGTACGTAATCCTCACGAGAATATTCTTTGTCGAGATGACACTGAAAAAGTTCCTTTAGGTCATCGTACACCGGAATAAACCCAGTAGGTGTTTCGATAGCATCAACCTCATTATGTACTCGAAGCTCCATCCACTTCAACCAGACTGTCTTGTCGAGTTTGTCGGTGATGAAGTCCCCCTGTTTGTTCTTTAGGAAGTAATTAACTGAGAATATTAACGGAACTTTGGTAGCATCTTTAACGAAGTCTAAGTGATTTTGAATGTACTTTCCCAAAGGAATTGAGATGAAATCAAGATTCGAGAATGGTTGAAACATTCTGACTCCTCTCGGGCCAAGTGTCGCGGAGGTGGTTTCCGACTCAAGACTAGCACCCATCGTGATCACACCATGAATCCAATCGAGAGACTGCTGTACAGGAACCCATGTGTCCTTGTCGCGCCCTCCATAAATGATAGCGCCAACCTCCACACCACGTGGATCATCAAGAGTATCATCAAGATTGGAAAGACCGTCCAGGCCAACAGTATAACGGGCATTTTTGTGAGCAAATGGAATTTCCTCGCCCTCTCGATCTACTTTACCAAGAAACCACTCACCAGAGTGGTTTATGCCACTCTTAGGAGAGTCAAAACCGTCATCCAGCCAACGAACACCTTCATCTTCGGTCACGAGCACATTAGAGAAGATTGCTGGTTTATTTGAATGTAGAACATCCCAAATAACAGGATCATCCTTCGAGGTCACAGACCGAATGATGCCAAATATCCCTCGTTCAACATTGACACCTCGTACTTTTCCATCCATTACGCGAAGATATGTAAGATCATCTCCTACTATAGTGTTTCCTCGCACCATAGAAGTGCTTGTCTTTCCACAGCCAGAGGGATATGCACCCGTGAAATATGTTCGTCGAGATGATGGCCCATGAACAGCCATCAAAAACATGTGTTCAGCCAACCAACCTTCTCGGTCAGCTTTACGGATAGCAAGTCTCAAGGCAAGTTTCTTCAAACCAATAGTGTTTCCCGCGTACTGCGTGTTCATGCTGTAAACAATGTTTTCCTGATAGTCTATCATCACTCCTCGTTTCTTCCAATCGGTACTGACTGAATGAATGAGCTTACCTGAAGAGTGAAGCATCCAGAAAATCTCCTTACCATCTGGGATTCTTCTAAAATAATCATAACCCCGCCTGTAAAGCAAGTCTTCACTGTGAGCAACGTAGAATGAATCGGTGATTTGAACAACAGGGATTGAAAAAGGAGAATCCAATGGTCCAAGACAGAAGAAACGAACGACCATCTTTTTGTTGTTCATACTTCCATCAAGTCGTTCTTTCACTATCTCGAGCCCTTTCTCTCGTTCCATCTGAGACAATTGTTTTCCAAGAGTCTCGCCTTGTGGAACCAAATAGACCGTACTCTCTTTATCTCGCGCCTGGTCATGAAAACCGTCGAAATGAACTGTTTGATAAGGATTAGCAAGCGGGGTTTCTTCCCCTCTCGCAATGGCGGTTCTACGGATGTATTCAGTGTCCATCTTTGAGTCATTGCAAACAAACACTTTCATCGGTTTGCAGAGTCGAATAGCATTAGCGATGAACTCATGCACCTTCCTATTTGGGATTGCTTGGAGCTTGCTAAGATTAGCCTCTGTCAATGCTTGCTCAAGTGTTTCCATGGTCTCATTCATGGTATTCGACCTCGCTCCGTAAAATGCCCACGCTTTCAGACCTCACTAGTAATATAACAGCGTCGCCAGCTGCAAAGCATGAATAGTTTTCTGTCCCCCAAATGCATACCTGTTCATGTCGCAAACGACAAGGTTCAAATGCGAGCAAGCGACGAAAACAGCTAAGAACCTGCAGTTACGCAGAGCCCCCTGTTGGTGATTCCATGCCTAAGGAGTTCACATATGATATACCAGCAATTGAGCGCGGGTATGCTAACCAGACGCTCTATGTAAACCTGAGCAACAACGAAATCAAGATCAAGCCTGTGGATGAAAAAATGAAAGAAACTTTCACAGGCGGGAAAGGATTTGATCTCTGGCTGATGTGGAATGGACTTCCCAAGGACCGAATTGTCAAATGGGACGAACCTGAGAATGAAATATGCATCGCAACAGGACCATTAGGAGGAGTGGCTCTGTATCCGGGTGCAGGTAAGTCGATTGTCACCGCCATTTCTCCCATGACGGGAATCGTGATTGACAGCAATGTAGGAGGATATGCAGGACCAAACCTGAAGTTCGCTGGCTTTGATGCAATGGAGATTCAGGGAAAGGCCAAGCAAGATGTGTACATCTTCATCGACGGTGATCATGGAAAAGTGGAGATCCGTGACGCTGGGGACCTTCCCGATACGGCATATGAGATAACTCGCGTACTATCAGATCGCCACACAGAGAAAGAGGGGAAGGATATGGCTGTGGTGACCTCAGGGCCAGCGGCAGAACATGCTTGGATGGGTTGTCTGAACTTCTCTTGGTGGGACAATCGAAGAAACGTGCCAAGATACAAACAAGCTGGTAGAGGTGGAATTGGTACCGTCTTTAGGAATAAGAAGGTCAAAGCAATCGTAATGAAGAAGGAGAAGATCACTCTTGAGATGAGCGGACCAGCTAATGTTGACGGACTAAAGACAGTTGGCCGAGAGCACTCAAAGGAAATTCTAGAACAGGATCCCAAGCAGAACCGGATGAGAGTTGTCGGTACTGGCCATCTGCCCTCAATCATGGACGAATTCGACCTCTTCCCCACTCGCAACTTCAGAACTGGCAGTGACTCTGAAGCGAAGAAACTCTCTGGTGAGGAATGGGAGAAAATCTTCACTAACACAGGAAAAGGATGGGATGGATGTTGGCGACCTTGCGCCATCAATTGCTCTCACTGCATTGAAGGCTTTGTTCCGAAGACGGGACCCTTCAAGGGAAAAAGTGTCCTTGTGGACGGACCTGAGTATGAAACCATAGCAGGATGCGGATCAAATCTAGGTATTTTTAATCCCAATGATGTTGCAGAGCTAAACTTCTATTGCGACGCATATGGTATAGATACTATCTCTTTCGGTACGACAATGGCTTTTGTAATGGAGCTATTCGAGGGTGGATATATCACCGAAGAAGCCACTGGCGGCCATAAGCTGAAGTGGGGAGCCGCTGAAGAAGCACTTGCAGTACTTCATGAGATAGCTGATGGCAAAGGTTTCGGTGGTCAGCACTTCGGGAAAGGCATCCATTACCTCAAAGGATACTTCGGCGACAAGTTTGGTGTTGACTGCGACCTAATGCAGGACATTGGAATGGAGCATAAGGGCTTGGAGTATTCTGAATACGTGACCAAGGAGAGTCTTGCTCAGCAGGGCGGCTATGGTCTCACGCTGAAAGGACCTCAGCATGATGAGGCATGGTTGATCTTCATGGATCAGGTTCACAATTACCTGCCAACATTTGAGGACAAAGCAGAAGCGCTCCACTATTTCCCAATGTGGCGAACGTGGTTCGGACTCAATGGGCTTTGCAAACTACCGTGGAACGATGTGGTACCAGCGGACAACGCACAGACTTCTGAACCTGCCAAGGTGCCCCGCCATGTTGCGTTCTATGCGCGGTTCTTCGAGACGATGACTGGAAGACCAACTAAAGGTGATGATCTAATCACAATGTCAGAGAAGGTCTATAACTTCCAGAGGATATTCAATATCAGACAGGGCAAGGGTCTCAGGATTAATGACTCCTTCATTCCCTACAGAAGCGCAGGTCCTGTTACTGACTGGGAATATGAGTCACGCCAGGACCGATACGATGGACAACTGAAGGAGCTCGGAGTTGATGTCAGCAAGATGTCAACAACGGAGAAGAACAAGAAACTCCGGGAACACAGGGAGGAAAGCTACAAACTTCTGACCGATGCAGCCTACAAGCGAAGAGGCTGGACCCGAAATGGCGTTCCAACCATGGAGAAGATCAAGAAACTTGGTCTTGATTGGATACCAGAGGTGGTCGCTATCGTGAAGAAGCACCAAAGTTCCGAGCCTCCAAAGGATACACTTCCTGCTTCGGATGAAGCCTGGAAGTAGCTGACATGGCTACCATTACAAAGCACGAGAAAATTGAATCCTGGAAAGAAACGCTTCCCTAGACATTTTCATTTTTGAACGGATCTTAATGTCCTCTCTGAGTTTTATCTCAGATTTGTCCATCATCGTACCTAGTGAACTTCCTTTGAGTTCCTAATTTCGTCAGCTCTCGCTCTTGAAGATGCAGCTTGGCTACTATCACCCAACTGCTCATACACTTCGGCGAGAAGTATCCAAGCATCAGCATCATCTCTACTGATAGATAGATATTGGCCTAGGAATTCCATTGCTTTTTTGAACTCCTTTTTGTCCTTCATACACTTACCCATCAGTAGGTAGGATCCTGAAAGCTTTGGATAAAGCCTGATAGCCTGTTTTGCTTCGTTTTCTGCTCTCTTGTTTTCTCCAATTTTGTAGTATTCAAGTCCAAGCTGCAATCTTGCAAAAGCAGGTTTCTTACCATATTTGATGGAGTTCTTGAATGCTTCAATCGCTTCTTTGGATCTGTTCTGTTTACTAAGCAATGTGCCATAGTTCACCCATGCGGAGTCATTTCGTGGATTCATCTTCAAGACTCGTTGCAGAATAATCTCAGCATCAGAGTGGTTCTCCATTTTTTCCAATACATTAGACAGAGTTACCCAGGCATTCTCTTTTTTCGGATACAGTTCAACTGCTTTCCTCAATAGCTCTTCTGCTTCGCTTAATTTTCCTAGTGATGAAAGAGTTGATCCAAGGTTGGTTAGAAAGTTTTCATCAGTAGGATGGTGAGTTAACGCCTCGCGAAGGACTTTCTCCTCAGTTTCATGATCTTGTTTCAAGAACAATATCAGAAGCCAAGGGCCCCAGTTAGCCACCTTGTCTGGATTAGCTCTTGCCAATTGCTCGTAATACTTCAGTGCCTTGTCTAGTTTTCCTTGCTTTTGATAGAAATGGCCTGTGGCGTTCAAGGCCTCCTCATCATTGGGATTGATTTCCAGAGCCTTCAAGAAGGTTTGTTCTGCAACCTCTGTGTTTCCCTGCATATTGATGATTGTTGCCAAGTAGACCCAGGGTTTAACGTAATCCTGTTGAGTGTCAATTGCTTGTTTGAGATAGGAAAGAGCACGAACCAAATCGCCAGTTTTCATATATCCAAATGCGATGTCAAACAATTGCCGGGCTTTAGGATTGGTGGAATTCATTCCTGACCGCCTTCTTTAACTTCTTCATGACATTGTGCAATGGCTACGGCAGCATCTAGACCATATACTGCAGCTTTTCCACTGGCATTAATCAACGTAATAATGTAGTATTCAAGGTGTTCGCAATAATGAAAGAGTATCCGCATTGGCCAACCCTCTTTACTGGAACCATCTACACATTCGGCATCATGTCCAGAGTATCGTATTGTCCTCTGCTCATCTTGATGAGCGCCCATCCTACCCATATTCTCTTTCAGGCGATTGAACTCATCTGAGGCTTTGCCAGCATTCCTGTACCACTTTACAAGGTATAGAACTGTACCAAGATTCGGAAGGCTCGTCCGAAAACCTATCTGTCCAGTTTCATCACCCTCTTGAAGCTCGGTGAGAGCCCACGAATGTTTCCTACTCATAGTGAATGGACCCTTTCGTGGATCATAACCCTTGAAGACTCCATGAATTATCACAAATGCCCCAAAGATTGCTATGGCGGATCCAACTGGAGTCACCATAATACCTAGTACTCCAAGCATCAAACATATGAGTCCCCCAAAAAGAAAGATGTAAGGTCGTTCATAGTTTGCAGCAATAGCAACTGCAATTGTAAGAATAATCAGTCCAAGCCCAAGAAGGGCGAACATCAAATCGATACCAGCAAATGCAGAGAAGAAGATAGGTACGATGTATATCGTTACTAGGATTATAATACCTCCAATGCAAGATATACATGCACCACAGTCAGCTTGACCCTCATCCACCATTTCCACCTAATTTCGTAAATGGAAACCAAATAATAAATTCTTCTTCGAAAGTATGAGTTTCAAATAGAATAGATATAATTAGAACACTCTGTAGTTTGTGAATTCAACCGTCTGGAAGGTTGGGTGACATTCTCTTGCTAATGTCAGAGGGATTGTGATGGAATCAGCAAGGAGAAAATTGAAAGAAGTTGAGTGCAATTGCTTGTCCGAGAGAATTTTCAGCTCTATTGGTTATGCTCTAAGACGCCGAGCTAAAAGAAAAACTATCACAAAGAATTCAAGAATCACACCAGCGATAAGAAAAGGGGTCAGAGTTGATTCAAATTGCGCTTGGCTATGAGTGAAACTGTAAACACCCGGATAGTACTTCAAACGCAACGTATACACTGTGTTGTTGGGATACTTTATTGAGGTGTCATATTGTTCGGTGCGTCTAGCCTCCGTATCATAGTACAGTGATTCCAAGATTTTGTAACCCACCCACTGAGTTGTGCGATGAAACTCATGTGAATATTCCATTGTGAAGTTGAAAAACCAGGAATCAGTGTCGTCAATTACTTGGCCATTTTCATATGAGGACAAATCAAACCAGATTGGGCAGTAAGACCATCTATGAATGATAACACCTTGAGAATTAACTACTGCCCACTCAGGGATTTTCAAACTGTAGTCCTGTATTGCAGATTCATTAGTCACGCGGAGTCTAGCAATTCCTTCGTTCGTGTCCCATTCCTCTACTGAGAACTTCACGAACATCTCCCAACCTCCATGATAGTCGATTATCTTGTAGTAAGCTGCCTTTCCAGTGAAGATGCTTCCTGAAGCAGGGTGCACAGCTGTAGTTGACAGAGTCAAGAAGAATACTATAATGAGTATAGTATGATATCTTCGAACTCCAACCTGCCTACATCGCATTCCTCGATGCCTCAAAGAAGAATCTACACTTGAAACGAGATAAACGCGTCGGAAATGTGCTTCCGAGGTTCATAGTATTCTATTGCAGGAGAAATTGCCGCTTATGTCGATTTCTGAAAAACCCTATAACCTATCAGGAATACGAGTATCAGTGGATTGTGGTGCGCTGTGTAGATAGCTTGAGGGAATCCAATGAATCAAACTGCCAAAAAAAGTGACTCTGCAAGTCTCCGGACATGGCTCTTCATGTGTCTCATTACTTTTTTTTTTCTGATAGTAATTGTGCTTCTCTACATATTTCGAATAGGTGGTCCTGTCATCTTTGTTTATTTGGCGGTTTTCTCAATCTTTTGCGTATTTTGTGCCAGTGCAAATGCCAACAAGACTGAGGAGTCCGAACAAGACAAAAAAGAGATACCCGAGGAGTATCAATCACTTATCCCAGAAGGATTTCGCAGATTACAGATGAGTGAGTCTCAAAAAACAAAAGCGGCTGACAGCTTGCCTCGAAGACCAATTCCTGGTGTTGCGCATTCCCTTAGTAGGATTCACGACGTGTTCGATGATGAACCAACAAGACGGCCATCTACGAGACCAAAACCACAAGCTGTACGGGTTCTACGTGGAGGCGAATTCATTGGTAACAGGATGAGGTTCAAGGTGAAGGTCATCAATGACTCGCCCTATGTCATTACCGATGTTACCGTCTTCTTACTCGCCTATCCAAAAGAATCTCTGAAATTCGTTGGTGATGATGATAGTGTATCCTTTGCTAAGATCGAGCCCGGAGGATTTCTTAGTCCTACATTTGACTTTCTGCCAACTCAAGATTGTGTCAAAGGTGAGATTGTTGCAGGGGTTTCATTTCTTGACATGCATGGCAATCCACAAGTGAGAAACACAAAACCATTCATCATAAGATCAGTCTGTGACTTGCTTCTGCCTTCCAGAATAACACCAGAAGACTTCGAGCTAAGATTGAAAGATCTAGAATGTGGTGAAGTTTCTGTTAAGATAGAAGAATGGACTCCTGAAGAAATGTTTGAGAAGGCACTTAGAATTGTTGACGAATCCAACTTCTTTGAAGTCAGTAGCAAAATCGAAGATACTGACGGAATCGCCTTTGGAAAGATAACGGGCTTTGCTCTCGGAAAGTATACGAACAAGGAAGTTGGTGTTGAAATAGATATTACCGGACCAGTGAAAGCGAAAGGTGCATCGTGCAAAATCAAGGTTTCTGGAGAAGACCAAGCCATGATCCTACCTGCCATCGACGACTTGAGAGAACGGCTTAATGCATGGTTATGTCCAATGTGTTCAAGTCCATTATCGCTTGCGCAAGTAGAGGACTTGAAAGAAGGGAATGCTGTAGTATGTTCTTTTTGCGATGTCACCATTGGACGCTAAGTTTTACTTGAGCGATGGAATACAGCCGCATCAGGACTGTGATGCGAACTCGTGGGTCTACCAAGTAGTCTACTTCTTTCAGAGTTCAATGCTGGTCTTTCTTTTCTTTACTAGCCATCCGATTATGACTAACTCAATGGCAATTGCGGGCAACAAGAGTGTTGTCAACAGCCAGTTTTGTTCGAAGATGATTGGTGGATTTAGGTTGCTGCTTACAAGTTTCGTTGACAGGCTATTTGTAGATAATGGATTATCAATATCAAAGTGAAAGAAGTATCCTTGTGCAAGGATTCCATGTGACTCGTAAGTTATTGTGTCTTCATCTTTTCCCATTTCATGATGAAGAGTACAACCTGCGCTAGTTATCGATGTGATATTATACACACGCCATCCTAGTGTGACCGATTCTAGGCCCATCCAACTTGTTAGATTGATCCATAATGGTGCACTTTCGTGCACAGAGAGGGTGCTATTAGGGTAGTTCTCATAGAAAGTCTGAACCGTCGTTCCACTGCTTTGTGTTAGATTCCGTATTACTATATATTGAGGAGGAATGCTTTCGAGCTTCCTCGTCACTTCAAAACGTACGGTGTAGGTTTCTTGGTTCAGGCCACCCCCGTATTTATAGACACTTTGATATTCAAGGACCATACCCAGAGGAAATTCATCTATGTTGAGATTCGCATTCGCATGAGACATTGGGAAGGTTGCGAGGATTATGATAAAAGTGAATAAAAGACAAGCATTCTTCCGTACCTTTTGTTTCTTCACTTCAATCCTACCCTCTTTGTGCGAAACGAGTCTTCTCCTGTCCACCTTGCGTGTCAGGATGAATAAAGCTTTACTATTCTTGTCGACATTGCCAGAAATCAACATACGGCACATTATTAGGTAAGAATCGAAACTGAGCTATTCAATGCAACCTTTCCCACAGTCCTATGCCGTAGGTGTGATCATCGCATTTCTAGCGATGCTATTCTTTGGAGTCACGAATATATTCTACAAAAGGATGAGTGACGACATCAGTGTTATGGACATAATGTACACCAGGATGTGGATTAGCTTACCTGTCGCATATATCTTCGCAGTCGCTACTTCTGGATCGATTAGCTTCACGGTCCCTCTACACTCTCTCTTTCCGCTTATCCTTTCCATGGTTGTAGGAATTATGATTGGCGACGGGATGTACTTCTATAGTCAAGAGAGAATAGGCGTTGCAAGGGCATTCCCGATAGCAATGAGCTATCCCTTGTTGGTGTATCTCTTGGCCGCTTTGTTTCTTGGTGAACCTGTTATACCCCAGAGAGTTGTTGGTGCGTTCATTGTAGTTTCTGGTGTGATTATGATTGCGCGAGCTGAACAGGATGAGAGTAGGGTCAATGAGCGCTGGAACAAAAGTGACTTAGAGAGAGGTGTTGTTGTAGCATTTCTTGTATTGGTTTGTTGGGCGACAAGTGATGTTGTTTTTCAATTCGGGCTCATAGGCGTCGCACCGGCTGAAGCTAATTTCTATAGGATTCTTGCCGCTTCTTTGATACTTGTACCAGTTTTCCTCTTCTCATTGAAGGGGAGGAAAACGTATCCAAGCAGGAAGACAATTGGCCTTGCATCATTGATAGGAATCGTAGCACTCGGATTCAGCCTTATTGCCTATAGTTTTGCAATAAAATACATAGGGGCCACGGTGACCTCATTAATTGTAGCATCAGGACCCATGTTTACTGCGCCATTGTCCGTGGTCTACTTGGACGAAGATGTCAACCGAAATGTTGCCTTTGGCACCATGCTGACAATCATTGGTGTTCTGATGGTTATTGTTATTTTTTAGGAGGATCCTTCACCTTTATTTCAGCGGCTGGTTACAGAAAACACAATACTTTTCGAATGAAGGTGTTTTTCTCCGTCCATCAAAGATTTTAAAGCGCTCCACGCAAAGGTTGAGCTCAGATGAATGACCAATCGGGTCGGTGGGATTGGGACCAATGTTACTTATGATTCAAGCTGCTGATAGCCTTCTGAATGGGATACTCATTGTTCTCTTCGTATTCTTGGCTTGTATAGCCTTGGGATTGGGATGTACTGGAAGTAGGGAGGTCGATACTGAGAAACGAATCCCAACCAGTATCAGGAAAGAAATTGGCATGCCTCGTTCTGATGAAAAGCCTGCTGTATCAACTATGAGTTGGCAAGATTTGACTCGAAAACCAGTGCCTAGACGAACTGTTCAGACCTCAAGACCAATCCCAGGAGTTTCTCATGCGATAAGGAGAGTCCATACTCTACCCGCACGTGTTGAGAAGCAAGTAAGAGTTGCAAGGGGAGGAGAATTCGTAGGTAACAGAATGAGATACAAGGTAAAAGTGATCAATGAAACGCCATACATGATAACAGATGTTACAGTTTACCTTCTTTCGTACCCCAAGAATGCTCTTCGATTGGCTGGAAATAAGGATGATTGCCGATTCGAGAAAATAGAACCAGGAGGATTTCGTTCTCCAACATTTGATTTCTTACCCACTCAGGATTGTGTTCGCGGCGAAATAGTTGCAGGCGTGTCTTATGTCGACATGACTGGGAAGGCGCACACACTCAGCACGCAACCGTTCATCATTCGTGCAGTGTGTGATCTTCTCATACCTGACCAAGTATCTCCAGAGGATTTTGAACTCAAGCTGAAATCACAAGAACATGGAGAGATATGCATCAAGGTTGACGAATGGACTCCAGAAGAGATGTTTGAGAAAGCCCTTCGAATAGTGGATAACTCAAACTTCTACGAAGTGAGCAGCAATATTGACGTAAAGGATGGCATAGCGTTCGGTACGATTTCTGGATTTGCTAAAGGGAAGTATACAGGCAAGAGCGTGGCAGTTCAATTGAGCATCAGTGGACCTTCCAAAGAAAAGGGTGCTTCATGTACCATCCATGTTTCGGGAGAGGATCAGGCGATGATTCTTCCTGCAATCGATGACCTCAAGGAGCGGTTGAGTGCATGGCTTTGCCCAATGTGTGGCAGTCCGCTGACACTTGACAATGTCGAGAAACTCAAGGACGGTCAAGTAGTCACCTGTCCTTTCTGTTCTGTGCCGATAGGAAGGTAAGCGACAGGGGGTGAATAGATCTCGATGCAGACTCCCGAAGTTGGTCTTGCGATGGACCTATTTTTCGGCTTTATCTGTATCTGCTTCTCTCTTCTAAAGGGTGATACGCAAGAGGATAAAAAATCTGAGAGAAGGAGAAGGTATAGAGCAGAGTATGATAGACCTTTCCATAGTAGAAGATATTCAACCTCGAGATATCCTGCAAGGCCTCCAAGAAGGCCGATTCCTGGAGTCGCAAAAGCAATCGCTCGAGTATCTGATGAATCCGAGGAGAGCGATGTGAAAGCTCTTCGTGGGGGGGAATTTATCGGAAATCGCATGCGGTTCAAGGTAAAAGTGATCAATGACTCGCAATACATGATCACGGATGTCAGAGTGTACCTTCTTTCGTTTCCCAAAGATGCACTCAGATTAGCAAGTGATGATGATTGTCAGTTCTCAAAAATTGAGCCGGGAGGTTTCAGAAGCCCATCTTTTGACTTCTTGCCAACTCGAGACTGTGTACGAGGCGAAATCATGGCAGGATTGTCATACGTAGATATGAAAGGGAAGGCTCATACGATTAGCACAAAACCGTTTGTGATACGAGCAGTCTGCGACCTCCTTCTTCCAGAGCAAGTCAGCCCAGAGGAATTCACATCGAAATTAAAAGAACATCAACATGGAGAAATCGTAGTAAAGGTAAATGAATGGACTCCTGAAGAGATGTATGAGAAAGCACTTCGAATTGTGGATGAGTCAAACTTCTACGAAGTGAGCAGCAATATTGACCAATCGGATGGGATAGTTTCAGGAAAGATAACTGGTTATGCCAAGGGAAAGTACACTGGAAAAAGTGTAGGAGTGCAAATCGATATTACTGGACCTAGTAATAAAAAAGGAGCGAGATGCACAGTGAGGGTCTCTGGAGAGGATCAAGCTATGATACTCCCTGCTATTGATGATTTGAGAGAACGACTTAGTGCCTGGCTTTGTCCCATGTGTGGATCCGCTTTGACATTACAAAATGTTGAAGATCTTAAGGAAGGAAAGGTCGTCTGCTGTCCCTTTTGCAGCGTGTCAATTGGGAGATAATGAGTCTTCGAGCAACCGATAATTATTGCCAAAGACCAATCTTTGAATGGAGGACACTTACAACGGCATAAGGATGAAGATGAATATCGATGGCTTCCAAATGGAAGTTGGAGGATTTGAGGATGTGAGGGTTTAGAACTCAAATCCATTCTTTGATTTTAAATGAATCCTCTACCTGGAGAAGTTCCGACCCTGAGTTGAGCGTATCTTGCGTCATCATGTGGCTTTGCGCCTTGAGCTTGCCTCTGCAGCTTCTTGTACTCATCTTCACATGTTGATTGAAGCTGAAACTTTGACATACTCAATCGAATCTCATCTTTGGTTATTTCTTCGATGAAGTGTGGCGGGACAAGAAGGTCAATGTCAGGTTGCGCTTTTATGCGCTCAAGAAACTCTTCAATGAAACCGCCGCCCAATACCAGCCACATGACGTTTTCATTGTCAAACCAAATGTCAATCACAAATCCCACCTTCAAACCGTCTGAATCTACGACCTTTATGTCAGAGAGCTTGGAGAAGGTGAAGTCATCTTCGTTTAGTATACCAGGATCAAGTGTCTTCTTTAAGGACTCACTATCAACCTTCAGGTATACTTTGTCAGATATCGAATCAACATCTTCGGGTCTGACCACAGGATCAATATCAGGACGTGCATGAATGGATTCAAGAAATTCCTCAATCCTTCCGCCCCCCAGTAGTATGTATTTTAGATTGAGTCTGTTTTCACCACAGCCAAAGATCCAGTCTTTAACCTCACCGACCTTTTGCCCTTTCGAGTCAATGACGTCCTTGCTTCTAATGTCACTGTATTTTAATTCAGAGCACTGCATTATCCCAATCCTCATATGTAGTTCACAATAGTTAACATATAAGCTTTCGCTTCAAAGAAAGCGAAACTCGTTGGCATCTGTAAGATATTCGTCCTGAAAAAGGATTGGGAGCCGGGTATCCGGGCTCAAAATCTAGTAAACTTCTCTTGGACTCTCTTTTAGGCGGTCCGGAAGTTGACCACCCTCGCCGAGGACCTCAAGTTCATGGTCCCGGCCATAACGACCACCGTCATTACAGAGAAAGCCGGTCTTTGTGATTCCCCTTGCCTGACGCTCAGCAGCGCGACGTGTGATCATCGTCTTGCCTGATGGAACGGTCATTATCAACTTTTTCTGGGCTTCATCAATCACCAAAAGAATGGTGTCATCACTGGTACTTCGTGTGGTCTCGAAGAATTGAGAGGTCGACTCATTAAACTCAAGGTAGACTGGCATACGGAACAAAGGCCTCCAGAAGGCTGTTTTAACTAGAATGAACTTTGGGCGTATATTAATGAATCTCGCGCGAGTCCTTTCAAGTATTTGCTGTCCCATGATGCTCATCTGAGGAGGTGTGCAGTTCCACAATGAGCACAGACCACTGCATCTTCAAACTCTCCGGGCAGCGGAAGCGGCGCTCCACAATTCTGACACTTGAGATCTCTAATCTCTGATCTCTTTTCCTCAGGGATATTCAGTCTGAAGACGCGCTCAGCGACATCTTGAATAGTTTTTCCAATTCTCTGCGCAGCTTCTCCAACCGAATTCCTCTCAGGATCACTAAGAGATCCAAGGCCAACTGCTTGGAAGAAATTATCAATTGCGCGACCAATCTTCCCAAAGACAGAGCCAGCTTTCCAAGACATTACATCTGAAACCTGTAGTTCTAGAAGTTCGCTATCTGGGTGCCCCGGAATCTCATAGCCTCGTTTCCAGTCGACTCGTTCAGAGCGTGTCGTCGACAACGCTTGACCGCATGAAGGGCAGAATAATTGCCATTCTTTACCAAACAGACCTTTCCTTCTTTTCCTCTCTCCAATATTATACCAGCACCTTTTGTGTGCATATTTATTGCAATTCGGACAGGAGAAGAGAAAGTAGGTATCCGGCTTGATCTTTGAAGTTCCGCCAGTATGTATTTTCATGTAAGCTAAATCATCAGGCGTGCTGTTTAGTAGGTACTTGCCACATATGAAACAAGTTTTCCCATCCAGTTTGTTTATCTTATCAGGAGTAATCCTCAATGTCTTGGAACCTCATCTACAGTCTGTCATAAGGCAATATGAACCTTACAGATAGGTTGGTTTTTTATGAAAACAAATCCAACGACATGATACTGAATTATATTAAGGCGTTTCAAGAAGACCAGTAGTGGGAATCCACCATGTTCGAATACGTTCAAGAACGGGAGATTGGTAAACGGCTTGAACCAAGAACGATAGTCTATGTCATAACGGTAGGAGAGTATCGAGGACTCAACTCACAGAAACTCACCGAACGAGGCGAAAACCAACTCCTTGAAATGGCAAGATCCCGTGTGGCTACAGGAGTGAGGATACTTTATTCTGCAACAGACAAAGTCTCTGGCAAATCCGCTGAAATTCTAGCAAAGGAGTTCGAATCGAAAGTTCAGAAGATGGATTGTCTAGACATGGTGAAATTCGGGGATAAATCGGGCATAACCAAAGAAGAACTAGAAAAAATGTGGCAGAATGAGGAATATCAACCAAAGAATGGAGAATCATTGGCAGAAGTCCGTGAGCGTTTTGGAACATGTATGGGAAGTATCGTGGCAAACCATCAGGATGATGTTTTTGCGGTTGTTGTTGATCCCTTTCTTGCAGTGCTCTTTTACACGCACATCGCTGCAGCTCCTCTAGATGTCAATGAGTGGTACTCGGCGGGATATGCTGCTTGTGCAACATATGAGTATTCACGTGGTTGGAGTGTTGTCATGCCCTCGGATAATAGTTACCTTAGTGAACCGACAACTGTGGGTGATTCACTCTCAGATGAAATGACCTGATTTGGTTTGAAAAAAAGAGAGAGAAGAACCGGACCAGAAGCCCGGTCTTCAAGAACTAGATTATCTCCGTCTATAGAGTCCACAGACAATGACAACTAGTGCAACTACTCCTCCAACAATCAGATAGAGGACTAGCGGATTACCCTCGCCTGGTATGTATGGAGTTGTGGGACCACTACTTTGGTAGGAGCTTGTGTAGGCCACGAAGACTGGATCACAAATGATGTCATGTCCGCCCCAGTGCTCATAACCAGAAGTCATGAAGAGCATTGAAGCATCGACTTGCCAATTGGTCACAGAGGATCCAGCCGCCGACTCGTACATGATGCTGAATGCCCCAATAGGAGCAGTAGATGACCCAGAGGTGTATACCGTCGAGTGACCATCGCCACCATATGTATACGGCAGTCCGCCCATTGTGACACTAGCATAGGGACGGTCTTCTGAGCCAAAGTCATAGTATGAGGCTTTCAGACTAGCGCTATTCGTGTCTGTCACGGGTCGATCACCAGCCGTGTATCTGGTCCCGGTAGCAGTCCCTAAGACACCGAAGAAGTTCACGGCCAAACTCCGATTCTCCAGAATACTGTTGTCATAACCATACAGTGTCCATTCTCCAAAGCGTTGATCCACTTTGAATGAAACTGCGTGGTTCCAAGTATTTGGATCCTCAGCATCATAAGTGACCATGTCGACACCAAACGTGATGTCAAATGACATCTCATCCACAGTCGCTCTTGTTACTGAGTAATCGAAGGAGGTGCTGTTCAAGCCAATCGAACCCTCATATGACTGTCTGAAGTCCCACGCTCCTCTAAGTGCGGATGAGTGCTCAACGCGGAGAGGGTAGATTGTCACATTGACATCATAGATTGAAACTCCAAAAGTCACAGAGGTGTCTGGGTCTACACGAACGTTTCCTGAGTTATTGGTAGCTGCAAACGGTCTTCTAAACTCATAACTGCCAATCTCGTCAATTAAGACAAGATGAGTAACCTCATCAGTCGTAACTTGACCGTTTACGATTGAGAAGTCAGGAGCACTTGGAGTAGGACCAATTCCATCGTTGAAGATCAGTAGCCCTGCATACTCTGCACGGAACCGAGCAAGTGTAGCTTGGGTTTCAGAGATGCCAACCCAGTAAGTCTGCCTTGTGCCCCAAGCAAACCATGTATTCGACCACTTACCATCTTCAAGACCAGGAACTTTGCTTACATCAAGAGTCCGATTCTTGGCTGTCCATGCTACGTACTCATATCCAGGTATTGGGATTTCATTGTCCATATCAGCCCATAGGGTCTTCTGAATTTGGCTCATTTCAGAAGAACCGACAAGAGAACCATCCGTGTGATACCAGTAGAAGGTCTCGTTTGCGTTGAACCACATGTCCATCTGTAGAACTCCCATCCAGTTCTCTGACACGAATTCGTCTCCATTATTGCCAGGAGTTGGGTCAAATCCAAGTGCGACAAACATTCCACTGACTGTAACGTTTCCCCAATCAGACCAGTAACCAGTCCGTTTGACATAGTATTGGTCGTTGGTTGTGTAGATGTTCCCATCGAGGTCGATTGCACCATCCTTTGTTACAGTCCAGATTGGTGGTATGTAGACATTAACATCGCCAAGCCTGAGATTTCTTGGGCTCCAGAGTGTGTCGCCTGACAGGTCAAGTTTTGTTGGCACATCGGTCCAAGAGGCAACAAGCTGGTCGTACTCAGCAGGAGTAAGCTGACCAGCCGAGACCATCCACCAGGGATAGCTCCATGTAGCATTATTCGGGTCCCAAATCCTCACATTAGTCAGTAATCCCACATTCACCTTGGCTTTGTCTATGACCATCGAAGGCGCAGCAGGGTCAAAGCTGAATATGATGCTTAGAGTTGTGAGATCGCGTTGTATGTTTATGTTATAGCTGGAGACGTGTATATGGTTTGCAGGAATTGGTACGCTCCAGAGAAGGGTACCTCCCTTCTCGTACATAGTTAGCCTGTAAAGAGACCGCTCTATTGGTAACCCACTCGTGAAGTTGACACCAATCGTATGAGTGATATCAACCCGCCAATAGTTGGTTTCATTTGAGTCCATGTATGAACCTTGCACTTCTATTATGACGTCCTGTAGTTTTTGGGTGGCATTGAACAAAGCTGGCGGCAGAGCAGTCCCTGAGGGAACTTCGTAGACCATTGAACCATTGATTTCGTTCATATTTCTATGAACCAACATAGTGAGATTAAGTAACTCACCCTGTTGAGCAACGTCAGCAATTTGGCCTGCGTCGTTAAATACGAATGCTTCAACGAATGCCGATCTGAATGCGAGCTTCATTGTTCCTTTGGTCTTTATTTCAGGCCGAGCAGTGATTGGTTTGCTGTTTGTGTCGAGAACAGTGACCAGCGACATTTCAGGCTGAATTGTTCCTCCGTAGCCAAAGCTTGGGTCCATGTCAGTTTCATTCGTGAAGTAACCACCCCACTGAATGAGGTGACGGTTTGAGGCGCTGGTATAGGCATGGTTGACTACAAAGTACTTGCTTAGATCTATTGTGGAATTCTCAGTAACAAGGATGTGGGGAAACCACATTCCCGCTCCACCACCAAGGTCAATCCATTCCCATGCGACATCAATATAGCCAGCCAGCACATAAGAATCAGTGGCATTGACCTTAAAGAACATCATAGGATAGAGGTCTGTTTCTAGTTGTTTCCATGCTACGTCCCTGTTGAACAACACGGATTCACTAACATCCATTCCGACAGGATATGTCAAATTCCTCTTGATGTGATAGGCTGGATCCCACGTTAGTTGAGCAAATGGAAGGAGGGTTGAACCGATTTCGACATTTGACATCATTCTAACGATGAATGTGTCGTTGACATCCACATAGTGAATGATATGGCCATCTTCGCCTACAATGTCTGCATAATAGTAATTGGGTAGAGAGAAATCTGTAGGAATCACAGGAGAACCAAATCCTATCGGAGGACTCACGTAAGCGCCAGTTTCAGCCGCAACCAACCAACTGGAAGCAACTGGACGGCCTTCTGTGTCGACAACTTGCATCCCAGTCGAGAAAACTCCAGGTGCGATCGGTGATTCGTATGTGATAGCGAAAACTGCGTGATAGATATTAGCATCCTCAGTGTAGCTAGAGCTCAAGGAGTCGAGGGTGATGAAGTCTGAGGAGCGCGGTTCCTCTGATCCAGGAATGTAGCGATAGGCTAAACAATTCCATCGGTCGGCTGTCAGATTATACTCAAGACCGAAGAATGCAGCTCGGTCGGTCCTACCTGTTCCCCAAAACTGAATCGAATCCAGATCTGTTTTCAAAAATGACTTGGGAACAGAAATGTCAACGAGTAGATCATCGCCAACATTCACTCTGTAACTGTTTTCGGCAATGTCAGTCATGTTGTTTGCATACAATATCGTGATGCTTGGTTGAGGTCCGAAAATCCAATTCGATTGTTCCTCAGAGTGTTCAAACTGAGTAACATTGTTTTCTTCCACTCTCCATGCCACGCCCATTGCAGGGTCAGCACCATCTTGCGCGACTGCTGGTGCTATTGCTATAGCGAAACTGATGACAAGCATTGCAATTAGCGTAATTGTGTTTACTTTTCTCATATATTCCACCTCACCAAAAGCCAAGCGTGCCACACATTGCCTTCTCAAGGAATACTGTGCTGGAAGTCAGATGCTGGCTGTTGATTTCTTGGTGTATCATCAAAGGTACTTTCCTAGTATCCTCTGATGGAAAAAACCGACAAACTGCAAGTAAATACATACATCTTTGCATATAATGTATTATGGATGAATCATCTATAGCTCATCGATGACTATTGTTGACTACTCCACATTAATCCACAACGATGAACAATGATTTCTTCTCGCTCACTATATCCAATTT
>RDNZ01000020.1 GCA_011364905.1 Candidatus Thorarchaeota archaeon
AATCAGAGGGAGAATCTCATCGCTCTTGGACCACTTCTTTAACGAAACCAGACCATCCGCAGATATCGCCCTCAGATAACCCTGCACATCAAGAGAGGTCAAGGCCCCCATATCCCTTGCCAGCTGAAAGCATTCCTTCTCGATCTCATTATCAGAAAGAGGTGAAAAGAGGATTATCCTTGCTTTGGAGCCCAGCCTCATGATGTCAGAACACTGGATTTGTGGCGCGAGAGCTTCCACTTTCTGTGTACGCTCCCCAGCAGCATCATACATATTGACGAACCGGGTTGTTTGAGTACCTTCACAATGTAGTCCAGACAGATTGAGACCTGAGGAGAGTAGTTCATGCCTGTATGACTCCTCAAAGTCTGCTCCGACCTTTGAAACGATTCCAGCACCAAAAGCACCAATCGCAGGAGCCAACATCGCGTAAGCTGGGGCACCTCCCAGCATCTCACGACGGGCATCGGGTGTGATTATTAGGTCTCGACTGAGGTGTCCTACTACTACAAGTTCCATCTTATTCAGAGGGCTCACTCTACGACCCTCTCCTATAACTTCTACGTTCAATGTGTAACAGAAGGCAACGGTTTTAATCTCTCATTCCATCCCAGTATATTGGGTGCGAAATCTTGGCACAAGTCTTGGTGAAGTTCTTTGCCACTGTCAGAGAGGTCACAGGGGTCAAAAGCCTAGAACTTGAGGCAGAAACCGTAAAGGAACTTCTGCAGTCATTGGTCATGACCTATGGTGACAAGTTCAAAGACACCGTTATTGATGAGAATACAGGAAATCTGAAGCAGTTCTTCTCATGCATGGTGAATGGAAAACGAATCGAGCTTCTCGATGGTTATGACACAGTCTTGAAGGACAAGGACTCAGTAGCACTGTTCCCACCTGTTGGAGGGGGATAAATGAGTAGTACCCTCACGTCAACCTTCAGAAGACAGGCGAGAGGGTCAGCTGATCTTGTTGTAAAGAACGCAAAGCTCCTCCTTGAATCAGGTATTGCTCATGGAGGCATAGGAGTAGTTAATGGGAAAATTGTTATCATTGCTCGAGATGAACACCTACCTGAGGCCGGCACTGTCATTGATGCAGAGGGAAATATCCTGATGCCAGGGCTCATCGATGCTCACGCACACATCCATGATCCCAACAGGCTAGAACATGAAACATTCACAACTGGCTCAAAGGCTGCTGTTGCAGGGGGTGTGACCACCTTTGTTGACATGCCTCTTACAAATCAAGTTGATACCATTAAGGCTGTTGAAGAAAAAATCAGTCAAGGAGAAGAGATGAGCGTTGCTGACTTCACTTTCTACGCTGGAATGATGAACTCGGAAAATCATGTCGCTATTCCCCTTCTTGCTGAAAGAGGGGTTGCGGCGTTTAAGGCGTTCACATGCAAGCCATTTCAGACAAACAATGGAGTAATTGTGAAGTGCCTGAGTGAAGTTTCTGAGATTGGAGGACATCTCACAATTCATGCAGAAGACCAGGGTGTTTTGGATGAGTTCGCAAGTGAGATGGATGACAACTGGGACGCGCCTATCAGCCATTCCCTTGCAAGACCAAACATTGCTGAGCAACTAGCTATCCACCAGTGCATCAATATTGCAGAGAAAACAGGTGGTCATCTGCACATCGCCCATGTAACAACCAGAGAGGGGATACAGGAGGTAGAGAGAGGACGGTTGCATGGGGTCATGGTGACTACCGAAGTGTGTCCTCATCATCTTGTATTCTATCGGGATGATATGAACCGACTTGGCCCCAAGAGTAAGATGAACCCGCCCCTTAGAACAAAAGAGGACAGAGCAGCCCTCTGGTCAGCACTGCTTCGTGGTGCTATCGATATAGTCGTGAGTGACCATGCACCATGTCCAATAGAGATGAAAGAGGCTGGTTCTGAAGATATACGAGAGGCGTGGTCAGGAGTTGATGGAATTCAGATGATCCTCAGGGTCCTTATGTCTGAGGGAATCAACAAGGCACGACTCTCCTACTCACGGCTACTGAGGATATGTTCTCGTAATCCTGCTAGACTATTCGGACTCTATCCAAAGAAGGGGGTTCTACGTATCGGTGCGGATGCGGACTTTGTTGTGATAGATCAGAACAAGGAAGAAAGAATCACTGCAGATATGATGGAATCAAAGTGTGGATGGACACTCTATGAGGGATTGACAATGAAAGGAGCGCCTGTAATGACCTTTATCAGAGGCGTACAAGTGTTCGACAAGGGTATTGTGACAGTAAGGCCCGGCCTTGGGAGATTCCAAGCTATGGGCACAGGAGATCGACAAACAGGAGACTAAGCCTTGACTGAACTCAACTTTGTCTTTGGTGACCCAAGAGTTTGTTCTGGATGCATGACGTGCGCAAACGTCTGCAGTATGTACTTCTATAAAGTAATCAGTCCTGCGCGTTCGCGTAACCGTGTCCTAAGGATCGAGCCAGCGCTCGACTTTCCACTCTTCTGCAGGAACTGTGAGGATGCTCCTTGTATCGACGCATGCCCAGAACAGGCACTTATGAGGACTTCAAAGGGTGTTGTGATTGTCAACAACAAAAAATGTGTGGGGCACGGCGAATGTGTCAAGGCTTGCCCCTATTACGCGATTCAAATCCATCCGGATACTGGTAAGGCATTCAAATGTATCCAATGTGGGGAGTGTGTGGACCGCTGCCCCGCTGATGCCCTCTTCATGACAACGGAAAAGGACCTCGCAGAGAGGGACAAGGATGGAAGCATGATGATGTTATATGAACACCACAAAGAGGAGATTTACGGCAAAGAGGAGGAGTCACGATGATAGATGGAGTTGGCGGCCATACTCTCTGGGTGAATCTTACTAAAGGGTCTATAGAAAAGAAACCCCTAGATGAGGAGGTAATCAGTAACTATCTCATGGGCGCGGGGTATCTCTCGCGAGTCCTCTTTGATCTGATACCTCAAGGGATAGATCCCCTCAGTGAGAAGAATGTTCTGGGGATGGCAACAGGACTTCTCACGGGTTCAATGTTCCCTCAAGCCTCAAGGCATGTTATTGCAGCACTCTCACCACTGACTGATATTTGGGGCGAAAGCCACGCCGCTGGATTTTGGGGCGCAGAACTCAAGTTTGCAGGATATGATGCGATTGTGTTTACGGGGGCATCTACAAGTCCTGTGTATCTTAACATCAAAGACGATGATGTAGACCTGCTGGATGCCGAGGAGGCCGGGATTTGGGGAAAAGATGTTTTTGAAACGGATGATATTCTCAAGGAGAAGCATGGAAAGAGAATACGGACTTTGTCAATTGGGCAGGCCGGAGAGAACCTTGTGCGATTCGCAGCTATTATGAATGACCGTGATCGAGCATCAGCTCGTTCTGGATTAGGCGCAGTGATGGGATCCAAGAGACTGAAGGCGGTCTCAGTCCGGGGGACTGGAAAGCTGACTGTAGCGGACCCGAAGAATTACCTAAAACAGATTGACGTGTTCCACAAGCGGATGATGGCGAATCCATTCACTCCTGGTCGTATCAAGTACGGTACCACGAGTCTTGTCGAACTGATGCAACATATTGGACGATTGCCAAGCTACAATATGAGACAAGGAGTCTTTGATGGATTCGAGAAGATAAGTGGCGATGCAATCAACGAGAAATATCTCGTGAAAGCGAGAGCTGACTTCTCATGCCTACAGCGATGTGGTCGTTACACGGCAGTTCGAAGTGGTCCCTATACATACGAGGGAGGTGCTCCTGAGTTTGAAACCCAATCGGCTATGGGATCACGATGCGGTAATGACAACCTTGAGTCTGTGCTTTTTGGACATCACCTTGCAAATCAGTATGGATTGGATACAATCTCCCTAGGAGGCACTATCTCTTGGGCAATGGAAGCATGGGATGAGGGTCTCCTGACTGCTGATGACACAGGTGGAGTTGATCTCAGCTGGGGTAACCACGAAACTGTGGTGCGTCTCACACGCATGATTGCCATGAGGGAGGGTTTCGGTGATGTACTTGCGGAAGGAAGTGCCAGAGCTGCTCAGAAGATAGGGAGAGGCACAGACAAGTTTGTAATGGCTGTGAAGAAGCAAGAGATAGCTGGACAAGAGCCACGAGCTCAGAAGTCTATGGGACTGGCTGCAGCCACCGCTGCACGCGGTGCAGACCACCTCTATGCATTTCCCGTTCTTGATGAGGCTGGTTTTGATGAGGAGATACGAGAACGCTTTGGTAAGCAGTATCTGCCCGAAATGGCCGACCGTCTAAGTCCGAAGTACAAAGGAATCATGGTCAAGGAGTGTGAAGACTACATGGTCATGATTGAGAGTGTCGGATTGTGCAAATACGGTACCCAGATCCCTCCAGAGTTCTTCTACGAGGACATAGCAGTGGCGCTGAAGATTCACAACGGATTGGAGTTGACTAAGAGAGACCTGCAAGTCATTGGAGAACGTATCGTCAACCTCAACAGACTGTTCAATGCCCGTCTAGGAGTAACAAGAAAGGATGACTGTCTACCCGAGAGACTCACAAAGGAGAAGGCGCCTCTGGGGCCACCAGCTGGAGAGGTCGTTGAACTTGATGCCATGCTTGATGAATACTACACAGAGCGAGGCTGGGATTTGAAAACGGGTCTTCCAACAAAAGACACACTGGAAAGACTAGGGCTTGAAGAAGATGTGTGATTCACTCGCATGTCGCGCAGACATTGGTTATCGTGTCTCTCACTCCGTCGACTTTTCGGAGATCATTTACCACAAAGGAACTGAGTGCTTCGGGCGTTTTAAAGACACACTTGATCAGAAGGTCATATGCCCCATAAATTAGATACGCTTCTTCCACTTGGTCTAAATTGCGGACCTCATCCAAGATCGCCCGCGACTTTGTCGACTCGACTTTGGCCATGATGAAGGCAATGATCACTTCTATTCCACCAGCGGTTTCTCTCTTCGTGTTCTATCTACTTCAGCCAACATAAAACTGTTGCTGGATATAGACATTACCGTCAATCATTAGGTTCGCATGGCTTTCTCATAGCCATCCCAAATGCACCCATGACAAAGAACTTGACCTCTACAATTAGCTGACGTGATTGAATTTGAGATGATACGTGGTCCCGGTGACACTCATGTCCTCAAGGTTATCTGAAACGTGAAGTGAAACTCCCTGGAGCGACGCGATGCCCCGAATAAGAAGTATACCAAGCCCGACAAGTGGTCTGTTTGGCTTGGATAGAGAGTCAGGTGTGTTCAAAAATGTCTTGACCTTTTCGGAGAGGCCGCTTCCTCTGTCACTAATGGTTAGTTCCACACCATTCGGGTTCATTGCCTTGGCCTGAACTAGTATAGAAGGGCTGCCATGTTTGAAGGCATTATCAAAGATGTTCCAAAGAAGCTCATGAACAAGTCTTGAGTTTTCGATCTTCGTATCAGCGGGAATCTGGACCTGAACTTGCTCGGGTGTGAGTTTGTATTCCTTTATAACACGTTCAGTAGCCTTTTCGACAATGGTCAGCAACTGAATCATTTCAGAGGGAGTTTCAGCTTTACTAATGGATACCGAGAGGTCTCTCATCTCATCGATAAAATGTCCCGCATCCTCAAGGACCGCTGTAGCGATGTTTATCCACTGGTTTTCAACAGGATTCTCAATTTCTGTGAGCTCTAGGGCATGCCTAGCTGTCTGGATGTAATTTCTGATGTCATGTTCAACCAAACCAGAGAGAACCTCTGAAATCTGATACTGGTTTTCAAGGTCTTTTGTAACAGTCCCTGTGAACATCGTAAGCATTGCTGACGCTGTAATGATGACTCCCAAAGCTTGTAGAGTGACGAAGGGATCGAACAAACCAAAGTCGATTATTGTGAAAGGTACCATGAACCAAGAGCCTGCCCAAATCAGAAAACCAAGGACCAACCACAAATTGGACATGTTTCCCATGCCATCAAAGCGGAAGACAACCCGAGCGGATAATATGCAAACATATGCAACATAGAACCCTAGGGGAATGAAGACATACTGAAATCCAAGGTGGACTATCAGACCTAGGAGCAGATAGCAGCTGAAGAAAGTAACTCCTGCTATATAGAATCGTAGTCGCTTCCTAGTAATTTCTGTTGTGCGGATTCCATCCAGGATGAGTGTGATTCCAATGAACATGGCATTGATGGCAATAAAGTCGAGAGGCGAGAGTCCAGAAGGCGATGAGGCAAAACCACCCTGAAGGGCACCAACAGTGTAGACCAGCCAACCAATTGCCCAGACTCGGTATCCCTGTCGCTTGGAATAGTGGATCAAGCCCCATGCCACGGTGCCATAGAATATGATGAATGTAAAGATAAGAACCATATTAAGCACAAGGGCGGTCGCTTGCATCATCAGGAGTCTCCACTAGTATCAAATGTCAAACACGGTCTTAAGTAGACTAGATTTCAAGTGCTAAATATACGTAGCTATGATATATTCTGCAAGTGAGTGTTGCGGTTTCCACAACAATGGGCTCTTCGTTGTACTAGTCCTAATCAGCCTCAGCGTGGAAAAAGGAAAGGAGTGCGAGGACTCCTCAGTGGGACCCTCTTACTCCAAAAATATCGAAACTCTGCCTGGTAGAGCAAACCGTGCCTTGTTCTGTGGATCATATTCTGGCTTTTCGGAGCTGTGAACAACTATCTCCATACCTAATTCTGACTTCATATGACTGGCAGAGTCATTGAGAGCGAACCTCTCCGACTTCGAGCTGGATGAGTGAGCCCATAGACCATTCTCTTTCGCGATACGGTCAACAATGCTCTTGACCTCTTTGCCATGTATCCTGAAGTCTTCATTGGACATCAAATGCTTCATGATATCCCCAACGACAATGGATAGTTTGGCTTTCCTGATGCTGTTCATAGCTTTGAACATCCATTCAGGTGCAACATAGAGATGAGCTGTCTTGGCCTTCTTCCCTTTCATTAGCTTCACAATCTCTCTGATATCTCGAATGGTAGACTCGACGACCTCGTATGAGGTTTCCACCTCCCGGTCAATGAGTTTCTTATTGGGTTTTGGCCAATCTGCCACCGAAATATATCCATCACGACCAATCTTGGACCAAATCTCCTCACACATGTGAGGCATTAGTGGCGTCGCTAATCGCACCCAAATGTCGCATACGTAGGCCATTGTGGCATCGCGCTCTTCTTTTGGAATGCCCGGTCGTTTCAAGTACTGGTTGACTACACGGATCATCTCTGATGTTGCATTAATCGCATAATCGCGCAGTCGAAAGTTCTCAATGAAATTTGTGCAATTCTCCACTATTGTGTTTACTCGGGAAACAATCCATCTTGTTGCCATGCTCACATTGTCCTGTTTTGTGAAGACCTTGGGAGTCTTCTTTGCATACTTGGACATGATGTCGTAGAACTGTCGAGTCCTTCCAGTCATGGCGGAAACATCTCGCTCATGCCACTCCATGAGGGAGGCTGGTTCAGCGGCAGCCATAGCATAGACCCGGAAGACATCAGCGCTATACTTCTTTGGAACTTCTACCAGAGGAATTACACTCCCCTTGCTCTTGCTCATTTTCCCACCTGCCATGACCAGATACTCGCTTATGCTGATCCGTTTAATCCAGTATTTCTTTGGAAAGATTGCTACATGGTGAAAGAGTGCAAAGCTTAGATGATTGGGGATGTGAGCTGGATTCGTATGACGCTGGTCGTTCGGATACCAGTAACGAAACTCATTCTGCATAGTTTCTAGCAGAGTTGAGGCAATTCCAGTTGATTTGCTCACCTTTAGGGGAGTCCCTTTGCCAAGAAATATGTAGTCAAAGAAGGCTGGAGTCAACTGATCTGGTTTCAGCTTGTTATTCCTGATATGATGTGCAATGGTGTAGTATGCCATGTATATTGTTGAATCTGACAATGACTCGATAATCCAGTCCGGGTCAAAAGGCAGTCTTGTTCCAATTCCACGTTTGCGTGCGCAAGGTCGCTGGGTCAGCCAATCGAATGTGTTCTCGAACAAAACCCTATACGTGTCAGGAACAATATCCATGGATGCGAGAGCCCCTCGTGTTTTATCTTTCCATCCCGGACTTGTATAGTCCAAGAACCATTGACCAGCAAAGACTCCAACTTGAACATCAGTGCCACACTTACATACAACCGGCCGCTCATCTGGTTCATAAAAGACATCTACTCTGTTGATAGACCGCATCCACTCAACAACATCTTCTTTTACGTCCTTAATCATCCTACCAGAGAACTGTTCGCAGTTGTCCTTCATCACACCATCGTAAAATTCAGCCTTGTAGATTTCTTGAGTTGCATCCTCTAGCTTTTCTCCCTCTTTTTGCGACTTGATATTGCGTCGTTCGACAGCGTCTTTTGCAGGGAATTCACTATAACCCTTCATATCGATCATGCCAATGATTGAGATGCCTCGAACATCCTCAGCTGAGATCCCGAATTTCTCTAGACCAGAAGGATTGTCCCATAGGTCTCTCAACGCAATGTAGTCGAAAGGCGCATGACCAGGGACAGAGTAAACAACCCCAGTGGCATTATTCACATCCACAAACTCGGCCGGTAAGATGGGAATCTCATGCTCGTCATGGATGGCTCTGAACTTCTTCCCAATTATCTTCGAACCTGAGAAGGTCTCTAGGACCTCAACAGTCTTGGCCTGAAGTCTCAGCTTCTCTACTGCCGCCTTTGCGACCACCCACTTCTCTCCATCAACTTTGGCCCAAACATACTTCTTTGTCGGATGAATCCACATGTTGGTAACGCCAAAGATTGTTTCTGGTCGCAGCGTTGCTGCAACGAGAAATCCATCCTCGAAAGGCCATTTTATTGCTGTGAACTCCTTTATTTTGGCAGTGGCACCCTCCAGTAGGTCATCCTCACCGACAGGGTTTCCATCTTTCGGACAATACAATAGAGGATAGTTACCCTGCTTGATGTATCCCTTATCCTTGAATTTCTGATATTGCCATTCTACGAATTTGTTGTACTCCTTGTCTCCTGTTGTAAACCGTCTTCGCCAATCAATCCCCAGTCCTAGGGCATCGAAATCCTGGGAAATCACCTTCGCAAAAAATGAAGCTGTTGTCCAAGGGTCAACAAACTTGGCTAGTTGGGCATCAACCTCCTCTTCAGTATCAAAGTATAACCGTAGGTCGCGTTTGTATTGTTCGATTGCCACTGGATCGCCAGCTTTTATCCTATCGACCATTCCTTGAATTGGGGTCCCAGTCATGTGAGAAGCCATGGGAAACAGCACATTGAATCCCTGCATTCGCTTGTATCGAGCAATCACATCACCAATTGTGTAGGTTCTGCCATGCCCAATATGCAAAGCACCGTTCACATAGGGATAAGGAACTGTCAGAAAGAATTTCTTCCGTTTAGGATCAGGGTCAACCTCAAACACATGGTCCTTTCTCCAGCGTTTCTGCCATTTCTTCTCAATCTTAGCAATATCACTCATATTCAGTAACCTCTATTGATGCTGAAGGGATGGAAGATTTCAAGATGGTGTCCTCTATAAAGGACTCGCAAAAGGAGTGTTTGTTAGTTATCGAGAACGCAATCCATCCTGACTCACTCACTCTGTTCATGCAGTAGGGGCGCCCTTATTAGAGCTATGGTCAGCTGGGATTGACTAGTTTAATTGTGAAAAAGGGTGGGAAGAAAGATGGACCACAAGGACGAGTATGCAGACATCCATAGCGAACTTCGCCCTTACGCCGAGGTCCTTCGATTTTTCAAAGAACTAGAGCAAAATGGAGATGTCAAATCATACTGTAACGGATCCAATATTGCAGGGAGGTGGATCTTTCAGATTTTCAATAGGGAGTTCGTAGAAGGACTGGCGCGAGTTATTAACGCAGCAGTCAGCTCAAAGAGAAAGAAGAAACCAGTCTTAGAAGTGATGAGTGGCGATGGACGGTTAACAGAGTTTCTCAGGCCTTTGATTAGGAAACAGTGTATTGCCACAGATAGCAAGGATGGCAGATATAATATTGGATACCCGAAGTGGGTGAAGAAGCTCGATGCGATGGAGGCAGTGGTAGAATATTCACCTTTATTCATAGTCGTATGCTGGGAACCGTATTTGTCAACAGCCGGAATTGACATTGTGAAGACGGGAATACCCACAGCTTGGATAGGGAACCCAAACAAGTGTGGTCATACAGATATCTTTGAGCAACCTTACATTCCTATGCAAAATAAATACGCTTTAAGTCGACACGATTACTTCTTAGCAGGAGACTTCAAGACAGACATCTTCTTCTTCAACTGCGAACCAGATTGGATCTGACATTTCTTTGAGGTCTTACACTCTTTCATATCTTTGTACCACTGAGTAGAACCACCAGCTGATAGAAGGTCTTGTTATGGTGAAGGCAGTTGTTGATGCAGTTGACATCGACCTAAAGACTGGCACAACCTTAGGATACTATACATTTGGTGAAGACAGACCGAACATCCTAGTTTTGGGGGCTATGAATGGTCGCTCCGCCACGGATGTCTATGCAAGCTATCTCATAATGAAACATCTTGAGGGCCTAGAACGAATCGACGGTTCTGTAACCTTTCTCCCTGTGGCAAGTCCACTTGCATTTCGACTTGGTGCGAGGGTATCGCCACTAGACTCCAAGGATTTAGACAACGTGTTTCCGGGTAACGAGTATGGGACCGTCACAGAGAGAACTGCATGGGATATTTGGCGTCGTGCATCTCAAGCGGATTATATAGTCCATCTCCGTACAGGATGGCAAAACTGCGCAAGCCACATCATTGCAATGCACAGAGACTACATTCATGTGAGGAATTTCGCAACGCAGATTGGCCTTCCCTATGTTGTTCAAGCTTCAGGAGCAAGGGGAGCGATCATTACAGAGGCGGCTCATGAGGGAATAGCAGCGATTTCTATTGAAATGAGGGGAGATGCAGATCAGGTTGATTCTCAAGCTGCTGTAGAAGTGCGAGAAGCCATTCTCAACTTCCTGCGCACAAAAGACATGATTGTTGGAGAGAGGATAGAAGCCTCAAATTCGCTTTTGGGTAGGTTGCAGCATGTCAATGTAGACACCGAAGGATTCTTTGTGCCCACCGTTGATTTGGGTGAAACTCTAAGAGCCGGGGAGGTATTAGGTCATGTGCAGGATAAGAATGAGATAAAGACCCCCTATGATGGCGTGGTGATTTCACTCAGTCGTATCAACTATGTTTTTGAGGGTGACATGATTGCTCGCATTGCAGCGCAACTTGGTGACCAACGGACTTCGATGGTCCCAGAGAAAGAGGAGTTAGCGCCGAAGAGAAGGAAATGGTGACTGTGAGCATCAGATGCGATGACATGACATACCTCATGCGGGTCAATGTTGGTGACAAGCGGCTGCGAGCAAACCCGAATCTTTTGCTGGTGGGTAGTTGTCTAGATAGGTTTCCAGATATCGTGAAAGAAGTATGCGAGGGGAATGGAGGCCATTCCGTCCTACATGTCTGCCTCGAAGAAATCCATGTGAACCAAGCTGGTTTCAAGATCGGTTCGATTGTGAGATATTCCGGTATTAAGAGGGTCACGGTTCTCACCGTTGATGGGAGTCCTCACTGCGTTCAGCTGCATTATGTTGTTGAGGACATCAAGAGGCATTTTGCTCCAGATCTACAGACAGTCCATTATGTTATAGAGAAAGGTAAACTCGTAGAGATCTCTCCAGATGCGGTGAAGCATTCTAGACACCTATCGAAGATTCAGAGTCTGCTAAATGATTAGCCAAGTTTGGGGAGAATGAATCCAGCAGTCTTCCTGTATTTTTGATACTCGTCACCATAATGAAGTACGAGTTTTCGCTCCTCAAAATATGCACCAACTAACGTGTAGAACATCAAACTTAATGCAAACACAATGACACGGGGGAAGGGATAGACGAGTGCTGCAGCAACCAGCACAAGTATTGTTGCTAAGTATAGCGGATGTCTCACCCTAGAGTAGATGCCATTGGTAACAAGTTCAGCTTTCCTATCTGTCCTCATGTCAGCAACAGTGCTGACTGAAATCACTCTGGAGGCCATCATTGCTAGGACTACTCCGCCAATACCGAAGATTGCACCTAGTACGAGTAGCAGCGGTTGGATTGACGATGGATTGAGGATAAAGTAAATCCAATTCCAGAAGTTCATGGATAGGAATGCAATAGCAAGGGTGATGATGCTGGAGGTTGTGAAAAGACGGGAGTAGCCTTCCTTTCCCCATCTGTCAATTATCTTGTTCTTAATCCGAAGATTAGACATTCCGCTGTGCTGTAAGCCAAAGAGCGTACATCCAAGTACAATTATGAGATACTCAATCATCATGAAACACCATATTCTTTTTCTTGTTTCATAAGGCAGAAACCTTATTAGATAACTATTGTGTATTTAACAATAGTTAATATGTTCACAATTGGTGAAATATAGATGATGGAAGCAGCAAAGAACCCCTTCTCCCCAATGGAGTTGTGGGATGATACAATGGTCACCATAAATGAAGGTGACGAGAAGAAAAAAGTGGATGCTAAACGCTACAGAATACGCTATCTTGTCGGACAGAGTGAAGACAAGAGATTTGTCGATGGCGGCGACGAAAAAATCGCCGAGCTCGATGAAAAGACAATATTTCTGGCGCCTTCGGTGCATCGTCTCACAGGAGACCCATTCCATTATGACCGAACAATGGTAGAGAGCATAAGTGGGAAGGCGAGAATCGCGGAGAGGACGAAAGAACTGAAACGCCATGAAGCGTGTGATGAACACAAGACAATCGAGGTCATCTTTGAAAGCCCTGGGACCGAGTGTTGTGCCATGTCCAAGGAGGACGTGGAAAAGATGCGAGTTCCACTCCAGTACATGTCGGGATACTTGCTTGGAGATAGCAATGGAATGCTAAAAGTGGCACTCTCAAAGACTGTTGTCGATGATGGTACAGAGTACTATGACAACATACACATCATCCCGGATTCAGCAGTGAAGCAGAAATCTTGTCTTGAGTAATCTGCTACAAAGAGGCGAACGTCCGATCATCTCCTTGATCTGGCTGCCCCCACACAGCTAGACATCCTTTCGCTTCGGGTGTTTGCCTCGCCCCTCGTTTTCTGACTATGAGGGGGTGTACATACGTATGTATGAGGATAGTATGTTTTCTTGAGAATGACCAAGAAGGTGGTGCAATAGCTCACTCATGCTTAGACTTATATACGTAAATAATAGCGCTTGGGGAAGCATCCTCCTTCGGCTGTGATTTTAGGTATACGTTAGCTAAGCATGTACGCGGCCATATCTCAAGTGGATGCAAAGGTGATTCAAAAATGGCAAGACCGGCACGGACCGCATTGGAAGGTCGCAAAGGTATGACGATCTGTTCTGTATGCGGTGGTAGTGATTTTTACCAAGACTTGACACGTGGTGAACACATCTGTACATCATGCGGATGTGTGATGAACGAGAGAATCTTAGATACTGGACCTGAGTGGCGAGCATTCACTGCTGAAGAACGGAATGCAAGAGCACGAACAGGTTCTCCGATGACTTTGACTATGGCAGACAAGGGTCTTGCTACAACTATTGGCTGGAGCGATAGAGACGCGAACGGTCGCGCAATTGCCGCTAGTAGCCGTGCAGCAATCTATCGAATGCGTAAGTGGCAGATCAGAACGTTGGTTCATAGCTCTCAGCATAGAAACCTCAGTATCGCGATGAGCGAGATGGACAGACTGACCTCACAGCTTGGAATTCCAAGTGAAACAAAAGAGACCTCAGCCTTGATCTATCGAAAGGCTCTGAGCAAGCGTCTTGTAAGAGGTAGAAGTATCGAGGGTATGGTTGCAGCAACCATCTATCTCTCTTGTAGAATACACAAGATCCCAAGACAGCTTGACGAGATCGTCACGGAAGCTCGAGTCAACAGAAAGGAACTAGGTCAGTGTGTACGACTCATCCTAAGGAATGTCGATGTCAAGGTCCCAATCCCATCTGCAAACGACCTGATGCCAAGAATTTCTGCAGACCTTAATCTTGATGGGCGAACTGTCCAGACTGCAATGAACATCATAAACGATGCTCGTGATAGAGGAATAACCGCGGGCAAGGATCCTGGTGGTCTAGCAGCTGCAGCACTGTACATCGCAGGTATCATCGAAGATGATCGACGGACCCAGAGAGAGATTGCAGAGGCTTCAAATGTCACCGAGGTGACCGTCAGGAACAGATACAAGGACCTGGCCAACAGCCTACAGATTACAATCAAACCATAGTAGTTGGGATTCCTCCCAACTGCTCCATCCTCTTTTTCAATGCGTAGATTCATTTGTTGACAATGTCTAGAGCATGCTAGATCTCAATGACTCAATTCTTACTTGTCCTCTGCGGACTTCCAGCATCTGGTAAGTCAGCCCTAGCAGATGCAATACAAGTGGAGATGGACTCTGGCGTAGAGATTGTAAGGACAGATGACTGGAGAGATGACAAGTACTACACTGATTGGAAACCTGAGAAGGAGAAGCCTGTCCGTCAAGCAGCACTAGAGAAGACCAGAAGTCTAGTTGCCTCTGGTAAGAGCGTCATTCATGACGATACTAATTACTACGCCAGTATGAGACACGAATTGCTCGATGTTGCTGTTGAAAATGCATGTGCATTTGCCATAGTCCATGTCACCACGCCATTGACAACAGCACTGAAATGGAACCGTGAACGTGAGAATTCAAGAATTCCGGATAGTGTGATTAAGGATATCTTTGAGAAGTTTGACAATCCAGGTCGACGATATCTCTGGGATAATGCAGAGTATGAAGTTGATATGGAGAATCAAGATCTGAGAACGGTGGCAGATGAGATAGCTCAAATGCTTGAGGTTCTTGAACCTGCAACAAAGCCAAAACCAAGAGCGGTCACAAGTACAGAGTTTGAGAGATTGGATACGGAGTTGCGACTTCTTGTATCGGAATTTTTACAAGAACATCCAGAACTCAGGGGGAATAGAGAGGTTTCTATTATCCGACGAAATGTTCTCCGTTCAGCAAGCGAATGTGAGATCCCAGTAAAGGGCGTGAGTGAGAGATTATTAGCGGAATTGAATAAGCTGCTGTAAGGGGACTCGGAAGATTGATGGCGGCCTCCTAAGAGAATCGAACTCTCAACGCTTGCACGTTCATGGGTTTGAAGCCCACGGAACCAGACCACCGGTCCTGTAGGAAGCCACAAATTTGTAGCTGAGAAAATCCGATATGAATCTAAATGTAACGACTAATGATATCTTGGGTCTCCTTCTTCCATTCAATGCTCTTTTTGGCGAGCTCTGAAGCGATGTTTCCTGGCAGGGTCTCGTCACGAGGAAGAGACTCAATTCGTGAGAGCCAACCGGATGTGGATAGCGTTAGGGAAGGCACGCTCTCCTCGCCCTCAGTGGCTTTTATCATCATTTCGCGGCCATGAGCGACTTGAGTGTAGACGTTGTTGAGAGGTGATTTGTTTAGAATTTCGCGGACAGTCTTATCCCAACAGGCTTTTGCAACAAGAGCTCGTTTCAATTTGGACTTGTCATCACCGGGTAGAGCATCGTATTTGGAGAGCGCATCGCTGAGAGAAGTTGCGAAACCATCCAGAAAGGCACCAAGAGCAACTTCATCAATACCTTCAGCCTCAACACCGATGCTGGATCGGGATCCATCTACTGAGATGCCGACCAGTGCCTTTTCGCCTGCAATCCGAAGTGAGAATCTCGCTGCTCCATTGAAGACCTGACTCTCTGCTTCATTATGCTCCTCCAATATCACATTGGGTTTTGAGGCGATTGAAAACCAGGCAATTCTAAACACAGTAACTGGATCATCATTACTATAACTAAGAGAACGCGAAACCTTAACCGTATCGTCTAAAGCATCCAACTCTCGAGACCTCCCCAAGGGTCTCATTGTTTATTTACTGGTTTGCTTATTTACTTTGGTTGTAGCTGTCCCCACTCAGCTGCAAGTTTGGCTGTGGCTGTTTCCATATCGTTTCGAGAAGCGCCGATAGCTGCATTCATCACCAAATAACTATGGGGATAGCCGTCACATGATGATCCTGATTCTCCCTTCTCAACAGCCCTCGGGCCCGTCACTCGTGCATTGTAAAGTCTTGCACCTAACTCTTTGGCATCTACTCCATCAATTGTTATGGCGCAGGCTACAGGATTCCAAACAGATAGAACTCGTTGACCGAATTTGTCAGCTAATTCATGCATCCTATCACTCAGAAAGGCCAAGTTCTCAGTCTGTTGCTGTCGAAGATTCTTGTATTTATCAAGCCCGATTGCGAGGAGGGCTGCAAGTGTTTGTACTATTGGTGCGGCAGATGCCCGTCCAGCATAAGTTTCAGTGACTTGCTCAATGAAAGCGCCTGATGGAGATACAATGACAGACCCACCCACCGGCGCAAGAAAGTTCTTGTCGCTACTCTGGACAACCGCATCAACACGACCTGCATCGGCGGCAGAACGGATCTCTCCCATTGTCTTCTCAGACTGGACACCGTAAGCGTTGTTGATCACTAAGGGCGTAGCGTTTTCCGCGCAGAGCCGTGCAATTTCTTTTACCGGATCAGACTCTCTTGGTGGAAAGAAAGTTGTCGTCGCAAGGACTGCACAGTACTCGGCGTTCTTGATGCGTTTCTCCAGATTTCCAAGGTCGGCTTGGACTGCGTCACCATTGATTATTGTGGGGATGACAGTCTCCTCAAGTCCGGCAAAAGCAATAGCACGATGTGGAGATGCATGATCGATGCGAGGAAAAAGGACATGTTTGATTCCCTGCTCCCTTCGTAATGCACTCAGAATGAGTGAAATACTCATCCCGGTTGAGAGAGGAGTCACAATACCAGACTTCATGTTGCTGAGGCCAAGCTTGCGAATCGCATCAAGTGCGACATTGTTGGCAACCTGTTGCATGAGAGAAGAGCCAGGAGCCTTGGGCTGTGGAGCCACAAGTTGGCCACTCCGTCCAACTCCATGGTTGAAACCCGCAGATAATTGGCCGATGAAAGGAGATGCAATTCGGGCCTCACGTTCGCCAACACGTGCCGCCTCAGGGTCCTTATCTGTGTCAAGAGAAGAGAGGAGTTGAAGCATTATCTCTAACTGCAGGTCAGTGAGTGCTTTGTCAGGGAATTGTCGCCGATTTAGAACATCTCTGACCGGACTCAACAGAGAGTCCACAGTAGTACGACCACGTTGTAGCATGCTCTTCGGGATGTTCTTTTCTAGAATACGATCAATCTCATCATTGTCCAAACCGGTACTCCTCCTCTATCAAACGTTGATATGATACAGCTTCGGACTCTCTAACTGTGCCTTTGAATTCTACTGATACTACGCACCACGTGTACCAAAAGGCTGCTTAATAATACCGACTTCGCCGTTAGCTGCGTGAACAAAAGAACCGACAAGACGCTCAGCCACTTCTTTTTTCGAGGCAAGGCCCTCAACGAGGACATCATTCTCCCTAATCCGTTGAACCTTGCCCACCCTTACCCGGGGTTTTGAAAGAATCAGCCTAGTAGGAATCTCCTCTACCTTCCCAGATCCAATGATTCTCATCTGTGTGGGTGGCAAATCAGTGCGTAACAATAACACCTTGGTCCCAATTGTGGTGGCAACTGGTTTCTGAAGTAAAAGTGCTGCAGCGAATGACATGCTCTCTATATTTTCTTGAACTACTCTTGAGTCGTCTACAATCTTGAAGGGGAGGATCTGTCCAGTCACGGTCGGCATACCCACTGAGACGCTTACTGTCATTCTCTTTGTCACCCTACCTCGGTACAAAGGGTTGATGGAAAGTTGGGTGATAAAGGCATCAGAAAGAGCCATACTTCCGGGATCGCAGAGATAGTCACCTCTCGTTATTTCTGTATCGCTGACTTCCGGAACATTCACTCCCACCCTGTCACCTGCAGCTGCCGCATCACGTCGTTCTCCAAAGGTTTGTATGGAACGGACTCTGCCAGTTTTGCCAAGTGGGGCAATCTCCACAATCTGGCCGGTTCTAATTCGTCCCTTTTGAATTGTGCCAGTAATTACAGTACCATGTCCCTTCACAGGAAACGCGTGGTCTATCGGTAAGGACAGGGGGCCGGTCACATCTCTCTCTCGAGGTTTCAACACTCTCAGGAGTGCATCTCGAAGTGCTTTGATGCCATCACCTCTTTGGGCTGACACTCGTATTATCTCGGCACCTTCATACGTAGTACCTCTTAGAATCGACCGTACTCTATCCTCGACTACGCCGAGCTTCTCCTCTGCGACAAGATCAGTCTTGGCAATGGCTACAACGAGACTCTCTACACCCATTGTCTGAAGAACGACCAGATGCTCTCCTGTCTGAATTTTGGGGCCCTCATCTGCAGCTACGACCAAGATTGCTGCATCGATGATGTTCGAGCCAGCAACTACGCTCCTAATCAGGTCAGCGTGCCCAGGAGCATCAACTAGAGTGACCAGATACATATCAAGACGAAACATGGTAAAGCCAAGGTCAATAGTGATACCTCGTTTCTGAGCTTGAGGATGTTTGTCCAATCCCGCTGTAGACACTTTCTCACTAAGAGCGGTCGCGAGTGCAGTTTTACCGTGGTCAATATGTCCCATAAGACCTACATGAACCGGGACAAGATCATCCATATCCTAGCCTCCACTCAATGAGGATGTTTCGCGCATAAAACCTTAGTGAGAAACAGAGTAGTTTATTGGGATCATTACATGACAGAGTTGTATGGTATCAAGGTCTCTTGAGAAAATGATGCTCATTGCAATTGGACTTTCGACCGCTGTAATTGTTGGAGTCCCAATATTGATGTATGCTATTAATACTCTCAGTTTAACGTCACAACTCCAAGAGGCTCAGCTTGCTGCTGAGCAAATTCATAATGTAACAAGAAATGTGGATACCGGCATGTCCAATACGACCAGCACCACAATTTGGATTAATCCAGGATTATCTGTGACAGCAAATGGGAACATCCTGATTGTGGCCTATAATGAAGAGGGAGCAGCGCCAAAGACATGGTCGGCGAGCTATAACCATGATATAGTGATTGACCATTCCATTTTGACAGCGAGTATCAGAGTTCTGTATTCTATGGAGGCCAGTCTAGTTGGAGAAGTCATTCACATTGCGTTTCTAGAAGTGCCAATCTGAATGCTAGACTACTAGATATTAAGAGCACAATGTTTTTAATCTGGGTTCAGGTTGACGGCGCCAACTCCCTCGGTGAGGACTGATAGCAATGGCAGAGGATGCCGAGAGTATTGACGAAGCTGGTGCAGACGAAGAAGAGTCCGAACCAGAGGAAGAAACGCCAGAGGAAGAAATGCCGAAGGAGAAAAAGCCAAGAAAGTTCGGAGTTGGAAAAAACCCTCTGGGTTTGATCCTAAACATAAGGATGTTCCGCAGAATCTTCCAGATTCTTGCATTCATAGGGGTCAATGGCTATATTCTTCTAGCATGGTTCCATATGCCCAATGTTCAAGCATTCTGGGTATCCATCTGGCAAAACATGCCCGCATTGCCAATCCTGGCGCCACTGGAGGCGCCGTTTGCTGTCATCGCAGGCTCATTCGATACAATGATTCGAGAGTTTTCCACTGGGATTTTTCCATTCTTCACCCTTGGTGCGTTGTTAATAATCAGCATCGTTGTCGGTAGAGCCGCTTGCGGATGGATATGTCCAATCGGAACAATCCAAGACTTTGTTACATTACCAAAGCGTACGAAAATACGCCCATCAGCAAGTACCGAGAACGAACTCCGTAAGGTGAAGGCATACGTCTTCGTCATTGTAGCATTCTTTGCTGTCTGGGTGGGCTTTTCTAGAATCACTGGCACATCTGACGCTCTTGTGAGTATACTGGGAGAAGACCTCGCCCATGATGTGTTCGCTCCTCTGAATCCAGCCTATATTCTGTTTGTTCTTCTGCCAATGCAAGAATGGCCAACGGGACTGGGCACCCTATGGTACTTCCAAGCGTGGGGATGGCCTTTCGTGCAGATGGTCTTTGTCATCATAGTATTTTTCATCTCAGTCTGGATGCCCCGTTGGTTCTGCAGATGGCTTTGTCCAGCAGGATGGTTCTATAGTATCTTCTCACGTAATGCTCTGATTGGAATAGGGAGAAATCCTGCTCGATGCACACCTGACACATGCAATGTCTGCGAAGTTGTGTGCCCAATGAATATACGAATCCGGAAGTTCCCATACAAACATATGTACAGCCCAGACTGCATACTGTGCTTAGATTGCAAAAGTCACTGCCCAAACAATGCGATTGTTTTGAGGGTTTCATAGATCCAGGGTGCTTGTATTATCAAGAACATTACGGAAGGCACTGTTGATATCCGCATACATTTCCATGAGCTTGAGACCCTGCTCGGTGATTCTTGCACCCCCGCCACCTTCAGTGCCACCCTTGAAGGTCGCCACAAGCGGGATGCCCAGCTTCTTTTCAATCTTCTTGATGACTCCCCAGGCATAGCGATATGACATTTTCAGTTTCATGGCGCCTTGGGTTATGGTGCCTTCCTCATGGATAGACTTGAGTATTGCATAGGCTCCGGGTCCAAAGATATACTGACCATCTCGTTCAAACCAGAGTTTGTAATCGGGTACAAGATTGACTGCACTTCGGTCCTTTGGGCTCATTCAGAATCACTCCACTCACAAGGTCTCGGGACCAGATCTGCAATTCAATCTGTGGGTCCTAGTGACCCCATCTTAGTCGTTCTGGTTTCGTAGTATCTTTCTTGTACACTTTCTTCACTGCTTTCCAATGGTCTGCACACAAGTGAACAGTCCGGGATCGTGCATCTTTCACCCTGAGATTGGATTTTGCCACAGACTCAGCAATCCGGTCTCTCTTCATAGATCTCTTTGAGGGCTTCCTGCAACCAACTATACTGCAAATCTTATCCTCTGACACTTGGGACACTTCAAGGGGATTACGAGTTGCAAGGCATTATAACTATAGCGCATTGATATTAAGTATTCAAATTTCGGGGGGTAAGAACGCCACCTTTTGTGAAATCAAAGAGCACACGTTCGTCGTCGCCAAGTTTGAGTTTGAAGGATTTCGAGTCATCTACATGACCAATCATTGCGGTTGTGAGCCCGTGACTATTTGAAACTCGTTTGACTTCTGGAAGATTCTCCTCAGAAGTCGCTACAAGAAATCCCAAGGAGATGAACATGCGAATCCAATCTTCCAAAGGAATTTCAGCGGGTTTCGATGAGTCAAGCGCGTCCAGACTCAATGTACCTCCGCATCCGGAGTATTCTAGCATCATTCCGGCAGTACCAATCACACCAGCTACGGATACATCCTTTGCAGCCATCAGTATCTGTGCATCAGCAAGCTCGTTCATTACGGAAAGCCTATGAACAACATCTTCGGAGGACCGACCGGTCACCGAGTCCCAACCGAGATGATAGCTCGCTCCACGGTGTCCATCAGTGTCAAATAGGAGCACCAAGAGATCACCTGATCTGGCACCTCCTGCTGTGAGGAGACTCTCTTTCCTCACGGTGCCTGTTGCTGACCCTACAACATATGTAGAGCTCGAACTTGGATTTGTATGACCTCTGACAATGGGCACCTTGAAGGTCTGAGAGCCATTAATCAATCCATCAAGCAAAGCCTCTCCAATTGCGGGGTCGGAATATGACAGGGCTACTGCAAAAGACGTTGGTGTTCCTCCCGCCGCGTAGATATCCATCATATTAGCAAGAACTACGTTGAATCCTGCGGCTTGAGGAGAGTTCAGACAGAGGTGTTCTACGATTGCGTCTGTAGTCAAAAGTACGTATTCATCTGATGTGGTTAGTATCGCCGCAGAGTCCTCTCCAAGACTATGTGGTGAGTTTCCATTAAAAGATTCAAGCCTAAGTCTATCGATAATAGAAGGAAGCACAAATTTCCTTGAGATTCCATCAAAGCTCAAGAGGAGCTTCAATATCTCATCAAGACTATTCAAGTCCAATCACTCAATACTAGGGAGCTGGTGCCGCTGGGCCAGTAAGAAAGCCAGCAGCAAAAGCAGCTTGGCCAAGTAGAATACCTATTCCAAGAAGCGATATTCCAACCATGAAGTAGATGAGCGCTCTCATCTCAGGGCGGACTTCCTCAAACACTTTGGTTCACCATCGCTGAACAGCGAGCCTCGTGCTACTTATAGACATTGCGTAACGAGTTGTTGTTACTGAGTGCCTTATTGTCTTAGCTTGAATTTTCTTGCAATCTCCTTGGGTACAGTATCCGGATAGGAGTCGTCAAATTTGACTTGTGCTTGTGTCTGGGCAGGTATAGATGTCTTAGTGCACCTTGCGTCCTGAGACATCTTACGTATGGCACACTTGGAGTGAACGCACCACCCCTGGTCGCACTCCTCGTCAATCCAAGTACACCAGACAATTTTCTTGCCTCCTTGATTCTTAATTTTAAGAGCAGGAGGTTTCCTTTCGCAAATGAATTTCTCACACAGAGCTGTACATTCCACTTTGCTGTCGACCATTGCTGAACACTCCAATGTTCTCTTGTGGTCACCTCTTCTCAGCAATCCTGAGTAACGATATGAGTTGTTCCCGGCCACCTTCTACAATTCGAATATTCCTTTCAAGACGTGTCTTTGATGAGTCATAGCTGTTTCTAGGGATATCACCAATCTTGAACCTGGCTTCAATCCTGCTTACTTCCTTGTCAAGACGCTTCAGCGTCTTTTTGATCCCCTTTAACCAAGTCTTTGCATTCTTTATTGCAGTTTTGAGATTATTCCGTGATTCTTTGATAGAGTGAAGTATCTCAGCCCGCTGTTCCTTGTAGACCCCCTTGTCAAGAGTTCCTGAGATTTCCTCAAGTTTCGCCAGTCGCGCTTCATCATTATCCAGTGCTTCAAGTATTTTTTCTAGAACTAAGGAGGAAGAAACAGCTGCGAGTTCTCTCCGACGGTTTTTCGTCTTCTCGAACTCCTTACGTAATTCCTCAGCTCTCATGGTGAGTACCTGTTTGTCTGCTTGTTGAAGTTGGAGGGCTTGTCTTGTTGCTTTTGTCCTGTCGATGATGCTATCAAGTTCTAAATCTACTACTTTCAGCTCAGACCTTGACAAAAGTACGATTGCAGCTTGTTGTTCCATGTCCTCGATTGTGATATCAAAATGAGGAAGGGCTACTGGTTCTGGTTCCTGAACTGGAGCAGTTGGAGTAGGCGCCTCTTCAGGCCGAGATTCAATGTCTGAAGAATCTGGAGGAACTTCCGCAGTAAGTGGCTTTCCACAAATCTTACAGAATCGTCCCTCAGGAACCTCTGAACCACAAGAAGGACATGTGATAAGCGGGTCGGACATGGCTTTGCTCCATCCATGATAAAGGTCTGATTCGGACAGAAGTCCGAGACATAATTGATCTTTTCTTCATGTTAGTGAGCCCAATCGACTAGTCACTTCATCTAGCTGGGCTTTTGTTGTGACTATTGTATTTGCACCATAGGTTGGTAAGACCTTCAGCTCCTCTACAAGAAGAGCTATTGCCTTAGTGGAATCAATCTCCTTCTTATCTATGGAACCATCAGGAAATGTCAATGATGCCTCAACCCAACTTGTTTTGGTTTCATCGGATGGGAAGAGACAGTAGATATAGTCGTCATTACTGCAGATGAACGAGGGAGTATTCTCCCAAGCCTGTGCCAACAGTATACCAAAAGCCTTTGCGTTTTCAGCTTTATCAGCCATCAGGATAACCTCTGGGGCCAGATGTTGTAACGGAGAAGGAAACAGCCAACTTAAAACTTTCTCAGTTAGCCAACTAGGGTCTATGCCAGACAAAGGAGTAGTATGCGACCTCTGCAGTTTCCTTGACGGTAGCTATGATGAATTTCTTCCTGACACTTGTGGCTAGCCTGCCTGCACGAACGATATCAAGTGGAACTACACCTTTCCTTTGAGGGATGACATGGACCAGAAAAGGTGCATGGTCCTTTCCGGGACCACGTTCATACACCGCAAAATCAGTCCCAAACTTCAACCCTGGTCGAACTACATATCCACGTTCACGTAGTTGCGAATAGACAATATACCGATCTCTGAACTCATCAGACCATTTGGATCCGAGTTGTAGAAGGTCTTCAACGCTCAGAATAGAGTCATCGTTATGCCGGTGTACATTCAGCCTGCGTTTCTCTGTGAGGTACACACATTCAATCAATGACAGCTCAAGAGGTTTATCAAAGGAGGCGGTCTTGGGTTTTCGAATTCCAACAGGCTGACCAAAATAGCCTTCCTTATACAGTTGCATGCCATCTTCCGGTTTCCAAACAATCCCTCTATCGCCAACCAACCTTGCATCCGCGATAGGAGATGTTTCGTTCAATCATGACACCCGTAAATCAAGTGTTGAGAGTGAGTGAAAGCGTTCTAATGACCAGTGCAGCATCTTCAGCGAAATTGGCCAAGTCTTCAAGCATGTTGATGCAATCACGAAATCTGAGCGTGACAGCGGTTGGAATATCCAATGGGTACAAGAGGGACACGATTGTTCTCTGTACCACATCAATCTCCTTCTCGAGCTTACATATCTGGTCAGCACGTTTCTTCGACTCGTCCATGTTTATGGACAAGAATCTCACAGCCTCACGCTGTTCTGCAACCTGAGCGCTCATTAATTGTACGAACTTTGCTACACTCTCTTTTAATTCGCCTTCAGGGGTCCATTCTCCAACGACTGCAGCCAAGTGATAGCATGCAATCTCAGACCCATCAATTAGCTTGTCATTATAGAATACGAGCTTGAGCAGGTCTTCGCGATGCATCAGGGTGCTTGCTTTTGCTAGCTCATTGAGAATGGTACGTTTCAAAGCATCGCCCTTCTCTTCAAGAGATGTTATCTTATCGAGATCCTCCTTGCCAATTGACTTCTTACCCTCAAGCCATTCGGTGATTGAATTGATCACGATCTTGTTAGCTGATACAGCGACACGAAAGTGCTCATCCAACATCTGTGTGATGTTTCCTAGTTCTGAACTCAGGAATCTGCCATTATCAAGTACCATGTTACTCACCCTGTTGAGCTGAGTCGATTGGAGTAGCTTTTTAATTCTTCTGGACAACGAACACGACAGAGGAAAGGAACAATGGACCTCTGGCTAATCATAGTTGCACTCCTGCAGGGACTCATAGAATGGCTCCCAATAAGCAGCGAGGGGCAGGTAGTGCTATTTCTGTACAACTTTGCGTCTGTACCCACAGGGGAGATTGTTTCCCTAGTAGTATGGCTTCACCTTGGAACCGCATTGGCGGTTGTAGTAAGATACCCCAGGGTTATACTAGACATATTAACTCTCAAAGACAAGACCCTGCTCAGACTCCTTATTATAGCCACGCTAGCGACAGCTGTCGCAGGACTGCCTCTCTATGTTTTCCTGAAAGAAAGCCTAACACCAACTCATGGAGAACTTCTGAATGTACTTGTGGGATTCTTGCTCCTAATCACAGCAGTAGTTCTGTATCTACCGACTAGAAGAGGGGAGGAAGATAGTGACACGGAACGGGAGATTGAGAATCAAGAAGCAGTAACAACAGGTCTAGTGCAAGGACTAGCGGTCCTTCCAGGGTTGAGCAGGTCGGGGGTCACAATTTCAGCACTTCTCATGCAGAGAATAGACAAGGAAACTGCCATGAAGTTCAGTTTCTTGATGAGTGTGCCTGCAGTGGTGGCGATACTTCTGTTGGAGATAGTTTCAGGAAGTACTCTTCCTTCAAGTGTTGGACCCTTGGATTTCGTCTTAATGGAGGGTATTGTTTTTGTGACCGGCCTTGTTTCAATGGAGGCACTACTGAGGCTAACACGAAGAGTCAGTTTCTGGAAACTTTGCCTAGTACTCGCAGTTCTTGCAATACTTTTCGGAATCCCAGCCCTCATCCCATAAAAGCTGCTACTCGTGACGTTTCTGGAACATGATGGCAATAGGGGAATTGGCCTTTCGCCACTCAGCTAGTTTCCCTTCATAGTTGAGAGGAATGGGATGACGACCATGGTTACCAATGACAATAAACAATGTTCCAACTCTTGCTTGTCTGAGTAGGACCTTGATCCAGTTGTCTGTACGTCGCACAATCTTCTCGAGAAGTGTCTTGGGGGGTGTTCTGTGGCCATATTGTGCGTAAAGGCTTTCAAAATCCAGGAAATGAAGGTATAGGAGCTCGCTCTTTGCAATGTGTTTTGTGGCCTCGACATAGGTGGCCATATCATCACGAGGACGTACAGTATATGAGGGATCAAAGTCGAATTGACTCATATCTTCTTCGCGGCAGATGACACGTGTCATTTTTCCGTGGTTCTTGATATACTGAATAAGGTGGAAGTCGGTTCTGTGGCCTTTTAGAAGTCTTTTGATGAGGGGTAACGCGTAAGGATCTGTGGTTTCCAACAGAGCTAGAACTTCCATGTTCTTAATGAGCGCTTCAGGTTTGTAAACTACTGCTTCGAAGAGCCCGAAGTTGTCAATCATTACTATGACAACAGCCTTTGGGTTGAATTTTTTCAGCAACTCGTCATTTGGAGGAAAGAGCCCCTCAGGAATCTCGACTCTCAGGAGTTTCAAGACTGTCGCAGGAAACTCCAATGCTGTGGTTCGGACCTGTGGAAACGACATTCAACTTTCCTCGATGTGCTCTTGGTTCAATCCTACTCGCACTCAAGAAGCTTGTGCATTTGCAAAGATTGTTGTTTTCACTCTTGCGGTGTTCCTCAGGCTTCTTTAACCTATGGCCTATGGAAGGGTTAAATACCTTGACGGAAGGAGGGTGCATAAGAGGCAGGTCGATGACCCTTCGGGATATTGTTTACAAAGATACAGTCAAGTTCATTCTCTCCGGCGGAAAAGGAGGAGTGGGAAAAACTAGCAGCGCTGGAGCGATGGCTGTGTTATCAGCAAGACATGGATTCAGAACTCTAGTGCTCTCGACAGATCCCGCACATAGTCTCAGTGATAGCTTTGACCAAGACCTTTCGGGCGGAGAGGTAATTCCGATAGAAGGGTTTGATAACCTCTGGGGGATGGAGATAAACACCGAGAAGGGAATGGAAGAATTCCAGCAGGTAATCGGTGACGGAGCTGTGGGTCCAGAAGCACAGATGGCAGCTGGATTAATGGGCGACATGACAGGGATGGCACCTCCTGGTGCAGATGAAGCCATGGCATTCGGCAAAATCCTTGAATTCATAGAGGATTCATCATATGACAGGGTAATTTTCGACACAGCACCAACGGGGCACACTCTCAAGCTTCTTGAGCTGCCCGACCTTCTGGATAGCTGGCTTGGGAAAATCCTCACATTAAGACAACGTCTGAGTTCCATGATGGGAGCCCTACGAGGTATGTTAGGTGGAGGTGACCAAGAAGACAATTCTTGGAAGATGATTCAGCAGACAAAGGACAAGATTCGTGCAGCAAGGATCGAACTCTCTGACCCGGATACAACACAATTCGTTGTCGTGATGATCCCTGAAGCGATGGCTGTCTTTGAAACCCAGAGATTGCTTGCAAGTCTGAACTCATGGCATATCCCCGCCACTCATCTTATCATCAACCAACTTGTCCCTCCAAATCCTTCATGTCCATTCTGCTCCAAACGACATGAGATGCAGCAGTCCAACCTTGTGGATATTCGAGAACTCTACTCTGATATGGATTTAACAGAGGTCCCACTCTTTGATGGAGAAATAAGAGGTATTGAAGGTCTTACAAGGTTAGGAGAGATACTCATAGGTGAAGAGGCCGATTGAAAATGAAACGCTCCCTTAAGATCAAAGTTGCAGCGGTCTGTTTCCTACTGCTGTTTCTGATATCATTTGCAATAGCACTCTCTCTAACATATGCGCCATGGCTCTGGTTCTAACACTAGAAAAATTAGACACCCTTGACACGCTTCACGACTGGAGGGCGTATCTTGTACAGAATTCTACCCCCACAATATGGACATTTGACGCCTGGTAGGGTCCTCAAACCTTCAGGGGTAACTTCCTTGTGGCATTTATGACATACGTAAACCATTCCAGTCACCACTGGTCCTCGCGGCGTGTGGCAATATGAAGCTTTTCTTTGGACAGTTCATGACAAGGGAGATGTATCCACGACTTTCCCCTCGACCAGACTCGCACTCAGTACCTTGTTCACTCTGACATTGAGAAACGTCCCTGTAGAGAATCCGCCAGATACGGTCATGAGAGGACCTTCCTCAAGCGGGTAGACCATTGTAAACCCATGATGTGTCCTCGATGGTTCTGCAGCTATTCCTAATACTGTTTTACCAAGATAGCGCTCTTTCTTTTGACGGTTAATCCTCTCTGCCTCTTTCCGGAGAAGCACACCAAACTCATTCTTTACTGATGATTCTGGATAATTGGCAAAAGCTGATCCAGGCAATGCTCTAAAGCCATAGAGGATTATCCTCTCTGCTCCAGCATCACTGACTGCGCGCATCATGTTGATCGATTGTTCTGTTGTTTTTGCATCTTCACCAGGCAATCCGTATATCAGATAGACAAAGGGCTTCATGTCATAAGTTCGAGCCACCTTCACAGCACGGATGACATCATTAGGACTTCCACACTTTCCAATCTGTTGCATGTGGTAGTCAGATCCTGTTTCCAGCCCAATATTAGGAGAGCTGGAGACCATTGATCTCTTTAAGGTTCTAGCAACCTCCTCGGTAAAGAGACATGCTTTCATATTCTCAATAGCAATATGAGCTGTCCTCTCAGACACCTGTGGCAGTGACCTCAATCGTTCTAGAAGATCTTCAATGGCTAGGAGATTGGCTTTAGGATAACACGGATCAGTGAGAGGTTCCTTTCCCCGCATGAAGTCTAAGAACCCCGGTGCCTCGAGAACGACTCTATGCACACCCAGGTCCAAGAGTTCTTTGATCTCTAGAACGATAGATTCAACTGAGCGACTTCGCGGAGGGCCCCAAGTACCGGGGACACTACAGAACCCACATCCAGGGGGTATGCCTTCCGGGCAGTCCATGCGTGTGAGAGAATCTCCGGAGTCGCAGTTTCCACATTCGGAGCATTGTGATCCATCAGCAAGGGGGTATTTTGTCCTATGAAAGTTTGAACAGCCTCGGAGAATCTCAACATAGACCTTGCAGGCTTCGTAGGTCTTGTAGTCGATGATTCTTGTGGTTGACGGGTGGTATGCTTCGGACAAATCCTTTGATGATATAGGAGTCCTTGCTGCATTGATTTGGGGAATATCCGAGTCTAGATAGGCGATACCTCGAATATCTGCTAGTACTATATTCTCATCCAAAAAGTCGTTCGTCAGTAGCTCATCGAGCGTTGCCTCCCCTTCACCAATCACAAGTATATCTGGCTTTGTTTGTTTGAGTATGAGATTGGGTTCTGATGTAATAGGACCACCGATAAGTACACGGCCCTTGGGTCTGCTTTGACGCCACCTCTTGACCATTTTTTGAACAACAACAACATCCATGGTCATGGCACTTATGGCTAGGTGATCGAACTGCTTCAGGACAGTCTTTTTTGCAAGAACATCCTCCACTCTGTGGATAACACATTGAATCCCGTGTTTCTCAAACACGCCTGCTACTGCTCGGGGACCGCATCCAATCGAATCTCTAGAACTGGTCCGTTGACCGGAACCAGCGCTCAGAGCATCAAGGATGAGGACTCGATTCGACATCTTCTTCTAAATCCTCATGAGACTTACTCTTTACTGTTGCCTAACAGTATTTTTGCCTCGACTCATAGCACTTTTAAGGTGCTAGGGACAATGCATTCTAAGGCTCTAAAATGAATTTAAGCCTAAAATAAGGAGTACAATACTTAGTGAGCGACGACGCAGGCGAAATTTGCCCGAACTGTGGATTGCCTAAGGACCTGTGTGTTTGTGAAACAATAGCGCAGGAAGAGGCAAGGATTTCTGTGACGATTGAACGAAGAAAATGGGGTCGTTTGACTACGATTGTCGAAGGTTTTGACAAGAACATCGACCTCAGCGATTTATCAACCAAGCTCAAAGCAAGACTTGCTTGTGGAGGTGCTGCAAAGCATGGCCATATAGAGCTTCAGGGAGACCACCGAGGAAATATCCAACAGGTGCTTGCCAAACTGGGATTTCCAGAAGAGATGGTCCAGGTTGACTGGTCGTTTAGCGCCTCAGGAAGAAGGTAGTGATAACTGACATACTCATTTGAGGGCGGTCCTCAACGGGTATGATCATACCAATAGTTGATTTTGGTCATTACATTATCCAAGTGTCATGGGATCAATCCCGAGTTTCTTGACAATCTCTTTGTATCGATTTCTAACAGTCACCTCTGTTACTCGAGCCACCTCAGCTATCTCGCGTTGAGTCCTGCGTTCGTCAAGCATGATGGATGCCACATAGATAGCTGCTGCAGCCAGACCTAGCGGGTCTCTGCCTATTGTGAGACCTATGTCTCTGCTTCTTTGAAGAATCTCAACAGTCCTTAACTGGACTGGACTGGATAGCGACAATTGAGATGCAAACCGTGAGATATAGTCAATCGGATTGCTGAGTGGTATCTTGATTGCTAGACTCCGGAGTAGCAATCTATAGCATTGGCCTAGTTTCTTCTTATCCACCCGGGATGCATCAGCAACCTCATCAAGTGGTCGAGGTTTCATTCTGATTCTACATGCAGCATAAAGGGTTGCCGCCACCATTGCCTCAATCGAGCGACCCCTAACTAGTTTTTGAATAATCGACTTTCGATACAAGAGTGCCGCCAATTCGCGGATTGGCCCAGGAATGCCCAGTTGAGAAGATAGACGTTCTAGTTCAGACATTGCCTGTGCAAGATTGCGGTCCATTGAACTATGAACACGAGACCGTATCTGCCATTTTCGTAGTCGATATATCTCTGACCGACGAGTAGGACTGAGTTTTTTTCCAGATGTGTCGCGGTCTCTCCAATCTATCACGGTCGAGAGACCCTTGTCATGGACTGTATATCGGGTAGGCGCACCAACACGACTTCGGGCGTCGTTCTCTTCGGTACTAAAAGCTCGCCACTCAGCACCCGTATCAATTCGATGATCTGACAGTACCAGACCACACCCACCGCAGACCCTCTCCCCGCGGGTCGTATCTTCAACAACGGAGGTGGAACCGCACTCAGAACATGCGATTGGTTCCTTTGTTGATTCTGAGATGGTATCCTTTCTATCAGTAGTGCCACGTGTCTGGTCCAATGCCTCTCCTCCTCGTAGTCGAAACCCGGATTATAACTGTCAGTGTTCACTGTTTAGTCTTAGTTCGAGGACAGTCTCCCGGAAATCCACAAAAAGCAGTTTAGGAAAATTTTCTTTTAATTGTTCTGAATTTCTTGCAATGGCACAATTGGCTCAGGCTACGTGGTTCTTTCATGGCCTCGTTCAGTAATGATGATGGTATGCTCGTGCTGAGACACAAATTCACCCTTTTCCTCTGAAAGGATATGATGTGCGAATAGCGCGCCGTTCTTCTCCAATTCTTTGATGGCCATCTCAAGTGATGCTGGAGACATCTTCTCAGCCATCCATCTCTTAGCAAATGGGAACTCCTTGTATTGCTTCCTGGCAATCCCCAAGAACTGCTTTGTTCCCCTGAAACGTACTGGAACTCGCATAGGAAGCAGCTGATAGATGAGAGGCCGCGGTAGGTCTGTTATATTGCCTGATCCGGTACTGGCAAACGTTTCGATAGCATAAGCCTCGCCTTCCTCCACAAGAACTTCAGACTTACCGGAAACACAGGGCACTTGTTTCTCAGCATGAAGCTCGTATTCCTTCAATTGATGTCCCGAGAGTTGCTTTATTGGCTCAAAACCAGCAGATTTGATTGTGTCTTCTATGAGTGCGCCAATGGTGTTCAGTTTGGCTCCAGGACGCATCATCTGAATAGCCACATTGGTGGCATCCACCGCAGCCTTGACTAAAGCTTCATGGTCAGGGTTGAGCGCAATTGTAAATGCTGTGTCTGCAATACAACCGTCAACATGAGAACCACAGTCGACTGTCACAAGATCTCCTTCCTCAATGACAGTTTCATCATTGAGCGGAGATGTATAATGTGCAGCAATGTTATTGAGTGCTACATTACAGGGGAAAGATGTGCCCGAAGCATGCTCGCGAATATAGTCTTCTACGGAGTTGATTATATCAAGAACCTTTGTGCCTGGTTTCACCATAGGTCGTGCCAAGTCCAAAGCCTCACGAGCTACAACTCCAGCACGACGCCAATTAGCCCAGGTATCCTCTGGCTCGTCATCTTCTTTCTTGTCAACTGGTTTGTCATCGGCCATGATATCACCAACGATTAGCGTCGTGAAGGGGAGGCAAGATAAAAGTGCCGGAAAGACCAGCTAGGAAAGGACCTTTTCAATGCGTTTGGCTATACGAGTCATCATGAAAAACATGTAACCAATGTTTGCACGTTTGTTTGTGAGGACTGCAAGAATCGCGTCCGCGCCAGCATCGCAAATGATGACATAGCCGGTTTCACCCTCAATCAGCATTCTCACAAGCGGGCCTCGTTTGAGCTGTTTGAAGACCTTTCTTGTTGCTTCCTGTATCTGGGTGGACCGTCCTGCTATTACGTCTTCGTCAGGAACCGTGCTCTCATCAATTCCCTCGGGATAATACGTGGAAATTGTAAGACCCTGGGATTTTGAGATTACAGCACTAGCTTCAACATTTCCCTGAGAGGCTCTGCTAAGGTCCAATAAAAGTTCATTCAACAGTTCAGTCTTTGAGGACAAGGTAAGGCAAACCTCCCATGGCGTCTTTTGTCACGTAGGTTGTCAAGTATTTAAACTCTCTTGGCGCCAGCTTTCTTAAGTCCCTTGATTATCTTGGCTAATCCCGCTCCGCCATCTTTCTGGACTTGTTTTTCGAGATATGTTCCTTGCACAACGATGGACGCACCAGATTCTATGGCTGTTATTACGGATTCCTCATCATTGAACCCACCGCCCGTAATCAATGGAATATCAATGAATTTGGTCACCGTCGAGATCATCTCTGGAGGTACGCCACCTCCCTCTGCGCCACTTCCAGCCTCAAGATAAACAAGCTTCATGCCGAGTAGTTCAGCGGCAATTGCGTACATTGTAGGGAGTTTGGGTTTATCCCTCAGAAATGGTTTGGCATCGCCAACCCATGATGCAGTCTTGCCGGGAGCAACGATGAGGTAAGCCATGGGGATGGTTTCAATGCCTGTGAGTTTGACCTTTGGTGCAGCTAGTGCCTGTGCCCCAATTATATAGTAAGGATTCGTACTGTTGAGAAGTGACATGAAAAACATGGCATCAGCATGCTCTGAAACACCCGTTATGTTGCCTGGAAACAAGATAGTTGGAATTTCTACAGCATCCTTGATATGAGCGACTGCATCATCGATGACTCCAAAGATGGTACTTCCTCCAATCATGAGGGCATCACTTCCAGCCTTTTCCGCAAGAGTGGCAATCTCCACTACACTCTCGATAGATGTTGACAAGGGATCTGGATCGAGGAGAGAGAAGTGACAAGCACCCTCAGTTTCCAGCTTCTTGGTGATGTAGTTCCAAACCTTACCGGCCATCATGTTGCCTCCAATTGTAAATGCCTCCCTTGGCTGGTGGCTTTTTACGCTTTTGGTGAACTTGTTCCTCCATCAAAATCTGATTAATGTGTTTGGTCCGATGGATGAATTGGCAAGTTCTTCAGGTTTCTGAAATATTGTGAAGAATTGCATGTCAGCGATTCTCAACCTTTATTACCTATATTGGGTGAGTCTGCCAAGTTGCGTTCTGCAGAACGAGGACTGGCAAATGACCACGGATGACCCAAAAGAGAGAAGTGCAGGACCTTCACAAGTGGAAGTTTCAACCACAGACCCTGAACTCCGAATCGGTGTATTCCCTTGCAAATGTGGTAAGAATATCGGCGCTGTAGTTGATATCGATGATGTTGCAGAGTATGCCAAGACGCTTCCGGGTGTTGCTCATGTGCAGGTGAATGTGTACACTTGTGCAGATCCAGGACAGAGGGAGATTCAACAAGCAATAGCAGAGCATGGTCTCAATCGCGTAGTTGTCGCATCGTGTAGTCCGACAATGCATGAGGACACGTTCAGGAAGACTGTGAAAGCTGCTGGGCTTAATCCATACTTATGCATCATGGCTAACATCAGAGAACACGTGTCGTGGGTCCATCAACACAATCCAGAAGAAGCCACTCAGAAAGCAAAGGACCTAGTCGCCATGGCGGTTGCAAAAGCAGCCACTCTTCAACCGCAACCTGAACTGGACGTCCCAGTGACTCAGGCGGCTCTTGTCGTAGGCGCCGGCGTTGCAGGAATGCAGGCATCTCTTGACCTTGCTGAAGCAGGTTTCAAGGTGCACCTGATTGAGAAGCAACCGACCATTGGAGGCATCATGGCGATTCTTGACAAAGTATTCCCCCAAAACGACTGCTCTATCTGCATTCTCGGACCCAAGATGGTGGATGTAGCAAAGCATCCAAACATCAACCTAATCACCATGGCCGAGGTTGAGTCAGTTTCAGGGTATGTTGGTAACTTCGAAGTGAGAGTGAAACAACGAGCAAGGTACGTTGACATCGATGCTTGCACCTCATGCGGAGACTGCGTAGAAGTATGTCCTGTAGATGTCCCAAGTCGGACGGACCAGAGTCTTACTTGGCAAAAGGCAATTCAGATCCCGTTCCCACAAGCAGTGCCCTCATCATACTTCGTTGACCCAGATGCATGTCTAGGCATGGATCTGATTCGATGCGGAAAATGCATAGATCGATGTGAACAGGAAGCTATAGTCCCATCAGATCAAGACAAGTACATTGACCTTGACGCAGGAGTAATTATACTAGCAACTGGGTTCAAGCCGGCAGAACCAAGCAAGATACCACGTCTTGGGTGGGGCAGATATCCTAATGTCATAACGTCCCTTGAGTTCGAACGTCTCATCAATGCAGCGGGCCCGACAGGAGGCTCTCTTGTGAGACCCTCAGACCTTACTAAACCCAAGTCCGTCGCAATTGCACAGTGTGTTGGCTCACGGGACATCAATACCAGATCCGGCTGCTCGAACTTCTGTTGTGCAGAGTCAGTGAAGTGTGCTCTTCTTATCAAGGAGCACTACCCTGATACAGAGGTTTCAATCTTCTATCAGGACTTGCGGATGCATGGGAAATATTTCGAAGACCAGTATCAAAAAGCAAGAGAAGAAGGTATCAAATTCATTCGTGGACGGGTAGGGGAGATTCAGCAGTATCCGAAGACAAAGAGCCTTCGCGTGAGTGTTGAAGACACAACCCACAACAAACTGCTTCTAGAGGACTTCGAAATGGTTATCCTCTCAATGGGTGCAGAGGGAGTCTCCGGCAACTTCCCGATTCCAATCTCTTGTACAAGCGACTCTTTCTATATTGAGTCACACCCAAAGCTCAGACCTGTTGATACAAGTTCAGCAGGAGTATTCATCTGCGGTGGCGCAGAGAGCCCAAAGGACATTAGAGACTCTGTCATACAAGCAAGTGCAGCAGCCGGAAGGGCGGGTATCATTCTTCAAAAAGGCAGGTATCCCATTGAGGCACTCAGTGCGAAAATAAAACAAGACCTCTGTAGTAGGTGCGGAACCTGTGTGAGCCGCTGTCCCTATGGAGCCATCTCGCAAGATGGCACTGGTAAGTTTACAGTGATGGGAGCGCTCTGTCAGGCCTGTGGAACATGCGCAGGTGACTGTCCAAAGGATGCAATCTATATGCCAAACTTCACGACTGAACAGATTGAGGCACAGATTAAGATTGCACTCCAAGAGGACCCGGGAAACAAAATCGTTGCTTTTGCCTGTGCATTCTGTTCCTATCGCGGGTCGGACCTTGCAGGTGTTTCAAGAATGCAGCATCCAACAAACGCCAGAATCATTCGGTCAATGTGCTCAGGAAGATACTCTACAAAGTTTGCTCAGAAAGCTTTTGAACTAGGAGCAGGAGCAGTTCTCTACTCAGGTTGTCATCTTCCATCAGATTGTCACTTCCAAACAGGTAATCACTGGATGGCAAAACGAGAGCCAAGAATAAGAGCTTGGATGAAAAGAAACAACATAGAGGATGAGAGATTCAGAATAGAGTGGGTGACTGCCGGTGAGGGCAAAAAATGGCAGAATATCATGACCGAAATGGCAGAGGTTGTAAAAACACCTAGACAACAGATAGTCCCTTCAGTGTCGAAGAAACCCATAGATGAGAAGAGCAAGAGGCCAAGTAAAGCAAAAACGGACACAAGACCAAAAACCAAACCAAAGGCAAAATCAAAGACTAAGTCTAGGGATACCAAGAAGAGTGCTAGTAAAAGGAAGGTCACAAAAAAGAAGTGATGACATGGCGGATGATATTCAAAAGAGCAAGCTAGATGCACTCAAGAAAACAGCAAGACCGTGTTTCCAGTGTGGAATATGTACCTCATCCTGTCCTGTCTTCAGAGTGGCCCCTGAACTAAATCCAAGGGTGTCTGTTGATTCTATTATAACAAAGGGAGAGGTTCCAAGAGAGGGCAATGAGTGGTTGTGTGCCTATTGTTTAATGTGTGACCAAAGGTGCCCGATGGGCGTGTCGTTGGCTGAGATTCTGATGGAGATAAAGAATATCTCTGCACGAGAGGGGAAAGCACCTCCGGATGTCATTGAATCGGCAGAGTCGCTTATGGCAGATGGCTGCCTTTCGCCTATTTCCAGCAGGTCGGATAAGAAACGAACAGAATTAGGATTACCGGACTTACCTAAGGCAGATCCAGCAGATGTGCAGAAGCTGTTTAAAGCAACAGGAGCCTTTGAGGTTCTGGAGATTAACAAAGCTGCGCAACAGGAGGAGGCTGCGGAATGAAGTACGCATTCTTTCCTGGATGCACAATGGCCTATCGCCTGCCATTTGCAGAGAAGTCAGTAAGAATGATTGCACCTAAGTTCGACATTGAACTTGTCGATCTGCCATTCACATGCTGTCCAGAACCTAATGCAATTCGAGCCATGTCTGATGACACATGGATAACCTTTGCAGCTAGAAACATTGCACTTGCAGAAAAAGAGGGGCTCAACATCCTGACGGCTTGCGCAGGATGTCATGAGTCCTTGTCTCTCGCTAAACATGAACTTGACGCAAGCCAAGAGAAAAAGGAAATGGTGAACGGAATTCTGAAGAACGTTGATGTTGAGTACAAAGGCACCTCCTCCATAATTCACGTCCATCAATTGCTGTTTGATGAAGTTGGAATTGAAACCTTATCAACAAAGGTGACCCGTCCAATCCCCATCAAAGTTGTGACGCACTCAGGCTGCCACCTCCTGAGACCTGAGAGGATACTTCATGTTGATGATGCCGAAGTTCCTGTGAAACTCGACTTGCTTTGTGAAGCCCTTGGGATGGAGCCGCTGGATTATATGGACAAGACCATGTGTTGCGGTGCAGGAGTCAGAAAGACAAATTCAGTCACATCGTATGCAGTACTCAGAGAGAAGCTGACCAGTATGGACATGGTTGAGCCACAGGCAATCGTTGTTTTCTGTCCAACCTGCTTCATAACATTTGAGTCTGGTCAGCGCGTGGTCAACAGAATCTTTGGAACCAACTTCATGTTTCCAGTCTTCTACTACACAGAACTATTGGCACTTGCAATGGGGCTTCCTGATACTGACTTATTACTAGATGAACACAGGGTCAAGATTGATCTTCCAAAAACCAAGGAGGTACAGGATAAGGCCAAAGTTGATTTGGGGGATTCACTGGCATCGAGTCCGTAGTAATCCAGGTGTAATGACAGACGGCGTATGATGGTTTCATTTAGAGGTCTTTTTGAAGGAGAGAAGTATTTGATGAACGAAGTGACTGTTGCAATACTAGCTGGAGGGACCTCTAAGAGATTTGGCTCAGAAAAGGCCTTTGCAGAGTTCCATGGAAAACCACTCATCAGTCATATGATTGATGTGGCTCGCAAGATCTCATCTGAAACTATTGTTGTTGTGTCGGACAAGACTCAGAGTAACAAACTGGCTGAACTCATCAAGGGTGTCCGAATAGTTGCGGATCCCCCAGGCAGTATCAAGTGTGCTCTTGTGGGAGCATTGACAGCTTTTGAGTTTACATCAACTCCCTACGTCTTGCTTCTTCCGGTTGATACACCCCTTGCTAGTATTGATCTATTGAGAGTTTTAGTTGAGATGAGTCCCGGACACGGGGCCATCGTGCCTTCATGGCCATCAGGGTACATAGAACCACTTCATTCAGTTTACAAAGCAGAGCACGCATACTCCCACGGACTCAAAGTGATGGAAACGGGTCGCCATAAGATGAGCGATATGCTTGATGCGCTTCAAAATGTGCTCTTCGTGTCCACGGAAACCCTCAAGCAGTTCGATCCTGACCTGACCACCTTTGCAAATTTCAACACACTAGAGGAACTAAAGACCGCTGAAAGAAAAAGTTCCATAAAACGTGGCCATTAGTCCATCGTGTATTCATGCCTGATTCTACATGTCCCCTCATGCCCCACCATGCATGGTCCGTAGGGGTCTTCTGGAGTACATCTTGTCCCAAAGAGCGAACACTCCAAGGGGTCAGTCATACCAAGGATGACTTCATGGCATCGGCAGCCTGGCAGAATATCCACTGACTCTGTTTCAGGAATCTCGAAGCGCAACCTAGCATCATGTTCAGCCAACTCTTTCTTGATGTAGTATCCCGATTTCTTGATGATGCCAAGTCCTCTCCAAGGTGCATCATCTATGCGAAAGGCCTGAGCCAAGACTCTCTGTGCCGCAAGATTGCCTTCAGGTTTCACAACTCGAGTATACTCGTTCTCAGAGTCTGCACGACCTTCCTGTATCTGCTTAAGGATCATCCGAATTGACTCCAGGACATCAAGAGGCTCAAAGCCTGCTGCCACACATGGAACACGATGTTTCTCTGCAAATGGCTGAAAGGCAGAAGAGCCAATTATTGTCGACACATGCCCGGGAGTGATAAAGCCATCCACTCCAAATCCTTCGATATTCACGAGAATCTCCATAGCAGGTGGAATAACTTTGAGTGATGTTAATATTGAAAAGTTGGAGGGTGGTTTTCCAAGAAGTTCAAGAGCAATCGTCGGGGCCGTGGTTTCAAAGCCGACACCAACAAAGACTACCTCTCTATCAGGATTGTCCCGTGCAATCGAGACGGCATCGCTGGCACCATAGACAACTCGGACATCAGCTCCATTAGATCGTTCTTTCGCCAATGTGGAATTGGTTGCTGGAACTCTGACCATATCTCCAAAGGTCGTGATAATGTGGCCTTTTCGAGATAGTTCAATGGCCATATCGACATCTTTTGCTGCGCAAACGCAGACCGGGCAGCCCGGTCCGGCAACTAGTTTGATTGAATCTGGGAGCAGAGAACGCACACCATGCTGGCTTATTGTATCCTCGTGAGTTCCACAAACATGGACAATTCTGATATTGCGCCCGTCGACTAGTGAAGAGATTTCGTTCACAATAGCTTGAGCATATCTTGCATCACGAAATCCCGTAGATTGTTTCATCAAACTTCAATCCAACCTGAGATGGACTCGTTTCGCATAAAAGTGCAGATGTGTAACGAAAATGCTAGTCGTTTTCACGCGCATCAAGAATTGCCAGAGCTTCTCCGAGTGTGATGGAAAGTCTACTTGCTAGTTCTCTTGCTGTTATATTGGGGTTGTCAGGCAAAATGTAGTTCTGAGCGTATCCCGCGTTCCCGGCAAAAAGTGGATTGCTTTTGGCAGTTTCAATCAGAAGAGAATACAACGGATGACCTTTGAAATCTGCAACATTGATATCAATGAGTTTACTTGACTCCTTCTTAGTCGCCCTGGACTTTCTAGGTGTTTTCTTGGAGTCGGTCATTATGTCTCCTGTATGTTTTGTGAGTTTCATTTGCTTCAAGATGGCGTCCCTGCCTGAATTTCCCGGCGAGGCCTACGAAGCTGTAGGCTCATTATAAGACTCTCGAAGGTGTGATATAAGCCTTGGGGAATTGCTACAAGGTATGTCCATTATCACTCTAGAAAGGCATTAATGCTCATTATAGATGGCGCCTTTCCTGCGTAGTAAGGTTTAACTGGAACTATCAGAAGGAGTTCAAAGTGAACAATACCCCATGGGTTATGAATGGAGAATATACTATTGCCTCAAGGCATTCGAAGAATAGTTCTTGATGTACTCAAGCCCCACAGCCCCCGTCTTACTGATCTTTCATTAATGCTCGCAAGAGATGATCGTGTCAATGGGCTGAACATCACACTAAAAGAAGTCGACCAAAACACTGAGAGCATCACCATTACGCTCGAAGGAGATGATCTCAATTTTGACGCAATCAAGGAAATTTTGGAGCAAGCAGGAGCCGTAATTCATTCGATTGACCAGGTTGTCGCTGGAAAACGGTTTGTTGAAGAGGTCCCTCTACAACCAGAGAATTCCTGATCCCAATCCTACTTGCGGGAGATTTGATCGCTGAGTTTCTTGCTCTCCTCCTCGATCTTTCGCCGCACCAGATTGTGAATGTCTTGCTCAAAGACCCTTGGTACAATCTTTACAACATTACAGAGCCTATCAACAATGTTGTCCGCCAGTTTTGAATACGAAGGAGGACTATGCGTGATGATACCACGCACAACAACCTCACCAACACTCGCACTGACAACCGAGTCCAAAACACTGGCAATAATACCTTGAGGATCCATGAAAAAGGGAAGATGTGCGTTGTCATGCAGCGTGATGAAATTCAACTTCTCGGAGATGCTTTCGGTATACCACTCAAGACTTGTTTCTTTCATCCTGAGTTTGCTAGCAAACTCTGTCTTAGTGAGAGGGTTAGGATGACTCCAAGGATGCCGTGTCACCATATATAGAGCAGCGGCAAAAAAGGGGTCCACCTCGCGAGGGGTTCCTTCTTTTGAAACAAACCTACGAATGAGATCAAGCGCCATATTCTCATAACGCTCGTCCACCTTGTTTTGAATATAATACTCATGAGCATCTCGAATTACTTTGACGATTAGCTGTGGACTCACGGCCAAGTGCTCATCGTCAAAGTGTGAAACCATTGCCTCCGCTCCAAGATCTTTCCGTGAACAAAACGACACTTAAAGTGCAGAGACTCTTTCGCAGTATTTGACTCTTTTGCAATAGAAGGAGAGGTGGGGAAAGATTCGCGCCTTTATCGTGCGCGATAGATTTTTTCTAATGTCCATCGAAGAGTTCGCTGGATCTCATCCAATCTTGATTCTTCTCCAAAGTTCTTAATCACAATCTCATCAAGGATTTTATCCTCAGATTTGACTTCAAAGTCAAAGGCATCATCCCATTCAATCTCGCCACTCTCTACGCGGTGACGGTCTTCCTGTTGAAATTTCCCGAGTATGTCTTGCACGAAGAATCTGGCAAATGCTCCACGGGTTATGTTGTACACAGCATGATCAGCAGGAATAATCCTCAGATTTTGTTCAATGACCTCAATTGTTGCGAGCTCCAAGTCACCGGATTTGTTCAACACAACAATGTTCCGTGGCTCACCTGAAGCTGCCAAAGCTTCAGTGGGAGTCCCCGTAGTAACGCCCATTGCTACATCCGCAGTAGCAAAACTTCCTTTACCTATGGTTGAATCCAACGCTTCAATGAATTCTTCTAGCTGCTCAACTCGCTCCCTAAGTCGATCTAACTCTTCGCCAAGCTGGGTTCGAAGATCCAATAGCACACGAATCTCGGGATTTGACACAACATACACCAACGTATTACGCGGATACTCCGAAGAGGCGTCCAATACTATATGTTTGATTGTATTATTAGAACTCGTTGATTATTGGTTCTCTCGGAGCTATTGAGTGAATTGATTGGATAACAAAACAGGTCATTCATCAATTGCTACGACCGAGATGGCAAAATCTGGACATTCCATTTCACAAAGTTTGCAGACCCGACACGCATCAATATCAATGACCTTGGGAAGAAAGAACCCGCGATTATCAACCACTTCAGTTTTTTCCAAAACACCGTGAGGGCATACAGATATACAGATATCACAACCCTTACAGAGCTTCGGGTCAATAACGATTGATTTGGCTTTCTTCGCCATAGTATGAGGCTCCGACTCAAGTCGGGCTCGAAAGGCGATATAACCATATTCATCTGAACGTACAGGGGAGCATTAAATACCATCAAACAAGACATTTCAGCAGGTGTCACGTATTGAAGCCATTCTTAGTGTTCATGTGCCCAAAGTGCAGAAACTTCACAAACGCACCAGTTGGGCAGAAAAGAAGACGGTGTAGTTACTGTGGGACTATTATTGACATTTCAAAAGCCGCATCCGCCATTTTTGACACACCCGAAACAGCATCTTTGGCTGTCAAGGAGTTCAATGCCTCTCGAGGAGGAGATGAATTTGAGAGAGCAGTTGAGAAGTCAAGAGAACGTATTCTCGCACTTCTTCCCAAACAACGAGTGAGTGCTGAAGAAATCTCAAGTGGAAATGACAGGGCGAGACCACCAGGTATGCGAAAACGCCTCATGAAGCTTCTTCATAGTGAGGCGAGTACACGGCCCTGTTCCCTTGATCGTATTGAAGAACTATGTCCAGATTATGGGTTGGACTGGAAATGGGTAGAAGGGCAACTGGAGAACCTCTCAAATGATGGAACTCTGGTATTCCCACGACCTTGGTCTGTACAGCTGGTGGCGACGGATAGATTGCCCAAGTCTAAGGAGATCGTCACCAAGGATGTCACCAATGAGATTCTCGAGATTCTTCAACTCTCTGAAGAGATGACAAGTGTGAATGACATAAAGGAGAAGTTGAGTGAAAAGGGAATCTCAGAAAACTCAATAGAAACATCTCTGGAGAAACTAATGCAAAAGGGTGAAATCTTCGAACCAAAGAGTGGATTTGTCAGTTTGGTATGATGGTTTCGATTAGTTGAATAGGGCTCACGTAGAAGGGATTCTGAGAATCATGCCCATTGTAGAACTTGTGGCCAAGAAAACACTAGAGCTCAACCCAGACATTGGTCTCGACGTTGTCGATTTGATAGTCCTACTCTGGATGTATTCCAATCCCTATGATAACAACCGACGCCAGCTGAGCTCTATGCGCAATGTTCTCAAAATGAGCGAAACCCTCCAGGTCCCAGGTGGGGGTTTGGATGTCACAGAGGATGAGCTTACTCAGATCGTTCTGAAGAGTCTTCAGAAGCTGAAGAAGAGAAATCTGGTGTATATCCGGTCTGCAGGAATTCATTATGTCAAGGGGACACTTACTGAGACAGGTGTTGAACTTGTGAGGAGATCAATAAAGACACCTGTTTTGAAACGTGTCACAGCAGAATTCGGGGACAACCCCTGAGATTGGAAAGTAAATTCGGACAAGTGACAACGTTTAAATGTAAAATCACTCCGGACCGGACTGCTGCTCAGAGAAGCAGCTGTTTCAGAACCAAAGGAAGCAGTGCAGACAACTAGTTCTGCTCGCGAGAACAGTCTGTAGACGTGTGCCGTACGGTTCTGGAGTGGCTTGCGTAGCGCAGTGATGACTTTACAGCTTACAGGGTAGGCTAGAAGAAGTCTGCATAGCGGAAGTGAGGCATTATGCCATCATATGGATATTCAATCATAGGCGTTGACCCGGATAGAACATCCTTAGCCAGTGGAAGGAATATGCGGGTTTCCCCAAAACAATGCAGAGAGGTCTGTAATCAAATTCAGGGAATGATGCTGGACAAGGCCATAGATCTCCTCGAACTAGTAATTGATGAGAAGGCCTGGATTCCATATAGACGCCATAGGAAGACGAGAGGGCATCATTCTGGAATGAAGAAGTGGCCAGCTGGCGGTCATCCTGTTAAGGCTTCAAAACAAATCCTAAAGATCTTGAAGAACGCTGAGGCAAATGCTGACAGCAAAGGTCTCGACATCGACCGCCTCAGGGTTGTTCATGCTGCAACTCAACGGGGTCGGAGTTACAAGAAATACATCGAACGAGCATTTGGTAAAAGTACACCATACTTCGAGGTCACTTCCCACGTAGAGATTGTATTGGAAGAGGTGAGTTAAATGTCAGCTGTAAAATACTTCATAGAACAGAATTCGCGTCGACTGGCTATTGACGAGTTTCTATCAAGCGAACTCAATGCGGCAGGCTATGGGGGTGTAGAGATTAGAAAGATGCCCATGAAGACCGAAGTCGTGATTCATGCTTCAAGGCCAGGGGTCGTGATTGGTCGCCGCGGAGCTAAGATTAGGGAACTCACCTATATTCTTGAGAATGAGTTTGGCATAGAGAATGTTCAGCTTGAAGTTTCTGAGATTGAAAATCCATGGCTAGATGCAGCTGTGATGGCTTCACGACTTGCGCGGCAACTAGAAAGAGGAGTCCGCTTCCGCAGAATGGCATATTGGATCCTTAGGCGAGTAATGAGAGCCGGTGCCCTGGGCTGTGAGATTATTGTGAAAGGCAAGCTGTCAAGTAGAAGAGCCCGCTACCAGAAATTCAAACAGGGCAACATAGCAAAGACGGGAGAACCCGCAAGCATCTTCGTGGATCATGCAAATGACAATGCCGTTTTGAAACCAGGGGTCATTGGAATATCAGTCAGTATCATGAGACCTGAGGCCAAACTTCCTGGTGTTATCAATATCAAACCACCAAAGCCGAAGAAGAAGGAAGAGATTGAGCTCGTCAAGAAGCCTGAAGAAGAAGAAGGCGAGGCGGCAGAGGCAGTTGAGGAAGCGCTTGAAGGAATCACTGACATCGAAGAGCTTCGCGAACTCGAGGAGCTCGACGGCTTAGAACTGGTTGAAGAACCACTTGAGGTAGAGAAGGAGACGCCTTCTAAGAAAGAGGAGAAAGAAGCCCCCAAGGAGGAAAAGCCTGTGCCTGAAGACAAGTCCGATGAGCCAGTTGAAGAGACAATTCTAGAGGACCTCGAGGAATTGGATTCATTGGATGATGGAGGTGCAGAGTAGTGCCAGGAATGAATGCCAAAGAGATCCGAAAACTGACTGCTGCAGAGCGTAAGAAGAAGCTCGATGATCTGTATAATGAGATGTCCACCATCAGAATTGAATCAGCCACTGGTGGTGGCACTGAGAATCCCTACAGGATTCGCAATGTGAGAAAGGCAATTGCTAGAATCCTCACAATCGAACATGAAAAAGAGATGGAGGAATCAGAGTGAGAATAACTCCCCATAATATTGCAAAGCATGAGCTCGTGGGACTCTCAATACACATAGTCGATTCAAAAGACCCAAGTCATGTGTGCAGACAAGGCACCATCTTAAACGAATCCCGAGAGATGTTCCAAATTCGCACCAAGCGGGGGGTCGTGAAAATCCCAAAGGGAGCATGTGTCTTTGACATGACTCTCCCTGATAATACAGTAGTCCGAATCGATGGAGGACTACTCAGGGGAAGGCCAGAAGACAGGATGAAGAAGCGTACCATCAGGAGCTGGTAAATATGGCTGACAAGAAAAGCAAAGTCCGAAACATTGGCATCCCAAACGTGGAGCCTCCTGAGAAATCCTGTGATGATGCTCACTGCCCATTTCATGGCAAACTTGCAGTAAGAGGTCACATCATGGAGGGGATAGTTGTTAGTACTATGATGCACAAGACGATTGTCATCCGGTCTGACTTTCTCAGTCTAATCAAGAAGTATGCCCGCTATGAGCGCCGAAGATCAAAGAAACTTGCCCACCTACCTCCATGCATCGAAGTGAAAGTTGGTGATACGGTCAAAGTTGTGGAGTGCCGACCACTTAGCAAGAATGTATCGAGTGTGGTTGTGGCAGCCATACCAGCAGAACAAGGAGCAAAGGAGGAGTAGTTTGTGTCAAGAAAAGTTGGAAGAGGAATTAGAAAATTCGTCCCTCGGATAGCACGTGGGCTCCCGGTTGGTGCTACTATCTTGTGTGCTGACAACTCCGGAGCCAAAGAGCTCAAGCTGATTAACGTCTATGGATACAAGGGTAAACTGAGAAAGCTGGCAAAAGCCGGAGTTGGCGATATGGTCAGTGTTTCAGTCACAAAAGGCAAGCAGGAACTGAGAAAGCAGGTACTGCAGGCAATAATTGTGAGACAGAGAAAGGCATTCAGAAGGCCAGATGGAACTTGGATGCAGTTTGAGGATAATGCAGCAGTACTGGTAAAGCCAGGAGGCGAACCTCAAGGCTCTGAGCTGAGAGGACCAATGGCAAGAGAGGTCACTCTGAAGTGGCCTAGAGTAGCCGCTATAGCGTCTAAGATTGTGTGAGGGTGTAAATGATGGTAAAGAAACTTAGCTCTATATCACCACGAAAGCAACGTCGGCGTGTGCAGAATGCCACCAATCATGAACGGAAAAACCTGCTCAAGTGTAGACTTGATGAGTTTCTTCAGGAGGAGTATGGGCTGCGTTCGCTTGTTGTCAAGAAGGGAGATCTTGTCAGAATCATGAGAGGTCAGTTCCGTGACACAGAAGGGAAGGTCACCGAAGTCAGCTACAGGAAAGGGGTTGTCTATCTCGACAACGCAACGATAACCAAATCTGATGGGAAAGAAGCCAACATACCAATCCATCCATCAAACCTTTTGCTTGTGAAGTTGGAACTGAATGACGAGAGAAAATCCCTCATAGAGAAGAAAGTAATGAAAGTAGCGGAGAGTGAGGAATAATGGCGAGAAGAGGCCAAAAGAAGCACCTGAAACGATTACCAGCGCCAAGACACTGGCCCATAAAGAGAAAGGAAGATAAGTTCACTACACGAGTCATACCTGGACCCCATCCCAAAGAACACTGCCTCACACTTGCTATACTTCTCAGGGATGTACTCGGTTATACCGAAAACATGCGTGAAGTTCGGGCAATGCTCTCAAGTGGTCAAGTTGTTGTCGATGGAGTCATAAGAAAGAATACCAGATTTCCAGTTGGAATCATGGATGTCGTGGAAATCACCACCTCAGGAGAGCGTTTTCGCCTCCTTCCAAAACTACGAGGCGGTCTGAGAATTGTTCGTATTGACGACTCTGAAGCCAAGTTCAAGCTATGTCGAATTGAAACAAAAACAATGGTAAAAGGCGGCAGAGTTCAGCTTGGTCTCCATGATGGTAGGACCCTCTTGTTGCCTGAGGGGGAGAAAGCCTCAGACTATAAGACACTTGACACATTGAAGATTGGAATACCCACACAGAAACTAATGAAAACAATCAACCTTGACAAAGGAGCATACGCTGTGGTTTCACGTGGAAAGAATGTTGGGATTGAAGGAAAAATCCTTGAAGTAGAAAAACGACTCGGAACGAATGCAAGCACTGTAACACTTCAGGATCCAGAGGGAAACAAAGTCCAGACAGCTCTTGAGTATGTCTTTGTCGTTGGAAAAAGCAAATCCGAAGTCGCTCTTGCAATCGAGGGAGGTGGTTCTGAGTGAGTATTGAGAACGAGGAGGTCTTCATAGAAGACTGGAAAGCATACCCTATGAGAGAACCCCATATCGCGAAGGTTGTCGTTGACGTCTGCACAGGTGGTGGCGAGCCGCTCACTCGGGCTGCAACCATTCTTGAGGACCTTACTGGACAGACCCCCACACAGTCAAAAGCACGACAGACAATCCGTGACTTTGGCATCCGTAGAAGGGAACCAATTGCTGTGAGAGTCACTCTTAGGCACAAGAAAGCTGAGGAGTTCCTTGCTAGAGCACTAAAGGCGAAAGATAGCGTCTTACTGATCAAGAACTGGGACCTCGACGGGAACTTCGCATTTGGTATTGCTGAACATATTGACATTCCAGATGTGAAATATGATCCACAATTGGGAATCCAAGGCATGAATATCACAGTATGTATTGAACGACCTGGCTTCAGAGTGAAGCGCAGGAGAAAAGGAAGGACGAAGGTACCATACAGGCATCGCCTGACTCCAGAAGAGAGCATGGTCTTCGTCAAGAACAAGTTCGGAGTCGAGATACTCGAGAAGGAGCGCGAGCGGACATATCTGTTCTGAGGTGATTAATAATGAGTGCTAAGAAAGACCGGACCAAACAACGCAAGAAAATGGGCAAAGGGAGCAGAAGATGCGTTCGCTGTGGCACACATCAGGCTATAATTCGATCATACGGCCTGAATATGTGTAGGCGCTGCTTTAGGGAAACTGCGGAGAAACTTGGTTTCCGCAAATACGAGTGAGGAGGAATAGCAGAAAATGACACTACTAGACCCGTTGGCCGATGCAATGTCAAACATCTACAATAGTGAGATAGTGGGCAAACCTGAAGTGGTGATAGCCCCGGCCTCGCGCCTGATTGAGAAAGTACTGCAGGTCATGCAATCAAAGGGATACATTGGAGAGTTTGAACGGATTGATGATGGAAAAGCTGGAAGGTTCCGTATCCAGCTCATGGGACGAACAAACAAGTGTGGTGTGATTAAACCTCGTTTC
>RDNZ01000021.1 GCA_011364905.1 Candidatus Thorarchaeota archaeon
GTCATTAGTTCATCAATAATTTGTTGGACATCTTAAAGACTCGTAGATGGTCCTTTAGAGGTACGTCTTCTGGCAAAAACATGCTGTGGCCGTGTCAGGAATCTAGGTTTTCTAGAATAAGCCCATTGGAATCTTGGTACTATTGTCGAGAACTCGCTCAAAGGCAGTCATTCGATGGGTAAGGTCGTGATCCTTTCCTGTGCCGAGTAGGTGTTTTCGACCTAGAGCTTCCATGTCGATTGCCGATTCCGAGTGATGTCACTCTATTGGAGATGAAATGAGTTCAGGCCCGGGAACCCTTTGGAGTAGGACCAGACCAAAAATGAATTGAATGGGGATTGGCCATATAATGCCCCACATGGCAATTACAGGTAGGGGCAGTGAAACAAATGCAAATAGAGCAGGATAGATGAAACTCATTGCACCCATAAAGACCGCCCATTTTTTAGATGTCTTTCCTTGATAGTACCTCACTACTTCACGTGCAAAGAGTAAATTGAAAATGCTTAGAACTATAGTAATGACTGTCAGACTAGGCGTGAAGAAGTGAAATCCATAATATCCTAATCCCAAATCCTCAGATGCTCCAAATGACCACAAAAGTCCATACATCCCAGAAGACAGGGTGGCATCGGCGAAAAAGACAATACCATGGAGAAATCCAAAAGGAACGATGAGTGTCACAATAGCCATCAAAATGGCAATCACTCCAGGACTAGCACCTACCAACTCAGGTTCTGATTCCTTAAGATCGGACAAATCAATTCCCTTTCTTATCATCCTCTTGAAAGACCATCTTTTTCTCCTTTTCGAACGGGTCCCAGTCATTCCTCGGTTTGCCCTGACGCCATTTCCACCACGACAAGTCCAATCGCATGCCAGACCATGGAGATATGATTTCAGGTCCTTCTATTCTCCTCAGGATTATTAGTCCTGCAATGAATTGAAGAGGAATAGGATAGACAATCTGTAGATAATAACCGCCTATTAGTGCTGTAGAATAGAAAATTGAACCGATGAAAGGTAATATGAGAGTAAGAAAACCAATCATAATCACTGTGAACCTTGAGCTCTTCGCTCGGTAGTATCTGACAATCCAGTATGCATAAGCCCAATTCAGAGCTGTCAGAGGGAGTAGAGATAGCATCAATCCCAATGACAAGAAATCAGGATAGAATCCGTAAATCCAGATTTCAATTTGCCAGAGAAATGAGTAGATCAATTCGGGTTGAATATGATTCGATATGTAACCGAAAGGTACTATGAGTGTTATTATGAGCATGATGTAAGATATTATTGCTGGACTTACACCATAAAGCTCTATCTCCGTTGAGTACTCATCGGAAGCCATTACAGACCCTCATGTACATCTGTAGGATTGAGCCTGATAAGGTCTTTGAAAGTTTGATTTGCGTTCAGCGCTCCTTGTCATTTTGACAAGCTTTAAAAACGAAGTGCATGCACAGTTTTATCAGAAGTACATGCCGAAGTGCATGTACAGTTTTACATAATGAAAAGTACGCTATTCCATCCTAGGAAAACGAATGGCGTAGAGTAAACCATAAGGTGAAAACAAAATGGCACAGTTGTCTGGAACACCCGTCCTGATTCTCAAGGAGGGTACTTCAAGAACACGCGGCAAGTCCGCTCAAGGCAACAACATCATGGCAGGTATTGTGATCTCCGATGCTGTGAAATCCACTCTTGGACCACGTGGAATGGACAAGATGCTTGTGGACAGTCTCGGAGATGTGACCATCACAAACGATGGCGCTTCAATCCTGAAGGAAATTGATGTACAACACCCAGCAGCAAAGATGCTCGTGGAAGTGGCGAAAAGCCAAGACCAAGAGACCGGTGATGGTACTACTACATCAGTAGTCATAGCTGGAGAGCTTCTGAAGAGAGCACAGGAGTTGCTGGAGAAGAAAATTCATCCAACAATTATTGTTGGCGGCTATCAAAAAGCAGCTGAACAAGCTTCTAAGATTCTCAAAGACATCTCAGTTTCGATGGAGGGAACCGACAAGAAGGTCTTGACAGGTGTCGCCGCCACATCAATGAACAGCAAGTCAGTCGTTGGTTCAAAGGACCACTTCGCAAAGATTGCTGTCGATGCTGTGTTGCAGATTGCCGAAGAGAAAGATGGCAAACACGAAGCTGATATCGAGATGATTGAGGTCATCAAGAAACAGGGCAAGAGCCTCACAGAGACCGAACTCGTGAAGGGTATGGTTGTCGACAAAGAGGTGGTCCATGCTTCGATGCCAAGAAGGCTAGAGAATGCAAAGATTGCATTGGTCAATGCAGCCATTGAGGTTGAGAAGACTGAGTTTGATGCAGAGATCAAGATAGACAGTCCTGACCAGATCAAAGCATTCTTAGACGAGGAGGAGCGAATGCTCACTGGCATGGTTGACAAGATAGTTGCAACCGGTGCAAATGTGCTTGTTTGCCAAAAAGGCATAGATGATGTTGCACAACACTATCTCGCCAAGGCTGGAATCATGGCGATGCGAAGAGCAAAGAAGAGCACACTTGAGAAGCTAGCAAAGGCCACAGGCGGTAAGATCGCTACAAGTCTTGATGAGCTGAGCAAAGACTATCTCGGTTCTGCTGGACTCGTCGAAGAGGTCAAGATTGGCGACGACAAGCTTGTCTACGTCAGGGATTGCAAAGATCCAAAAGCTGTATCGATTGTGATTCGGGGCGGGACTGAGCATGTTGTTGATGAAGCTGAAAGAGCTATGCATGACGCACTCTGCGTTGTTAGGAATGTTGTAGAAGACACAACCTACGTCGGTGGTGGTGGAGCAACTGAGTCTGAAATTGCTAGGAAACTCCAAGCATATGCCAAGAAAGTTGGAGGCCGTGAGCAACTCGCAATCGAAGCATTTGCAGAGTCCTTACTCATTATTCCAAAGACTCTTGCAGAGAATGGCGGTCATGACCCCATAGACATCATTGCTGATCTGAACAAGGACCACTCCAAGGAAACAGGGATTTGGCATGGCGTTGATGTGATGAAAGGCAAATCTGCAGACATGATGAAGGCTGGAGTAATAGAACCAGCCCGAGTCAAGAGCCAAGCAATTCGCTCTGCCGCGGAAGCAGCTCAGATGATTCTCAGAATCGATGACGTCATCGCTGCTAAGGCTAGCGCTGGTCCCCCAGCTGGTGCTGGTGGTATGCCACCTGGTGGAATGGGTGGTTATGGCGGAATGCCTGGAATGATGTAATATCAAACAAAATACAATGGAGCCGTAAGGCTCCACTCACTTCTTTTTTCCTGAGGCGATTGAGTTGGCTAAGCGTGTCCTACTTGTTGGAATGAACACCTTTGACTCTGGAAAGACTCAGGTTGCGCTCATGATGAGTAAGACGCTGAGTGAATCAGGTTACTCCATTGAGTACTTCAAACCGCTTAGTGGTCACAACTACTGGTTTCACTATGAGCACACAAAGTTCTGTTTAGAGAATGGTATACTTGCTTCAAGGGATGCAATGAGAGTCAGAGAGTTCTTGGAACCCAAGAGTCCAATTGAACTAGCGAATCCTGTTCATGCCCTTTTCGTACCGATGAAACTGGAAAAACCATTACAGACCATGACGAATACACTTGGTCTTGCAGGAACGAGTTCGGTTCTCACGATGAAACGGTTCAGTCAACCTGCTAAATCGAGCGTTGACACAACAGTACTGCTTGCTGAGAGACTCCTCGAAGAGGATCGATTAATCATAAATCAAGAAGAAGTAGGCAAGTTGAGTAGAGGCGCCGCGATTCAATCAGTCGATAGTCTCGAAGAAGTACAGGAGTATGAGAATTCAAACTTTGAGAAACATGTATCAGACTCCTTTGCGGCAATCGAGAGATTGGCGGATATTACTATAATAGAAGGTTTCAACAATGCAGCATGGCCATGGGATGGACTAGAAAAGGCTGATGCAGTGCTCATCGTAGGCCCGGCACACATCTTTTCTTATGACCCAAAAAAGTTCAGAAAAGCGGCATACATGATGAAATGGGGAAATCTGCCCATAAATGAAGTGACCTTTGGGAGGATCTCAGACCTATTGAAACCATTTGCTCGAGTCCAAATCAAACCAGAGGATCAATTGACATTACAACAGCTTGAACATCTTGGGATTTCTTTCCGCACAGGAAAGAATGATTAAGCCTTTATGAAGAATGCAAAACACAATATCGGGACCAAACATGGAGACATCACATTGTCAGAGGACTTGAACTGGGAACTCATTGTTATTGGTGGCGGCCCCGCAGGAATGACATCTGCTATTTATGGAGCCCGATATGGACTAAAGACTCTGCTTCTTGAATCGAAAGTCCTCGGGGGAGCACAAGCTACGAGCCCAGGAATCGAGAACTATCCGGGTTATACATTCATTGTAGGACTGGACTTGGCAAACAAGATGAAAGAGCAGGTCAAGAAATGTGGTGCTTTTATCAGAGAGATCACTGAAGTGAAGACGGTTCAGAGAGAAGACAATAACGGCGAATTTCTTCTCGAAACTCGGCGCGGCGTCTATAGAGCGCCAGCCATTATCTTTGCTACCGGAGGAGGACACAGGCATCTCAATGTCCCTGGAGAGGATAAACTCGCAGGCAGGGGAGTTTCCTATTGTGCCACATGCGATGGTCCGCTCTTTCGTGACAAGACGGTGGCAGTCGTTGGGGGAGGTAATACTGCAGTCACAGAAGCTTTGTATCTTGCAGAAGTTGTTGGCAAGGTCTACCTCATTCACCGACGAGATGAACTCAGAGCGGAGAAAATCGTACAGGACTATGTGTTCAACTCCAGCGTGGAAATAATCTGGGATTCCATAGTCAAAGAAATCAAAGGCGATGATCTTGTCAATGAATTGCTTCTGCAAAATGTGAAGACTGGGGAAGAACGGATTCTCACAGTCGATGGTGCGTTTATTGCACTTGGCTCGAATCCAGAGAGCTCACTTGCCAAGAGTATTGGCGTTGAAACAAACCAACGAGGAGAGATTATCGTCAATGCAAAACAAGCAACCAATATACCAGGAGTCTTTGCCGCAGGAGATGTTGTTGAATCAATGAAGCAAATTGCTGTGGCAGTGGGACACGGAGCAATTGCGGCGGACTCTGCATATTCGTACATTAGGAAAATGCAGAGAGGACCGATTGGTTACGCATAAGTCCGTGAAGCTAGTACATCCTTTGTTGTGGGGAAATGTTAATAACCGCACCTCTGTCCGATGCTCAAAGTGCTGGGATATTAACTCAGTGACATCAAATCTGGTAGTGATGCCATTATGAACAAGACCAAAGTCGTAGCATTCACGCTAGCGTTCACATTCATACTTCTTGCATTTACAGCGCAACCAGCGGCAGCAGCAAGTCGTTTTGATGCTCTCAGATCTTATATGAACGAAAGATACGACTCGGTCATTGGTGGCTACTCCATCCCGGGAGAAGGTGTGGTTCGTATAGATCCAACCTATGGCGCTATTTCCGTCATGAATGAAGTTAAGACAATTGAGAATAGACCTCCGCCAATACCCATCATAACAACGTTGGATATGATTTCTGATCACCAATTGTTGACCGGACAGCCAGATGAGGAACCAAGATATGGAGGAATAAGCGATTACCTTCTTGGACCAGTCACTATTGGAGGCAATTACAGAGCTCTCGTCATGTGGCAAATACTAAAATCACAAGGCGGAATCCCAGACATAGAGGACTATGCGATAAATGCTACAGCTAACCTTCTCTGGATCAACAAGACCCAGACTGAATCTGGAGGTTTCGCGGTCAGTCGAGATTATCTTGATGAAGGAGGAGACCCGGACCTTTTGTCAACCGCTTACGCGTTAATGTCAATCAGGATTTTGGATGACCTTTATGGAGATGAAAATGCTTGGAATTGGTTGCGCAATGAAACAGCAACAGTGGCATGGATTGAAAGCTGTAAGGACGGAAACGCGTACAAGTTGAGTCCAGACTCACAACTTCCAAGTGTCACAGCTACTGCCGCAGCAGTATTAGCGTATCACGCACTGGACCCGATCACAGCTATTCCAGATGTGGCTAACATCATCACCTGGCTTGTTAATAGGCAAGTTCGGGACGGAGTAGAACCAGAACTGATTGGTGGATTCGAGGAAGGAAATGGCACTGAGACCTCAAATCTATTGTCCACATACTATGCCATCTCTGCGTTGGGATTATTGAACACACTTTCCTCGATTAACGCGACAGCAGCTGAAACCTTCGTCTTGAATTGTCAAACTCCCCAGGGAAGCTTTGCTAACTTACCCGGATATGATACGGGTGAGCTCCTATACTCGGGCTATGCATGTGAGATATTGAGCAAGGTTGACGCCAACGGTGCAATGAGTAGTCTCTCATCAGTCGACCCCTTCTCCCTTGGAGTAACTGGTTTCGAATGGAGAACATATGTCATTATTGGGATTATAGCCCTCGTAATAGTTCTAGCAATTCTCGGAGTAAGAGCAGACTGATAAGACATAGCTTTATCACAGCAGCGAAATATTGAACCAATGAGGGTTGAGTTGGTTCAACCCTAAGGTGTGTCACATGCCCCAATCAGAGATAGAAGATGACTCAATTCCGCGATACAAACGAGGGTATGAATGGTTTTCACATCTTGCCAACTCGAAGTTGTCTCGGAGAGGCTGGAGGCGTCTTGGCATCTTCTCGTTCTTTGATGCGCCTTTTGCAGAGAGTGACCTTTTGTATCTCTCACCAAAACAAGTTATGATGACCATGGCCAAAATAGCAAAGGGCAAAGAAGCAGGGCTTGTCTTTGTCGTTGATGCCATGGAAAAAGGGGAGATGGGTCTGAGTACAAGAGCTGGATTTGATCAGTTTATGGAGATTTTTCAAGGGCTTTTTCCAGGCTCTTCAAGCTTTTACTTTGGACCCAAAGAATCAGACAGAAAGTGGTTGCACGACTTTCCCTCCCTAAAGATACCTCTGAAATGGCTTGTAACCAGACCGAACATCTTCTCAGAGGTCCTGTCTGATGCCTCGCCGGTAGGAGAGCAAATAGGTCCTGTAGATGCGACATTTGAGGACTTTGATGGCATGGTTGAGATTCTGGTAGAAAAGCTGGGACCACCTTCTCTAACTGAGGAGGTCATGGGAAGAATACGAAGCACAGAAGCAAGTGAGTATGCTGGTGAAGCAGTAGGAATGATGACTGTTTTTATCAGCCCTGCAACGGCTGTTTCTCGTGGCGTTAGGTACCTGGGTAAATTCGTAAGCATGATCAAGGACCGTAGAAAACAAGAAGTCAAAGATGTTTACTTAGAGTGGACTGAACGTGTGAAGAAGGGATATTCTGAAGAGAAACTTAGGCTGTTCTTTGATGACTCACCTGATTTTAATCCGGGACTTGTCGAAGCAGTTGCGTCATTTAAACCCGTGCTGGTTATTCTCGAAACTCGTGGTACACTCTATGATCTTTTCCTCCCGTTAGTTCTTCAACATCTTGTTGAGGAAATTGGATATATTCCGCCGCACAGAAGACCAAAAACAAAGAGCGAAGAAACGAAGAAAAGTGAGAAAGAACAAGAATGGGAGAGCGAGTCTCTTTCCTACGAATCGATAGAGACTATCGAGGATGAGGATCTTCCACCAGTCACAGACCAACTTATTCAATCTGTAATCGAGGATGAGGTTTCATCTTCTCAGGTAGAAATTTCATCAGATGAATTTGAAGGAAAACCAGAAACCATTCTATTCCTTGATGCTGCGACTCATCTATCAAAATTCAATCGATCTTTCAAATTCGCATTGAATATTCCCGAGAAGTATCCGAATATGTCAGTTGCTGCATCGTTCTTTACCGACAGAGAAAAAATCAGTCAGGCGCTGCAAGAAGGTGTGCTCGAATACATGAAGGACAGGGCACTTATTTTCGACCTACATCCAGCGCTCTTTGATATGGCCACATCGAGAATGCCTGTTTCAAAGAAAGCATGGCTGAATGGAAGACTCCAAGAGATGGAAAAAATCCGCTCCGATGGGGAGGTGGCTTTTCTTGAATACTCAAGCTCTGATGCGTTCAAATGGGCACTCAGAGTTGTGGAAAAGCCTGAAAGCGAAGCTCTGACGAAGATTCGGAGCTGGTTTCGTCGAGGGGGTTAAGTATTTGAAGCTCCCGCAACAGATATAATAACCACAAGATATCATGGCAAGTGAATTCCGGAGGCTGAAATTATTGACTAAGGGTGATATGACGCAGGCAAGAGTGTTGAAAATTGAAAAAGGAGACAAGATCACTCTGCCAGGGGAATTTGTTGATAGGATAGGTCAACAATATGGTCTAGCAATTCTGGTTGTCAAGGATGGTAACGTCAAGCTGTATCCTGTCGACAGCAGTAGCGTGATGTATCTCAAGCTGGTCATTGAGAAACTCAGCAAGAGCTTTCTCGAAGAACTCACTATGGTCTTTATGGAAGTAGGTCTCGAAGATATTCTGTTTACAAGCGGAATCTGTCAAGCGGCTGACGAATGCTTCTATGAGTGCTATTTCACGCCACAACAGCTGAATGTAGAGGTTGCTAAACTAAAGAATCGACTAGAGGACATCTCTGGCGTTAAACAAGTTATGCTGCATGAAGTGCCAACCTAGTGTTGAGTATCATGGGAGGTATTGCTGGCATACTCGCCTCGACTGAAAATGTCGAAATGGATTCTATCCTTCAAAAAATGGATAGTGCAATAAAGCATAGAAGGCTAGAATCATACTATACTGTAAACCACAATCAAGCCAAATGTGCAATTGTTGGCCCACATGCATCTCTGAACACCAAGTCGGATCTAGTTATTGTAGACTCCAACAGCGACCTAACAGGTCCAACTGAAACACAACATGTGGATTCGCTCTCCAAGTTGTTCAGTGTTATCGTTATCACTGTTGACAATTCAGGAGTGAATCTACAAAGGTCTCTTGATGGAACAAGGTCACTCTACTACGGACACACAGAGAACACCTTTGTGTTCGCAACGGAACGGAAGTGCCTGTGGAGCACTGACATCACAAAACAACACACCCTAGAACCTGGACAAAGAGTCGCTTATTCATGGGAAGGGAATCTGAAGAAAGAACGATTCGTGATTCTAGAAAGACCACAGGTTGTTGAAACCTCTCGAGTTGATACCCTCAACAACTTGAAAAAGACCCTTTTGGCATCCTTCGAGAAACTACAGAGGAACGCCTCCTGCGCTGTCTTATTCTCTGGAGGTGTCGATAGCACTCTTGCAGCGGTTCAGGTTGCTAACCGGTGTGAAAAAACATTCCTAGTGACAACAAGTCACAAGAAGGCCCATGACGCTTCTGCTGCAATGAGAGCTGCAGATGTGTTGGGTTTCCCTCTCGATATCATTGAATTGGATCCACGTATCGTCTGGAACGTTCTCCCAAGAGTCATCTATTCAATAGAAACAAGTAAGCAGATGGATGTTGAAATCGCTCTACCATTCTATCTGGCGTCAAGAAAGGCAGTAGATGCGGGATGCTCGACAGTTGTTTCTGGACAAGGACCAGATGAGCTGTTTGCTGGATATGCAAAACATGTGAGAATTTTTTCGGAGGAAGGCCCTGAGGTCTTGAATGAACACCTTTGGAGAGAAGTGTCAGTCACACATGATGCCAACATAGAACGCGACGAACGTGCTATCGCAGCCCATGGACTGGAGAGCTTCTTTCCGTATCTAGATCAGAATTTTGTTCAACTATCACTTGCAGTTCCAGCAGAATGGAAAGTGAATCCTACAAAATCTCCCCAGAGAAAGGTCATTTTCAGAGAGCTTGCACAAAGTATGGGCGTTCCAACAGAGATTGCTCTTGCTCCAAAGAACGCCACCCAGTTCAGTTCGGGTTCATCAAAAGTCATCCTGAATGCAATCATCCAGCACGTTGACGGTTTTGATGATATGAGTAAAAAGGAAGCATCAAAACGGGTCCAAGATGTACTCAATGAGATTGCATATCAACTTCATATGCCAAATGTGCAGAGAAGTGATGAGGAACTAGCATTTGACATGAAAGCAATAGACGATGTGACAGAAAGAATAGGATAATCATCCTCCAGCAATACGCGGCAGAACAACAACGTTCGCATTTTCTTGTATTTCATAGTCAAGTGACACCCGCTTACCTTCAATAAGGACTACATGGTCATCAGAAAGGTCTAGCTCGACAAGAAGTTCAGCAACGGTCTTTGGTTCCGTCACAATGAGTTTCCGAATGCGAGATTTGCTGATTGTATCAGACAAATGAGTCACCACGCATTATAACGTCCCTACCCTTATAGGATTACGCAACCAGCAAGAAAAAAGACGCGACACTCCTCTATCAAACCTCCAAAGATCAAATCCACTATACGAGCTATTTATTATGAGGTGGCTTTAGGGATTGTCGTCATACTCCGAAGTCATCGAAAACATTCGATGAGTGTCGTATTCTCTTGGGAGTGCGGACAAGAAGCTTCATAAGGGCCATACTGCCCTTTGCGTAGAATAACTAACTGACGTATATGAGTTCGACAATTGGCGAATTGACAAATTACTGATTGAGGAGATAATTGCTATGGTTGGTATTGTTGGTTATGGAGTTTACATACCACGCTATCGGATTAAAACCTCAGATATTGCAGATGTCTGGGGAGAAGATAGCGCTCGAATTGGAAAAGGACTTGGTGTTTTTGAGAAGTCAGTGCCAGGACCTGATGAAGATGTGGCCACCATTTCAGTAGAGGCGGCCAGAAATGCAATCAAGTTGGCACAGATAGACCCGACGGACATTGGTGCAATCTATGTGGGCTCAGAATCCCACCCATATGCTGTCAAGCCAACTGGTACTATCGTGGCTGAGGCTATTGGATGTTCGCACGATTTGACATGTGCGGACTATGAGTTTGCATGCAAGGCGGGTACAGCGGCCATACAAACAACAATGGGTCTTGTCAAATCAAAGATGGTCAAACTGGGCTTAGCAATTGGATCAGACACAGCACAAGGAAGACCTGGTGATGCACTGGAGTATTCCGCAGCTGCTGGTGGTGCTGCGTATATTGTAGGACTGAAGAACATAATCGCAACCATAGAGGAAACGGTTTCATTCACTACAGATACTCCGGACTTTTGGCGTCGTGAGGGAGAAGACTTTCCAAGTCATGGCGCACGTTTCACCGGCGAGCCAGCATACTTCAGACATGTTGGTGAGGGAGCAAAGTCGCTTTTCAAAAAGACAAAGACGACCATAGATGACTATGACTATTTTGTGTTTCATATGCCTAACGGGAAGTTCCCAGTTGCCATGGGTGCTCAGCTCGGTGTACCACCAGAGAAGCTTGAGGACAGCCTTGTTGTCAGGCAGATTGGAAACACTTACTCTGGCTCAGCGATGATAGGGCTTGCACGGGTTCTCGATATTGCTAAGCCAGGAGCACGGATTTTTGTCGTCGCTTATGGCTCCGGGGCTGGAAGCGATGCTTTTGCGATTAAGGTTGAAGATGCTATAGAGGAACGTCGCGGCGAAGTGCCAACCGTTGATGACTACATCGCAAGAAAGACATACGTTAACTATGCGACATATGCAAAGTACCGTGGTAAAATCAAGGCCATGTAGAAGGAGGTGTCAGAATGAGTGATAGAGTAGCTATTATTGGAGTTGGAATGTGTAAGTTTGGTGAGCTGTGGGAACAGAGTCTAAGAGACATCACTTTGGAAGCAGGAATGTATGCGATATTCGACTCAGGAGTAAGAGGCGCAGACATAGATGGAGTAGTCATTGGAAATATGAGCGCTGGACGATTCACTGGTCAGGAACACCTTGGTGCTCAAGCAGCTGACATGGGTGGACTCGGAGATATGCCAGCATACAGCGTTGAAGCAGCGTGCGCTAGTGGAGGAGCTGCTGTTAGACATGCATACATGGCAATCAAGTCTGGCGAACATGATCTAATGCTTGTCCTTGGAAATGAGAAAATGAGTGATGTGAATCAATCAGAAGCCATGAACACCATTTCTGTCGCTGCGGATTGGGAATACGAAGGCATGTTTGGAGCTACATTTCCTGCGCTCTACGCAATGATGGCAAGACGACATATGAAGGAATATGGCACGACGGAAGAGCAGCTGGCATTGCCTACTGTCAAGAATCACGCAAATGCAGAGCACAATCCTTGGGCCCAGTTTCAACGTGCTGTTCCTCTTGGTGTAGTGATGAAATCGGGATTGATTGCAGATCCCCTCAGAGTACTCCATTCGGCTCCTGTGACAGATGGAGCTGCAGGACTCGTTGTGTGTCGAGAGGACCTTGCCAAGAAGTATTCAGACACCCCGGTGTATATCGAAGCCTCAGAACAGAGAGGCGATACGCTAGCCTTGCATGATAGAAAATCTATCACAAGAATGGATGCAGTTATCTATTCTACCAAGTCTGCGCTCAAGGAGGCAAATCTCAAAGTAGAAGACATTGATGTCTTTGAGTTGCATGATAGTTTCTCAATTGGCGAGATTATACTTACAGAAGACGTCGGTATTGCGAAGAAAGGCGAAGGGGGTAAGGCTCTCGAAGAAGGAATCACAGAGATTGGCGGAAAGTTCCCAGTTAATACAGGTGGGGGCCTTAAAGCCAGAGGGCATCCTGTTGGAGCAACAGGAGTGGCGCAGATCGTAGAGCTTGCTCTACAACTTCGCGGCGATGCTGAGAAACGACAAGTCGATGGAGCAGAGAAAGGCCTTGCAGTGAACATAGGGGGAACCGGTGCGACATCAATAGTCCACATAATAGGGAGGTAAAAAAACATGGCAGAACAAGGAGTAGCACAGGTTTGGCGAAGAATCAGAACTATCTACAATATTCTTGGAAATAGGTGCACCACATGTAACACTTACTACTTCCCACCTAGACCAGTTTGTCCAACATGCAGGAGAAAGGGGAAGTTGGAGGACTACCAATTCAAAGGACTTGGGAAAATCTACTCGTACACAATCGTTAGGCAAGCGCCAGAAGATTTTCAGAAACAGATTCCATATGTCATTGCACAAGTCGAACTTGACGAAGGTACAAGACTCACAGCACAAATAGTGAATGTAAATCCCGAAGATGTTGAGATAGGCATGCGTGTGCGTGCGTGTTTCAGAAAGATCAAAGCATTCGGTTCTGGTGGAGTCATTGTCTATGGCTACAAGTTCGAGCCCACAATGCATGTAACGGGGCACGATGAATAATCTCAAAGAATGAGTTCTGTAACAGAACCACTAGCAGGTAGAGCCACATTCCTGATTACTGTGGCTCCTATCTTGATTTTTCCCCTGAATTGATCATGCATGTGTCCGTGAATAATGAAAGTAGGTGACGATTTCTTTAATGCTTTTGATACCCACCAAGAGTACTCTAAAGAACTACCCTCAAGAAGAGGGCTGAAATGCATTAACAGAATTACATGCTTTGCCTGTTTATGCGATTTTTGAAGAAGTTGTGAGAGTCGTTCTGCTCGAGCCTCAAAAGCCATTCGTATATCATCATTCACTGTCATTTGAGTGCTGGCTGGTTCTTTGGCTCCAGCCGACATTCCAATGATAGCAACCTTTTTTCCAGATATGCTGAAGGTAGCATGGCTCTCATCGAGGAATACTACTCGATCCTGTGTGATTTGACGAAGTTCATCCCGGCATGCGATTGGCTCCTCATTCCCGAAACACGCCACAATAGGAAATTCAGAACCGAGTGACTCCACTGCATCTAGAACTTTGGGGTACTCACTACTCTTACCGCGATTTATCATATCACCGGCAAAAAGAAAAATGTCGGGCGTTTCACATCGAGAGATGGCAGCCATAAACTCATTCAAGAATCTGGGACTGTGAACATCGGCCACTGCCGCAATTCGTACAGACGCCATAACTAGTCCTTGCCCCAGACATCCAATTTAGTAATTGCACCGACAGCTGGGAATGCGACATTTCTAATGATTGAGGAACCAATTGTCACATCGTGCCTAGTGGAATTATGTACATGCCCATGAATGACAAGATCAGGTTGGTACTCAACTACAACACCATAGAATTTTCTGCTTCCCAACCAAGAAAATGCTTTAGTGTCCTCTCCCTCGCACGTTTCAAGACAAGGACTATAATGCATTAACAAAATCATGTGATCAACGTGGTTTCTTATTCTCTTCAGTAGCGATGCAGCTCGTTTTGCTCGTCTCTCATAAACACCCTTTACACTTGGAATGTTACGACGTTGCCAGCTTGTCGCCTTGTCAAGAGACCCCTGAGTGCCAACAATACCAACTTTGAGACCATTGGACTCCAGTACATGGGATTGTTCATCAAGCAGTATCATTCGATCACGCACGATAGAGAGGATATCCTTTCGAATCTCAGTATACTCCTCATTGCCAAAACAACCAATGATTGGAAATTCATCGCCTAGTACTCCCTCTATCACATTCAGTATGTTTTCATACTCCTCTGCATTTCCTCGATATACCATATCCCCAGCAAACAAGAACGCATCTGGCGGCTCATGTAGAGCAAGAGTTTTCGCAAACTCGTCTAGATACCTTGGGCTATGAATATCTGCGACTGCTAGAATTTTCACCGTAGCCACTTGTCTATATTCTGCAGGTCTAAAGTAAACTGAGATATTAAGTGTTTCAAATGGGGACTAAATTAGATACATCACTAGCTGAGGGAGGTCACATCTCCGTGGAACTAGGCAAGGTATTAAGTGGTCCAAACAATCAAAGATGGCAGTGAAAAAGATGACTGGAACGTGGGGTCTCAATTTGTTTGACCGACTGCATATTGGTCATAAGATCATGATTGACCGCCTCTCGGAGATGCCAAATCCTGTTGCTTGTGTCACTGGTGGCGAACTCGTCGCGGCAAAGCTCGAGCTTGAGGAGCTTATCCAACCATTAGATATGCGAGAGAGGTACCTGAGGAGATATCTGAAATCTATCAACTGTGACAACATAATATCGGTGACGACTGCAACACGACGTGAAGATTTGCTGTCAGTTGAGGGGGACACGACCTTCCTGATGTATGAAGGACCTTGTTGTACAGAGATTCAGTCAGGCGCATTGAAACTACGGAAAAATCAACTAAAGGTAAAGGACACCGTCGAGTTTCTGAAACCATTGAGAGCCCATGATGGAGAAAAACTGGCATCAGCAAGAATTAGGAAAGGGGAGATAGATAGAGAAGGAAGACAGCTTAGAGGAACGAACGAGCCCCCGAGAGAGTTGCCCAAAGATGGAAGAACGGTTTTAAAAGCCCCAAAAGGGGATTTGTTTGCTTCAAAAGATGGTTTACCTGAAAAACGGATCGTGGATAGAATCCAGCAAGACCAGCCAAAGTGCGTCATAGCTGTTGGCGATGTAACAACCAGTACAATCCTAAAGCAGAACTACAGGCCTCAAGTCATGATTGTGGACGGAATTACGAAAAGGGGACGGTTTGAGGAGAGGTTTTCCGCTGATCGTGTCTACACCATATACAATCCTCCTGCAATGATCTACCCAGAATCTTGGTCTGTCATTGACACAGCCATTCATGATGAAGGTACTTCTCTAATTGATGTGGAAGGGGAGGAAGACCTCATGGGATTTCCAGCAGTCTTGCTTGCACCCGATGGTTCAGCTGTTCTTTATGGCCAACCTGATGTTGGAATTGTCTGGATTCCTGTTAACAGAGAGAACAAGAAAATCGCTCGTCAACTGCTCGAAAAAATGCCAATCATCAAATCGTAGGATAAGATGTCCTACCATGTACTAAAAACAGAGTGGATTTTCTCGATGCAATCAGTCGCGACGATATGATCACCATACTCATCGAATGCCATCTCTCCAGCCATTCCGGAAACAAAGGCACCAGCAGAAGCTGCAAGAAATGCAGGCCTTTTCCTTGCCAGTAGAGCTGCGACGATTCCAGTAAGTACGTCCCCAGTTCCCCCCACTGTCATAGCAGGCACTCCAGTCCTATTCAGTTTGAACTCCCCTCCAGGAGCGGCCACCACATCAACTGGACCCTTAAGAAGAACAGTTGAGTTGTATTTGCCTGCGCAAGCAATGGCTTGGTCCACTCTGTTTTGTAATGACGCGCTATCACCCAGGTCCTTTTCCATCAGTATAGACAGTTCACCCCAATGTGGTGTCAACACACTTAGTTCAGGACTGAGCTTGAGCTCTGATGCTGCTAGGGATTTGAGTCCGTCAGCATCAAGGACAAGGGGGATTCCAGCTTTTACAATCTGCTCAACAATAGACACTACTGCAATTTTGGTCTGTTGCTCGAGGCCCAGTCCAGGACCAATTGCCACCGCAGTACTGTTTTTCGCATATTCGATAACAGCTTCAGCTGTTTCTGGAACAAGAATATGCGTACCGAGACCTGTGACCATCAGATTAGGACTATAAGATCGGATGGCTGTGACAACGGGATCGGGAGCCAATACCCTTACAAGGTCTGCGCCTGTCCGAAGCGCAGCCATAGCGCTGAGTGCTGGAGCACCGGAATAAACATCGCTGCCGCCCACGACAAGAATTCTGCCGAAGTCGCCTTTCTTTGCTAGAGGAAGACGTGGACTATTAAAGACCATCAAGTCTCCCGGTCCGCAGGTGTATTTGGCTTCTTTGGGGATGCCAATCGAAACAATATGCAGCTTGCCAACGAATTCCTTAGCTTTCTCCATACCAACTTTCGGAGCATGAAGAGTAATGGTATGGTCCGCCTTTACGGCTGCGCCATGGACTACTCCGGAGTCAGAATCAATCCCACTCGGAATATCAATCGAGTATTTCTTTGCTGGTGACTTGTTGATCACTTTTACAGCAGTCAGTAAAGGTTCTCTTAGTTTAGAATGGAGACCAAATCCCATGATACCATCAACAATGACATCGCACTCTTGAATAGGCCTGCAGGACTTTATGGCGGATTCAGTAATTAACTCCGAACTCAATATATCATGAAGATTGCTCAGTATATCCCAATTGTGAAGAGTATCTTTGTTCCTAATTCCGGATTCATCTCCAAGTAGATAGACATCAACTTCTGCGCCTTCCTCATCGAGATACCTAGCTGCAACTAGACCATCTCCTCCATTTCCGCCTAGACCGCAAACAAAGACAACATGCTTCCCATTAATCTTGGATGTTTCAGAAACTATTCGAGCAACCTCACGACCTGCATTTTGCATCAACATACTATGTGTAATTCCCAGATACTGAGCATTCAGCTCCAGGATTCGCATCTCCTCACTCGAAACTGGTTCTGTCTCCATCTTCATTCACGCTCGATTTGAGAGTGGGTTTTCAGAGGGACCCTCCCTATATCAATTCATTCTCAGTCGTAAAACTCTTCATCAGAAAGGTGGTTTTTATGGACGAGGCCTATTGAGCGACGGTTATTATACAACAAGACTATCATCAAACATGCTGAAACAGTGTTACGATATTGCCCCTCCAAGAGTTTCTCAATATCTAAACGCAGAGATCAAACATACAATCAGTCTTATTCGCCCAACGGATGATGTACTTGAACTAGGATGTGGATATGGTCGTGTTATTGAAAGACTTGCTCAACATTTTGCTGGAAGCAAGCTCGTTGGGATTGATACTTCAAGAGACAGCCTCGAGTTAGCCAGAGAAACTTTTCTGACTAATCCATTCATTCACATATACCAAATGGATGCAGGCGCTCTAGGGTTTAGAGATGGGGCCTTTGACAAGGTCATCTGTATTCAAAATGGTATATCAGCCTTCAAGATTGATCCATTGAAGCTTCTGGAGGAATCAATACGCGTGACAAGAGATGGAGGCTTCTGCATACTCTCAAGTTATTTTGAAGGATTCTGGGAGCACAGGCTAAAGTGGTTCGAACTACAAGCAGAGAATGACCTTATTGGAGAGATTGACTGGGATGAAACCGGGGAGGGGGTCATAGTATGCAAGGATGGATTTCGAGCAAACACATTTAGCGAGCAGGACTTCCGAACACTAGCTGAAGAACTTGGTTACAAGACCACAATCAAGGTAATAGATCAATCAAGCGTTTTCTGCGAAATCCATGTGGAGAGATAGGACTCGAAATATCTAGCCTTGAGTACCATCAGTTTTTATTCCCCGGTGAGATACTTGTGAATCCCTCGGGCAGCCTGCTTCCCGGCACCCGCGGCGCTGATGACTGTAGCAGCCCCAGTGACTATATCACCACCAGCAAATACGCCTGGTAGCGAAGTCATACCAGATTCCTCATTTATTGTAATAGTCCCCCACTTCGAAACCTCCAGACCAGGCGTGGTCTGTGGGATGATTGGGTTGGGTGAGTTTCCAATTGCCACAACTACCATGTCCACATCAACAATGAACTCAGACCCTTCAATGGGAATGGGTCGTCGTCTGCCGGATTCGTCAGGTTCACCAAGCTCCATCTTGATACACTGCATCCCAATGACCTCTCCCTTCTCGTTGCCAATAATCTCTGTGGGATTTGTGAGAAGACGAAACTCTACTCCTTCCTCCTCAGCGTGATGAACTTCTTCAAGACGAGCTGGTAGTTCCGTCCGAGATCGTCTATAGACAATCTGGACATGTTCAGCTCCAAGCCTGAGCGAAGTCCGTGCAGCATCCATAGCCACATTTCCTCCACCAATCACAGCAACACGATTGCCAATTCTGAAGGGAGTATCATATTCCGGAAACTCGTAAGCCTTCATTAAATTCACACGAGTGAGAAACTCATTTGCTGAGAATACTGTCACCAGATTCATACCCGGGATTCGCATAAAGTTCGGCGCACCCGCCCCAGTACCGAGAAATATGGCGTCATAACCATCATCATTCATCAGTTCAAGAACGGTTCTGATCTTACCGATTACATGATTAAACTTGATTTCCACACCAAGTTTCTCAAGATATTCAACCTCCGCCATGACAATCTCTTTCGGCAACCTGAACTGCGGAATGCCATATGCGAGCACACCACCAGGTTTGTGGAATGCTTCAAAGATTGTAACCTCATAGCCTAGCTTCACAAGGTCACCTGCACAGGTCAGACTTGCGGGACCTGAGCCAATGACTCCTACTTTCTTTCCATTCTTGGGTGGTAACTTGGGTATTGGTTCTCCATGGGCTCTCGCATAGTCAGCAACAAACCGCTCAAGTCGACCAATTGCGATGGGTTCATTTCGGATCCCGTAGATGCAGGGCTGCTCACACTGGGTCTCTTGCGGACAGACACGACCACAAACTGCAGGAAGGCTGTTGGTTTCTTTTATCTTCAAAGCTGCTTCCATGAACTTCTTCTCTCGAATGAGTGCGATGAAGTCCTTGATATCCACCTCAACAGGGCAACCACCGATGCATTTTGGATTTCGACATTGAAGACATTTGTTTGCCTCCTCCAGTGCTTGTTCTTCGGTATAGCCAAGAGCGACTTCTTGAAAATTCTTATTTCTTACAAGGGGATCTTGCTCCGGCATAGCGACCTTCTTTGTTGGAGGTGGGCGCTCGCGTTTCTTTTTAGGGGCTTTTGCGTTCTTCTCAGGCATCATGAGGCACCTCCATGCTTCTCTCGCCACTGCTTTTCTGAGATGGCCTCTTTTTCCTTGTATGCATTCAAACGGCCCATGAGCTCATCGAAGTCAACCTCATGACCATTGAATTCTGGTCCATCAACGCAGGCGAATTTCATCTGTCCACCAACATGAACGCGACATGCACCACACATACCAGTTCCATCAAGCATAATACTGTTAAGACTCACGAGAGTATGGATTTTCTGTGCTTCAGTTGTCTTTGAAACGAACTTCATCATTGGTACCGGACCAACTGCAAAGACAAGGTCAATCTTGCGTCCCTGTGAGATAAGGTCTGATAGCACGGTGGTTACAAAGCCATGGACTCCGCAAGTTCCATCATCAGTGGTTATATAATGCTCATCACTGAGGGTCTCCATCTCATCACGGTATAACAGCAGATCCATGCTCCTTGCTCCATTGATTGTGATTAGATGATTACCAGCCTCCTTGAAAGCTCGGGCTACTGGATACACTATCGCACTTCCGCAGCCACCACCGATAGCAACAACGGTACCATACTTCTTCTCTGTTGGGGATGGCTTGCCCAGTGGACCGACGAAATCTTCAATCATATCTCCGGTTTCAAGACTTCCGAGAAGGAGAGTTGACTTTCCGACCTCTTGGAAGACAATTGTGATTGTCCCCTTTTCTCGGTCAAAGTCAGCGATAGTCAGTGGAAAACGCTCGCCTGTTTCGTTTACACGAATCATTACGAATTGGCCAGGTTTGCATACACGAGCAATCTCCGGTGCAGCAACCACCATCATTTTCGTGACTTCGTTTAGAACTTTTTTTGAGAGAATCTCATACATGGAATCACTGCCTCGAAAGGTATCGGAAGACTCCGAGTCACTTGCGTTGCGGCTTCATGAGTGAGATAAGGGTTTGGGTTAGGCACTGAGCTTGATTGTGTCGTGTTATGAGAGGTAGATACTGCGAACCTCACGAATAACGAGACCAAGCAAGTCTTTTGCTGACTTTATAGGATAGACTGTTGCGCCTGCGTCTTCGAGCGCTTTCTGAGTTCTACTTTTCTTCTTGGTGCTTCTACCACCGATATGGAACAGGAACAATTCGTGGCCATTGTTAGACATCTCCTCAACTGAACTAACAAAATCATCCCAATTCGCGATATCCGCATCAGTCATCATAAGAACCATGACTTTCGCCTCAGCCGCTCTACAGGTCTCACTGATTTTCCTGACAGGAGCAACAGTGCCACTTCCCTGATAGGCAAGAAGAACACGCTCGGCTTCGCTTTTCGAATTGGACCAAGTGCTCGCTATGTTGCCACTTGAGAAATTTATTGCAGCCACTCTAGAGCCTCTCTTTAATGCCACTTCCATCGCAGCGAAAGCGGCGACCAGTGCTGTGTGATATGGTCCCCGTACTGTTCTGTCTGTCATCGCCCAGGTCATTGAACCGCTCGAGTCTATTACAATCAACATGTCAGGGAGTGATTGAAACTGCTGCTGTCCTTCTGAGTCCATCTTCAGCCATTTGCGCGTTGACAGGTTTGGTATGAGTATTGGGAATGCTTGGAGAGACTGCACAATGTCTAGGTCTTCAACGGGATCACCCATCCTCCAGACCTGTGGAGCAAGAGGGGCATCACCTGAGAACTTTCTTTCGTTAACGTCAAAGCGCAACAATCCTCTTGCTTTGGCTCGGTACCAGAATCGAATCCATGACTCTCTTGGATCCCCATAACCTGCTGTCAGATACACACTTTCAAGATCTTGGAGGTCGCCACCCAGTTGTTCGACTTCTGCCGCCAATTCTTCCATCTCGGCTTCGGTATCGGTGGGAGTATCGTTCCTGAGACATCTCCTAGCCACGTCACCATTTCTGACCTCAACGGGACTGCCCATTATCGCGTCAACATCAAGCGGCACCAAGACAATTGCTTTTTCCTCAGACGTGCCAGTATCGACGTCTTTTTTGGAACGAGTTTTGGCACATCCGAGAAGTTGCTCATTCTCTTCATCAGGTAGCAATTTAGCAATGATATCAGCGATTTTCTCGCAAGCTTTGGGCCACCGATTCTCATTGTCGATTGATTTCCTGGCTATCTTTGCGATTGCTGTTGCGGCTTCCGAAATTTCTTGGTTAACTTTGGCCAATGCGGGGATTGGAAACCCCCACATTGCGCGATAACAGGACACAATCAGTGTCCATAGATCACTATGCTCCCGCATTCGCATTGCTGAGTCATGGATTGATTCATTGATACGTCCATGAGTGAGTGACGGGTGTTGCTTGAGGAGCTTGGAGTCGACAACCAAATCCGCAAACAAGTTGCACACGAACATAGAAGTAGCATCGTTAACCCGCTTTCGAGCTGAGGAAAACATTAGACCATTGGTCACTCCATCAAAAGGACATAGTAGATAATGCTGAATTTCATGATGACAGACTGACCGTAAGTATGGTTCAGCTTCATTGGCATCAAAATGCAACGGAACCCCGGCTATGTTTAGGTGAACGGTCCAACTCTCTGAATCAATATAGAAGAAACTTGAAGCCTGTTCTATGTTCTCTATCTCTGGCTCCGGAAGCGGAGGGTGATAGAAGTCCATGAGAGCTTGTTCCCAAGCACGTCTGGCCACGTCCAGAAGCATGTGCCTATCTTTGGCGCTTGCAGACGCTCGGAACATTGTATTCTATCCTCCAATCTGATTTTCAATCTCCGTCTTCAATTTCAGTGCATCAGAACCTCCAGATATCTCAAGAAACACAGGTGACTCTGGAGAGTCTCCTGTGGTGTAGATGACAATGGTCAGTCCATCAGTTCGTACAATCTTTCGTTTTGGAGGCGAAAGAGTCTCTTTCAATATACTAGTCAGCTTCGGATATTGAAGACTGACTATGGTCCATAGGTCCTGCCATTGTTCAAAATCAATCGTAAATTGGGTTAGTGTGAGTTTATGAAGAGCTTCTGAAACCTGCTTCAAGAGCATACTTCTGTTTGGAAAATCAGTGTTGTTAAGCAGTTCTTCATGAATCAGAGTGAGTTTCTCAACATTTCGATCACTAATGCCCTTTTCGATATCTTTCACAACTTTTGTGTATCCGGATTTTCTTAGTTCTTTAGCAAACACTGTGTAATCGAGCCGGACCAGAAGATCGCTCTTCGCCATTTCCTTAAGTTCGTCCATTGCATCTTTTGTTTCGATGCCTAGCTTCAGTTTTTCCATAATAGCAACTGCAGGGGCTCGTTGTGCAAATCTGGATGTAGCCAATTCTACAAGATATTCAACATACTCGTATATATTCCCAAAGTAGGGGGAGCGTTCCAGCTCATCCCTCACAAGTCGGGTTCTATGCCAGAATACCAATGGAGCGAGCGACTTGACAATTTCCACACTGACCTCTGGAGCTCCAACAAGCCACGCAGCGGCCTTCGAGTATCTGTTGAGGTCTTTTGCAGCGCGAACGCTGAGTGGGATTACTACTTTATTGCAGATGCTTTTGGCTGTGTTAAAGTGACAACCATCACAGAGACCCGACTCGACTGTTAAACCTGAAGATTGGCTCTTGTCCACACGAATGCAGGCACCAAATTCCCTGACAAGTGAACGCATGAACTCCGATGCCTCCGGTGAAACACGCACTTTATCAGCTAGGTTCCAAATCGTGAGCAGTTTTTCCTCAGTCAACACAGCAGGGACTTGCCACAACTCATCAAATCCAAAGAGCCGTTCATCACGGGCGGCCAGAATCAGCTCCAAATCATTCACTGTGGGCATTGTTATGGGCACCGCCATTCCAAATCTATCAAGAAATGGAGGACCTATTTCAAAGGTCCCTGCATCTGCGGGGTTTAATGTTGCATAAAGACAGTACTCCTCACATCGTTTTATCTCATCATAATACTTCACTTCTCCTTCTGCCAGGAGAGACAGTAGTATGTTTTGAGCATGTGGTGTGAGTCGGTTCACCTCATCGATAACCTTCCAAAAGTCAGTAACAAAACGACGCCAGACAACAACCTCAATTCCATCCTTCATCAGAGGACCTGGCTTTAAGGTCGCAACCATTTTCTCTTCTGTAAGCTGTGGATGCCCTCTTAGGATTCCATCCTCTATATCTTCTATGGACTTTCCCGTCATCATTCTTCCGAGCAGTTTGACTAGTGTTGTTTTCCCGCCCCCGTGACCACCGACTAGAAGCATGGCAGATCTGGGAACAAGAGCATTAAGTACGCAGGAGCCCACAATCAAAGGAAGTCTTGCGGTCTTGACCGATGTTTTCTTTGAACTTAGGTCATTGTATCGAATCTCAAGATTTGAAGAGTGAACAAAGAGCCCTCTGCTCTCGACTGTAGATATGACATTCAAAACTAGATCGCGAATCTTATCACTCTGACTCATTAGAACCACCTACCACGATGTTTTGTTGGTCTTAACAGTTATGAACCTTGCATGGAACGGCGCGATTTCAGTAGAAAAACACAGAATCGTTTCTTCAGCAAGGTACAAAAGGACCATAGCCGCGCCTATTTGGAGTCATCTGGTTAGGTTTAAAGAAACAGCGGCGAATTGGGGTGCTTCTGATGGAACAGCTGATTATTGAGCTCACTGTTTTGGTTTCAATATCATTTGTTATAGGCATCATGGCATCCATGACAGGCATTAGTGGAGGCGCATTCAAGACCCCAATCCTCATTATCATTTTCGCCCTGAGTGCTGAGCTCGCAGCGGCAGCCTCCCTCCTTTCAGCTTGCTTTGTAGCTCTTGTAGGTACAATTAGCTATTACAGACAAGATTCACAGCTAATTCATTTCAAAGTTGGAATCTTGGCTGTCGCAGCAACGATACCGGGCAGCTATCTCGGGATTTTCCTACGAACCATTGCTGCACATGCACATCTTCTACAGCTTCTGTTTGGTGTTATCTTATTTCCAGTCGCTATTAGATTTGTCTTCTCCAAATCAGATGGCAAAAAAGGAGTCAACGGTCGAAGTGCGAGTGTGAATCTCAGTGAACTGGATATGAAAAGGCGGGTGACCTTTGTTATCATAGCATTCCTAGCAGGCATCTCAGCCGGTCTACTTGGTCTCGGCGGTGGAACTATCATCGTTCCTATGCTCTGCATACTGCTGGAATTTCCAATCATCGTGGCTGCTGCAACATCAATGTTCACAATGATTTTTACGTCCCTTGCAGGGTCGATTCTAAATTATCTTATCTTTGCCCAGACTGAGTACCTCAATACTTTACTGTATTTTGGGCTGATAATGGGTTTGGGAATGATATTGGGTGGAGTCATAGGTCCAAGATATGCCTCAAGAGTAAATGCCGTCCAACTCCAGAGACTCTTTGGTTTCCTGCTAGTTTTCCCTCTGATAAAGATGATGAGCATAGGACACTATCTGTTGGATCCTAGCGGTTCAAACTATGTGCTAGCTACTATTGGAGATGGAATAATCTGGCTGGCAATTGGGATTCCAATCTGGGTAATAGCATCCTATCGAATGAAGTCAGATGGAAGCGAGAATGGCTAATGAAGCAAGTATGACTAATTGCCACATAGAAAGACTCCACATTATTCCTACTGTTTGTACGGCGCGAAACTATATCCAGTCCGAAGATGTAATATGCCTTCAGGCGGAGAACTGCAAAGCCAGCAGCTAGTGGGGTCTAAAGTTGGGCGAAGATAAGGAATTCATAGAAACGGTAGCTCTCACAACTCCAGAGCAAGTTCCAATAGAACGGGTGAACCAACATGCAGTGGTGACTTTTGCTACAGAGTTTCTCAGTCTGCTCAGACGTTTCGATGCAATAAAAGTACAGATGAATGAAAGAGGTTTAGAGTTTGGAGGCCGGGTTCTACTTGTTGGTCCGCCAGGTACCGATTTTCTAGCGTTTCCCTACTTTCTAGCACGGGAAGTACCTATCAAGATTGTCCGCTTCAAAATGGAGGGAATTCTTGACGAGAACAAAAGGGCTAATGATGCACTAAGAGGAGGATTCGAATTCGCCCGAAGAAACTCACCAGCGATACTCTACGTTGAAAAACTGGAGGCCCTTGCGCAAAAGGATTCAATCCAATCAATAGTATTCCAGGATGAGATCAAACGCACTGGTTGGAGCGGAGATGAAGTGGTCATTGTTGCAGCTACAACACGGCTGGATCAAGTAGATAGAGAACTGCTTGCCATGTATGATAGGACCTACATAGTTGAGGGAACATCTGTTGATGACAGAATTCGAATTCTTGAACAGGTATTGAAAGACCGCAATGATATCGATGTTTCAATTGTTGCAGAACTCACAGAGGGATGGGGCTTTTCTGATATGAAACACCTAGCAATGAGTCTGTTTATGCAAGAGCCATCCAAGGGAGGAGAAATGTCCAGAGAGAAAGTTGAAGAGCTTATCAAACACAGTAGAGTTGCGGCTTTTGGAGATTCGAAGTTTCTCGATTCAGCGATAAGAAAGACTCAGGGCATTCGACAACCGGAGCTCGAAAAGCTGAATGGTGAATATCCAGATGGTTTCCTAGATCAGCTATACCTGATGGCAGTGGGAGAAGACTACTCCGAAACACAGCGTGTTATAGAAGTACTGAATGAGGGACTACCACTCTCAGCTAAGGATAGAGAGTTTCTGGGGCGATATCCATTCCTTCTAGCAGGCTCAGCTGAAGACAGATTAACCCGCCTTCTAAGAGCGAAGAAGAGCAGTGATAGACTCCACAGGATAATGGGAAGACAATAGATGAGCGAAACAAAGGTGAATATCGAGTCGATAAGACTGGGGAATTTCCTGTCCTTCTATACAGGGACCGTTGAGTTTGATAAAGGGCTCACCGTATTGGCAGGACCAAATGGCTCTGGCAAGACTTCGATATTTCATGCATTAAAATTCGCACTGGGATCGAATCAGAGGGAGAATCGTTATAGTAAATGGAGTGATTTCATCCGTCACGGAGCGAGTACAGCTGAGGTGGAGATTGCTGTTCGAGTGAATGGACAAAGTCGCAAGTTCTTGAGACGCATTGACAAGGATGGCATCCCTCGTGCATATGCAGATGGAAAGCGTGTAAAGGCTGCTGAGCATAAACAGATGATTAGTGCACTAGGTTTGGAAACCGATAATCCTCTCGTCTTTATGCCGCAAGAGAGAATCAATGCTATTCGTGATATGGATCCGTTTGAAGTCAGACGCTTGGTTGAAGAAGGGACTGGACTCGATATACTTAGAGACCGGATTGGACTTCAAGAAGCGGAGGTGGCACAGAGTAGACAGAAACTCGATGCAGCTCTCGCTGAGTCTAGAACTGTGGAGAGAGAGCTTGAGTTACTTCAGCATGATTTGTCTCGACTAGAGAGAAAGAGAGCGTTACAGGAACAAGAGAGAGAGTTAGAAGAGGAACTGAAATGGGCAAGCTTTGATGATTTAACGGAACGAATCCAACAAACAAAAAGTGAGAGTGAAGCAAAAGAGTCCGGGCTTGTCAATGTGCTGGAAGAGCAAAGTGCATTTGAAGAACAGATTTCAGAGCAAGAGAATGCGCGTACAGAATTGGAAACCAAGTTGTCTGGTCTGCAGACAGAAGTTGGCAGAATTGATGCCAAAATTGAGGAGGAAGAGAGAAATCTAACAAAGCTCAAAGGAGACTCCAAGAAGTACGTCACTGAACTTCATCAGCTCGAGGGCAACATTAAAGCTGAAACGCGAAAAGAAGAGAAGCTAGCGGAAGATCTCGAACGAGTTTCTGCAGCCAGAGAGCAATATATGGATCAGCAAAAATCGCTTCGAGTAGAATTAGCTGAGCTAGAAGAAGAGCGAACTCGAATACGAGATGAACTCGCTGCATTTGCAGAGTGGAACACAAAGAGAGCTGAAGCTCATGGTCACTACAAGGCACTTCAAGCGGAGATTGAAGGAAAAGACCTTCTCATGAGGAGCCTCCGCGAACGGCTACAAATTGAGGAAGCGGAACTTCAAGCGATAGAGAGCAAATGGTCGCACTTGTGGGACAAGATAGAGAACACCGATGCAAAAGAACTGGAAGGGAAGAAGTCACAGTTAGAGCGAGAGATTGCTTCTCTCAATGAAGAAAGATTCAGAAGAACGAGTTTAGTGGCGCAACTACAGAAGAATATCGATGATATCAAAATAAGACTCTCTGAAACATCCAAACGAATACCAGAATCTGTCAGAGATTTAAGCGGTGCAATCGCGGAACACAAATTAGGATCAGTCAAGGGACCCATCATCACTTTATTCACAGCTGATGATAGTCTTTCAGCTGCGATAGAGGGAGTACTTTCAGGAAACCTTCCATTTGCATTTGTTACTACGGATTATTCTGACTATCAGTTGCTGCTTAAGCTCCGCAATCAAGAAGAGGCACCATCGCCTATCATCTTTTTGAGAAATGAAAATCATGTAGATAAACCGGTCATGCCTCAGGGGGCAGGAATCGAGGGCTGGTTGTGGGACTTACTCACAGCAGAACCTGAAGCTCAGTTGCTCCTACGTGAAGTGTTCGGAGATTTCGTTTTGGCAAGAAACTCGCAAACAGCATCTAAAGTCGCAACGAAGCACAATCTGAGAGTAGTAACTAAGAATGGATTTGTTACAATACCAGATGACAGTCAGATTGTTAGTCACCCGAAAAGCGAGCCATCTGGTATGGTTTCCACTGCGCCGCTACAAGATAGGATGGAGAGAATGGAGAAAGAATTGAAAGTTGAACGCCAGCGAGTCACTGAAATCATGACAAAACTCGAAAAGCTCTCAAACGACCGAGAAGAAACATTGGATTTGATAAGCCAGATGACCCGTTGGGGGTCCACATGGGAACGTAGGCGGACACTGAATGAGAGCATCCCGGAACTTGAGGAGAGAATAGTATCCATTGATGACGAGCTGAAGGCTCTGCAGCATAACTATGGAAAAGCTGAGAGAGAGCTCAGAAAGCTTGACAGCACACAACCTCCAGAACGGAGTCGGTTGGTGGGAGAGGAGTCAGCGATTCGAACAAATTATCGACGCCTTCAGAGCGACTTGACCAAGGTTGACAACAAAGCACATGCATCAGAGAGAGATGAAGAATTCAAACGTCAGGAATTGAAGAAGGCAAAAGAACTCATCATAATGTATTCTGATAGTCTCACAGATTTGCGTAAAGAAGTCAAAGAATCCAAAGATGCAACCTCTTCAATTCTCGAGAAGATAGAACTAATGCAAGAAAGCAGAGAGAAGACCGAGAAGTATCAAGCAGAGATAAAAGATGAACTCGCAGAGATTCGGACTAAAACTAGAACGCTAAGTGAGCGTCTTGTAGAGTTGAACCTTCTCATAAAGAATCGACGACTCGAGGTTCTGCAACTAAAAAGGCAACTGACAAACCTTCAGTATGATCTTGAAGTGATTGAACAAGAACTACAGGGAAAAACAAGACCAAGGAGCATTCGTGCAATTGATCCAGTCCGAAGTGAGCTTGTGAAATTGCGGCACATACTAGATGATTATCAAGATGTTTCAGAAACAGTCGCACATACTGAAAACCTATTGAAAGGCAGACTCGGAGAGCTTGTTGAACGGGTTTCTGAGCTGAGTGAAGAACTTGACGAAGCAGAGTCTGCAGTCAGGAACATAAGAGAGCAGTATCATAATGGCATGAATGCAACCCTTCGAAATGTGGAAAAAGGTGTGAATCAAGTATTAGGACGTGTGCAGTTTCCTGGTAGCGTCCAGTTTAGACTTGCCTTGAGAGATGGGAGATATGGGGTTGAGTTCAAGTCGAGGATTAAGACTGAGGGCTTTGGTGACATCAGTGCTGGTTCTGGTGGCGAAAGGTCACTCATTGCTATTGGCTTGATATTGGCGCTGCAGAAGTTCAATCCGGCCCCGGTCTATGTTATGGACGAGGTTGACACATTTCTTGATGCTACTAACACCGAACTCGTAAGTCGGCTCTTTCATGACGCCTCACGCCGCAGTCAATTCATAATATTAACACCAGCTAAGAGCACTCATCTTCTAAAACATGCCGACAAGATACTGGGAGTCGTGTCCCCAAATGGTGTGGACCCCTCGGTGATAATCGAAAGTCCAAAATTCAAGGCACAATAAGAGTGAATCATCATGAGTGAAAACGAGAGTCTTGTAAGAAGCGTCTTCAACATGGTGCAAGCTGTACGTGCAGGCGAAATTGATCCACTCGATCTGAAACTAACGCAAGCTTACAAGGATCTCCAAGAGTTAGTTGCCAAGATTGACAGTAAAATCGATATTGATGAGATGCTCAATGAGATTCTCGGCGACAAGGTCAATCGGGTTCAGGAACTTGCCAGAATCCTTGCGGCACCGGAGGTGTATGTAGGTCGATTAAAACAGCTGTCGATGAGAGAGTTGGCCAAACTAATGAAACCGGAGCAACCAGTTGTTATTGGACACCTCGAACACCACTCGCTAGAGGATTCGCTCAATCGAATTGTGACCTTGATCGATGCAATGTCAAGAGAACCAGCCAAGGAGTCTGTTCCGAGCATTGCATCGCTACCAAATGGATATGCACTTGACACTGAGGATTCTGTCTTTCTAGATGACTTGGAAGAATTCTTGGCAACAATTCCGGAAGGAGAGAAAATCGGGTTTGATGACTTGATAATGTCTGATGAATTCGACATATTTCTAAGGAGATTCCTCTACGTTGTGATTCTTGTTTCTAAGGGACGGCTGCATTATGATTCTGTTTCTCGTGTGGTATGGAAACCACTAGTTTCTGAGATTGATACTACGTGAACAAAAGGAGTTGAGGCCTGTTTCTTGATTAAACAGGAACCTCAACTGCAATCTCGGGTAATTCGATTTCCTCTTCGGGTTGTTCACTCTCTAACTTACTATGGAGATTAAGTTTAGCCACAGCAAAGAATCCAAGAACTGAAACCAGGACAAGGGCGAAAGCAGCTCCTATCATTGGAGGACCAGTGGATGCAGCAGCTTCAGCCCAAACGCCGCCTATCCCCATGCCCACGACCTGTACGGCAGTGAAGACAACGTTGAGCAACGCAAACACACGGCCGCGCAGTTCATCCCGTACTAGTTGCTGCAAAAGGACTGTGAGGGGGATATCTAGTATAACATCCACAGAACCGATCATGGCCCACGACAGCATAACTGTTACAAGATCGAATGCCAGGACCATGAAGAAGACTGCAACTCCTGCAAGGATACCAGCCCCAGCAATGAGATATAGTGGTTTGTTGATTTTGGTCTTCCGACTGAAATACAATGCAGCAGCTGCCCCAGATGCTGCTCCTGCACTCAAAACCAGTCCGATTTGTGTAGCCCCCAGGGCAAGCTCACCTTCAAGGTAGGGTATGAAGAGAGCATTTAGAATACCAGAAGAAACGGCAAGAAGCATTGCAAATACAAATAGGAAAGAGAGTATCGAATTTCCGATTACGAATTTGGCTCCCTCTTTTATCTGCATCATGAGTGACTCTTTACTCTGAAGGTCGTGATCAGGAACAAGATCAGTGGCAATCATACTGAGTGCAAGCGCTGAGAAGACAAATGATGCAGAGTTGATTGCAAATGCTGGAAGATAATTCGGTGCAAGGAGTGCAACAAGGATACCACCAACTGGAGGGACAACTAACTGAACAACTTGGAATGTCATCTGAGATAGAGAGTTGGCTACTACTAGCTCATCACCCTCAACAAGATTGGGGATTGCTGCACTCCTTGCTGGAAAGAACCAAGCATTAGCGGTGGCATAAACAAAAGTGAGGAGGTACACCCAGTAGATTGCGGGGAAGAAGGTAGGAAAGTACTCTGTCAAAGGTATTAGAATAATGACGGTTGCACGCGTGATATCGGAGGCAACCATAATCGTCTTGCGATTCCAACGATCAATATACACACCAATTGGACCTGCAAATGCAACCACTGGAATAGTCTGAGCCATTGCTAGTATTGCCATAGCCATTGGAGATTGTGTCAGGTCGAAAGCATAGAACATGAGTGCCAGAGTAGCAATTGCTGTGCCAATGTTTGAAACCAATTGACCAGACCAAAGAAGTGAGAAGTCTCGATGAGTTAGAACTGATCGGAGTCCTTTGGATTCACCACTATCCTCGAGTCCTTGAGAGGTGACAGCCTCAGTCATTCATTTCATCTCCTGAAATAGTTACGAGCCAAGGCATCAGTGGTTTGCACTGACTTGGCTTCTCTCCATACGCGAGGTTTCCCATCGATTTTCGCTAGAGCCATGTTCTTCACCTTTGTACTGTCATGTACGCGTATGCGAGTGCTTCCGCTGTTTGCACATGCGCAAATACAGTTTCATCAAAATGACGAGCCATTCGACGATCATTAGTTTGTTTCATTTTCTTTCACACATTCCAATAGATTGGTCACAGGATATGCTGCTTCTGAGAAGAACTGACCACATCTCTGACCACTCCGTGACCACGAGAGTCACCATCGGGTCTGAGCAGGGCCAAATCGAGTTTCTCAGAGAATTATTCAAACACTTCACCGCACAACTGTAAGGTAAGCGTAAGAGAGTGCGTCAGTGCTTGCGACTGACTTCTTGTTCTTCAAAACAGATGTTGTTCGTGAGTTAGTTGTTAGAGCCATGATATTTCACAAGAATTAGTATTCAGATTCAGTATATATAGCGAAGCCACTTGTGAGGGTCACCAGAGGGAGTCACATCTTGTGACTAGGTGAATGGATAAATGATAAGATAGGAAATTCGTCTGTGGAGTGTATTTCCAAAGCAGACAGAGCTGCCAGCTTATTACTTGTTCATTAATGATGGCTAAAGCAGGAAGAGAGGAACTATTCTCCTTGAAGTCGGTCGTTCATATCAATATCAACTGCTAAGTAGAATGACATTCTTATCTCAAAGGTTATATGATAATTAACTATAGTTATTATTCAAATAGAGTATTGGAGACATCATTGATGCAAGACTTCATCAAACAACTGGCTGATGCTCCGAGTGAAAAGAGAATTCAGGCAATCAATGAACGCTTGAAAGCCCTAATAGCTCAGAGTGAGTCAGAAAGAATTGAAACGATGAAAGGGTTAGTCATGTCTGTGTCTGAACTACCTGAGAGTAAGAAGGCACAGTTCATTTCTGATCGTACGTTGTGCATATCACAACTGCCCACCACTCAAATGGCGGCCATCATGAAATCAAGAGCTAAGCTCTCATCGCTCATCCCGACAGATGTGAATGAGGCGGACATGAAACAGACATTCATGGTCCTGAAGCAGTGGCCAGAGGAAAAACGCAATACATTCATTCATGAGATCAAACAAGCATATGAGATTGCGAATGTCAAATTTCCTGCAATGGAAGCAGCCATGAGCTAGTGATCAACAAGTGCTTCACCTGATTCATTCAAGATCAGGTGGAGCATCTAATTCTTCATTTTTCATTTGTTTGTGAACCGCTTTTGTCAAAAACATATTGGAGAACATCCCAGCACAGGCCGATTCAGAAAAAGCGCTTGGTTGCGTTAAGAAGCCATACTTTATAGAGTGATGGTCTGGAAGATACTCATAATGAACGAATACGCCACGCTGGTCAAACTCCTCACACGTACGGGTAATCCTATTGGTGCGAGTGTAGATGACATGCTTGATGCACTGGGACTTCCAGAGGACTTAGGAAGAGATACGCTTTATCGTCGGTTGAGTGAGTTGTATTCAAGACTAGAACCACTAGGACTCACAATTAAACACAACCCTGTTAGTGGTGTATTCTATGTAGATACAGCTTTACGGTCAGAGAGTTCTACACTCCCAGACCGGTTGGCTGCAACGCTACTGATTGTGATAACCCTCGCGTATCAAGAGGGCGGATGGGTTTCTTTCGATAGAGTAAAGGAGTTTCGTAAAAAGAGTATGAAAGGAGTCATGGAAGATCTTCGAGAGTTACAGAATCAAGGCTACATTGAGTTAGACCAATTGGGGAAGAGAGCTCGTCTAGGTCTGCGTGTACCATTTGAGATAGATTATGAGGCTTTCTTCCGAGAACTGGTATCGGAGAAGGAGTAATCCAAATTAGACAGCTTCGTTAGTTTTATCAAGGCTCCAACTTACGACAATTTGGTCGGAATCATGTCACATAGACGTTCACTAAGATTCGCACAAACGACCTGCCCGATCTGTGGCAGTAAGGAAGTCGCCCGCGATGACCACAAGGGAGACCTCCTCTGCACAAACTGCGGTCATATCATTGTCCGGACTGAAACAAGAGCAGTAGGCAAATTCGATATTGCACAGCACTTGAAAAGGAACGGAAAAATGAACTTTGCCAATCTGCAAAAAGCCACTGGAGCTTCAGAAGACAAGCTACTAGGTGTGCTCTACAGTATGGTGGAGATGGGATATCTCTCTGAGATTCAGGGAGTGTATTCTCTCACCAAAAAGGGGCAAAGATGGTACCGTCAAAGGCTTGGGCAGGAATGGGGATACTAGTCCCTTATGGGGCATCCCTTCACTTTAGTGGACACTATTTTTTTTAGATTCGTGCACATGCCAATAATTAGTCAATTTTTCCTAATGAATTAAGTTTAAATGCGGTTGATTTTCTGAGCATCTAGGGATTCGATTCGTCGATTTCTATAAATCTTCAATCTCCCTCCTACCACGCGATTATCGTGCTGCGTTAATACCAGCACGTTCACACACACCGAATCGGATCCTCTCTTCTGTTTTATCTAGTTCCAACGATTTGCTGCACTGTTCCAACAGTCGAGCCGATGCCTGTCATTGGATTCTAGATACCCACCTTCACAAAGACAGGTTTCATGGAGGAGTTAAAATCACACATATCCTCAACATGCCTTAGTGCGCTTGTCAAGATCCACTGTCAACTATGAAAACAGTCGGTCTCAAAGGACGTTCCCTCAAAAACATGATTGCACCTTTATAGTTAAACAATACAGGATTAAGTGACATGGATATCTACCATCATCAATAGTCCCATAGAAAATATAAGAGGGGCATGGGCTACAACTAGCATCTAATGGAGGGATGCTATTTGAAATTAGAATTCGACACACTTGGGGTACTATTGCTTATTATTGGCGATTTGATTATGATTGCTATTGTCCTACCGTTGGTCTTTAGTGTGAGAGGTTTGGAGTATCAGCCCCTCGCAGTAAGATCAATTGCACCAGTTCTCATATTCCTGGTCTTTATGTTTCTCTTTCGACCAACAGCTAACAAACCTCAATTCGTGATAATCAATGGAGTGATATTCCTAATCCTGTCGATTGTATCACTAGTCTTCGCACCACAAGAGGCAGTTTTGAATGGAATCGTTAGAATCGCATACTATATCGGAGCAATAGTTTCCACGGGTGGGTCAATAGTATTGCTCTACAGTAGAGTCATCAAACGTTCCACACCAACGCCGTGACGAACACAGCAGTAAAATGGCGACAATGGACTGCAATTGCCCTATTCGTCCAGTTTCAGGGCATCAGTTTGAAAAATGAGCTCGAACACGCATTGTTTTTTTATTTTCCTCTAGAGTAATCCTTAATATACTATAGAACAACCCTATCTTAGGGTCTGGTACAGAGGGCTTCAAACTCCCCTCCTAACCACGCGAATACCTACAAAGTAGGGTACCTACTTTCCCTTTTTACCTCTGCACCGGACCTGTCTTATTCTTCTTAGCAATGCTACCTCTTTACTGAATCTGCAAATATCAACCGGTCCTCACAGCATTAGCAGGTGATGTCTTCCTTCTCCTAACAATCCAATACAATATTGGAATAGCAACAATCATGCTAGCTCCAGAAAAAATCACCAGATTTGTCAAATCAAATGGTGTGGGAGTTGTTGCACTTGTAGACTGATTCAGTGGATTGATATCATAGAAAAACACTAGCATTGTATCATATTCAGATGCGACAGGACTATCCGTTGTAGTTGCCAATGCAGCGAATCGGGCGCCTTGATTGACCATTGATTTTGGAAAGTCTAGCGAATCTCTGATCAATGTATTAGCCCACAATTTCTCGCCCGACTCATCTGTTCTAACGAGCCATAGATTCTGGCCTTTGTTAGATATACTGTGCGTCCATCCAAACATCGCAAAACCATTGTCCTCGCATTGAACTATATCAACTCCTGATGTTGACTCTTGTGTTGGAAATCGTTGGTCATTATCTGCATAGGTTCTATTCCACAAGAGAACTCCGTGTGAATCAGTCCGAATTGAGTACACTCTGTTTGGAAAGGTAGGCCAACCCTCAGGTTCCCATCGACCGGTCATTGCAAACCCACCATCATGTGTTTCTAAACCTGACATAAGGAATTCATGACCGGCTTTGTCGTAGATTCTCTCCCAGATTATATCACCTGAACCATTCAACCTCATTCCCCAGAAATTCCCTTCACCATCTTCGGGTCTGTAGGAATTTCCGAACATCATGATGTCACCATTCTCACAAGAAGCAATAGCAGTGCAAACCAAACTGTTAGATGTATTTCCATGGAACCTACTCCAAACAACATTGCCATCGAAATCCAATCTATATATCCAAGCTTGCGTATAATTCTGCCCTTCCATTTTCAATTTTCCAGCAGTAACAATATCTCCATTTGGGAGCTCGACAATATCATCCAGACTTGACACGTCTTGGTTCACTTGAGGATATGTCTTATTCCACATTTCATCTCCAGAGGAGTCGATTCTAAGAAGCCAGGGAATATCAAAATCTCGTTCTCCTAGAAGGAGGAATCCATTGTCTTGACATTTAGCAAGTGCATGTAGATGTTCATTACTGCTTGTTCCATATGTCCGAACCCAATACAAATCTCCGGAACTGTCTGTTTTGATCAGAACAAAATCGTTAGATCTTGATGATAGGTGGGAAAATCCACCGATGGCAAGACCACCATCACTACAAGAAATAATTTCAACCATGTGTTCCGAGTAATCAAAATTATAGATGTGGACATAGGGGACACCAGTTACTCCTCTTGGAAGTAAGGAACAAATCAGTGCGAAGATAATGAAAGCAACAGCATTTCTGCGAGACCGAATTCAAATCCCCTCCACAGGAATAACTACATTCTATCCTTGGCATCTAATCAATCTTGTGAACAAAGGCAGTTGCAGACCGATATTGTAGTCAAAAATCCACCTGAGAAAATAGAAAAATTTGTGGAACCATTTATGAAGGTTCGTGGATGGAGTTCATCGTAGAGTACCTGCTTTCCCTTTTTACCTCTGCACCGGACCTGTCTTATTCTGATTATTTCGTGACCTCTAGTGGGGCATCTCTTTAGAAACATTGAAACCAGCGAAGATGTAGGATATTGATGAACGGAATAATGATGGGAAGAAGAAGAACGCAAAGGGATCCAACAAGAAGAAGAAGACCGCGAGTGGTCAAGGAATTGATTCGGATTGGTTCAGGACCCGCAATGCTGTATCTCGTTGCGGGAACTGATAAAGCTGTTAAGTTGCTGAGGGAAGATGTGCAAGCGCTTGAGAAAGAGACTGGAAAACATATCGAGGAGATGTATGAAGAAGAGCTCGTAAAGGGAATGCAACGTCTAGATGTAGAAGCGATCCATTTGACCGATGATGAGAAAGATATAGTTAGATTAGCATCCAAGTATGTATTAGCAGGCTACTTCATTCTTAGCGAAACTTGAAAATCAGCTTCAGCTAAACAATTGATTTTTTAGGCATTGCCACGGATTCTATACGGAGGACTGTATTTGACTTCTGGAGAAATGGAAGGAGAGCCCTTTATTGATTGGACAGGACTCAGACCATCTGAACGGGATAATTTCCAGATGTATGTAAGCGCGGTTCACGTTGGCGTCGGAATCGGAATATCTATCTTAAGTTACCCTGGCGATCTACTTTCGTGGAATGAGGGCATAGGAATACTGTTACCAAGTCTAATTGCCCTAACTGGTCTAGCCTATCTACTCCCAACGGGAATCAATTGGTATCGGGACGAGTTCCTTCCCTTCGTAAATAGATTCATCGAGATACCTAAGACTGAGAGTGACCATTTTCTAAGGTATCAAAGAATAATGCGTTTCGCTGTACTCGTTTCAGGATATCTTGATACGGTGGTTTGTCAAGCTGTGTATACATGGATTAACGCAGTTTTTCCTCCAATCGGGGTGAACCTTAATCCGGCATTAGATACAGAAGGGGGTCTCATTGCTGGTGTGGTTGTACTCTTTTTCATTCTTTGGTTCATCTTCATGGCTTTCTTTGAACTTATTCTTACATCGGTGTATCCTGATGTATTGCGTCTCGCAAGATTAGACAACAGCATTACAGAAGCTACTAAGAAGACTGCTGATGAACAGGAAGACAAGTAGGATTACAGGAAGAATATGATGGGACGTTTCGATGGGAAGAGAGAGATGAGTTAAGCACTGATATCATTTCTTTACAACAAGCAAAGGCCCATCAATCTTCACTGGTGTTTCGGGCGGAAGGTCTAGAAGCCAGTCCTCTAAATCCTCCATTTTCTCGAAACGAAGCAGAACCGCCAGTCGCTCCAATGGAAGTGTGTCATATCGGGTGATTACTTTTTTGAGCTGGAACATCCTGAAGGCGTCAAGTTCGGCTTTCTGTTCCTCTGCTCGGTCTTTTGAAGTGTCAATCCATGGACTGTCTACCTCAAAGTCCCAGATTTCCACATTGCCATCCATTGAACCTGTTACAACATGCTTCCCATCAGGAGTCACGACCATGGAGTGAACATTCTCAGTAGATGTCAGACTCTGGAGAAGCACACCTCCACGAAGTAACCAGGCTCTTATGGTTCCATCTGTTGATCCAGTAATGACATGCTGACCATCAGCAGTCACATGTATCATCACAATTGAGGTCTTATGACCAGTCATAGTCTTAAGAAGAGTCCCAGTTTCTAGGTCCCATAGATGGACAATCCCATCCTGACCGCCGGATAGTATGTATCGCGAGTCTGCCGTCATGGCAAGTGCAGTGACGTTACCCTCGTGACCTTCAAGTTTCCTAATCTCCGCACCCAACTCGAAATCCCAAATCCAGACCATGCCTGGTGCATCAGAGGTGGGAGCTTTCTTGCTACCGCAGAGCATGTGCCGTCCATTAGGACTGATAGTGATGGTGTAGATTCCCTGTGAGTGTTCGAGATAGCGAAGCATTATGCCTCGGTCAATGTCCCAGAACCGAGCGATGCCGTCATCTCCACCAGTCACAATATATCGATTATCAGGGCTAACAGCGACTGCATTGATGTGAGCAGAATTTGGCGCGAGAGAGGTTCGGAGTGTCTGCCTGTCCAAGTCCCAAATCTTAACCGCAAGGTCCTTGTCTGCGATTGACACCAGTTGCGAGTCATCAGCCATTAGTTCTAGTCCGTAAACAGGACCGTTATGACCCAGAAACTTGTGAATTTCCTTTCCACTAACAAAATCCCATAGACGGATTGATGCATCTTGACCACCAGACACAATGGTCTGTCCATCCTTTGTTATAGCCAATGACCAGACCGTGAATTCATGCCCTTCTAACTGCAAATTAGGTGTTAATTCCCCTTCCAAATAAATCGACTCTCTCAGATTTTATAGCAGCTAGAATCTCTGTATATGAATGAACAAAAGTTTGTCGATTGTGCAAATTGGATATTTCAACAAAAAAGAGGTAGTTGGTGGCACTGAGTGCCACCATATTCGATTCTACTGTGCCTCAACTTCGATCTCGGCGTCCATGCCAAAATCAGCTGGTTGCATGCTCTTTCGTAGCGACCAGATTGTCATTGCGAAGAGAATGATGAGAGCAAACACCGCTGCAAAGACCAACGTTAAGCTCCCGCCGTTCTGAATCATGACAAGAACTGGAGCCAATATCAAGGCAAGCAGGTTCACGACTTTAATCATCGGATTAAGCGCTGGACCAGCAGTATCCTTGAGTGGGTCACCAATGGTGTCGCCAACGACCCCACATGTGTGACGATCAGAACCTTTGCCAGTATTATTGGCCGGATCGCTAGGCTCGTCCTCGATGGATTTCTTCGCGTTATCCCAAGCTCCACCAGCATTAGACATGTATACGGCAAGGAGCTGACCAGAAACGATGATTCCTCCAAGAAAGCCGCCGAGAGCTTCGACACCGAGTAATATAGCAACTATTAGAGGTATTGAAACTGTCATTGCAGCCAATGAAATCAGTTCTTTCTGTGCCGCTGTGGTTGAGATATCAACAGCTCTAGAGTAGTCTGGTGTTTTGGTGCCCTCTAGGATACCAGGTATCCTGAATTGCCGGCGCACCTCTGTCACCATCTGACCTGCAGCGCGAGTCACAGCTTTGATGTTTACTGCTGAGAATAACCAAGGCAATGCTGCACCTAAGAGTAATCCTGAGAAAACTCGAGGATCATCAAGGAACAGATGGATTTGTGAGGGGTCTACACCTTCGAAAATGTCTAGTCTGTTAAGAGCCACAACGATGAAGCTGTCAAACAAGCTTACCGCCGCAATGACTGCCGAGGCAATAGCAACACCTTTCGTGATAGCTTTGGTCGTATTTCCTACCGCGTCAAGCTCAGCCATTGTCTTCATTGCATCTTCATCAAAGTCACCTGGTGATAGTTCACCGATGCCAGCTGCATTGTCGCTGATGGGGCCATATGAGTCCATTGCCACATTGTTGCCTGTGTGAGAGAGCATCCCGATACCAATGAGCGCAATACCGTATAATGTCCATAAATTGCCAGTAACGAGATCAGCGACTATCACCCCTGTCGGAAGAATAGCTGCATTGATCACAAATGGTGCAATAGCAAGAGCTATTGGTGAGAAGAATAGAGCCCAAGCAATACCAAAGGTCGCGACAATAACAACCAAGGCGGCGACTGTTGATTCATATCCTGCAACTATCCCAGTCAGAATGAATGTAGCTTGTCCAGTGTCAGCAGCTTTCACGATCTCTTGTACTGGAGGCTTTCGCAGCGATGTGAAATAGCTCGTTATGGGATTGAATGACACAGCCAGCATCACACCCACTGCTATAAGGATACCAAATCGCAAGTCTCCAACATAGAACCATGAAAGAAGTCCTGTCAATGTAATAGTGAAGATACTCGAAGCTTCGTAAGACATGAACATAGCCTTCTCAGCATAGACAGCTCGTTTCCGTAATAGTCTGGGCCATACGGGAACCATGACTGTCCCAATCATTGATGAAATGACTCCAACTGCTCTGACAAAAAGTGGAAAGACCACAACTGCCAGAGGAGAAGCAAATGGAATTGGAATGAAGAAGTCCCTAAGCGCATCTTGCATATCAAGATATAGTACGATTGCTAGTATTAGAGCAGAAACGATTGTGACCTCATACGACTCAAAAATGTCTGCAGCCATTCCTGCACAATCGCCCACATTATCACCAACTAGGTCAGCAACAACCGCCGCATTTCTTGGATCATCCTCTGGAAGGCCTTGTTCAACCTTTCCAACAAGATCTGCACCTACATCGGCGGCCTTTGTGTAGATGCCACCGCCAACCCTCATGAATAGAGCCAATAGAGTGCCTCCAAGACCAAAGCCAAGAAGTGCATCTGGAGCGGCAATTCCGAATATTATGAAGACAATAGTTCCACCGAGGAGACCAAGTCCATCAGTGAGCATTCCAGTAAAGGTCCCGCCTCTATATGATATTGTCAATGCGCGATTGTATCGATTTTCTCCTTCTCGTGTAGCCTGTGCAACCCTAATATTGGACTCAACAGCTATTCGCATACCAAGCTGCCCCACTGTAAGTGAGAAGCTTGCTCCAACCATGAAGGCTATCGAGCGGCCAATCCCTACAAGGATTTTACCCCACTCTGGATCTGCTTCAAATAGTTGCTGGGTCCCCCTCTCTGGGGTCGTTATGTATACGGTAAAGAAGAGAAGGAATGCTAGGATTAGGATAATGGGGAGAATTGTCTTTAGCTGTCGGTTCAGATAAGACAATGCACCTTCCTTGACTCCATTCCAGACCTTCTGCATCTGCTCAGTCCCTTTGTTCTCTTTAAGAACACCTCTCCTGAGCCACCAGGCATACACGAGACTTACTAGAGCGGCGACGATAACAGTAAGAATCATCGCTCGTTCAACAGGTGACATTGTATCTAAGAAAGTCTCGAGTAATTGCATTTATCTTTCACCACTTCAAGGGTCTCCGGCCTATTGAAATGGCAATCTACCACTTAGTATGAAACCCTTGGCGTTTCGATTCCCGCAATTTTGCCCCCCTTTAAGGGTTACCTTTGGACAGGGTTTGTGAAAATTCAGGACTATTGTAAGTAATTCCTAAGTAACTGATAATCAATCATGAGCGCAGTTTGCGGTTTTTCGTCGAAAGAGATTCCTTTTGGAAAGTTCAATCAGAATGAGGATGCAATCTTTGTCAAGGAGTTTGCTGCTGGAGAGTGGTGGACCGAGCGAGATTTGAACTCGCGACCTTCTGGATGCAAACCAGACGATCTGCCAGGCTGATCTATCGGCCCACGTCTATCGAGAGCGTTTTCGACTAGTTGTTTTAACCCTTACGCTATTTACGATTTTCAGAGCAGTTTCAGACAACTGGTGTGTCTTCAAACTATTGGCTCTCAGCACTATAGTCTTCTCGGATTGCGTCAAGCCAGAAAGGAGCGCCTTTCAATTTTGAGGCTTCCTCAACACTAAGTTCCTCAATCTCGACCATGGACATGTCGTCAGGGATGATACCACTAACGCCAGCAGGATCTTCAAGAATCAGCGTAAAGGGGAATTCGCCATCTGCAGCAGATTCCATCTTTGAGAGGATCTCGGTGCCTTTTGTCTTCTCTTCTGGAGTATCTGCAAAGCCAATCGCAGTTTCTACTACAGACATCGTCCTCTGAAGAACTCCCTCGACATTTGTGATAAATGACTCCGCGGCAGGTCCGGGCTCGACATCAATCCCAAACTCAGGAAATCGGATTGTTCCGGAACCAGACCGAACAACCCGTGCGCGAAGAAGAGATGGGTCGTTAACGTGAAGAGTGAAACGGGAGGGTTTCCGTTGTTCAGCAGAAAACACATCATTATGTGTAAAATGACAGGATGGACAATCCATCGAGAAGATGACTAGCTCGTTAAAGAATGGAATACTGTAGAGCATAGACCGCACCTTTAGGTTCGCCGCATTACACGATGGACATACTATTCCAATCTCTTCCTTGTCCGACATGTCAACCGGTTTTGATTTGATAGCTGTTCCTATAAGGCTGACCCTGTAGACCACGTTGAATTGCTGAATACATCACTAGAAGGCTCAAAAGCATACGTACATACTCCGCACATGTAGGGTCATCAACTGCAACGATTACGATAGAGATTGACCAATATGTGAAGAGGATTGCACCCCATGGAAATCAATAGTATATATATCATCAAACGTGAAACTGGGGTGTGCCTGTATCACAAGGATTTCACAGAATCGGCTTTCGATCCACAGTTGTTATCGTCGTTCCTTGTTGCTATGACATCTTTCTTTGATGAAGCGACCCGTTCTGTCACATCACAAGCGCGGGCATTTGAAGGAACTCACTACAAGATCCTTGTGGAATTTGGAAACTGGACACTTGGTGCTGTATCGACCAAAGAAGACAGTGCCTTCGCTCGGACTAAGCTGAAGAGGTTAGTCGAACGGTTCGAAAATCAGTTTAATGTCCTTAGATGGGTCGATATTGACCTTGCAATCCATACTCGATTTGAGCAGAGTGTAATTGAAGAGTTTGTTAGAAGCATCATACATCATGACACAATCATCACTGTTCGAGCAGAATGGCAACACTTTACGAAGAAAGCAGAAGTGGTTTCCTTCTTGAGGTTAATCCCGTCAATTTGTACAGTTAAGGAAGCAGCAGACTTTCTGGAGATACCACTTGAAGTTGCACTAAACTTGACTGCTGAAGCTCTATGGGAAAGAACAATCACTATAGAGAATCCAGTTAAGCCCGATGACATTTATCAACCAACTTCAATTACAGGAGAAACAGACCTAACAGAACCCTTGCCTCCTGAAACAGTAAGAACAATAGGGGAGTTTGATGGTGAAACCCCAATATCCATCGCCGCTGAACGTCTGAAAACATCAGATCTCAAAAGATTTCTAGACGAAGTAGCACTCTTAGAGAAAAGAAAGATAATCGAGCTTGTAACGCCTGCGCATTCCATCGCGATACGATATACTTCAGCTCTCCAGTCATTATTGAAAAACTGTGCGAATATTGTTGGAATGAACGTCATGAGAGATGTCTTTGTAAGGTCAAAACAGAAGCTAGTGGAAACATACCCCTGGCTTGCCTTTGTAAGCCTTGAAGACGGCGTCGATATTGAACTTCGTAGCTCTTTGACAGCGGCAACGATCAAAGGTTCAATAAGCCCGGATGCGGTCAATGATGGTTTTAGAGTACTATTACAGTTTGTCACAAGACGGGTCAGAGATATACTAGGTTGTAATCCCATCAATAAAATAGTGGCAAACACCAGGAAAGAGATCCAGACTCACTACCCGAGTACGGCGTATGATATAGAATGGGAGTGTCTTACAGCAGTGAAATCATCGTAGCAATATACAAAACAAGATAGGGTTACCCATTGAACATAGACCAAAGGGAGTAAGAAGTGGATTGTCAAGGTGGACCTATGCAATAGCAACCATCTCATTAGGATTTGGTATCCTAATTACATCCGTTCTTCTATGGGCATTTGGTTTTGATGTACTTGCTCTTTCTCTGACTAATGTTCTTGCACCATTCACTGCAATCTCAGTAGGAATACTCGGAATGGCATTCTTTGGTCGTGAATCATTTCTAAAAGAAGATCGGTATCATACTCTCTATGCGTGGATAGCCCTTGGGTTGATTTTTTTTAGTTTGGCAGATTTTACGACAATTTTGGTTTCTATGGCAGAAGATTCAACACAACTGTGTTTTACAATTGGTCTTGTTCAGATACCAGGACTATTCCTCTGGGCGCTGGGAATTATGAGCTATCTTAAGTCTCTTAATTCATCACTGAGATTGACAGAAGGAACTCAACTTTGGTTAGCCCTGGGAATTATAACAACCTTAATGTCATTATCATTGATTGTAATTGTGTCCATTGTATTTCCAATGAGGAATCTTCTTTCAACCATTGTGTTTGTGCCAATCACAATTGTATTGGGACTTGTCTTTTTCATTCTTCTGGCAGTTTTGTGGATTTTCAAAGATGGAAGTTTGGCACAACCACTATTGTTCCTTCTCTTCGGAATTTCCCTTCTATTCTTTCGTGCTATCTTTTGGCAGATAGAGGGCTACTGCAATGAAACTGCTTTCAATCAATTAATGGCAATTGAGTCTTACTTATTCATCGCAGTGGCATTTCTCATTGCAAACAAGATAGGCATTAGCTTGGAAACGTAGGAGAAATTCCTTTTCTTTTCTGGTTGTTGAAATTGCTTGACCCCACGTAGAGCTACAGGTTTCTTGTCAATTAGGAGTTACTCTTCCGATGCCTCATCCTTAGCGATGCTTCTTGCAACCATTTCTCGGACATTCGGTGGCAATGAGTCTGGATCAGCCTTGTATTGCTCCTTCAACTTCTCAATCATCTCCGGAGAAGGCCTTCCCGAACCTATTGGTCCTCCGTGGCCACTAAGTTCTTGTTTTCCTAATTTCCTTTTCTTATCATCAGTCATTTTTTCGTCCTCAAACAATTTTTCTATCATGTCATGGAATTGCGGGGGTATAGAATCTGGATCAGTCTTGAAACGTTCCTTTAGTTTCTCCACCATCTCAGGCGGAGGTTTCAGCCCGCCCATACTGCCGCCCATTCCGCTATGGCCCATACCACCGCTCATCGCCATCATCATTCCTGAACCAGCGGGGACTGGGGTTTCTTCCTCATACTTCTCCACTTCAGACTTGGCGGTCTCTGCAACCTCTTCTGTGATTTCCTCTAGTCCTTGATGAGCATAATAAGTATCATAGAGCGCTTTGAAGACACCATTGAGCGCAAGCAATTCCTCATGCGTACCTTGTTCCACAAGATTGCCATGGTCAAACACAAAAATTCGGGAGGCATTGGTAATTGTAGTCAGACGATGAGCAATGACAACTGTGGTTCTATTTGAGAAGAGACGTTCTTGTGCATCTTGTACTAATGATTCGCTATAGGCATCCAATCTGCTTGTGGCTTCATCCAGAATGAGAATCTTGGGATTGGCTAACATAGTACGTGCTATTGTTATCATCTGTCGTTGACCAGCACTCAGGTTTTTGCCATTTTGGAATATCTTTGTTTGATACCCATCCGCAAGAACCTCGATGAATTCGTTGGCTCCAAGAATCTTGCACAACTTATGGATCTCCTCATCGGTCGCTTCTAGGTTCCCGTACCTAATGTTCTCCATTATTGTATCATCAAACAAGTATGGTTCTTGAGGGATAAGTGACATCGAATGGTGGAGAGAATGCTGCTGGACTTCCCGGATGTCTTGGTCCCCTATGTAAATTGCGCCTCTTGTAGGATCATAAAATCGATTCACCAACGCGGCAAGAGTCGTTTTTCCAGCTCCTGTGTGCCCAACAACTGCCACGGTTTCTCCGGGATCAATCGAGAAACTAACTTCCTTCAGGACGGGAATTTCTTTCACATACTCAAATGTAACGTTCTTGAAAAAGATTCCATCGCTTTCTGCCCTGAGTGGGACTGCATCAGGTGCATCAGTGATAGCAGGCTTTGATTCTAGCACATCTGTCACTCGATCCATGGCAGCAAGCGAAGCCTGCACTTGAGTAGCCATCATACTCAATCCCAGCAATGGAAACATTATACCTCGAACTAAGGCTATGCCAAGAAAGACACTGCCAAATGATAGAAGGGGAAGTGTACCCGTAGCAAGGGAACCCGCAACGAAAAGCATAGCTGCAACTGCAAATTGGCCAATTGACATCATTAAAGGCTGCATTGCTGTCATCAAGATCATAAATCTGAAACCATATTTGTAGGACTTTTCATTCAGCGTCATTAAGTTCTCTGCAAGCTCTGTTTCACGATTGAATGCTTTAGCTACATGAATTCCACTGAGATTCTCAGCGATTTGACCAGATACTTCTCCAGATGCACGTTGTGAAGCAAGCATGATTCTCTGTCCGACAGTGCCAAAGAGTCCTGCAATGAATAAGATGCCAGGTACAACAACGAGAGATGTCAAAGCGAGAAACGGTGACATCAACCAGAGAAGTGTAAATGAAAATCCGAGTGTAAGAAGTTGGCTCGCAAAACCGATTAAGACTTGGATTCCTGTGCTTAAGCTTGTTGAATCACTTACAACCCTCGAAGTAACGTTTCCAGCCTGCTCGGCTTTATGATAAGACAGATCAGCCTGAACCAGGTGTCGATAGACATCCTCTTGAACATTCTGGACAAGACCAGCTTGAGCCACCGACATTATCCATGTATTTGCACCGCTCATTGCCCAAGATAATACAGCAAGAATCAAGAAAAGAATGGTCAGTATGAATAAAGTGCTTAGAGACCCCTCTGAATAGACCG
>RDNZ01000022.1 GCA_011364905.1 Candidatus Thorarchaeota archaeon
GAAAACAAGGACAACTATCACGATGGAAGAATCCCTGTCAACTGTGATGGTGGCTTAAAGAGCAAGGGCCATCCTCTAGGCGCAACTGGAGTTTCAATGACGTATGAAATCCTCAAGCAGATGCGTGGCGAAGCTGAGAACAAGTCAAGGCAGATTGACAATGTGCAATATGGTCTTGCGCACAATGTTGGGCAATCAGGCCAATTCGTGAACGTGTTCATTTTTGAGAGAGGTTGGTAAAGGATGGCCGAACATGAAGAAATCTACCTGGGTTACTCTACTGATAAGGCAGTGACTCCGTTTTTGCAGAAGTTCCTTGAAGCACTTGAAGATGGGAAGCTTATGAAGAGTAAGTGTCCAAAATGCAGTTCAGAGTATCTCCCTCCAAGGCAGTACTGCCAAAAAGACTTGACCGAATGTGAATTGGTCGAGGAAACCGAGAGAGAAGCAAAACTCTATTCATACGTCATTGTGGACTTTGCTCCTGCAAGTCTGTCTTCAAAGCAGCCATACATCGTTGCTATAGGCGAGTTCCCCTCTGGTTTGAGATTGACAGCACACATCACCAATCCAATGGGCCCACCAACTGTGGGAATGCCCCTCAAATTAGCTTTTGATCATCAAGACAAAATGGTCACATACAAGTGGCTGGTCTAATCAAGGTTGAGCCTTCGGGCTCTTCCTTCTATTTCTTTTTAGTTACTTCTCGAAATGAGATGCACCCATTTGGGCACTCTTCGATGCAATTTCCGCAGTCCTTGCAATACTGAACATGCGCGACTTGCGGCTTTTCATCTAGCTTCTCATAGACACCATACGTACACGTCTTCACACATGTACCGCATCCATCGCAACAATTCTCGTCCAGAATGGTAGGTATGGTTATTCACCTGTTTTGCTTGGGGTTCAAAAACGACGATGCCATATGAATGATGGTTTATGGACATGGATGAATTGTCACGAGAAGTAGTGACCATAATGTGACAGAGTCTCTAAGATTGCTGCCCAGCGGGTTTGCAAGGTGACTGCCTTCAATGTTTCCAGATATATTTGCGAGGCCTCTCTTGAGTCACAATTGGCGATTCTCTCAAGCGCCGTATCAATTACGGTCTTTATATCCTCCAATCTACGCTTACCGGTGTTTCTTCTATAATCGGAGAAAACAACGTAGTCTTTCTTTATGTCCTTGAGTCCTTTGATGAGTCGTGCCTCTTCCTGAACCACTGTCTTGAATTCGTATGAACTCTCAAGAGATGCCTTCATTGCACTCAGACTCTTTCTCCAAATATCTCTGTTTTCTGAGCTGGCCATCTAATCCATCTCCAGGCGATACTGGTCAATATCTAGCAAATGAGTAATTAAAGATTGAGTGATTTCTAGGTGTTACGCGCTATTGCACTGCAAACTGCTTAAAACCCACAACATCCTTCTCTTCTGAGTCATACGGATTTTCGTTTTATGGATAGTCACTCCTAACACGAGAATGGCAGTAGCTGATTCCTCAGACACATTCAATACTGTCACGCTCCTGAGAAAAACAGTCAGTAGTTCTTGATGTTATCCGGATCTAAACAGAAGCGTATGTAAAGTCCTTTCAAAGACCACTGGTTCTTGGTGGATAATCACAGCGCATTCCCATTTTCCGAAGGCTTATTACTCACCCTAGTGCAAATTGTACAAAAACTAGGAGGACATGTTGTGTCTGAACAAGTAGTGCTCTACGAAGTATCTAATGGGATTGCGACCATCACAATTAATCGGCCTGCAAAATATAACGCTCTGAACACCAATGTACGAGCGGCTCTGAATGACTTCTTCGCACAAGCCGAAAAAGATGATTCTGTAAGGGTCATTATTCTGACTGGCGCTGGTGAGAAGGCATTTGCCGCGGGCGCAGATATTACAGGCTTCCCAGGTCTGAATTCAAAAGAAGTTCGAGAACCTGCCAAACAGGGACAAGATCTTAGTGTATACATAGAGTCGATAGGCAAACCTGTGATTGCAGCAGTGAATGGTATTGCACTTGGAGGTGGCTGCGAGCTCGCCATGGCTTGTGACATCAGATATGCCTCAGCAAACGCAAGATTCGGACAACCAGAAATCCTTCTCGGCATAATCCCCGGTTACGGTGGAACAGTTAGGCTTCCTCGACTTGTAGGTCTTGGTAGAGCAAAAGAGATTGTTTTCACTGGAGACCAGATCGGTGCCGATGAAGCTTTTCGGATTGGCCTTGTAAACAAAGTGTTTGAATCCATTGAAGCCCTTCACAAAGGTGTTGGCGAGCTGGCCGCAAAGCTGGCTGAAAGGCCAGGAGTTGCAATCAAGTTGGCAAAGCAATCATTGAACAGCGCGTGGCAGAAATCTCTTCGAGATAGTCTTGCATATGAGCTTGATGTCTTTTGCCAGACTTTCGATACAGAGGATAAAGAAGAAGGTGTTGCAGCTTTTCTGGAGAAACGCAAGGCGACGTTCAAGCACAAGTAACTAACCGATTGATTGCAGATTCATAATGATAGAAGACAGAAATTTATGAATTTGTGTAACCAGTCCTCCTTAGGTTTAAACCGAAGAGCTGCAAATGAAAAAATTGAGGCTGTAGAATGACAATAGATGCCAACGAGCGTTTGGAATCAAGTAGTGAAGAAACGGAGGACACGATCGTTTCTTCAGGAATGCAAGTCTTGAAGCTTGTCAGATCCCGTCGTTCAATTCGTGAGTTCACTGGAGGAAAAATTCCCGATGAGCATATCGAATTGATACTGGAAGCTGCACGCCATGCCCCAAGCCCTGAGAACATGTTGATGATTCGACTGGTAGTCATTCGGGATGATCAGGACACAAAGGAATTCTTGGCAGATATTGCTCAGGAGAATGCTCAGACGGTTTTTGGTTCAGCACCATTTGAGCTCACAAGCGGGAGAAATTGGTACATACAAGATGAGTTTAGGGCGGCAGTGTTCTCCCGGCTTCGAGAAGGCGAACTGTTCAGATATCCTGAGAAAAGCGACACGGTAATTGTTGTATGTGCCAGTCCTGCCTGGCACGACGCAACCAAATTGTATCCCAATGAGCTCTTTGGTTCTGTTGTTTCAGGAATGGCTATCCAGAACATGTGGATGGTGGCGAGCGCAATGGGCTATGGCTGCGGTTACGAAGCTCTGGTTTGCTCTGACTCCAGATATACACAGCAAATTCGTGACAGATTGGGAATTCCGCCAATTTGGATCCCATTGACAGCATTTTGCATTGGTATTCCTATCTCGAAGAGACACTTAGGACCTAGTAGGCCACCACTTGAGGGACTATTGTATGATGAACGTTGGGGACACCCATACAAAAGATTAGCATTCAAGAAGAGGGATTGAAAGAAGATGAAAGTACGTAAAATAGCTGTTATTGGTTCTGGGCTTATGGGTTCAGGAATCTCGTATGTTTCTAGGGCATCAGGATACGAAGTGATCATGACAGATTTGGATGATAACGCAGTGAATCGAGGTCTGTCAAGGATTAAAGATTATGTTGAATCGGGAATCAGACGAGGAAAGTTGTCTTCTAGTGATGGTGAGAAAATAATCAATCAGTTGTTCACTACGACAAATCTGAATGATGCCGTCAGCGACGTTGATTTGGTCATAGAGGCTGTGTTTGAGAACATGGATGTAAAGAAGAAGCTGTTCAGAGAATTGGACAGCATTGTGAAACCTCATACAATTCTCGCTTCGAACACATCCTCGCTCAGTATAACTGAGCTTGGTAAGGTCACGAATCGTCCAAACAAGGTGATTGGCATGCACTACTTTTCTCCAGTACCTGCAATGAAGCTCCTAGAGATTATCGTAGGAGAGAAAACAAGTGAAGATACTATTCAGACTGCTCTGGAAGTAGGAGCAAACCAAGGAAAAACCACTGTAAAAGCGATTGATAGCCCGGGCTTTATTGTCAACAGGCTGCGGATGCAGATATCGAGAGCAGCAATACAAGTCTACGAACAGGGCTTGGCAAGCGCAGAAGAAATCGATACGGCAATGAAGGAGCAGTTTGGTACACCAATGGGCTCTATGGAACTGAGTGATTTTGTTGGCTTGGATGTATCAATCGGCACAATGAGCACATTAGAGAGAGAACTGGGGATTTGCTACTCAGTTCCTGAAACAGTCAAGAGGTTTGTGAAGGAAGGGAGAATAGGGAGAAAGGCCGGCAAGGGGTTCTATGCATATGATCCAGAGAAGCGTTCTCTCGAAGAACCCAAAGGTGCAGATCCGAAGTGGTTAGTGACTCGAATCATAATGCCATACCTTAGGGAAGCGATGATTGAGTTTGAAAATGGTATCGCAACAAAAGAAGATATTGACAAGGCTTTGAAACTGGGCTCGAACTATAAAGAAGGACCATTTGAAACCATTGAACGAATGGGCCTCGATGTAGTTCGAGAGGAACTGAAAAAGCTCCAACAGCAATTTGGAGATTGTTACAGTCTTCCGAAAATGCTTCAATAATAATTGATGTGAGAATTCCATGGCAGAAGATTATGTCCTCTTTGAAGCAAGCGATGCGATAGCTACAATCACCATCAATAGACCGGACAAATACAATGCTCTCAATATTAGCGTAAAGAAGAAGCTCCTGGAGATGTTCAGACAAGCTGACAAAGATACCTCAGTCAGAGTCGTGATTCTTACAGGTTTTGGAGAGAAAGCTTTCATTTCCGGGGCAGACGTAAATGAGTTCGTAGGTAGGAACTCAGATACTATCAAGCAGGTTGTCAATCCAAGTAGGGACATTGCTCAGTTCATTACAGCAATGGATAAGCCTGTGATCACTGCCGTGAATGGGTATGCACTTGGGGGCGGGTGTGAATTGGCCCTTGCATGTGATATTCGCTATGCATCGAAAAATGCACAGTTTGGTCTTCCAGAAATCCATCTCGGGACTCTACCCGGCAATGGAGGGACTGTGAGGCTGCCCAGACTTGTTGGTTTAGGCATAGCGAAAGAACTCATTCTAACCGGTAGTCGAATAACAGCTGATGAGGCGTTTAGAATTGGACTTGTCAATAAAGTCTTCAACTCCGTGGAAGAACTTAGGGCTGGAGCAAATGAACTTGCTAGGATATTATCTCGTATGCCAGGTGTTGCGCTTGGTCTTGCGAAAAAATCCATTCAGGAAAGCTGGGAACTACCATTGAATGAACACCTTGCGGTCGAACTCGACGCCTTTTGTAAGACATTCGACACTGAGGATAAGGAAGAAGGCGTTAACGCTTTTTTGGAAAAACGGACCCCGGAATTCAAACATAAGTGACTGGCTCAGGTTCTAAGTAAAAGAAGTTGACCATTCTCTCGAATTATACGGTCCTCCTTGATCAAGTGCTCGATGTGTTTCTCAATCATGACTTCTTCAAATGCATAGTACACAGGATGTGGTATCCGAGGATAGATGATTGGGATATGAGCGAGCTTTTTCGCAGTGTCGTATCCCTCTGCAATGCGTTGGACAATATCATCGTCTCGTCTTTGAAATAATGCCAGATAGCTCTTGAGCTGCTCCTGAAGTCCAACTGTCACAGGTTCTATGAGATGACTACTAATACCCATTTCTGGTTGTAAATCGATAATCCTCTGAATTGATTCTTTGAATCGTTCAAGGTCACTCACAACGTTTCCATACCATGGGCCAAAGTCTGTCAGATCGATATCCACCAATAGTATTTTTTCAAGACCATTGATGCCAAAACAAGTGTGATCATGCGTGTGTCCTGGGGAATGAAGGGGGATGAGTTCCACTTCGCCGCAACTAATCGCTTTTCCATCTTGAAAGTTGCCATCAACTATGTAATCTTCTTTGACATGAGGCAGTCTGGCATCGAGTAAATTCAACCAATGGTCTTTTACTACCTGACTATGGATACCTATGAATTTCAGCATATTAGAAAATGACATGACTCCATCTTGAGCAAGTGGATGGCACAACACCTCGCAATCCGATATTTGTCGCAGCACGTTTGCATATCCCTTGTGGTCCGCATGGTAATGAGTCAGTACTATACGATCGAGGTCTTCTGGTTGATGTCCAAGATCCTTTAGTGTAGAAAACACCTGATTGGGATTGGAACCAGCATCCACAAGAGTGAGAATTTCATCATCAATTAAGAGCGTATTCGCCTCTGGGAAGCGTGCTTCATTTTCGCCTCTGACAAGATGAACGTGAGGTTCGATTTCAATATGTGCTGGATAGTCAGACATTATCTACTTGACCACCAATACACTACATAACTCTCTGGGTAGCACAATCTATATGCTGCCTTGCACTAAACTGATGGTTGGTGATAATAGTGAGTGACCGTCTCTTTGCAGTCTTTGATATTGGAACTACTGGGACACGTTCTATCATTGTGGATGAGGAAGGACGTGAGGTTAGCAAGGCCTATGAAGAGTACCCTCCCAAACCGGAAGGAGTCATGATTCACGAACAAGTTGCTGACACCTTCTGGCGAACATCTGCAAATACGATGCAGAGAGCACTTGCGGGATGCAAACATGGGCCCGATGCTATTGTTGGTGTGATTGTTTCAACAACCAGAGACTCGATGACACCCATAGACAAGGATGGTAATGCACTGGCTCCAACTGTGACTTGGCTTGATAACCGATCGAGTTCGAAAAGCAAGGAGATGGCTGCTGAGATTGGTCCGCGAAAAAGCGTGAATAAATTGATGTGGTTTATTGATAATAAACCAGAACTCTTCAGGAAGGCTCACAAATGGTTGTCTCTTGACGCATTCATCAACAATCGACTCTGTAATGCATGGATCACTTCTCCTGCTGATGCACGGTTTGGACCTATTGATCATGAAACGCTCCAGTGGTCTAATGAGCTGTGCGATGCTGCAGGAATACCAATAGAAAAACTAGCAGAGATTAAGAACTCTGGTTCTTTGATTGGTGAAATCAATTCTGAAGCTTCAAAAGCCACATCATTGCGCAGAGGTACGCCTGTTATCCTTGGCAGCGGAGACCAACAATGTTCTGCTCTAGGCATGGGCATCATTGAGCCAGGACTGGTGGAGGCCACAACAGGTACGGGAACCTTCGTCATCACTCACCTCGATGAATTCATAGAAGAATCATTTGTGATGTTCTGTAATCCATCAGCAATACCCGGTAAATGGATTCTTGAGGGTGTAACACCCGGGACCGGACTCACCTACAAATGGTACAGAGACCAATACTGCCAACCCGAGGTGGCGCTTGCCACAAAAACTGACCAGGACGCCTATGAGATCATCGAATCTTCAGCCGCATCCATACCTGCAGGTAGTGATGGGCTTCTGATGTTCCCATTCATGGCCTATAAACTGGGGATTTTGTATCACCTGGGATTTGGTCACACGAAAGCTCACGTTGCTCGTGCAATTCTTGAGGCGAATGGATATGTCATCTCGTTTTACCTTGAGATGATGGAAGGTATGTTGGACCTCGAATTCAAAGAGCTTCGTATTGGTGGTGGTGGATCCAATTCCCCTTTGTGGCGTCAGATTCAAGCAGACTGCATAAACAGACCTGTTGTTCTTCCAAAGGTTCGGGACTCCACCGTCATTGGTGCTGCAATTTTGGGAGCAGTTGGGACAGGAGTCTATGGCGGATACAAGGAAGCGGTCGAAAATATGTTCCACATCGAGGAGCGTCGGGAGCCAATCCCTGAAAATGTAGAAGTTTACAAAAAACAATATCCCATTTTCAACAAACTCCTCACTTCAGAAATGGGAAACATCCTTGATGCAATATCATGAGATCAATGTGCAAACAGAAAAACCTCAGAGTTTTGATTTTCCTCGTACTGACCATATTCTCAAGTTCGCATCCAAAACCCAAATTCTATGCAATCTTGCTATAGGACTCTGCCTTCTTGGTTCATCCGAAACCTTAGTATTGCACGCTCGTTCACTACCGACATCGAATCCTAGAATTATCATCTCAGGAATAGATGTACATGAGCGACTCCGAGTTCGATGTTGTTGTTATTGGTGGCGGAAGCACTGGCACAGCCGTCGCCCGCGATTGTGCAATGCGTGGTTTGAGAACACTACTGTTAGAACGTGACGATATTGCATCCGCAACTGTGGGTACATGCGCGGGGATGATTTCTTCAGGTCTCAAATATAGAAACGAACCTGACATCATGGAGCTGTGTTCTGAAGAGGTTGTGCATTTCAACCATATTGCGCGTCATATTATGATGAAGATCCCAATTCTGGCTCCACTTCTTGACTTGAGCGATGCAGCAAGTGATAGTGGATACATCGATGCGTATTCCGAACATGCAGAGGAACGAGAGGTGCCAGCGATGATGTTTCTCACTCCAGAAGCAACACTAGAGATTGAACCAATGGTTCATCCTGATGTTATTGCGAGTGTGTATTATGAGGAGTTCTTTATTGACCCCTTCCGTCTATCTCTTCTCCAAGCTCTTGATGCAATAAACCATGGAGCTAAAGTCCATACCTATTGCGAGGTCATAGGTTTCGAAAAGACGGGGGGCGAAATTCAAGGAGTTGTGTTCTATAACAGGATAACAGGCACGACAGAAACGGTTCGCACTAAACTTGTGGTGAATGCGACTGGACCTTGGGCCCACAAACTAGCTCGGATGAATGACAGCAAACTCGACCTTCGACTCAACAAGGGAACACACGTGATTCTTGACAGGAGAGTTGTAAATGTAGGAATAACTGCAAGGGCACTTGATGGACGATGGGTCTACCTGTTTCCTCATGAGAATACTACACTTCTAGGCACTACTGCTTTGGATACTTGGGAAGACCCAGATAGGTTAGTGGCATCCTTTGACGAGATTGAGTATTTGTTACAGAGCATAGAGGCTGTTATCCCGTCAATTCGAGAGTCGCGGATAATTAGGACAATGGCTGGAATCCGTCCCCTTGTGCCAGATTGGAAAGTCTCTGAAGACAAGGTGACTCGAGGATACCAAATTGTGGACCATGAGAATGGGATGATAAGCTTCACTGGCGGCAAACTAGTGATGTGCAGACACATGGCGCAAGATGTCACTGATCTTGTTTGCAAGAAACTTGGAGTTAAGGCCATATGTAAAACCCATGAAAAGCCTCTTCCTGGGAATGAAGACGATGTGGATGTTGAGTCTCTATCCGTCGAATATGGTATTAGTTTACATACTCTGGAGCGAATGCGGGCCCGTCGAGGCACAGATATTGTGAAGATACTTGAACTAACAAAGGAACATCCTGAGTGGAAGACTACAATCTGTACATGTGAGCCTGTTATCGAAGCGGAGATACGATATGCCATTAGAGAAGAGTTCCCGCAAACGCTGAATGACCTTCGCAGAAGGCTGCGACTTGGAACTGGTCCTTGTCAAGGCACCTCCTGCACCTACAAGGCTGCTGCCATACTCTCTGAGGAACTGGATTTAGAAGGAGATGATTTTCTTGTGGATATTCTGGACTTCAAAGCGGAGAGATGGAAAGGTATTCGTCCATCTATGAGAGGCGAACAGCTAGCCCAGGAAGAACTGGCTCAGGGTATCTACACTTGTGTTGGGAATCTCGACCAATCGGATGTGGACTATGATCTAAAACCATGGGAGGAGGGTGCCTAGATGGATCTGGAATGCGATGTCTTGGTAATTGGTGCCGGGATGGCGGGTCTGGTAGCTGGAACCATTTCTTCCAACGAGGGGGTATCAACGATTCTTCTCAGGAAAGGTCAGAGCGCGACTGCTTACTCTTCTGGTGCCATTGATGTCATGGGTTATCTTCCAGATGCCTCTGAGCCTTTTTCAACTCCATCCGAGGGTCTGACAGCTGTCGCAGCTATGTTGCCTTTGCATCCGTACAGCATTGTTGGTTACAGTGAAAGCGTACAACCTGACACAGTTGTAGATGAAATTGTGGGAAGCGCACGAGCTGCAATAAGCTGGCTAAAGAACAGTCTCAGGGACACAATTGCACCGCTAATCGGCTCTTTTGACTCAAACATTAGTGCTCTCACTGTGTTTGGCACTACCAAACCTACTTGTCTAGTTCAAGAAACGATGAATTCAGAATCGCTTCAAGACGAGGATAGCACTCTTCTGTTTGCTGGATTTGCTGGATATCCTGACTTCAATCCATCAGCAGCCGCCAAAGTCTTTCTTGAGGACCGAATTGCGATTGGGTTACCACCTCGAAAAGTTGGGCGATGTGTTTTGAAGCTAGCACCTTTTGGCAAATTATACAACCTGTCTTCCATAGAGATTGCCAGACACTTGGACCACGGGAATTCTATTGAGGAATTGGCCAAGCAGTTGAAGCCTCAAGCGGACAAACTGGGTGCGACTCATGTTGCTATTCCTCCAATCCTCGGTATTAGAAATGCCTTGGAGAACAAGAAGTTGCTCGAAGAACTAACCGGTGTTGAAGTTTTCGAGTTGCTTGGAGTTCCGCCTTCCGTACCCGGATTGCGACTTCAAATGGCTCTTGAGGGCCTATTTAGAAAAGGGGGAGGTAGACTGCTAGCAGGGCACGAAGCGATATCATACACAAAGAATGGCGAACTGCTGGATGCAGTCATGGTTCGGACACCCCGCCGCAGGATGAAGATCAAATCTAAGGCAACTATCCTAGCAACAGGGAAATTCATAGGAGGCGGACTAGCTGGTGATGAAAACGGGATTCGCGAAACTGTGTTTGACCTGATGACAGTCACAGGGACTTATCACTCAGCAGGAGATATTACTCCCTCTCGCTTTACAAATCGAGTATCAATTACTCCAAGTAGTCAGCCAGTCTATTCTTGCGGCTTGACAGTTGATCCTCATTTTAGACCTGTCCAAGAAGATGGAGTAGAGTGGTCATCCAACCTGTTCGCTGCAGGATCTATCCTAGCTGGTTATGATTACTCGTCTGAGAAGAGTGGATTAGGCGTGGCGACAACAACCGGATACATTGCGATAAGAAAAGCGATGGACTTTCTTAAGGGGGTGGATTTGAAATGAATGAAGACGAAGCCTTTGAGTATGTGAAAGGCACTCTTAGGAGTGAACGAATCACTCCGTACCATCCGTATGAAATCGAAGTCGTAAGATCAATTGAGAAATGTATTAACTGCGGTCTCTGCATAAATCATTGTCCTGTTGTTGCTGCAGTGGGCATTGATAGATTCAGTGGCCCCCGAAGCATCGCAGTAGAACTAAGCCGTTCTCCTCCTGAATATTGGTCCACTGCTGATATCGTCTATCTCTGTACAGGGTGCGGTACATGTCGTGAAGTGTGCCCGAAGAATGTTGACATCCCTGAAGTTGTGAATCTAATCCGTGCAAGGATCTTCAAGCATCGACCTGATCTAGTTCCCAAGGGATTCTACGTGGTTCAGGAACCGCTAACAGAGTATAACCTGGCGTTCCAACCGTGGGAGGACAAGGAAGAGAAATCCGAGAGTAGGGACATGCGACTGGAGAAGCTCGGGCTTCCTTATGTACAAGACCGAGTTCTCGATAAAGCCGAGATTCTTTTCTATCCTGGCTGTCAAGCTGAGGAGAGAGCTCAGGAGGTACGAGAAGCGGCAAAAGTAATTCTGGATTATTTCGATGTTGACTATACACTCCTCGATGAGATGTCTTGTTGCGGACTGCCAGCCCGTCTAATGGGTGATGACCAAACTGCAAGATCACTGGCTGACAGACTGAAAAAGAAAGTAAAGAAAATGGGAATCAAGAAAGTTGTAACTACCTGTGCAGGGTGTACTTCCAATCTGTCAGATCTTTCGTATTACTTTGATTGGGGTGTTCCAACCGTTCACATCCTTGAGTTCCTTGCAGAGGATATTGGACTGCAACGATTTGGAGAGGACATGGCGAATTCCTCTAGGTTGTCCCCCGTACATGTCACTGTCCACGATCCCTGCCACCTCATAAGACACACTTCTCGCCAGATTATGGATTATGCTCTTGAGATACTTCGTGAAATACCAAATGTGCGAGTTACTGAATCAGAGGCATATGACTCGTGTTGCGGAGGTGGTGGACTAGTTTCTTACCATTCGCGTGACGTGGCTGATGCTGTGGTAAAGGAGAACATCGAAGCGATACAGAAGACTGGTGCAGAGCGACTTGTGACTCCATGCCCCCTATGCACTGCACAGATTGAAAACAATCTTTTCAAGTCAGGGAGTTCTGTTGAGGTTGATGATCTAACAGTTTTCATCGCTCAAAGACTTCCAAAGAAAGGGTGAACCGAACTTGCTCGATTCCAACACACGGAAAAAGGCTTCTGATAAGCTAAGGAAAATTGTAGGTTCTGAGTACATCACTATGCATGAAACTGATAGAATTCTTAACGCTCATGATGCATGGCCTTTGAGTGAGGCAAAAATCAGAGCCGGTGAAATGCTGCCATTAGCTGACTTCGTTGTGTTTCCAGGGTCTGCTGAGGAAATTTCGAAAGTACTTGTCGTGGCAAATGAGCTTAAAATTCCGGTGACTCCTGTAGGTGGTGGAGCAGGGACGTGTGGCGGTACACTCCCTATCTATGGTGGAATTCAACTTGACCTCAAGCGGCTGAACAAGATAGGTGAGATTGACCACGATTCGATGCTAATAAGAGCCCAAGCTGGTGTTGTAGGAATTGATTTGGAGGAAGAGGTGAACCGTCATGGGTACACAACGGGTCATACTCCCACATCTCTCCGTGCGTCCAATATTGGAGGGTTCATTGCTACACGATCTGGAGGATCCATGTCATCTCTCTATGGTAAGATTGAGGATTTGACATTGGGGCTCCAAGTTGTTCTCCCAAATGGCTCCATTGTTGAAACAAAAGCAGTCCCCCGACACTCTGTGGGTCCAGACCTTCGACAGCTCTTCATTGGTTCTGAGGGTACCCTAGGAGTCATCACTGAAGCTACCCTAAGGCTATTTCCGAAACCTGAAAAACGCCGTTTCAGAAGTTTCAGCTTTCCTGACGTGCATAGTGGGATCGAGGCGATTCGAAAAATCTTCAGAGTAGGAATAATTCCATCTGTTGCCCGTTTATATGACCCTGAAGATGCCGCTCTAACTTTTTCCATGAACTTTGAGTTTGATGAGGGTCACTGCATGCTCCTTCTAGCATTTGATGGAGCAACAGAGAGAGTGGACTTAGATGATAACGAGTCAACAAGGATTTGCATAGAAGAAGGAGGAACTAATCAAGGAGAAGGCCCATCGAAGCGTTGGTGGGAACATCGATATGATATGTACTATCCTACTCGTCTTACTACTGCGGGCTATGCCATCGGTGACACAATAGACATTGTAGCAACATATGACAAACTAGAGAATGTCTACCATTCGATGAAGAAAGACATGGAGGCTGAAGATGCTGTGGTTATGTCCCACTTTTCCCACATGTATCAGAATGGTGGGAGTATCTACATGATTTTCTTTACATCGCAACCTGATGCTGAAACGGCATGGAATACTTACAAGAGAATTTGGGACGCGGGCATAGCTGCTTGTCATCGAGAAGGTGGAACCATGAGTCACCAACATGGTGTCGGTCTCTCACGAAGCAGCTATACAGAGGATGAGCTGGGTTCTGGCTTTGGCGTTCTAAAGAAAATCAAAGATGCGCTAGATCCTAATGGTATTATGAATCCTGGCAAGCTGGGACTGGGGGTGCGTGGGTGACAGAACAAGGCAAGATTGCTGAACAAGTGAGGATGTGCGCTGCATGTCCTAAGATGTGTAGGCATGTTTGTCCCACTTTTTTTGCATGGAGATCTGATGCTCCCACTCCTCATGGTCGGGCTTTATTATTACATCAAGAAATTACGGGATTACGCAATATCGATGAACGAGGCGTTGAGGTACTGTATCAGTGCCTTGAATGCAGTCATTGCCTTACTTGGTGCAAACCAGAGATAGACATAGCTTCTCTTGTTGAGAACAAACGATGTGATCTGGTGAAATCAGGACGTCAGCCTTCTGGTGTAAATCGACTTGCGAATTTTGTAAAAGAAACACACAATCCGTTTGGTGAGAAGCACTCAAAAAGGAATGATTGGTTAAAGACCGGTAGTTTGAATGGCCCGAAAATAATCTACTTTTCTGGCTGCACAGCCGCATATCGAGAAAAGAGCATTGCTCAGGATACGATTTCGATTCTTGAGTATCTTGGATATTCAGTTGCAATTACGCCTGATGAATGGTGTTGTGGAAGTCCATTATTCAGAACTGGGGATACGGCGACTGGACTAAAACAAGCATCCCATAATGTTGAAGTATTGAATGATATCAATGCAGAGGAAATTATAGTCACATGTCCAGGATGCTATCGTGCACTCACGAAAGATTATCCTGAGAACGGTTTCGAACTCGATAAACCTGTGCAGCACATAAGCGAATTTTTGAATAGATTGGTAGACAAATTGCCTCAGGGAGATACCAATGGGTCGGTCACATTTCATGATCCATGTCATCTCGGACGACACTCTGGTGTCTATGATGCACCGCGTGCAGTCATTGAACGAATTTCTGGCAATCCCATTGTCGAGATGGAGAGAAACAGAGAGAACGCAATGTGTTGCGGTAATGGAGCTGGTCTAAGAACCCTTTTTCCAGAGCATGCCAAAATGATAGGGTCTGAAAGAGTTCGTCAGGCGTTGAACATCAATGCAAATTGTATTGTGACATCATGCCCTTTTTGCAAAGAAATGCTGGAGGCGCAATCAGAGAGGAGAGTCGCTGTCTTTGACTTGCCTGAATTTGTCATGCAAGGGATTGAAAGCCGCAATGTGAAGACAGATTAGGATTAGAAAGCAAAACTTGGTGATTTGTATGAACGCAGAGGAAGCCCTACAACTCAAGGTTCGACTCCTTACACAAGGTGCCCGTTTCTCAGACAAACAGCTGAATCTCCGAAAAGGCGGTGCAGGTCCGGTAGGTGGTAAATACTTCATTCTTCCGAATGGTCTAACATGCGGGGTACCAATTCGACAAGGTGAAATGGCAAAGCTATACAAATCCGCTCCTATTGAACAAACAGATGATCCCAGCGTCTGGATCTACGACAATGAGGTGGAGCTGAAAAATATCCCGCGTCCCAAGTTCCTAGACCAAAAGACTGCTGATGGTACTCCTTTTCAAAAGATTGCGTTGCTGCATAGTGTTGGTACTCTCGCAACCACTGTCTATCAAGCTTGCAGATATTGGGATGCTGGAACACAGTGCAAATACTGCACCATCCCCACGTCATACATGTCCGGTGCCACTGTACTCAAGAAATCCCCTGAGCACTTCGCAGAGGTTCTACTTGCTGCAGAGCGAGAAGGTGTAGTGAAGAATGTACTTTTGACAACTGGTACTCCCGATACTCCCGATATGGGCTTAGAACTCCTCATTTCTATCATTGAGGCCATTCGTGAAGTGAGTAAAATTCCGGTTGGTGTCCAATTTGAACCCCCTGTTGAGAAGGAATGGATTCGCGATGTGGCAAATGCGGGAGCCAATGCCATTGGGATGCATATCGAGAGTGCTGATGAATCCATTAGAGAAGAGATGTGTCCTGGCAAATTCGAGTATGGCCCATTGGATTTGTACCGCAAAAGTTGGCTGTATGCTCTTGATTATCTTGGCCGTGGTAATGTCAGCACATTCCTGCTCTATGGGCTTGGGGAAGATCTTGAGAAGACACTAATGCTTGTGAGGGAGCTTGCTGATGAAGGTGTACTTCCCGTTGTCACCCCTGTTCGACCTGGCCACGGAAGTCAACTATCTGATTTCATTCCTACGTACGTGAAAGACTTGGATGCCTCAGTGGCGTTCTACAAGAAAATTGGGACAATTCTCTATGAGAATAACCTTAATCCTGAGAAAACTGCTGCGGGATGTCACAAATGTGGTGGTTGCACACCCGGACAGGAAGCCTATGATTGGGCTGCAGAGAATCACGAATAGTCTATAAATCACGAAATATAACCTTGAACCCTCTTTTGGCGAGATGAGAGAGATGAATGCGTTTCCTGCAGAAGAGATTCGAATAATCGAGTTTGGCGAAGAGGATGCAGAAGAGCTTTCAGAGCTATTCCGAGAGGTTTGGCCGTTAGCTGTTGAATATCCTGAACACTGGAGGAAAAAGAGGATGTACTCCCCTAAGCGGATTATTGAGGAGATGCGGGCTGGGTATCACTATTTCGGGAGTAGACTCGAGGGAAAAATAGTTGGGGTCTATAAGGCCATAATCACTGAAAAGGGTCTATACGGAGAGCAACAAAGCGTAAGACGTGATTGTAGAGCTACCGGACTTGCGTCTGCAATGTACATGCAATTTGCAGAGTATGGTAGAGCTCATGGCTGCAAACGCAATTATTGTAACATTCTTGTTGGACAAGAAGTTGGAGAGAAACTTATGAAGAAGTTTGGTTTTCATCCTTGGGGAGAACCATATGAACAATCAGAGGGCATGCTGGTACAAATGTACGAGCGACTTCTTTGATTTACAAGCTTGTTGTCCATTTTTATTCGGGCAAATGCATGTATTTCAGATACGTTAGAATCTCATAGAAGTACTTGCCACCAAAGATTCCGCTTGTTTTCAACCCTCCCAGATGCGGATAGTAGTCATCAAAGTGGAGATGGTCCGTGTTTACAGCGATTCCGGGTGCCTCGATCTCATCGAAGAATCGTTGCCAAATTTCAGGGTCATCACTATAGACAGATGTCCGAAGACCATAGGGCGTGTTGTTTGCCTGTCTGATGGCGTCCTCAAAGGATTTAATCCTCATTACCGGCAGAACTGGTCCAAAGGTTTCATGATACCACATCCTGCAGTCTAGCGGAACATCACTGAGGATTGTAGGCTTGTAGAATAAACCCGATTCATCACGTTCTTCGTAAGCATTGAGACGATATCCTCCAGTTTCAAGCGTTGCGTCTCTGCTTAGAGCTTCGTGAATCATGTCAATATTCTGGTAGAGTGCTCGAGCACCAAGTATGGGGAGGTCCGTTTCAGGCTCAGCCGGAAGGCCGACCTTGAGTTTCTGGCTCTTTTCCACCAAGGCAGTAATGAAATCATCATAGATCGATTCGTGTAGAAACAGTCTCTTCGCTGCCAAGCATATCTGTCCTGAGCCGAAAAATCGAGCGCGAGTGACAAAATCTGCCGCTTTATCTATGTCCACATCTTTCCATACTAGACTTGCACCACTACCAGCCAACTCTGGAATGAAGTGCAGGCCTCTTTGCACAGCTTGAGCCATCAGTTTTAGTCCAATGTCCGAATCACCATAGTAGACCATCGCATTCAATGGTGAATCATTTACCATATACTGTGCAATGCTCCGTGCAGGTCCGATGACTGATTGAAATGCACTCAGCGGAAAATCGAGCTCAGCCATTGCCTCTGTTAGGACATATGCTAATTCCATGTTTGTGAGTGGCATCTTTGACGGAGTTCTAGTGACTGTTGCATTCCCTGCCCAGTAGCTGGAAATGATTGCCATCCCCCCTAAACCGATTGCTGCATTGTAGGGAGGAAAAATGCCGACAGCACCAAATGGATAGCGACTCAAGACGGTGCGTTCACCTTTCGTTGAACAAGGAATATCTCTAGCCTCCAATTTGGAACTAGCAAAATCAATGTGGTCTTTGTATAATGTGTTGAATACTCCTTTTGTCTGCCAGTCGAACAACTTTATTGGTGTGCCTTCTGCAACTCCAATCTCCTTGAAGTCATCATAGTGTTTCCAGAGAACTTGCCCCACTTTGATTAGGCTCTCGGCACGTTCTTTGAGCGTGAGACCCTTCGCTTTTTTATGGTACTCCTTGTGCATCAAATGTCTAATTGAGTGTGCCTCTTCACATGCCTCAGCTGCTTCTTTGACCCCACCCAGAGCATATTCTGCGAACATCAGCTCCTGAATTTCATCCTTTGTTGCCTCTGGATATCCGTGAACCTTGATGTAGTCCTTCAGTAATCGAACTTCTGGAACTCTACCCGGTATTTGATTCGGGAGATGACGTGCTACGAATCTGCTTAGCGATCCCTGTTCTCTGAGAGCCATTGCGAATAGAAGACGAGGATCCCCAATTGCCTTGTTCATATCTGGAAAGAAACTAGTTTTCCCTTGGGTCGGTTTTGATATCTCGCCCTTGATGAGGTGGCCAAAGAAACGCATTTGACATTTGATTCTCCTTTTTGTGAATATGAGAGTGATTGTAGCAACACTTGGTCGGCCATGAGAGGAGATTTAAGCGCTTCTAATCTGGGTTTGGCCATCCTAAGAATCGGCTTTCCCTTCAGGTGTTGTCAATGACGAAGATGAACGATGAAGAACTGCTTTATACAAAGGACGAGCTCCAATTTCGCTCAAAGGTACGAGAATGGATCCAAAAAGAACTTGCATCTATTGCTGATAATATTACAGATCCAGAATTTGATTACCGTGGCTATTTTAAGAAGCTTGGAGACTATGGTCTCTCCGGATTACTCATACCCAAGAAGTATGGAGGTTCTGAAAGACCCTTCATGTACCAACTCATTGCTGGAGAAGAGCTCTCAGCTGTCTGTCCATCCGCAACGATGATGTTTGGAGCGAGTTGCACGCTTTCTGCGATTCCCATCCTCCGTTTTGGAACTGAAGAACAAAAACAGAAGTATCTTGTTCCCCTTGCGAAAGGAGAAAAAATAGGGTCTCTTGCCATTACTGAACCAAAAGTGGGCAGTGACACAGCTGGCATGGTGACAAATGCAAAATGGGATGATAACGAGGAATGCTGGATTCTTAATGGAGAGAAGAGGTACATATCAAATGGGAGTATTGCTGACCAGATTGTTGTCTTTGCAATCACCGATTCAACTGTTGACAGTAAGAGCGGCATGTCGGCATTCATTATTGAAACCAGTTGGGAGGGTTTCAAGGTCGAGAAAGACTTTGACTTGATGGGCCGAGAAGGAGTTCGAGTATCTCATATCTCTTTCAACAATTTGAAAGTACCAAAGGATAATCTTCTTGGAAAGGAGAATCAGGGCTTTCTTATTCTCATGAATGAGTTGGATTCGGAACGCGTGGGAATAGCTGCAGAGGCACTTGGCTGTATGAGGACACCTTTCGAGATTGCAGTTCAATACTCTCAGGAACGTGAGCAATTTGGGGTTCCCATTTCTCGTTTTGAGGGTGTTTCTTTCAAGATTGCTGATATGGCTATGAAGATGCGAGCTGCCCGTTTGCTCTTGATTTCGGCTGCTAGAATGATTCAACACGATATTCCATGCACAAAGGAGGCCACAATAGCTAAACTGTATGCAAGTGAAGTTTCCGTAGAATGTTGCGACCTAGCAATCCAGATATGTGGTGGTGCGGGATATGTGAAGGACTACTATCCATTGGAGCGGTTTTATAGAGATGCTAGGTTGGGAACAATTGGCGGTGGTACGTCAGAGGTTCTTAGATATTTGATTCAAAGAGAGGTTTACATTGAGAGTCGGCGTGGTTCCGATTCTGAGATTCTATCTGATGTTGAGAATTTGGATTTCAACTCAATGATGGCTGCTATTCCGAACGGATTTCGGCCCGATCGTGCAGAGGGTGTTTCTGCAGTAATCAGTTTCTCCTTCGATAACTCTGATTCATGGTCGCTCAGGATAGAGAATCAAACATGCACCATCGAAAAGGGGCGTACCGATGATCCGAACATGACAGTAAGGACAGACTCATCGACATGGAGAGATATTCTTCTTGGTAAACTTGATGCAATGCAGGCTATGATGACAGAAAAAGTGGTAATCGATACCGACGATATGGAGCTTCTCATGAAATTCGCTAGAATGTTCAGATTCACTCCGGAAATGCTTCAAGGTATATCAAGCTCCAGCGAACATACCAAGGACAACCAAGAAGCATCAAAACCAGCTAAATTCAAACTTGGTAAGAGTCTGGATGAGATAGAGATAGGGGAAAAAGCTGAATCAACAATGGTTGTTTCAGATGAACACATTAGGCTCTACGCTCAGATGTCCGGAGACTATAATGCACTTCATATGGATGACGAATATGCGGCCACTACGATTTTTGGTAGGCGAATAGCTCATGGTCCCATAGGCGGAGCACTTGTTGCTCGTGTAATTGGGACACAACTACCAGGTCTCGGAACACTTGCTTTCAACATGAAAGTGAACTTCAAAGCTCCTGTCTATCCTGGCGATGAGATTAGAGCAGTCGTTGAAGTGACTGAAAAAGAACCTGAGAATAACTTATGCCGCTTAAAGTTCGATGTTTACAATGAGGATGGAATCGTTGTAATGGATGGATACGCTAATGTCATGCCCCCTCTCAAGGATTGAACAACAAGATTCAACAGGTTAGCGCCCACCAACATGTCTGTCATGAATCAAGAGAAATCTGCAAGAGATAATGCCCTTAAGGTCTTAAACAACTACGACAAAGCCTCGACCTCAATAAAGGCTGTTCTTCGCGATATGCAAACCGCATCTGCAGACTATTCCGATTCGTTCCTCCATACACATGCTCTGGCAATGTCAGTTGTAAGATTCAGAAACACGATTGACTTTTTGATTTCCAAATCGTTGACAAAACAAGCTCTACAAAACCTCAGTATTCGAGACCATAACTTACTCCGTCTTGCCATCTATGAGGCCAAGTTTCTCCATGCAGATGCAAATGACTTGCTTTCCTTCTATCCTGAAATCGAGTCACAATTCCTAGACGAGTTTGTACAGGCTACTAATTTTGATTGGGAGTCAGCCATAGAAAAGATGCCTTTGGTTAATAGTCTGAGCCTGAAGTATTCGTATCCCACCTTTCTTGTGAAAACTTTGCTTGACAATCTTGGTAGAGATGAAACCATAGAACTACTGACAACGGATACTCATACTCGAGCATACTACATACGCCCCAATCGGCTCTACAAAGATTACGAAACAGTGCTAGACGAGCTCACCAATGTCAAGTTGATACAGGACCCTAATGTGCCAGATGTCTATAGAGTCATTGAGGGCATTGACTCAATATTTGGTACTCAGGCTTTCAAAGACGGGCGTCTAATTGTACAGGACAAAGCTAGTGTGCTCACCGTGAATGTTCTTGATCCCCAGCCTGGTCAGAGGATTTGGGACGCATGCGCAGCCCCCGGTATGAAAACCCAGTTCATTGTTGAGAAAATGCAGGGTATAGGGCACATAACCGCTAGTGATGTCTATGAGGACCGAGTGAAAACAGCCGTTGGACTTTCAAAAAAGTTCGGAGCGACTCAGATAGAATGGGCTTGCTCGGATGCGACTAAACCTTCAGTGCATGATGCTGACAAAATTCTGATTGATGCACCGTGCACATCCACAGGTGTCTTGCAAGCCTATCCATCATTCAAATGGCGATTGAACAAGGAAACACTCTTTGCGTTGATGACTGTACAGAACAAAATCCTTGATGCTGTTTTGTCTGACTATGCAGATAAACCAGGCACAGAGGTTGTATTCTCAACCTGTTCAATTTTGCCTCATGAAGGTGAATCTCAAATCGATTCGGCATTGAAACGACACAATGTAGAGCTTCTGCAACCATCGGATTATGGGGACCAGGGCTATCCTGGATTTGATTGCTCAGCAATGGTTACACGTCTTTTTCCACATAAACACGAATCAAGTGGTTTCTTTATAGCCCGGTTGAGAATCAAGCACTGATATTTCTCTCAACTGATTCCATTACCCGGCGGGCGAATTCTCGGTCATCTTTGAAAGACCAGGGGATCTCTAGGAAAAGTTTGTTCGCAGTTATCATCAAATTCTGGTCCCGGTTGACTAACACCTTGAAAATCAGTTTTGTCCATCCAAAACATGGATGTTCTTGAAATGTCTGAGTTTCCCCCGATTGCGCAGCTGTTTTTGTTAAATACGCAATCCCGTCTTTGGCATTTCCTAACATTAAATCTGCTAAGGCCGCCATGCAAGCTAGCGTGACTGCATTCTTGATCATGCCTGACTTGATATAGGATGCGGCCCCGTCCTTATACTCTTGCGCTTTCTTTGTATAGAGCGACCTACCATGACTGATTATTAGGTCTCTTGACTCCTCTTTCGGATTTGCTTTTTTGAGCGTAACACCTCCGAGGACAGCAGCTTTAATCTCAGCCTGCATTTCGGTGGTAGGACTTTGCTTTGCCACCTCTTCAATCTTTGTGACTATTGCATCTCCTGCTTTCATGAGCGACTGTTTGATCTCACTATCATTCAATGCTGGGTCTTTGGTGGCAATGCCCTCTTCATAGACCTCTCGCGCAGCGCGAAACAAATCGTATGCCTTCTCGTACAAGTCGTTCTTATTGGCAAAGTTAATCGCTTTGATGTACGCCTGCAGTGCATTGTCCGTTTCGCCAAGATTCTCAAATTGTGATGCAGATTCGATCAACCAGGGGAATGCGTCAGTACTGTTCGAATCAAGGGCATCTTGCCCTCTCGCAAGAGAACTATATGCGTCGATACATATTGTAGATCGTTCGGGCACTTCGCACTTTGCTTTCACTTCTTGTTCTGGTAGCTTCAAGCCTCTTAGCCTACAATAGAGTGTCTCGTCCTCCTTTGTTCCAAGCCAAGTGCATTTGCCTTCCGCTGCCAAGCAGTTTTCACGTCCAACTTGTCTATCTGATGATGTTACTTGAATGTTAAAAAACCAACCCACGCTGTATCGTTATCTTTAACTGCATCCAGAAAAGGCAAAACAACGAGGAGTTTACGCTGAATGATGACGACACAGAGCTCGCCATGATAAGACGAAAGAAAATGGCGGAGCTTGTGGCTCGAGAGAAAAAGATGCAAGAACAGAAGGAACAAATGGAGAAGAGTGAAGTTGAGCGGGCCAAGCTTCTTCAAAGATTCCTCGACTCTGAAGCTCAAAAATATCTCTCATCCCTCAAGCAGAAGGAATCACCTATTGGGAAACGTGTAGAGGATATCCTTCTCTATCTAATTGTTTACAGGGGATTGCGTCAAACGATTACTCAACTTGATGTACGATATGTGGAGCGTCAGGTAAAGGGTGAAGGTCCTAAAATTCGTGTGCAACGTGATGGAGAAACTTCAGACTTCGGTTCATATGTTAGGGAAGCCATTAAAGATAGTTCAGACGAATCTGGCAAAGATTAAACCATTGTACCTTCCCCGGTGACGAAGTCCTTCATTGATATCGTCTGACATGATGATCCATATTTGAGGTCCATATCCATCGATAATTAAATGGGAGTTGCTCGGAAGGCAATTAGGAGTTTCCAACCTTGATACTCTTCGACGCACATACACACATAGATATGAATCAGTTCAAGAACGACCGAGAACAGGTCATTCAACGTGCAAAGAATATTGGTCTTATTGGAATGGTGACCAGCTCAATTGGTACGGCCTCATTCCGCAGGACATTGGGGATTGTCAAGAAACACCGTGGTTTTATTCATCATTCAGCAGGTTGTGGAGTGTCACAGCTGACACCAGATGAAGCGGAAAAGATAGTGGTTCTGACGAGAAAGTATTCAGATGAAATTGTTGCTGTCGGAGAGGTGGGTTTGGATTACTACTGGGTAAAGGACTTACAAGCTCGCAAAAATCAAGAACCCCTTTTTCAAAGATTTATCGATCTCGCAAACGAGCTAAATCTGCCCATTGTTATTCATTCCCGAAAAGCTGAAGCAGAAGCAACTGAGTTACTTGAGAGGAGTTTCACGGGAGATGTTCTGATGCATTGTTTTGATGGACCTCCAGAGGTTGCAAAGAGAGTTGCTGACAATGGGTGGTGCATCACTCTTCCATCTAACTTCGGGAAGTATAGAAATCGACGAGCTGCTGCTAGTATTGTACCTTTGGGCCAGATCCTTCTGGAAACTGATGGTCCGTATCTTTCACCGACACCTGATAGAAACGAACCCGCAAACACTCTTTATGGTGCAGAAACTCTAAGCAAGCTGTTAGACCTTCCAGTTGATGATATCGGCGATGCCACAACCCGGAATGCTCTCCGTTTCTATAGGCTGCAATAGTCCCTGACCCAAAGTACCAAATGGATTTATTGTCTAACACTAATTATGTATACTCGCCGGTTCATGAATGTCGAAGCGAAGTCTCTAAAATCCCCAATAGGCATAGTTGGTTTGCCTGGTATTGCCAATGTTGGCCGTATTGCCATTCAAACGCTAAATGCAGTTCTTGACGCTCGGCATGTAGTGGATTTCTACAGCAGCGATTTTCCGCCTCGAGTTTTGGTCAGTAAAGGGATATCCCATGTGCCAAAGTCATCAATTCATCTCTATCGTGCAGCACCAGATGAACCTCATGATCTCCTCATATTGACTGCAGATTTTCAACCGGCTTCTGGTAATGGTGTATTCGAGTATGCGGATTATGTTGCTGGCGAGTTTTCAAACCTAGGAGTAAAAGAAATGTTTTCATTGGCGGCTTACGAACAAGGCTATCAGGAGTATTTCGAATCGTTTCCCTCTCCTCCCAGAGTATACATCTCTGCAAGTTCTCAAGCACTCTTGGATAAACTCTCAAAAACTGATGGGATGGTCGTGACCGATGAAGGTGTTGTTGTCGGCGCAAACGGCGTAATCCCGAACTGGGCAGCTTCACTCTATAATATGGAAGGTGCATGTCTTTTAGGAGAAACCATAGGCGTTATCAAAGCTGACTATCGGGCCGCACGAATACTTCTCGAGAAAATAGCAGACTTTGTAGGCATTAAGGCGCATTTCGATATAATTGACACAGAAATCGAAAAAGTTGTTGAATTCATAAAATGGGCTATGGATGAAATTGCTCAGAAAGGACCTCCCCCGAACACTGAAGCAAGCCCGTCTGACCGTTACATTGGTTAAATCACTCAACAAGTTCAGGGTGCAAAATATCAGTTATCCAAGCTTGGCTGTCGAGGTTTATGTAGAAGTAATGGTCTTCGTGTTTGACCTTCACAGTGAACGGAAATCTGTCCGCTTTGTCGATCACATCAGGAGGAACTATCAAAACTGTTCTTTTGGAACAGATCGGGCACTTGGCATATCTTTCGAACATTTTTCGTCCATCCTATATTACTGAGGAGTCATCACTAAGGACAATTGAGGCATTATGCAACGCTGGACTCTCGAGAGATTCAGTGAAGATCTGAATAAGGCTCTCTGAACTTCTTTCAGCGAGTGTGTTTGAGTTAACTGCAACAATGCGCAAGTTTTCATAGACTCCAGATTCAGCAAGAAACTTCGCTTGCATACCATCTATTGAGAGCTCAAGGATGAGAAACTTCGCAAAGTCTTTAAACTCATTCTTAGGGCCTCTAAGTTTGCCAGATATTCGTGTGATTTTGTCGCTCTCAGCAATGGTGTTAAGCAAGTATTTGCGTATAATTTGATTACCAACTTTTCGACGGATATCTATGAATTCCTCTGCTTCTGAATCTGACCTCTGCAATGTCCAAGTTTGTCCAGACTGCATCTAAAGCCAAGTGACTAGAGATTTCTAGAGAATATAGACGTTATCTAGGTGTACTAAAGACATTTTACCCGCTCGGAATATCTTTATTTATTAGCGCGCAGTCCTTGGTTCAGAAGGATTAGGACGGAGTCAAAGAATGCAAACAGTTGACATGGTTATTCGAGAAGTCCACGCTGGGCTATGGTTTCTAGTTGTAGGGTACTACTTCTTCCTTTTCATATTCCTGCTTTTCTTCCGATGGAAGAAGACCCGAAATCCGTTCCAGTTTGCCATGGCATTGTTCTTCTTGTTGTTAGCTGTTGGTCGTGTCTTCTATTTCATCGGAGACTTCTATGCGGCTCCTCAAACTCTGTCTGGCTACCCTCCATTTATTACTGACATTTCATACACATTCTTTCTGATGGCAGGAGCATTCTTCCAATGGATGGCGTTAGCATTGTTATCCGCAACAGCCGGCTTCATGATATTCGGGAAGCGTTGGGCTGAAATTGGGTTTGCCGTTCCTGCAGTTGCCATAGGACTAGTCCTTGGGTTTATTCCACTGACAGACACTACAAGGGTAATTCTTTCAGGTGGCGCTGGTGCAATATACGCCTTATTCATTCCAATCTTATTCTGGTACTTGGCATATCAGTCAGGAGGAATGCTTCGAAGGTCTAACCTGTTCTTAGGACTTGGATTCTTTGTGCTATTTGCGGGACGGGTTGTTCATGCTGCACGTTATGAATTGGCTGAGATGTTCTTTGGAACGATAACCATCCCTGGTATTGTCGCACCGGGTTTGATCGTCATTGGTCTAATTCTGATTGCAGCGGGTAACGAATGGGGTCAATCCTCCTAGATGAGGGAACTTGTCTCTCCAGTAAAAGATCCATGACAGAGAGAATTAACCAATCTCTCTCCACTCTAGTATCTTCATATCCTCTAGGCTGTTGAGTGATTTCTGGACCTCTTTGAGAGTCAGTCCAATCTGGTCTGCTATATCTCTAGTCGTAAGCTTGCCGTCGCATTTCTTGGCCACATCAAAGGTCTCTTGAGTCATTTGACCAAGACGAACAAGCATTGGGTTCACTTTTCCTTTTAGAACTGGAACGACGATTTTTGTTTCTGAGGCGTGACCATCCTTAGTGATTTCATCTAGGGTTTTGTAGAATACCTCAAAAGGTTCAAGATTGCCATCCCAATCTTGAAGCATGTTGTCATACTTCTTTGTGAATGTATTATTGATATCAGCTAACACAGCCATAGCTGCGTTTCCATCATCCACCTTGTCAACAGTTGCTGCCACTATTACATTGTCCTTCAACGAGAGGCAGATATCGAATGCACCAAAGTCAATCACGTGTACTCTGTTTCCATCACTAAGCTCGCGGCCAAATTGGATTAAAGCAGTAAGGAATCCACTAATGAGATTGGGATCCATGTCAGCTTCGCCATACTTCCTGTCAAGGACACATAGGCCGCTGTCGGCAATCAGGATGTACACGGCTTGTATCAATGTGCGATTCTCCCACTGCTGGAATCATTGTGGATTATAGCACCTGTCTTTATATCACTTCGTGTGGCCTCCTACTCTGTTGAGAGAGGTTTATCTAGGGCCTCTAAAGCACAACAAATGGTGAATGCCTTGGATACAGCGAAGGATGCCAGAATACTTGTGCTTGAGGATGCACTCAGGCGCTTGAATGAAGTGGTTGGCAACAGGAAGCTTAAGCTCCATATAGACTATACTCAACTAGGCACACTTCTTCAACAAGCCGGTTCTTTGATTTATGAAGTCAAATACTCATATGTTCCCGCTACCACCCTTGCAGACTTGGAGGCAACTCAGAAGATTGTTGCGAACATTGGAGAATTCCGAAGAACTCTAGAAGAAGCCATCAGAACTTCTGGATATAAGCCGTCATCAGTGAAAGAGACCCTAACATTGGCTGATGTATTCTATTCGTTTCGAATTGTTGAAACGGTTGTTCAGAAACTTCGGGACTTTGATGATGAACCCGCATATGCGGTTGATATTCTTGCAGTAGAGATCAGTCAAACCCAAGCAGTTTCCGGCTCGAAGAACCTAGTTGAATGCCGATGCACTGATGGCTCTAGAATTTGGAAGATTGTGACCAACATTCAAGGTGTGACGCCGGGAATGAAGCTTGCATGTGCAGTATTGCCTCCAGTTGAGATGATGGATATTGTGAGCGAGGCGATGTTCCTAGGCGGACAACCACTCTCAGAAGACACAGAGCTTGGACCATTAAGCAATCCACCACTTGCCATACTAGATCAGGCTCGTGCTCAAGTCCTGCATATAATAAAGAGGATGACTTAGATGCATCTCAGAGATATTCAAGATAAAATAGACAAGTTCGATAAGGATCGCGGATGGGAGAAGTTTCCTGCTTCGTTGGTATTCACTCACTTAATAGAGGAGCTGGGCGAGATCTCAAGACATATCACGGTGAAAGAAGGATACAAGGTAGTAGGACTTGGTCATGATGCACCTGCGCATGAAGAGTTGTCCCGCGAGTTTGCTCAAGCTTTCAATCTATTCACTCAGATTGCAAACACATTTGGAATTGACTTGGAGTCAGCTGTCCTTTCCGAGCTTGAAATCATGGATAAGAGATTCTCTGCCAAAGATTGGTCTCGCTATATGAATAAGTAGACTCCTGACCGAAGTGATTTCACCAACTAGCTCGTACGTTTAGCACTAACTCATTCTTCGGCTTGCTTCTAGTGCTTTCTTTGCCATGTCTTCTAGGTCCTTGGTGGCTGCAAGGAGACCAAGTGCTTTGTTATGCACCACTTTGATATTCTTCTCCTTTGCCCACTGGGCAAGTCCTGTGACCAATGGTCCTAGAGCTGTTCTTGCGGCTTCAACCGTACCGACGGCTTTTCCTAGAAGTTCTACACTATGTTTCTTCTCTTTCCCGGCCTCAGCAACTCTGAGCCACACAAGTCCATGAATCATATAGAGTGCATCTAACATTAATGTCGGAGACTTCGGATTATCCTGCACTTTTTTGAGTAGTCTTTCCTGTCTCTCTTCAAAGACTTCTTTAAAGAGGCTGAATGCCTTCTTGTCATTTCCTTTGTCCAGTTCAATGATGCCTTTCTGCAGTTTTTCGTCAGCTTCTGACAATGAAATCACTCCTGACTGTTGGTCTAAGTTACTTGTTCACTGTAGCACTAGTCTATTATGGGTTTCTACTTTAAACCCTTAAAGGCGTGTATTTCATGAATCCTGACTACTCACAACTTTCTTATGCTGCGTTGCTTCGCGCTATTTCTGACCTACAAGAAGCTGGGGGCTGACATATGACAAAGGACACTTTCTCCTTTCAGGAACTAAAACACACAAATCATCGAGAGATAAAAGAAATTCAAGATAGGAAGTTTAGAGCCTTCATTCGCTATCAAGTCTGGCCAAATCATCCATATTACCGACGACTGTTCAAAGACAATGATGTTGATCCATTCAACATTACGTGTGTCGAGGATTGGGCTAAGTACAACATCCCTTTAGTGAGAAAGGTCGATTACCGTGATAACCTTCAGCAATTCGTACTCAATCCCATGGAAGTCGATGGCAAGCCTCGTGAATCTGCAGAAGCAATAGGCAATCTCATGAAGTACGCAAACGAAGCTGGTCACAAAGATCTTGCGAAGTTTATCAGAAACAAAGGTGCGAAGGTTAAGCTGGGTATTGGTAAATCGGCTGCAACAGCCGAGTTGAAGGAACGAGCAACCTATCAGTTTTCGCCGCTGCAGTTCTGGTTGAGTTCAGGAAGAGCCTCTGGTTTGCCAGCCCCGGTTTTCTTGACCCGTTATGATAATGACTTGCTCTACAAGAATTGTGTCAAAGTCGGACAAATGGCTATTGATCCTTTCGTCGATAGCGGATGGGAATTGACAAGTATGAATCTCTTTCCTTATGCTCCGCATCTTGGTTGGCATGCTGTCAATTTAGGTCTCAAGCAGATGTCGAAGTTTTATGTTGCGACTAGTGCTGGCGGAGCTATTCCCAGCGAAAGACTTGTTGACATTGCAGGACTATTCAATGTGAATGGCTTTGCTGGAATGCCAAGCTATCTCCGTAATAGATTCTTTCGAGCCATGAAGGAGGCAAAGGACTACAAAGCACCAGAAAGGAACGTCCTCGTTCTAGCAGGTGAAAAAATATACGAGCCAGCTGTTGATGATATGGTTAATACATTGGAGGAGAAAGGCGCAAAGGAGGTCCGCGTAGTAGGGGGCTACGCATCCTCTGAAAGTAAAATCTCATTTGCAGTCCAATGTGACCGACACGGACCATATCATAATGTTTCTCCCCTCATGCTCGCATTTGAACTCATTAAATTCAATGATGATGGATCCTATGATTTCGTGGGTGACGATGAACCTGGCCATATGTGTCTGTTCCATCTTGATAGTACAGGCACGGTGTTTGAAGGTTTCTTGCTGGGTGATGTTGCATCTCATCAAGAGAAAGGCAAGTGTCCAATATGTGACTTCGATGGACCCTTCTTCTGGGATATAGGACGGACTAATGACGCGCAGGCTCAGTTGGATATTATGGGGCTTAGCGAGAAGAAAATAAAAGGAGCAACGGTTAACCTCACTGCTTTACGCGAGATGCTTCTTTCAATTAGCCAGATTGAGGAGATACAAATCGAGGTTGCCAAGGAAGACATGAATGATCCATATAGTATGGATGTGCTGAATCTTTACGTAGCACCGCGCGGACCAGCAGCTGGAGACTATAACTCCTTAATTCTGGAAATTCAGAAAATGACAAAGACTAACGCTGAAGTGACTCCTAGCGTCACCATTATGGGTTTCGAAGAACTACTTGAAAGAGCTGGCGGAATGAAATTCATGGAGATCATTGATAACAGACCAAAACCAGCATAGATCCAGTCTTGCAGCGTTAGAATGATGCGGAGAGATTATAACCAAAGCGTGAGAGGTATTTGTAGGAGGAATTAGATTGGCTTTTGAAGGAGATTTGGGAATAGATGCTTCTCAAGCGCACGATGAAACTTATGCAGTAAGTGCTACGGGACTGGTATCGAGAACTTTCAACCAATGGTTTCACAAATTGGGACAGTACATCATCATTGTAGGCTTGGTAGGTACGATACTTGCCTTGGTCTCATTCTTTGTTCTCGTGGCATTCTTTTCATTGATTGGTACTATGGCAATGAATCCTATTGCATATATCTTCAACAACTTATTGTTGCCACCCTTACCCGGAACAACTCTGATAGTTGTTTCATTGGTGTTTGCAACTCTTGCTTTTATCATAAATGCAGTAATAACCGGAGCCGCAACTAAATTCGCCCTTGATGACTATGGTGGAGGACGGAACGCAGAAGTTGGTGCAAGTTTCTCTTTTGCTCTTGGAAAAACTGGTACTATCATTATTGTCCAAATCATTCAGACAATCCTAGTAACAGGTGCTATGGCACCAGGACTTGCATTATCACTCCTTGCTCTGTCAGGGATTGACATAACTGATCCATTCAACCCGATTATTGCACCTGGGACCATGGAACTGATGATGGGTTCACTAGTACTTCTTCTCATCGGCGTCGTCGTTGCAGTGTATTTCTCTATTAGGTTCGCTCCTGTCATGCCAGTTGTGGTTGATAGCAACTTGTCAGCTATTGATTCTTTGAAGAAATCCTGGAGTATGACCGGTGGAAATATGTTACATGTCTTTGGAGGACTGTTTTTGGTCGGAATCATTGTTGCTATCCTAGACCTGATGGCTAGCATGGTTCTCTTCTTTACTCCGTACTACGCTACGGTATCAGCCGTCATTTCAGCCTTGTTGTTCAGTGCGATAAGTTATGTCTTCTCGGTTGTCCTGTACAGGGACCTAAGTGCTCGAAGAGGAGAATCTAGTCTGGATTCACTGATGGTAGGTTAGGATATTGTTGGGAGCGACAATGCTCCCAATCCTCTTCCATCACCCACGAAGGTTTCAGTTAGTTTCATTTCAGTTTGTGCTTCTTGACAAACTCTGTTAGAACGTCCTCTAGATTCGGTCTGCCTATCTCCTGAAGATCATATCGAACTCTGACATTTGGTTTGTCAATCTTTATGACGCGATTGAGGTCAATCGGAGTTCCGATGACTATTGCTTCGGCATCTGATTCATTAATTGTCTTCTGAAGTTCTGTCATCTGTTTCTTCCCATACCCCATCGCTGGTAAGACGTTCTCCAAATGCGAATACTTTTCGAAAGTGGCTTTGATGCTTCCCACCGCAAATGGTCTTGGGTCAATAATTATCGCTCCAGCTTTTCGCGCTGCAATGTAACCTGCCCCATATCGCATTCCGCCATGAGTGACAGTAGGTCCATCCTCTATGACAATCACGCGTTTGCCTTTGATCTTCTCAATATCTGATATTGTGAGTGGAGATGCTGCATCGATGATTGTGGCTTGTGGATTCACAGACATGATGTCCTCTCTGACTTTTTCTATATTCTCATAATCAGCTGTGTCTTCTTTGTTGATAACAACGACATCAGCCATTCTCAAATTGGTTTCACCGGGGTAATATGAAATTTCATGGCCCGGTCTGTGAGGGTCTGTAATAACAATAAGTAGGTCTGGTTTGTAGAAAGGAAAGTCGTTATTGCCTCCATCCCACGTGATGACATCTGCTTCTTTTTCAGCTTGCTCTAGGATTTTGCCATAGTCCACTCCAGCATAGAGGATGACTCCCATGTTTATCATAGGTTCGTACTCTTCACGTTCCTCAATCGTGCAGTGATACTTGTCCATGTCTTCTAGCTTCTCGTACCTCTGGGCAATCTGCGTGGTTAGGTCAGGATCATATGGCATTGGATGTCTGATATTCACTGGTTTAAGTCCCAAATGCACGAGAATCTGATTTACCCTTCTTGAGGTCTGACTCTTTCCACAACCAGTCCGGACAGCACAGACTGCTATGACCGGCTTTTTACTCTTAATCATGGTGTTTTTGGGTCCCATAAGTCGCATATCGGGCCCTAGACTATTCACCCATGCAATCTTATGACCCACAGTCTGGTAAGGTAAGTCAGAGTATGCTAGAATGCACTGCTCAACATCTAACTCCTTAATGAGCTCAGGTAGGTTCTTCTCTGGATAGATTTTAATTCCCTTTGGATAAAGAGGTCCCGCGAGCTCCGGCGGATACATCCTGTCCCCTATTCCTGGTATCTGTTCTGCTGTGAACGCAACGACATCGTAGTCTTCGTTGTTTCTGAAGAAGACGTTGAAGTTATGGAAATCGCGACCGGCTGCGCCCATAATAATGACTTTCTTTTTACTCATCTCTAGCTTCACTCCGGGTCTTGAGAGGTTTCTATGGCTTTGGATTTTGAGTCAAGTTAAAAAATGTCTGGTCTAACCAAACGCAGATGCAATGTAACGGTAGTTGTTAGCGTCTCCAAAATATTGGAGACCACACCGAATAATGCAGTCTCTCATTTTTCGAAAGAATACTCGGAGAGTTTTTCTAGATTCTTTAAATTCTAGATTCATGTGTTATGTCAGTAATACCTTCGATAAATCGCAGTGTCTTGTATAATATGGGAATTACAAACCCATAAATACAGGATTGGACAAATAAACTGGAAGTGTGCTCATTTGAGCAAGCCGCCGGATTTCACGTGGGGTGCATAGTTGAAGCTAGTTGATCTGGCCAAGGAGTCAGTTAGGGTCTTAAAGGAATGCGGGGATGCAGGAATCAGAAGTGACATTTTGGCTGAACGGCTGGATACCCCAAAGCGGCGTGTCTATGATATTATTGCTGTTCTAAAAGCTCTAGGCCAAGTAAGCACAACTCGAAAGTTTGATGGAACTATCGTTCGATGGATTGACAAGAGCAAAGACTTCGTTCCTCGTGAGTACTATTCTGAGCTAAAGATCCAACTTGACCAAGAGAGCAGCGAACGGAAGCATCTCCAAGTTCAGGTGGCTGAACTCAAAGAACAGGTTCGTATTTCTAAAATCAAACTACGCAGAGAATCGACAGCTGTTGAAATATCAAACAAGACCGAGTTCAATACAACTCAGCTTCGTGTCCGTGCTCTTTCAAGTAATGGAATAAAGAGTGTGAAACACTCTGGCGTAGAAGTGAAGATTGAGACTCATGAAGCTGGAATGGTTGTAGATCCGTCAGAAATTGAAGTGGACGAAAAGAAAGCCTTAATCACCAAGCTTCAGCGTCTTTAGATAATTCAATCTGTTAGCCGAATAGCAACCTGACTTCCTCGACGAACTGTGGCTAAGGCTTCAAGCTGTTTTTCATCAGATGTTATCTTCCCTATGATGTTCACCTGACTAAATGTCAGTTTATCTTTTAGATAGATATCCAGCGAATCACCAAGAGGCTGATAGGCTATATCGCCTTTTTTAACCTCATTAGTTGGTTTCGCATTGCCCTTTGATATACCTAATGTGATTTTCATCTCATCACGCATGAAAGCAGTTCTACCTTCTAAGGGCAGGCGAAACTTGATCTCTTCAACAATGAGCGGTGCATAGATACGATTCAGAGTTCCTCTCAGTACCAAGTTTCCATCGAATACAAATTCTATCCGAAGATCAGTGTCGCTTAAATCGTCCATGCCATCGCCTGAACAAGGGGTCCTAAAATCTCCTATGTTATGCCCAGCAGCAAAGGCTTAATTGGGCATAGACCAAACTGGACTTGGAGTGGTTTCGGCTGGCCTCCACCAAACTTGATGTAGCATTTGTTGTTGACACGACAGGTTCAATGAAGGACGATATCAAAGCAGTCAAGGACAGTCTCTTTGAGATTGTGGACCGTATTACCACAAGGACTGAGAATCTGGAGATACGATTCGGAGTAGTGTCCTACAGAGACCATCCTCCACAAGACAGGACATACGTGACACGAGTGTTTGATTTTGATGCAAAAGTAAAACGTGTTCACAAATTAATTTCCGATTTGAATCCCTCCGAAGGCGGTGATACTCCTGAAGCAGTGGCTGACGGTCTCTATGATGCTCGAACCAAGCTTTCATGGGAGCGAGATGCATACAAAGTTCTACTTCTTGTTGGAGACGCTCCGCCTCATGGAAGGACATACAATACCATTGGCGATGATTATTTCCCGGAAGGTTGTCCAAAAGGACATGATGCAATTACAGAAGTTCAACAAATGAGGACAGACTTCGGTAGCACAGTTTTCGTTTTTGTATGCGGATGCAATCCACTCGTTGAAGACTCATTTAGGCGAATTGCGGCATCAGTGGATGATGGACAATATTACTCTCTTCTCGATGCTCATGAACTTCCTGAGGCCATACTACGGATACTTGAAGGAGTGAGCGACTTAATCGAATCAGATAGGAAAGTGCTCACTTACTATGAGGCCAACGACGGTACTTTTGATATGGGTGACGCTGCATCCAACTTAAACTTGGAGCTAAGGGAGCTAAAAACATCCCTCTCACGCTTGCTCGAATTGGGCCGGATTGCCAGGTGGCCAAAAGGGAGACCGTTATCGACATCTCAGAAGGACCTGACAGTTGTTTTGGGAGAAATACCAAACAACATCGTTGCTGGAAAGGCTTTCAATTATACAATCAGAGTGAAGAATCCAAGCTCCACGGTTGTTGGTATTCGAGTAATTGCATCCATAGCTACTCCGGATGGCGTTTCCGAGGTCACAAATGAGCACCATGATATTAGCCCTAATGCAGACAAAAAACTTGAACTGAAGCTTGTGGCAATGACTGATGCCAAAGGAAAAGCATCTTTCAAAGTTGAAGTGTTTTATGGTTCGAGATCTGTTGCCGCAAAGATTTACAATACTCGAATATATTGAAGGAGGGATCTCATTGAAACTACGTCCAAAACGCGGACGAAATCAACAAGGTCTTTGTTTTGTTTCAACTAATCTATTTGATTCAACCACCAATGCATTCCAACTATCCTGTAAATCAAACTCCGTGATTTCGGATGTCAGGGCTTCTCCCAAGGTGCCAAAGGATGTTATCATTCTTGATGCACGTGTTTTCGATCAGCTTGCATGTTGCGAAGAAGACGAAGTTGAGTTGATTCCTGAAAAGAGCGAAATTCCAGTCTGCACTGAGATTCATCTCGGCGTTGTGTCAAGAAGAGGTCTTGATAATCATACAGTCGCGCAAGCAATTTCCAAAAGAATTGATGACTTTCAAGAACACTTTGATGGGCTCATTCTCGGAGTTGGTCAGGAGATATCTTTGCCTGAATTGGGTGTCAGTTTAGTAATCAAGTCAATGAGTCCCGTTGAACCTAAGAGGAACGCGGCTAGAATCGACTGGAAAAGACTCATCAAGATTCATCTCAAAGCCATTGAATCAAAACCAAGTAATCTTTGTTTTATCGTGGAAGTGTCCGCAGCCACACAGATCAAAGATGTCCAGGTAGATGCAGCAGAAGACGCCCATATCACACGTCATCAAGGAATCCTAGAATCTCTTGAATCCCTTGAGGAACGACTGCAGCCTAAACAGATTGAGAAATTCGCTGGATTCATCTTCTCTGATAAACTAGTTCCCTTCATTACCTTTGACTCACAGACCGGGGAGGAAACTCAAATCACTAACTTGCATTCTGCATCTCTGATTGGATCTTTCAGAGTTTTCCTCGAAGGCACAATTAACGAATTCTCGCAAAAACCTTCTAATCCGGGTCTGGCTCTGAATCAAGGATTAGACACAGCCAGTTTGCTGAATGAAGCCAATGGTCTAGTCACAATAGTTGTGTTCTTTTCAAGCGGCGTTTATTCCGCAGGCCAGAATCCCGTGAAAATCACCCGTCAAGCCATGACCAATAAATCCGTCAAAATACTTTGTATTTCAGTCGGCGAGAATTCCGCAACAGACATTATGGAAGCTGTAGCTAAGGAAGGTAATGGATTTGTAATTCAATTGGATAGTGTTCAGAAGACCAGTTCAATTGCAGATGCCATAACTGAAATCGCTAACAATTCAGGGTGACTCTCTTGAGTAATGACATCTCTACACACCTTCAGGCTCTTTTCCACACTGGTTTAATCACCGGATATATTCAATCAAGACTTGCTGAGGGTTCCCTTAAGACTGGTTGGATCGAGCAGGGTCTTCTTTCAAAAGGAATGAAAGGGAATCTTCGTGATAAACACAATCAGGAGTTTCTCACAATTCCTGCTGATAGATTTGCCAGATTAGCACGGGACTGTGGCGACGCAGAAGGTGTTTCATTAGCAGTACTCGGACCTAAGGGAATATCTTCAGCCAAATTTGTAGCTATGGTTTTCGGGACATCTGGATCTCAAACTCTCATTGCTTTCCAAATTCAAAAGAGCCTGCTTGGAGACATAGTCCAACTTTTGCTGAAGGCTCTCGGAAAGAAAGCGACTCGAAACTCGGAGGATGCAAATTTGGATTATATTGAGCAGCTCAGACTTGACGCTACTGAGGGTGCCGTGAAAGAAGCAGTTGTTTTGTCACTCCCCAAGAAACAAGAGAAAATATCGGGATGGATGAAAGATGCGTTACTGGGTCCTTCTTCTGACAGTATTGAATTCCAGCATGGCGATACCAATAAAATCACGAAATTTGCTGCTTTAGTCACTCGGTGGCTATCAGGTCTTGAACTCTTCAAGACTACAAACAATGCGATAGCTGCTCTTCTATTCATTGGCCGAGAAAACACTGAGGCATGCTTTTGGGACCAACCTCAGAGAATCGCCGCATTCACCTCATTTCATGACTTGAGTTTGCAATCGATTTCTCTCAAATATCTGAATCCACTCTGGATTGTCCCTGGGGAGAGTCTAGTGCCTTCTCGACCGGCTCGAGAAGTTACGGTTGAACCGATGAGACCCAGCGTTCGTTCCGAGGAATCATCACCAACATCCCAGCAGGAGCAGGTTCTAGATGCTCTCGCAAGAAGACTCGACTCATTAGAAACACGTTTGTCTTCATCTGTTGGGGATGTTGATACCGGTGGAAAAGACAGAGGCAAAATGGACCTTCTGCAAACAAAATTATCTGAGAACATTGAGAGAATTGAATCTCTGTCTAAAAGGCTAAACGAGATTGAAGCGAGATTGAAGAAGATTCGTACCTGAGTTGGATGTGCCTTACATATGAACCCTAATGATGAACTCGCACAGGAAATTCGTAAGCTTGAGAAAAAAATCCAAACTCTTGAACGAATAGCAAACAGCGGAAGCAACATTACTGCCTTGACTGATTCTGAACGTGTTTCACAAATTCTCATGCGAATAAACGCAATTCAAAACCTTGTTGATCAAGTGGAGATAGAGATTGATAAGCTTGAGATGAGGGTGTCAGCAATAGAACACATGGGATTCAGATTCAGAACTAGTGGTCAGTAACACCTTTTGTCAAGTTGTCTATAAGACTCATGAAATAAGCTGAAAAAGACTGTGAGGAAAATGACTCAATTGGAATCACTCGGGCCTGCAATCCTTTCAGTACTCTCAGACTACTCTTCATGTCTCCATTTTTTCCAAGAGTGAGAATATCTAGCTGATATCTATCGAATTCGGAAACTGCTCTGAGAAATGACAGATGCTCCTCATCATATACCCCAACCTCACTACCGAGGACAAGAGCAATTGTTGGTCTATCTTCTCCAAAGTCCTCCAGATATTCAGCTACGGATCTGTATGCACCTGATATATTCTCGTGACCATCCGATTCTTCAATTGCATCAAGTATTGAATATATCAGAGAGATGAGAACCTCTTCAGATTGCATATCTTCAAAGAATTCAACATAGGATTGAACCTCATTCCCTCTTTGAATCGAGAATTTCTCAGGCGTGTTTCCAAACGTAACCAATGCAAAGCGCCCGTCACTTCGATTATGTATTAAGGTGTTTACAACTGACAGTGCAATTAATGCTGCAATCTGTGACCGTGAAGTTGTCTTTCGCAGCCCTTTGAGGAACTGGTCTAACTCCGGTACTTTTTCGGTTAATGAACTGAGTTGGGTTCTTACCGTATGCATTGTCTTCAGAGTCACATCTTTCGTCTTCATCTTCATTCCTTTTGAAACGCAAAGAATCATGTTGAACTCCCTGAAAGCTTGTTGAGGCCTCAGTTGAGCTGACACCTCTTTGATTCTTCCAATTTGTCCCGACTTTAATTGCGGTTCAGTGCTTTCCAATAAGAGATTGACTTCGTTCTTTTCGCTGCCTACACTAAGTTGTGAGTCTAATCCAATAAGAGTTCCATCAATTGCACGCCGAATGTCACTTTCATGTAGATGAATAAAGGATGCAAGTTCTCCATTGTCATAGTTCTGCGGCGCACTATATGACAGAATGGCCTTTGAAATGTTCACGACTTCATCTTCATATTTTACTAGATTGACCACTGATGCGTCTTGAAATCCAAAAAGTGCAGAATCAGATTCAGACACAACAATAGATCTCTCACGGCATCTGGAGTGGTGCTTAGCTTCTCCAGCGGCCCACTTTCCAGTACTTGAATCTAGGGCTAGGACATAGTCCCCCGACGAAACTGCAAGCGCGGTCATGTCATTTTCACACATTAGAAATACACCCGGCTTGGATTTTGCAATCTCAACTCCAAAATGAAGTGCAGATAGTATTTCTTTAGGATTATCCAACTGAAGACAGGTTAGAAGTGCTTGGTCAAAGTGTGTCAGCTGAGCTGGAGAGCTATAGACCGGACCCTCAAGCTTGGCATTCGCGCGGACCAATGTGTCCAGCAGCACTCCATCTCTTGTAACAAGGCTTTCTGAGAATGCATCTCTCCAACCAGACACCATTATGGAGCCATTCTTTTCAAGCAATAGTGCCAGGCTCGTCGCCTTGGGATTTGTTGGATGTTTCAATGTCAAAACCGCACTATCTAGATGAACTAGTCCCCCGTCATTGTCAACCATGTAATCAAGTGAAACAACACTAAGAACTTTGCGAGCATCCAAGATCTGTAAAATTCTAGCAAGCTCATTCATGGCTGCTTTTCCAAGGCCCTCCTCTGCTGCCACTGAAGTAGCGTTTTTCTCGTAAACAAGAAAGGTTGGGCGAGGTGGAAGAATTGACAACATGTTGCCACCCAAAACACGCTGTATCTCTTCTGGTTCCGCTGCAAGGTTCCTACTTAGAAGGTAGCTAAAGACTTCAGATATGCTGTCACCGAATTGGGTTTCAGGATATGCTGACGCAAACATTAGTCTCCTTGACCAATTGATATCACTCTGGTTCTTTCGCATGTGGCGAATGAGTGTTGATAGTGAAGATATTGTTGCACCTGATGTCAGGACCCTACTACCGGGAACTTCAAGAAGACGCGTTATCTCTTTGCCCCATTGCTTGTGGCTTGTGGTTGAAAGAACAAGGTTTGGCGTTTTGAGACCTGCTTGCTTGAGGAGAACAAGCCATTCTAGCAATTGGTTCAATTCTGATGGAGGCCCAAGCTGAATAAAGATCGGTTTAGCAGCCTTCAAACCTTCTATGAGGTCTTTCCTGTTTGCTCCTTTTAGAATATGCGGAAGATCCCTCGCTCCTAATACACATCCCCAGCCCTTCTCTGTTCTCCTATCCTGTCGCATATCCTGAAGGTGCAGTACCCGAGGACTGAAAGGGGGGACGGTTGCCCATCTATAGATTGACTCTGCATTTGCATTCTGTTGGAGCTGTGGAAGCATGGTATTTCCCAGACCTATAAGAGGGCTTACCACTAAATAATCCACAATCCAGCTTGTTTGGGACGGCGTTCCAGAACCATGATAGAATTCACTGAGTAATTTTGGCATTCGAAGATAGTCGTAGGCTCTTCTTGGTATGTACTTGAAGGCGCCTGGATATTGCGATGAAAAATCATGAAGCTGGTTTTCAACCATGTTATAATATGAAAAGGCTCTGTCCGGATCAAAAGTGCGTATATTGGCGCCTGCACGGACTATTCCCAAGTGAGCGGCACCGTCGACGACAACAAAGCGGTGTATCTCATTTGCTTCACTGTCTTCGACAACTATCATTCCATGAGTCTCCAGAATTACCTATACCAACGTCAACGGAAGTCGATATATGCATAGTGCCTATTTCTATGCAAATTGCATCAACGAAAGAATACTTTATCACTTATGTGGGACAAACACCATTTTGGAGGAACTGAGTGTTTATGCTCATTGTGCGAGCTGTTGAAGACCAACCCAATCGCGGCATAAAGAAAGGAGATGAGTTTTCAATCTATATAGTGGATGCTCACCACCATATGGGTCGTGAGAAAGGGCATAAGAACACGCCAGCTGGAGCATACGAATTCTATGCTCAGCTCTGGTTCGAAATTCAAAAAAGAGTTAAGGGGCTTTTAGAAGAAGACCGTCTTCTATTTGAACCAGTTGGCATTGAAGCGCCAGAATTAGCTGTTCACCTTTTTCGAAGCAAAGCCAGTTGGTCAAGACTTGATCATGGTTGGCTCGTTGACCGCACAATCGTCTTTCCTTACTCAGATGACTATTCAACTCCCTCAGAAAAAGGTAAACCATCTTTTGAAGTGTCGAATGATAAAATATCATCCTGGACCGCAAGAGCACCTCATTCCTCACGATTGATTGGTTTTGCACGTGTCAATCCACTTGATGGGTATCATGACGGTTCTCTCGTTGCAGTCAAGGAGCTTGAAAGAGCTGTGTTATCTCTTGGACTTCGTGGTCTCAAGCTCCATCCTCTCGCGCAGCTTTTCGTTGATTCCATAGATAAGAGTGAGCCTCGTGAGGTGGTGAAACGAGCTGGAGAGCTGGGAATCCCAGTTATCTTTGACACGCGAAATATGCGCACAGTGGTACGAATCAAACGTCTTGTTGATTCGATGAGAAATGATCCTGATTGTGGATCAGCAATGAAAGGGCTCAAAGTGATAATGGCGCATTGCGGTATGGCTCCAGGTGATTCTCGTCTTTATGAAGCAATGAAAGACCCTGCGATTTTTGCAGAAACATCAACACTTCACGATAGGGATGTTCCTGTCCTTTTTGAAACCGCAATTGACCGGCTTAGCGCACCAAACATGGAATGGTCAGAGAAGATTCTCTTTGGGACCGATTTCAGTTTTCTCTCCGTTCAAGCTTTGGATGTCATACTCTTCTTGCTTTCTCGAGACTTCAGGGGGACTTTGACTGATGCACAAAGAGTACTTGGCGGCAATGCCCTCTCTATAATTAATAGGCCATTTCGAACCTCAACTGGTAGTTCTGGAGCACCAACAGAGTTTGTATGTAAGGATAGTTCATTTGCAGTCCAACATGAGCTCGAGAATAAGGTCGTTTCTCTCATATCAGAAGGTATGTGGGACTTGTGCTCGCTCGATTTCATGATTCCTCCAATTGGGACGTGGCCTGCAATCGATAGTAAAGCTAGCGGAGGATTCAACGGCATTGATATGAATTCCTATGTTCTTACATTGTCGTCAAAGGAAAAGCCTAAGGAACTTCATTTCTGGGTGAGAAGGCGTCCAAATGATTACTTAAGTTGCGCATTACTACCGACACAAGGCATGACTCGATTAGATACACTGGAAAACGCTTCTCAAAAAATGGATCAGGTTTTGTTGAGATCGATTTCAGACTATTCGGAAACACTTCAGTCTTCTTCAGATTTTCAGGTTCGTGTAATGGACATTCTCAGGTGACGCCAACTCACAATTCTTTATAACAATAAAGTTGGAGACTCTTGATAAAGGACTAGAGGAGGCAAAAACCATCACCAAAAAATTAGCCTTGGAAATAATAGATGGAGGCGACCTAAGAGGTTTTGCTAACATTAATCCCAAGATTGCCAAGAAACTTGATGCTGACATTGGCTCTATTGTCATTTTTGAAGATCCACAGAGTAGTTTTTGGGGTGCCGCTGAAATTAGAAAAAGCGACGATACGCCAGAAAACGCTATTGTCATTGATACGCTAGTCCTTGAAGCTTCACTATTAATGGAAGGCGATCAAGTAGAGGTCACGCTTTATGATGAAGATATGCTTGCATTGGAATATGTGGAGTTTGGATTGAAACCCTTGACTGAAGACGCAAACACAGAAGATCTTGTTACCAGGGCAGCTGAGAGAGTCAAAGGATTGGAGAACATTATTGGTGGTCGGTTAGTATATCCTGGCATGTCCTTCAATTGGCCAGAACTCGATGTAAAGGTCGAAATAATCAGTACAAAGCCTGAATTGGCAGGGAAGAGTTTTGCGAAGTTGGCATTTGAGGCTCTTCGTGAACGAACTGGTTACCAGTTCAAAACAGTGGGAATTGCAACTCCCTTCAATGCAGTGCTCTGCATTGATACAAGTGGATCCATGAAGACAACTGATGTTCCTGTTCAGGACATTGCACACGCTCGCGAGGGTCTGAAAGACCTTGCTGGAGATAGCCCAGAAGTCCAAGCCTTTCTCAACAGATTCGAGGAGGGTAAGAATGTCAGTCGCGCCGAGGCGGCAGCAATGGCTGTGTTGCTTTACTTGGCAGAGAAAGTGGGTCGTGGTTACGGCGAAAAGGTCGGAGTAATCACCTTTGAAAAGGAAGTCAGCGAAATGACATTTCTAAACTCTGACACAGGTGAAGTTCAGCCTTTTGTAGAGTGTACAGGCAGAGAGAAAGCCTTGGGCCTGCAAATCATAAGTACTCATGTCGTCGATAAGGTCGAAGAGGGAGGTACACTCACAGATATGGGCACAGCTCTCTCCAAGGCACACGAAATAATGGACGAATTTGGGGACCCTGACAAACCCACTATGCTCATCATGCTAACAGACGGAATGACCACTTCTGGACCTCCGCCGCTCAAGATACTAAGAGAAAAATTCACTGAGCGAAATAAACTGGTTATTTATTCAATCGGACTGGGCGAGCGAAGTGAGATAGATGAAGAGCTGATGCTGGCCATAGCTCAATATGGAAATGGTAGTTATCGTCACGTTGACAATATGAGGGATCTCCTTGAATGGTACGGAAAACTTGCCGGGGAGTTTGCTGTGGTTATTCGAGGCTCTGAGCACCCGGTTTAGTCACGAGGTTCAAGAGCTTGAGTGAGGCCTTTCAAGGTTTCTAGGTCCATTTCCTGTATTTGATCCTCTGGGATTCCCTCAAGCATTACTTCTGGTATGCTAATTAAAAGCTCAGCCTTTTCTTGCCCGTACTTGTCGATGAAGGTCTGCATTCTTGTATCAGCTTCTTCCTCTACAGGTTCAGGCTCAACCTCTTCTGGTTCGCTCTCAGAAGTTGATGACAGAAGGGCTTCAAGTTCTTCAACGCTTAAGGTGGCTAGTGTTTCGTCACCAACCTCCTTACGAACTTCTGCTGGGAGTTTCTCAATCAACTCTTCTTGAGCCGTTAGCGATTTCTTCCTCTTTACTTTCTTTACCTTACGAACCTTGACCTTCTTCTTTTTCTTGGGTGCCTCAGATGGAATTGCGACCTTAAGTTTCTGCACGAGTTCTCTGGCCGATGAAGGTGTTAGACGTCTGAGATCTTCTGGAGGCAATGTGCTTAGTATTTCATCTGGCAACTCACTGAGAATTTCATCTATTTCGTCGGAAGATCCTCCCGCTTTAGAAGTCTCAACACTAGCTGCAGCTCCTTCTGAAAGGAGAATTGGGGTCCCTTCTAATTCTTCCTCAAGTGAGGCGGTGTCAATCTCAATATCAAAGTCTTTTCCGCGCCAGTTGTTATAATGATCAATTGCAGATGGCTTCATTTTAATTCCTGTAAGGAACTTGTTAATGTCTTCGTCTATCATATCCGGAAAGTTATCAATGAGCTTCTCGATTTCATCATCGGAAATACGCGCCCAAATCGGACCATTCAACAATTTTGATAGACCAGCGGCACAATGTGACCGCACCCATGGGCTGGAATCTTTTAAACCTTGGATCATAACAGGAATTGTCCTCGGTTGATGATAAAATGCAAGTGCTTGTGCTGCGGCAATCCGTACATCCTGCACGTCATCTGAGAGGGATTTGACAATATCAGTTACTACAGTGGGATCCGCCAAGTCGATTGCCGCAATTAAGGCTCTTTCCCTGACGATATCTGATGGATCTGAGAAAGCTTTGATTAGTGCAGCTCTTTCTGCTTTACTCTCTCTGGCAAGTCGCCCTACCTCCTCTGTTTCGAATTCCAACAAAAGACTCCTTGTCTTTGCCAAGAGTACTCCTCCATGACGAGCTCAGTTTAGTCTACTTTTTTGCTGTAGTAACGTATAGCTTACTATCTTAATAGCATTAGGTGGGCGAATGTTGTCGCCTACTTATATCAGTTGGCACTACATATACACTATTCTCCGATGAATTGTATACCGGAGTAGATTTAGGTCAGAAAATATGCAGGTTGATTGGGCGCCATAAATGACAGACGACCAACAAACACAGTGGCTCAGACTAATTCTTTTCATGGCTGCAATGTTCCTACTTACATTGTCAGCTGAACTCTTGAACATCTTCTACTTCTTTCTCATGTTCATAGTCACTTGGGTCTTTGTGGAATGGGAGGGTAGCGGTTCCATAGTAAAATTGGGACTTGATGTTGACAATCGATCTGGTTTTCGTTTTATCATAGGCGTGTTGGTAGCAGTCTTGTCAGTAGGCTTGGTCACAGCGATAGCATTCTTCTTTGGTGGTCAGCTTCGTCCGATGAGTGAGATAACGCCCGATTGGATGACTGTGGTGATTACTAACGCTGTGTTGTTTTCATTCATTGAGGAATTGACTCATCGCGGTTACATCTTAACAAGGGCGGAGAAGTTGGTTGGACGTGGATTGGCCATCGTTCTTAGTTCGCTGTTCTTCTCTGTTCTTCATTTCAGCTGGTGGGGGCTGGCTGGTTTCAACATACTACTAATTTTTCTATTCTCACTAAACATGTTCCTAGGTGGAGTTGTTTTGTCGTTTAGCTACTATTGGGCTGGTCGCTCACTCTGGGCGCCAATCGGATTTCACTTCATGTGGAACGTGCTTGCATACACACTGTTTCCTTCGTTCCCTGAAACACCAGTGATTCGACCTGAGATCTTCCAGATAGAATGGGGACTCACTACCGTCATTGGATTTCTGTTTGCATTGTCGATTCTTTGGGGAATCCTTGCCACCAGAGAAAATAAGGAATAGAAGGGCACGGATCGTTCCGGTCCCTTCTTTTATTGTGCATCTTATTGGTCCGAAATCACGATGTCATCGGGTCTTCTGACAATCATAGTGATTCCAGTGATGTGATCAATGACAACTTTCTCACCTGACCTGATTGGTGGACCATCAGTTCTCGCCCACCAGATCTCAGCGCCAGTCTTCACCTTTCCCTTGGGATTGAGGTCAGTTACTGCATGAATGTCTGCATACTTGAATTGTGAATAGGTTGGCCACTTCTCATAGTTCCTGAGAAATGCGAAGTACAGAAGCATCAGACAGACCACTGTCCCTGCCATAATGTAGACTGTCAACTGTCGAGTTGGATCAACTAGGATTGAGAGAAAGATCGCCACGCCATAAATCGGGAAGAGCTTCAAAGAAACCTTGGCATCTATGAAGCCTCCTTCGACAAAACCGCTCCCGCCTGTGAACATGGTGAACATTAGATACATTATAGCAAAGATTACTATAAGCATCCAGTCGCTGAATGTAAAATCTGAATACCAAACCTGAAATACGAATAGTATTATCACAAGAGGCACAGTGACTTGCGCCATGGCTTTTCCTGTTGCAGGTTCAAGGGTCAGTACTAGCAATGTTAGAAGTACACCCATAATTATCAGACCAATGAACGGATCGGCCACAAAAACTGTCATGGCCATGCCTAATGCTGAAAACATCATCATGACCACCAAGATTTTTATCCACGCATCCATATTCTCTCCTCCTCCTCATAGTTTCGAGAAACTACTCCTCTTCCTTCCCCTTGTTCTTTGGTACTCTTAATCCTCCGGTTCCAGCTGACAGAGCTACGGATGTTCCTGCAGCCATTCCAACTTCTGGAAGGTTCGTAGGAATCATGATAATCAAATTAGCATTCTTTGAGATCTCTTGCATGATGTTCCACTGACGAAGCTGGAAACCAACAGCGGATTCCTCATAGATACGTGCTGCCTTGAGCATGTTCTCTGAAGCTTCTAGCTCAGCTGTGGCTAGTGTTATCCTGGCTCTGCGTTCCCTCTCTGCCTGTGCTTCTCGGCTCATGGCATCCTGAAGGGCTGATGGAATAACAACGTCACGAATCTCAACGCTTGACACCTTGACACCCCAATGCTCAGTCTTCTCATCGATGAGCTCTTGAAGGTGACCGGCAATCTGATCTCTCTCAGATAGGAGTTGATCAAGAGTCACCTTACCAGTGGTTTCTCTCAGAGTCGTTTGAGCAGCCAACTCCACTGCGACTGTGTAGCGCTCAACACTCAAAATAGCTTTCTCAACATCGATGACTCGGAAATACATTACTGCGTCAACAACGACGGGTACGTTATCCTTCGTCAATGATCTCTCAGTCTTGAAAGCATATGTCAGAAGTCTGAGTGAAACTTTCATGGCAACTTTATCAAGGAGTGGTGTGACCCA
>RDNZ01000023.1 GCA_011364905.1 Candidatus Thorarchaeota archaeon
CGATTAGAATGACCAATGATAACCATCTAGTCATGACTAATGTTTTGTGAGTACCCTCCATCGCTAACCATGACAATCCTGCATCAAAATCCAATGAAGTTTTCTATTCACATTCAAAAGAACTAAGAAACAATGTTGCAGCCTGAAGCCTGTCAAGATAGTTGTATAGGCTAAGATTGCTCCTTGATCAACACCATGAGGTAAAGGCGCGGACACACAGAGAAGCAATACGTATGTGCCTCCGTGCATAGGATTACTTAAGGGCGGGAAGCGCCTCTGAAGTGTACTATGATTCTAGAAGTTTACAGCGTCGTCTTTTGGGCCTTCGCCATTGTTTCAACCTATCTACAAGACAAGGCGGCAACAGGCGAGAAAAAGCTCATGTCGATGACTACTCTGGTCAAACTGATCCCAGCTTTGAGTGCGGTTATATCTGTCATCCTTTTGCGCTTACCCACGCTGTTCACTATTCTGCTGGCTGCAGCACTCGTATTCTGTATGCTTGGAGATGTAGGTATGGAAGTTGATCTTGTCCCAGGGATAGGCATGTTTCTGATTGCGCATATTCTCTACACAACAAACTTCCTTTGGACATCTGCAACTATTGGACTGCTAGTGATCCCGAGCCTGATATCGGGTGCGTGTTTCATACTTGCAGTGATCTATGTGATTTGGCTAATCAGGTACCTGCGTTCTTCCGGTCCGGAGATACCTCCCTTCATACTTCGGGCGGGAATATTCTACTTCATACTTGTAGCAGCAACGATTGGCACATCTGTACTGCTTTGGCAGACCTCATCAATCGCACTGGGACTACTGCCCGTAATTGGTGCTCTATTCTTCATACTCTCTGACTCACTCATCGCGATCAATGCATTCCATCATGATATAACACACCACGAGCTTTACATCATGCCAACCTACTACCTGGCAATCTTCCTGCTCTCTCTTGGAGCGTTCGTGTTTCCGTTCTAGAGAGAACACATCTGTGGGCCGGTTACAAAGTTTGATAAGATTAGTCATCCTCAGAGGCTGAGGGGACATGCTTGAATAACAACGAGCTGTTGGAAGCAATAGAAGCAAAACTGGACCAGTTGAATCCAGCGGAGCTACTTGAGCCAGAGAGCTTGCGTCCCGTTGCTATTATGACTAGAGAGAGAAGGCAGCTTGCGGAACTCGAGAAGGAGTTTCTCCAGAGACTTGAGGAGTTGAAGTCAGAAAAAAGAGTCACAAGAATAATCACACGACTTGCCAATGTCTATCTCTCAGAAGCGGGTTTTGGTCGAGCAATAGTTCTCTATGAATTGACATTGGGTCAAGACAGTAGCCAGGTCAATGCATGGATAAACATGGGACTCGCCTATCTGATGCTATCGAGTCCAAAGGAGGCTATTAGTTGTCTTGGGAGTGCGTTGGCGATTGACCAGAGAAATGCTCTTGCAATGGTGTACATCGCAAAGGCCCAACTCAAGCTAGGAGAGCTTAATGAGGCAAATATAAACCTCGATCGGGCTTTGTTCATCGATTCGAATTTGACTCGTGCTTTGCTTGGAAAGGGCCTATACTTTCGTGCAAAGGGTGATCCGGAAGTAGCTGTGACTTGGTTGCGGCGTGCCCTGTCCATGGACCCGAAGTTTCTTCCAGCCTTAATGGAGCTTGGCAGCGTCTATTTGGCCTTAAAGAGGTACGATGAAGCCATCGATATTTTGAATCAAGCACTCAATCTGGACCCAGATCAATCATTCGCACTATCTACGCTAGGGGAGGTCTATAACGAACAACACGATTTGGAGTCTGCGCTTTACTACTTTGACAAGGCTGTGAGTATCAAGTTTGACGATCCCGAACTGTGGATAAAGAAGGGAGACATTCACAAAGCACTGAAGTCATATCAGCAGGCCTCCAATGCATATCAAAAAGCGATCAATGCTGATCCAGAGTGCGTAGAGGCATGGGTAAGGAATGGTGCAGTGATGCTTCTCCTCGGAGACGAAGGAACAGCTCTGGAACACCTCAATACCGCGCTTGCCCTTGACCCAACGAACGCAGAAGTGACACATCAGAGGGGACTCATTTACTACTCACTAGAGAGGTATGAGGAGGCATTCGCAGACTTTGACGTTGCGTTCTCTAATGACCCAGGTAATCCAGAGAATCTCTATTATCGTGCGTTGATGCTAGAACTGCTGGATAGAAAAGAAGAAGCGAAACGGACATGGACTGTTGCGCAGCGGCTTTATGATGAGGCTGGAAACATTGTAAAATCCACTGAGTGCAAAACAAGAGCCAGAAGACTCAGCCAAACTCATTGAGATTGACACACTTGCGATGTCAGTCACCATCATTGTTATTAATAAAAAGTGAACAAAATCTGACGGCAATGAACAGAAATGACAGAGGACTATGAAAGGTTAGTAAGAAGAAACGGTCGCAAAGTGAAATGGAGCGAGTTCGTAGGCTCTACGACTTTTATTGAATCCAAGAATTTAGCTCGGCAAGTAGGGTGTGAGAGATTATATCTGAAATTTGAGGGAGGAAACCCTACAGGAACGCAGAAAGATCGTATCGCCCTTGCGATTATGGACTCTGCAAAACAGCAGAACGCTACTGCTGTGACAGCAGCAAGCTGCGGTAATTTTGGAGCAGCTCTCGCATGGGCGGCAAGAGTGTTTGACATCCCAGCGCACATATTCATCCCAGAGGGGTATCATGTACCTAAGGACCGTATGAAACGCATTAAGGAAACCGGAGCTGAGCTTCATTTTGCTCCAGGCCAGTACGAGGACCTTGTGGAACTGTCAAAGAAGACAGCAGTAGAGGAAGGATGGTTTGATGCAAATCCAGGAGGGGAAAGCGTCAAAGACATATCTATTGAAGCATATGCGGACATTTCAAATGAGATCTACAGGGATATTCGAAGAGCGCCACACTTCGTCTTTGTTCCTGTTGGGAACGGAACGACTATTGCTGGTGTTCATCTAGGGTTCAAGAAATTGTATGAAGCCGGAAAGATTCCATTCATGCCAAAAATGGTCGCAACAAGTACCAGACGAGGTAATTCGATTGTCAAGTCTTTCAAGATGAACAGTCGCATCGTTCAGGACCTCGGTAGGGATGAAATAAAAGAAACCAAATTCAACGAACCCCTTACCAATTGGCACGCATACGACGGGCAAGACGCACTGGACGCCATCTATGAGTCCAACGGATTTGCAGATTATGCATCTGAGGTAAAGATGATCGAGTTCTCCAAACTGCTCCGACAGGAGGAAGGTCTCTATGTTCTTCCTGCTGCAGCAAGCACCCTTGCCGTGATGCACAGCCTTGCTGATGATAAGGTCACCATGAAGGGGACCTTTGCAGCTCTGCTTACTGGTCGTGATTTCGAATAGATTGAAGCTCACAGGATCAGACGCATGGTGATATTCCCATCGTCCTCAATGCACTCAACAACAAATCCCATGTTCTCATAGAATTGCTGCAATGGAATCCCAATCTCATTCTCAGCCTCTGTGTCGAGCACAATCGCTGAGAACTCATTCTGTGTTGCCCACTTGATTATCGATGAGAGCATAATTTTGCCTATGCCTTTTCCTCTTGTTTTGACAGCAAAAGTATCAAGGTAGAAGGTCGTTCCTTGACTCTCTTCTAAAGCATAGCCTAGAATCATGCCTTCTGGGTTCGCACCCACTAAAATGAAAAGAAGTAGTACCTGTTTTTTCTTCATCCTAGTTTGGAGTTCTTCAGTGGTGTAGCGGAGGGTTTCTCTGAAGGATTGCATTTCAATATCCTTGAACCATTGTTCATATTGATTAGACCAGGAGTCGGGAATGACGATATGCACCTCATCTCCCAGAAAAGGAACAAGATTCATGCGCATTATTTCCCAGACCTGCTGAGAAGACGAATAAGACATAGATGAGGTCCTCACCCAAAGTGTCACTTGTTAAGACCGTATCTCCGAGCCGCTGACTCAATGAGTCTTTGAATCAGTTGATCGTAGGTGTAACCAGACTTCTCAGCCATATATGGATAGAAGGAAATGTCTTGGTTATCAGGGTCGAAGTCCATTCCTGGTAATGGATTGATTTCTAGAAAGTATATCTCTTCATTATCATCCATTCGGTAATCAATCCTCGCAAAGTCCGGAACCTCAAGTAGTCTGCATATCTCAATAGAGACCTGTCCAATCTTCTTCTTCAAGTCGCTCCGAACCTTTGCAGGGCATATGTAGTGGTCTAGACCCTCGTAGATTGTCTTGGCTTTTTGCCCGTAAACTCCGCCAACTTCGGAGGGAAACCTCGAGAAGTCTATCTCAAGTAAGGCAAGAACATGAGGTTTAGGGCCAAGACAATCCAAGACGCCAACACTGAACTCACGTCCTTGAATGAATTGCTCCACCAGGATTGGTTGCTGATATTCCTTTACCATGGAACCGAGCTTTTTGACAAGCTGTTTTTTGTCTGATACAACATTGTCCTCATTGATACCAACTGAAGACCCCTCTTCGTTCGGTTTTAGAATGACTGGAAAAATGAAGTCAAGTTTGTTGACCTGTCTAGTACTGGACAGGATGTGAAATTGAGGTGTCACAACATTATGGAATGCGAGAAACTTCTTCGTCCAACCTTTGTTCAGACATACTGCAGTTGAAAGGACATTAGCTCCAACATAGGGGATGCCAAGCATCTCCAAGATTGCAGGGATATGAGACTCGCGACTTTCGCCACGAACCCCTTCCGACCTGTTAAACACCAGATCTGGTTTTACTTGCTTCAGTGTTTCAAGTATATTCTCGTCAGCTTCGATGAAGATGTAGTCATGACCCGCTGACTCAATTCCATGTTTAATCATCTCTACGGTATGAGGCGGATCGTATTCAACTTCGAATTCCGACTCATCCTTCCGCGTGTTAAGTACTAAAGCAACTCTCATGAAACTTCGCCCAAATTTGTGTACACTTTCGTATAAATCCTTAATACATCGTCAAACTGGGGGATTCAACCAGTTATAGCTCAAAAGATTCAATCTCTTCTTTGAAAATCGTCATGACTCTATCCTTCAGGTCCGCAGGAACGCTGATTGGTTCATAGAGGGTTATGAACTTCTTGAAGAGCTCATCCTCACGATCTTTGGCTTTATCATACAGCTCGGATGCTTTGAAATCATCAATTAGCTCCCCTTTTGCATTCTTTCTGACTGCCGAATAGAATGCGAATAATTGTTCGTCCATTGCGGTTTCTGAGTGAAGATAGGTGAGATTTGATTTGCCTCCGAGAAGCGTAAACTGATTCTTATGCGTCCTGTTGAGCATGTTTTCGCGGAATCCTACCTGGGCTGGATCAACCCCACCTCCGACACAGAGAAGGTACATCTTAGCGCATACTGAGCAGTTGTGGCACCATCTGTAGTCCCTACCAGCCTCAGTCTCAGTGAAGCAGCTCATCTGGTACTTTGCAATGTCCGGATACCTATGAGCAAGGATTCTCTGCACCATCATGTCCATCAAGGGTTCAATGAGACTGCCAGTTCCCACGGATCTACCTGAGAACATTTTCGTCATCTGATCGATGTGTACAGTCCAGTTGTGTGTCTGATCCCAACACGGATTCACGAGCCAACCATATTTGTCCATATACGTTGCAGAAGTCGTTTGTTCGTTGCCAAATAGAATGTACTTGCCCTGAAGTGCATATGCCAAGGGGATGCATTCTAGTGCGTACTCGGTGGACTGGAGCGCCCAACCAAACTCAGAGAAAGGAAGTCCAAGATAGGGATAGTCCCGAAGTTTCCCAGTTTCATGTGCTACAATATGAAGTTCCTTATTGAACTCCTTTTTGAACTGCTCAGCCAGAGCTGTCTTGTGTTTCTCCTCGTAAGTCATACTGTGTTCTATGATGTATGCCATCTCGGGATCAAGTCCCAATTCTCTGGCAACAGCATAAGTGAGAAGACTGTCTTTCCCAAAACTCATACCGACGATAGCACGAAAACCATCCTCAACTGGTTCATCGGAAGGTATCTTCACAACAGGGTCCGAGAATCGATATTGAGTATTGAAATACCTCCGAACATATTCTACAGTGTCGGTACCATCGACCTCAGTACAGGACGGGATATCGCGGAAGAAGTTCTCAACAAAATACGACTCGAGAAGTGGACGGCCTGAATGATATACAATCTCTGGAGTATCGAAGATTATAGGAAGGTGCATGGTTGTTGCTAGTGCCAGGTTGTCAACTAACGCAAGTCTTGTCTGTTCTGGAGTCTTTCGCCAGAAGTTCTTTGGGTATATCACAGGCAATGGGTCGTTTTTGTAGATGACTTCGAATCCATTTTCGATTGACTTCGAATGTATCTCGAGCATGGTAAACACAAACTAGACATGATGAGTTTCGAATAACTCTTGCTGCATTGAATTAAACGCATCGATTCATTCCTGTTCTTCAGAGGATTGTGATGAATTGCCCGCGCTCTCTGATTTGTTCGCTTTGCCCTTCTTGAGGCTCTTTTTTTTTTGTCGCTCCCGTTCTTCTTTTTCTTCCTTCTTTTTCTCACGATCGTATTGCTGCCTCTTTTCTTCAATATCAAGGATAAAGCCAACATCTGAGAAAGCTAATTTCAAACGACTCTCGAAGATCACAAAGATGATAATCAAGATGACCAAATCGACAATAACCATTCCAAGGAGAATATACGATAATATCTGAATTAGTAGACTCTGATCTGAAACGATAGGTGTAAGGAAGTTGGCAATTTGAGTCCAAATATATTGAGTGATCACGAGAGCGATGTAACCTGAGATCAAAATCAGGACTCGATGTATTCGTTGATACTTGAGAAATCGTTCTGTTTCGAACTCCGGGAATGTCTGAGTTCTTGTGATATAGGGGATGAACTCATCTCGATACCAATTGATACCGACATGGATTACATAGACTCCTCCTGTTACTGCAAGCAGAAGAGGTGGTAATAGACCAGTACCGACACCCCATGAAAACCACCCATCCGAGAAGCTGAAAACAGAGATTATGAAGCCAAGCACGATGTGAGCAAGAAGAACATATTTTTGGAAATCATCATGAGTAGATGGTTTGAGACTTGACCAGTCGTAGCCCTCGTCTTCATTGCTTTCTGGTTCCATTCTTAAACCTCCAAACACTTGTCATCGCTAGTAGAAATCAGTCTATTAATTCATCGATGACAAGAGGAAGATGGAACCTACATAAGATTCGGTACGACTGCTGCGAATTAGTAACGAAAAAAAGAAGAGAATAGAGGGGAGAACCCCTCCGATTTGATACTATGTGAAGATTGCTGTAATTCCACCGATTGATGTTTCAATGATAACTGTCAGCGTCTGTGATGCAGTATTGTAGTCTGTTGACTCATAGTGCTTGGAAGTGATCTCAGTCCAACCAGGCGCCGTGATGTCAACACCACCGAAGCCCGTGATGCATTCCACGCTGCCTCCAATGCCGGATGGAACATCAACTACTGCACTAGTGCCTCCAGCTGAGGTCTTAAGGTTGAATGTCGCATTTCCTACTAGAACAACATCATCAGTCATAACCAGAGATATTCCACTTGCTTCAGTTGTGAGAGAAATATCTCCCACATGTGCACCATTAACAAGTTTCACATCGAGTCCCCCAGAATTAACATCAACGTTGAACGTATAGTTCACACCAGTACCAAGAGTGATATTCACTCCAGCAGCTGTGTAATCAAGACCAATCGTGTTACTAGCGAAGGTAACTGAAGGGTTACCATCCCTCTCTAGGGTATTGTTTTGAACCTCCACATCTATCTGATACAACAGGGAGGCATTATCAACGAATGTTATTGATAGACCGCCTGCATCCAGATTAATGTCCAATATTACTGTGCCAGTGGTGGCTCCGACTTCTCCATCAAAATGGAACTCGGTGGTGCTTGTATTCCAGTTAAACCAGCTAGACCCATAGAAGGATAAAGCTCCAACAGCTACGGCGCCTACTATTATAACTGCAAGTATGCACACAACCATGCTTGTATTTCTTTGATAATTACTCATTTCTTACACCTTTTCTGTGAGACCGTAGAAAAGCGTGCCAGTTTGTTCTAAGGTCTCTATATTGCGAATCTTCTTCCAGAGCAAAGCGACGCATGATTCGCGATGCATCACCTCGTACTGAGGAGGACAGTTCGTCTAAAGCCTCCTCATTCACGACAAGATTTCGAGAGCTTATCTCATTCTCTCGATGTATCAACGCAGTGAGGAGCTCCATGGCCTCGTCAATCTGATGCTCTGGAACATCTATACCATAGACTGAGAGGCTACTGATTATGGACCTCAAGCGTTTTGTCGTATCATCCCCAGTGGCTTGAACCATTTCACTGATACCCATCCTATACTCTCGGGCAGATGCTCGATAGTATCTCTGGACTATACCAGTCTGGGTCTGTTCTGTTCGTTCTTCAAAGACAAGACCAGCTTCCTTCAGCTTCTGGATATGATGCAGGATGGTTCCTGGATTCTTGCCTGTGACTTCTGACAACTGTTTGACTGTCATCGAGTCTTTCACTAGATAGTCAAACATTATCTTGGCTCGGGTAGGCTCCATGAGCAGTTTGATCAGTTTCTTGTCTTCGATGACTTCCATGTCGCTGATATGTCGTTTTCTCTTCCTGGAGCCGCTCATTATTATAGTCCTCCTATGAAGCTTGGACCACTCTCATCCTCATCCTCGCTGGGTGTGAAATCTTCATCATCAGCTGTGAGAATCATATACACTCTAGTTAGGCCAATTGACATACCAGGCAGGAAGATTAGTGCCAAAAAGAAGCCCATGATGACTGCATAGATAGCGATTGAAATCATTATGGCATTGAAACCAATCCAAAGACCGGGGATAGCCATAATGAACAATGGCAATATTAGAGCCGTTAGAATGATTATGTATGAAAGCCATACTCCAAACACGCGGTCGAAATATTGGATGCTCATTCTGACCGACTTCTTTGTTGCGTCAATGACGGAATAGCCATCAATGATAGCTGGAAACAGCATAGTCATCATGCCTGTACTCAATAATAGCCAGATCATACCGAGAGCTGAAATGAATGGATTCATTGTTGACGATGGGCCAAAGAAGGCAATATTGAGTATCTGATCTCCAAACAAGGCTACAGAAGCTAAGATCACTAGCATGATTGGCCCCAAGATGAATAGGAACAGCATTATGCCGCCGCCTGCCAGTGAGAAGAATTTCTTTTTGTACCATGTGAAAACACCCTCAGCTGAGGTACCTTCGCTCTCCACAATCTCACGACTCATCCCGAAGAGCGCGCCAATAGCTACGAAGAATGGAGCTACAAATGGGAGCGCAATCAAGAAGATACCAGTGGCGATTGTCGCACCGCTTGCCGCATTCCATTCAGCAAGCGAGTCAGCCCAAGCAGTAAAGACTTGGAAGCCTTGAGGCGATAGGAAGATAGGTACAAAGACGAATGCAGCAACTAGAGCAATCAGAAGGACGGTAACTATGACAACTCCGATTATCGCAAGCACATAGCTTATCACATTTTTCAATGCAAACCTGATGCTGATCTTCAGATCATCAAGAATCGTTTGAAAGCTCGCGTTTTTCATCGTTTTTCACACCTCGAAAGATAGGAGGAGAGTGTCTTGAAAGTTGTTATTCAAGGCACCCTCCAAGTTCATTGCACTTAGACAATGGGCACGTCAACAACACTCTGTGTTGCGATCTCACCACCAGTGAGTTCCTGGTAGACCCGAACCCAAGCAATCCTTACCATGGGCAAGAATAGTAAGAGCCAGAGAAAGACCATGACCACTGTGTAGAGCCCAACACCAGCAAGTATTGGGAGAAATGCCGAAGTGACTGTGACTGGTGGCAAAGTCAAAGCAATGGCAACACCTGCAACAATCATCGGACCGAATGTGATGGCGATCAGAAGCACAATGGCAGTTAGTACACCGTATACACGGTCAAAGTACTGACGGGATAGAGAGAATGACTCCTTGAAGGCAGCTTGGATTCCTTTCCCACTAACTACAGCAGGCCAGACCAGAGAAGTCAGACCAGCAGTCAGGTATACCCACACGAATGTGAATGCTGTGAGGAGATAGTTGGTTGGCGCGGTAATGGTATAACCCATCGCATAGGATGTGAGCCCCCAAGCAAGAACAGGAGGCAGCACAACAATGATTGTGAGAATGGCACCAGCACCGGCAAAGGAGAGGAACTTATGACGGAAATAGGAGAATGCTAGTTCAGCCTTGGTTTCGCCCTTGGTCACTAGATCGTGGCTCATTCCATAGATAGATCCACTGACAACCATGAACAGTGAAGCTACTGGGATCAGTATAAGCACACCAAGCCCTCCAATAACGAGTGGATTGGCAATTGCCCACTGAGCCAGAGCTGTCATCTGGACTTCTGAGAGTGGCGCGAGTACAGCCCATGCCACGAGAGCAATGGGGATTAAGATGATTCCGGCAAGAATCACCATGACAATCAACATTCCTAGGTTCGCAAGGAAGTAGCTAAGCATGCTTTTCCAAGCGAGCTTGGCGCTTGTTTTCATGTCATTGAGAATGGTTCCGAAAGTTGTAGACATTGTATTCACCATATTATTGTCGGCAAACGTTAGGCTTGTTACCTGCCAAACGTTTGACACATATCAAACTATAACACATTTGCTTATAAATTGTTTGGTGAACGCCAAACGTTACAATAACCATCAAACATAGGCTGATAATTGTTTGAGGTTTACCTTTCTTTTATCATCTGGAGGAGCTTGTTGTATCGGTAGCCTGCGAAATACTGGTGATGGCCAGCAATCAGAGACTTCACACTTGTGACGTGCTTGTTCCTTCGAATCGACCGAACAGTCTTGATGATCTCAGTTATGTCATCAGCAAAGAGAAGAGCATAAATCACCGGCTCCAAAGCAGACGCGTAGGTCTCCCAGTGTTGAAGCGGATAGTCCGTTTCCAACCAATCAGAGATAGTGGAATGAGTTGCATTCTTTTCATTCCAAGTTATTCGGACAATGAAGGGTAGGCTTGAAGCTGCCCCAAGTTCAATCAAAGCATTGAAACGAATCGCTCTATGTTCTTCGAACTCTCCGAGCAAGCGCCTTACTCGACGTGCAGTAAGACCGGTTCTCTGAGCAATGTCAACAATTGAAAGTCGTGGGTCTTCTAGAAGGGGCTCTAGGACTCGTAGATGAGTCTTTGTCAGGTTCATTTTCGGCCCCCAACCTCCGATGATGGTATGTAGCTCCGCCTCCACCACACTGTCAAGAGCACGAAGAAAAGCTCCTACCTCATGTAGTTCTTCTGGTCCTTGGTATTCGGCTACAAGTGCGTATATCCCATTGGTGTATGATGCTGCAGCAATTACTTGCTTGCTTGACCCGATTGCATCAACCATCTCCATTTCATCACGCGAACCGTCTGTCGAAAGGAGCCCAAAGAGTAGTTCCGTACCAGTCATTGCAGGAGGGAGAGAGATAGAATAACCTGAGATAACTCCGGCCTCCTCTAGATTCAAAATCCTGCGTCGAATCGCATTGGCCGAGATGCCATATTTCCGCGAGAGTTCTTGGTAACTTACTCTGCAGTTCCGTCGTAGGTCCATCAGAATCTTTCTATCCAGCTCATCCAAAACCTTCGCAACCCCGCAAGCTTGGTGAGTCCTAGTGGTCGTGTTGGCTCAATTTATGCGTTCCTAACTTAGCGATGAAACTGGGATAGAACTATGCAACTGCCTGACGAACATGGCTAAGGATTGCTCGTCCTGTTGCAAATTTCTGCACCTTTTTCCTACGTGCATCATACACAACCTTCTCAACCGATATATCGTGATTGATTTCATTCAGCGCGTTATTAATCTTGGAGAGCATTGATGCTGGCACATATCGTTTGACCCCCAAGACGGATAGAATCTTATTGCCGTAGCTTGTAAGCCAAAGTGGAAGAAGGTCGACCTTCCCTGACCTGTCAAATAAGACCACATCCTGCATCTCTGCATCTCTGCGAGAGAGAACAGCAGGCAGAAGAACACTTCCGGGGGTTGTAGATAGCAGGTCCAAGTTGAAATACAGCGTACTTCCGCCCCGGGTTAGTTGGGCGTCTAATAGATTCACCATCTTGGAATATAGCTGTAGCCGGCCAGTTTCATAACTGCCGCTCAAGGGAAGAAGTCGGACAATATCATAAATCGGACCATCATAGCATGCAAGCTCTCGCATTGCAAAGGCCTCGAGAAGTACTCCTTGAGCTGCAAACTCGGTCGCGGTTGGAAGTTTCTTTGCCAATGCCAAGAGATGTTTTTTCACCAGTTTCCACCCAAACTTAGAAACGAGGTCTTTGTAGGATTTGGGAACAAAGTCGATTTCCGCGTCCTTGTCATAGAGCCAGTCTGGAACCAAATTAGCCACCCGGTTTGTAAAGAATGCGAAAAGCGAGTCGTTAAGGTTCGGAGGTCGGTTGCTCATGAAGGAATCAATTACTACTTTTGGCCTGGGGCCTTGATGAGTGAGCTGAATTACTGCTGTCGTCAGGTGCTCTAGTTGATAAAGAGGAGCAATGTTGATTCTTCGAAATTGATTCTCCTGTAAGTAGAGATACACCAGTTCTTCGCACCCTGCAAGTGGTGTCAAATCGAGCTCTCTGAATCTATTGTGGGATAGATCAAGATGTTTCAGGTGCTTGCAGCTTTGAAGTGGTGTAAGGTCAACTGTTTCAAGTTTGTTCACTCCAAGACTTAGATACTCAAGGTCCTTGCAGGACTCCAGAGGAGTAAGGTCTACCTCTGTCAACCAGTTTGAGCTGATATCAATCCTGACAGGTTGGTCTATTTCCTCAACCCACTTCAGATCTGATTTCCGTTCGAAAAACTCACTGCCATTATCAGCAAAAGTCTTGAAAATAAAGTGATAATTCTTGGCTGGCGCCTTGGCACACCGTACAACGAGCATATACTTGTCTGACAACTCACCCACCACTTCTAGAATTTAATCAAGTCACCGTGTATATTAGCACCTCCAAAAGCATGCACCGAGAAAACTAAATTGAGAAATGAATGATAATTGCAAAATGACTAGCGTCCTTGAGGATTTACATATCCATTCAAACTATTCCGACGGAGTGTCCAGTGTCGAGGAAATCGTAAAGAGAGCTGCTACTCTCAAACTCAAAACCATTGCAATCGCAGACCACTTTTGGCCTTCGTTGGGATCAAAAAAGAGTGGGAGAAACATAATCGATCAGCGACGCCATGAAATACAAACCTGTCGAGCTGACTTCCCGGGACTATCAATTCTTGATGCAGCAGAGGTCGATATCCAGTCAAATGGGCAGCTTGCGCCTGTTGCAGGAGGGCTTGAGCAGTTTGATCTGGTCATAGGTTCATTTCACTGGTACACAGATTCAGTGAGATGGTCATCATCATTGGTCCAAGCTTTGAGAAGAAGGGAGTTTCAAATCCTAGGTCACTGGGATGGATATCTCTCTTCATATCGGGAAGAGGACGGAAGGATTGCAGCAGAGGCACTTGCAGATGCTGGAGTCGCAATCGAATTGAATGGGAGATACTCTGTTGAGTATGTTGAATTCTTGGAATTGGCAAAGGCGTCTGGGTGTGTCTTCACTCTTGGCAGTGATTCGCATTATGTGGACACAGTTGGAGACCTAGAATTTCAGGAACAACTGGCATCAAGCATGGGTTTGGACATAAAGAGAATCAATAAATGAACGAAGCCAGAAGCCTTTTCTTTCGCGATTTCTAGTGAAATATTATTGGAGATGATTAATGATGGCTAAAGAATTCACTTTCCCATCAGAAGAATGGATTGAAAACTACATGGAATTCCTGAATAACAACGACCGCTATGAGGACGCTGCAAAGACCTGGGAGGGAGACTTCGTCTTTGAGATTACTGCCGATGGAGAAACAGTCACAGAGCCAATTCGGTTCTACATGGACCTCTGGCATGGAAAGTGTAGAGAAGCCAGAATGGCTGGACCTGAAGACACAGCAGAGTTCACATATTCGGGGCCATATAAAAACTGGAAACTCTTGTTTGATGGGAAGATTGATCCAATCAAAGGAATCATGGCTCGAAAGTTCAAGCTAGATGGCGACATGGGTAAGGTAATGCGCTATACCAAAGCAGCTCTCGAGCTTGTAGCCACAACAAGACAAGTCCCCACGAAGTATCTTGATGAATAAGGAAGAGCCGGAGTAGTTCTCTGGCATCGGGAGAGCCACACTGAAATGCGGTGGAGAAAGAGTGGTTCAAAGAAACAACAAGGTCCGGGTTGCGCAGTCTGGGAAATAACACTAGCATGTAATTTGAACTGCATACACTGCGGCTCTGCGGCTGGGAAGAAACGTCCTGATGAACTCTCTACAAAAGAGGCGTTATTTCTCTGTGAATCTTTGAAAGAGATAGACTGCAAAGGGGTAGCTCTTATGGGTGGAGAACCTCTTCTCAGGCCCGATTGGGCGGATATCTCAAGACGAGTTCATGAGTTGGGAATGGAACTCTCCATCATCACAAATGGATGGCTGGGTCAGGATAAGCGGATAACACAGCAAATCCTTGATCTTTCACCTGAATGTGTCACAGTTAGCCTGGATGGAGCAGACCCACTGGTTCACGATATGATTAGAGGTGTTGATGGTTCCTTTGACCGAGCGATAAAGGCGCTAAGACACTATGCCTCACTTGGAATTCCTACAACGGCAATCACTACAGTTCACAAGCTGAATCTAAAGGACCTAGTGAAGATTCGTGATTTGCTTAGGGGCCTGGGAGTGGCTTGGCAGATTCAAATGGCGACTCCCTTTGGAAGACTGGAACGTAAACATGTTCTCAGTCTCGAGGAGTACTATTCCGTTGCAATGTTCATTGCATCAACAAGAAAACTGTACTCGAAAGAATTGCTGGTAGCTGGAGCTCATGATATGGGGTATTTCTCAAATATACTTCCGGATCTTCAAGTGAAAGGATGGGAGGGGTGTCAAGCAGGGATTTCAACTTTGGGAATTCAAAGCAATGGAAACATCCTTGGATGCCTTGCACTTGGTGATGACTTCATTGAGGGTAATGTAAAGGAACGACCTCTACAGAAAATCTGGAACGATGAATCGTCCTTTCGGTATTCTCGGCATTACAAGAAAGAGGATATGAAAGTGCATTGTAGCAGATGTAAATACTGGAAACAGTGTGGCGGAGGTTGTTCGGCCGTTTCATACAGCATGACTGGTGATCTCCATCAGGACCCCTATTGCGCCCGGCATATCGAGGAGATGATGAGGTAGGAGATGCTGTGAATCAAAAGTTTTTAACAAAATGCTCCTAGGTTGTCATCTGTGGGTGAAGCTAATGCGGTGGAGTAGTTTTAGTAGCGTACATTATTGGTATATGAAAACGCGAAGTAGCCTACCTGCAAGATTGCGTAATTCTACAGATGGCGTTATGTTATCAAAGAATTTCACAGACTATCAGATTGACAAATTAGAAAATTTGGGCAAATCCATTGGAATGAAGAGAAGTGACATAATAGCAGCAACCAACCTTCCAATTGACCATATCAATATGGGTGGGGGGAGAAGAGCCACTCTATTCGGAGTTCTAGTTTGTATCATCGTTTTGGCCTGTGTTACCTTTGTAGTCGCATTACTCATGAGCAATCCGCAAATCTTGGGCCCTACACCCACTTACACGTACGCGCCAGGCTCGCGTTATGGTAGTATCAGTCCTAATGATTTCAAGAGTAGTACGTCTTGACTACTCCCAGCAGTTTTATCTGAAAAAAGATACAATATTAATCGGTGAGTGGGTTTGAAGATACTTGACATTCAGCTTTTGTGGTTGAAATTGGGGCTTCTCAGACCATATCTGCCCAAACAAATGTTCTCGTACTTCAAACGAACAGTACAGAGACCAAGCCCAACACCGAAACAACTAGGCGAACTCACAAAACTTGGAGAATCAATAGGGCTTGCGAGAAACGAGGTCATCGCAGCAATCGATGCCCCCTTGGCGGAGCAAGGATCCTCAGGTAGCGGGCGCAAACCGATGATGATAACCCTCATACTTGTCGCCACAGCTATTGCAGTTTGGAGTCTCTTCATCTGGTATGTTGTGAGCCCAGAAACATTCCCAATTCCTACATACAGGTATGGAACATTATATGGAACAATAAAGCCTCAAGACTTTTCGAGTTGAAGTTCCACATGTTAATTGACTAAGGTGTAGAAACATGAAACTCAATATTGGCTGTGGTCTCGTATACAGGAAAGGGTACGTCAATATTGATGCTTACGACAATACTGTAGCAGATAGGAAAATGTCAGCCATGAGTCTTGGTTTTGACAACGACACTTTTACTCAAGTTGATTGTATTCATGTACTTGAACATCTGGGAGCTGCAAAGAGCATCTATGCATTGAGTGAGATTTACCGGGTGTTGAAGCCAAATGGCATCTTTCTTTTGGAAACGCCTGACTTAGTAAACTCGTTCAAGTCCTTTGTCAAAGGAAAAGAAAAAGACAGAAAGTTGCTCATGAATTGGATCTATGGGCTTGATTCGCCGGGCATGTCGCACAGATATGGATTCCCAAGAGTGCTCATGAAACGTATGTTGGAAGAGACAGGATTCACTGATCTTGAGATTAAAAACGTCAACCCGAAATCCGTACATCCCTCAATTCGCGTCACATGCAGAAAGCTTGAGTCTGCTGTTTATCAAACAATCAGTGAGTTTCGGAGAAAGCTTGTTGAAGAAAAGGCTGTGGACCTGGACAATCAGGTAGAGACAATAGAAAAAGAAGGACTCATTCGAGGCTTGATTGAATTGACCCTTGGCGCAGACTCAATGCTTGATGATAGCTACCTGACGAAAATGCTTGAATCTTCAGCGGTCGTCGCGCCAAAAGTGGGAGAGTTCTTCCTGAATTGTCTATATAATAACAAGTTATTATCAAGTACCAGGGTGAATGAGTTTCGAGGGATATTGGAGAAGCTGGATTCGGTAAACTTTGCAAAAGTACTAACTCTACTCTTCTATAAAATGCCTGTAAACCCAGGATTCCAAGATGAGTCATTTGATACAGTGGTCAAAGTTGCAGGGCAATTGATTAGAAAAGTGATTAGAGGAGAAGCTGAAGCGCTTAGCAAAATCGAGAATATAGCGGAAAAAACGGATGATGTTGGACACATTGGCTATTTTTCAAAAACAGCGCTCGAGATTCTTTCAAACGAAAAAGTGGCACTTGGTCTCAAAGCCTTTGGATTGGATCGACTTGATGAATCAGCTAGGCTGTTTCAAGATGCTGTGAAATTGAACCACGATTCGATAATCTCCTTCTGGAACCTAGCCAGATTAAATGTATTGAAGCGGAATGATGAGAAAATGGCTCAGAATTATGCAGCTGTGTGGAAAATCCTTGAACTCAAGTATCCAAGGCGCCATCAAATTTACACAAAGAAGCTGGAGGAGGAACAAAGACTTGCCGCTTTGGGCAAGCATAGTATTTTCTCTGAACCAATATACTCACTATAGAGAGATAAGAAACTTAAATTGCAGAACATCAATCACAGAGGGCATGCCTCATATACACACTGAACTCTGCGATATCGTGGGAATAAAACACCCCATACTTCAAGGCGGGATGGGCCCATACAAGACAGAAGACTTAGCAATTGCTGTTGCAAATGCTGGGGCACTGGGAATTATCAGTTGCATTGGCATGGCAGCGACGCTTCTCCCTGAGGCGGCCCCAATTGATGCCCAGAGATTGTTTGGCTCAGATCCTCCAGCGGTAATCCTTCAGAAATCAATTGAATCAGTTACAAAGCAGACTCGTTCTTCAGGAGGAGTCTTTGGTGTCAATGTGCCTGTTGCTTCTGAGTTTATTCTTGCATCCAAGATGTTCATTGAACAGACCATAGAGTCCTGCAAAGCAGACTCGGATACAGAACGTGCATTGAGAGTCGTTGTCACATCGGCAGGGAACCCAAAACCATGGTCAGTTCTTAAAGATGAAGGGTTCATCTGGGTTCATGTGACGCCCTCTGTCTATCATGCAAAGAAGGCTGAGGCGGCAGGAGCTGATGTGATTGTGGCATCAGGGCATGAGGGAGGAGCACATGTATCCTGGGATCCTGTGCATTCCATGGTACTTGTTCCAGCTGTCGCAAAAGCAGTGAAGACCCCAGTTGTTGGAGCAGGAGGATTCTGTGATGGCGCAACATTGGCTGCGGCTTTGTGCATGGGTGCTGTGGGAGTTCAAATGGGTACTCGTTTCATAGCTACTAAAGAGAGCGATTTTGAGCCAATGTGGAAACAAGCAATCCTGAACAGAGAGGAACGACAGACCCTGGTTGGTAGAGGTCTCTTCGGGCCAATGAGGTTCCTTCGGAATAAAAGAGCTGAAGAGATTGTTGAACAGACCCTAGAGGACCTCCCCCACTTCTACCTTGGAGAACCCCTTGACTCAAACGAGAGGATTCTGAAACTCGAACAGACAGGATTCGATGATCTATTGGACAAGAAAGAAAACACAGCATTGATGTTCGGAGGAGAAGTTGTGGGGAGAATTGGAAACCTTCCTACCACTGCAGAGCTTATAGAACAAATAATAGATGAAGCCTCAGAGATACTTGAGAATGTGCCGAAACATGTAGTTAAGAAATGAATTCAGCAGTGTCGGCACCAAAGAGGACATACTCCACTATTAGTTCGTGCAGGTTCATTGAGATAGTCTGATTTCGCCACCAAGGCCGTTTTAAAGAAACCAAAATTCCGAATCAGCTGCTCAAGATGCTCTTCATATGTAATATCCGGGTAGCAGAGCAAATAAGAGGGAGAAGTGTAATTCTCAGGTTGCAGCGATATGTTTTAGGGAGCGATGGATATGGTCTGGTGGTTCTTTTGCCCAAACATAACTTATGGAGAAGATGCATTGAGTGATCTTGAAACGATCAAAGGCAAGAAAGCATTCATTGTGACGGATAAGATAATCAATGGTCTTGGCCTAGCAGAGAAAGTCTGTAGGATATTGACGCAGAAGCAGTGGGAAGCAGCAATATGGGATGGTGTTGAACCCGACCCCAAGATCTCTACGGTCAAGTCAGCTGCTGAGGCTATCAAGAGGTTTGGTGCAGATTGGATCATTGCAGTTGGGGGAGGGAGTGTCATGGACACAGCCAAAGCCGCCTGGGTGCTCTACGAGAAACCAGATGTCGAGCTACATGCTCTGACGCCTTTCGACGAGTTGGGTCTCCGAACCAAGGCGAAGCTGATATGTATCCCAACGACCACTGGAACGGGATCTGAGGCGACCAAGGCAATAGTGATTCGGGATGATGAAACAGGGAGGAAGTTCGCTACAATCAATCCAGAACTGACTCCGGATATTGCACTTCTTGACCCTGAGTTCGTGGTTGGTCTACCAAAGAATCTCACAGCATACACAGGTATGGATGCCTTGACTCATGCAATAGAGGGGTATATTTCTGTCTGGAAGAATGACTTCTCCGATGGCTGTTCCTTGCAGTCGGTTAGGATGATCTTCGAGTGGTTGCCGAAGTCTGTTGAGAATCTGTCGGATCTAGAGGCTAGAGAGAAGATGTTGATTGCAGCGTGTCTTGCGGGTATGTCGTTTGGCAACTCGCAGGCAGCCCTGGCCCATTCCTTAGGCCATAGCATGGGTTCTGTGTTACGGACTCATCATGGTATGTCCGTTGGAATGGCATTGCCCTACACAGTGGAGTTCAATTGTATTGATGGAGGCGATGCGGCCAAGCAATACTCGGAATTGGCTCGCATGATAGGTGTATCCGGAAAAGGTGATAAAAAAACATCAATCAATTTTGCTCAGGCGATTAGGGATTTCATGAAGACTGTGGGATGTCCTGCAAGTTTCAAAGAAGCCGGAATCAAGAAGAAGGAGTTCAACGCAGGGCTTGAGAAAATGGTGGAGTTTGCTATGATGGACACAAGCTTGACCATGAATCCACGAAACACTGACAGTGAAGAGATTCGGAAGCTATACCAGTACATGTTTGAGGGGAAGACGGTAGACTTCTAGAGGAAGTGACGAGAAATGTTTGGATATAGGGGCAAGATACTAAGACTTGACCTGAGTGCTGGTTCAACGTCAGTGGAATCACTCAGTGAAAAACTGCTGAGAGAATTCATCGGAGGAGCTGGTCTAGCAGCCCGACTGTTATACGACATGATTGACAAAGATACGGATCCCCTTGGCCCAGAGAACCCACTGTTTTACCTAACCGGACCTCTGTGCGGCACCATGGCACCAACTGGCAGTAAGTCAACCTTTGCATCCAGGTCTCCAAAGACTGGCATCCTTGGTTACAGTACCGTAGGAGGCCATCTTGGCGCAGACTTGAAGTTTGCCGGATATGATGGCATCATCTTTACTGGGGTTGCTGAAAAGCCTGTTTATGTTCTTGTGGACGATTCGGATGTTGAAATCAGGGATGGAGCGCATCTATGGGGAAAGGATACGATTCAGGTTTGGGAGGAACTGAAAAAAGAAACAGGTTTCAGGAATGCAGGAGTCGCTCGGATAGGTGTAGCTGGCGAAAACTTGGTGAAATATGCCAGCATCATTGTGGACCATAATCGAGCAGCAGGACGAACTGGTCAAGGAGCCGTAATGGGGTCTAAGAAACTAAAGGCAATAGTCATCCATGGAACAGACCGGAAGATACCTGTCGCTGATGATCAGGCATTCAACGAATATGCCAAGGAGCTGAACAAGGACAAAAAGGAAGACCCGACCTTCAGGATGTATTCCGACCTGGGAACTGCAGGTTTCACAGATATGGCTAGTATGATGTATGGGTCATTCCCTGCAAAATACTACACGGTTTCTGATTTTGATACTTACAATCTAAGTGGCACCTCTGTTCGCGAAACGATTCTTACCGGCAAGACTGCGTGCTATAGATGTCCGATTGGCTGCGGAAGGGTCATTGAGATTCCAGAAGGCAAATACAAAATGGACAAGTTTGCAGGTCCAGAGCTAGAAGTAACAGGAACCATGGGTTCGCTCCTTCTCAACAACAATGTGGAGGCGGTGGCTTATGCAAACAAGATTCTCGACATGCTTGGGATTGACACGATATCTGGAGGAAACACAATTGCCTTCGCATATTATCTGTACAATGAAGGCAAGATAACTGCAGAGGACCTTGATGGTATTGCACCTGAATGGGGAGAGGTTGAATCAGGCGTCGCTCTTGCAGAAAAAATAGCAAAGCGCGAAGGCATTGGGAATGTGATGGCTGAGGGAGCATTTGAGCTTGGCCAGAAGTTCGGGGTTCCAGAATTGGCTGTTCAGACGAATGGTCTCGAATTTCCACAGCACGACCCAAGAGGTTTCTCAGGACACGCCATCGGGTATGCGACTTCTCCTCGTGGAGCATGCCATATGAGTGCAGACATGTACAATGTCCAAATGGGACAACCTAATGAAGCATTCAATATCGAGAGCGAGGACAGATTCGCGAATGAGGCGGACATTGTGGCAAGACTGCAAAACTTCCGAGCTCTGACAAACTCCTCTGTGATATGCAATTTCTACCCACTTCAAGGAGATGAACTGCTAAAACTGCTGCAGTTGGCGATTGGTTGGGACATGAAGATAGAGGAACTCATACAGACGGGTGAACGTATTTTCACAATGATGCGACTGCTGAATCTTAAGCTTGGATACGATACAAAGAAGGAGAAGCTCCCTGAACTTATTCTCAAGCCGCTTGAGGGCCCTACGGAAGGTCATGTTCCGGATATAGAAGCTCAGCTAAAGACTTGGTATGAGTACCGCGGATGGGACCGGAGCTCAGGCAGACCTCCCAAGGAAAAGCTTGAGAAGCTAGGGTTAGCGTCTCTTACTTGAGAACCAGTTTCTTGAGACTAGGAAGATCCTCAATTATATCTCTCAGGATATTATAGAGAACCTCCACGTCTATGATCTTGATTCGTTCATCCGGGGTGTGAGGATTCTCTAGACTAGGCCCAATTGAAACCATCTGAATTCCTGGTATCTTCGAACCGATTATTCCGCACTCAAGTCCAGCATGAATCGCCTCAATTTTGACTTCTCGTCCGGTGATTTTTTCGAAATGCTTTCTAACAAAGGACAAGAATAGACTCTTAGGTTCTGGATTCCAACCAGGATATGGATCATGTAGACTAAGGTTCCAACCACTGAGCTCTGCGATTTCAGCAATGCTCTGTCTGAAAGCCTTTAACTCCGAATCAACGCTACTCCGAGTGGACAGGAGAACAGAGAGTACCGGACCATCAGTCTTTACTACTGCAAGATTGTTTGAGGTTTCCACTAGACCATCAATATTCGGTGAGAACCGTATTGGGCCGTGAGGAATAATATCGATTGACTGGATTATCTTCTTGGAATCATTAAGGGAAAAAGCAGGTTCCGCTGCAGACCTCTCCCACTTGATCTGCATGTCAGGCTCAAGCTCATTATAGTACGCTTTCAAGTCGGAACGGATTTTCCCCAGAAGTTCTTCTGCTCTCATAGCTTTGCCGCTCTCTATTGCGAATTTGGCTGTAGCCTCACGAGGAATCGCATTGTGTTTACTTCCACCGTTCCAAGCACACAGATGTATGTTCATTTCAGCAGAGATAGTGGAGAGGAGCCTTGCAACAATCTTGTTAGCATTTGCTCGATGTTTGTGAATATCAACACCTGAATGTCCTCCATATAGGCCAGACACAATCAAATCATAAAAAGTGGCATCGCCAGTGACCTTGTTGAGTTTAAGGTTCTTAACAAGATCCGTATCTCCCCCTCCTGCTGAGCCTATTGTGATTACTCCCATCCTTTCTGAATCGATGTTAACCATGAGTTTGCTCTTGATGCCCATTTTATCAGGTTCAAGACCAAATGCGCCTACAAGCCCGGTCTCTTCATCCACAGTAATAAGTACCTCAAGAGGGCCATGTCGAATCTTAGGATCCAAAAGTAATGCAAGGGCGACCGATGAGCCAATTCCATTATCTGCACCGAGGGTTGTGCCATCAGCATCCACCCATTCTCCATTGTCCTGTATTCGGGCGGGTATCGGATTGTTATCAAAATCGAATCCATCAGGTCTATCAGTTTCACAGACCATATCCATATGGCCTTGAAGAAGAAGAGGTTGAGTAGACTCCATCCCCTTTGTTGCGGCTTTCTTGAGGAGGAGGTTACCAGCTTTGTCCTCAATGACCTGAATCTCAATGCCAAGTGACTGTGCACGTTCAGGAATCCAGCTCTTTAACTTCTCGCGTATCCTATTCTCTTTCTTTGACTCTCGTGGAGTCTTTGTGAAGACGTCTTCAAATATCTCCCAGGCAAGTTTTGGCTCTAAGTTCTCAAACACCATCAGAGAACCTCCTCAAGAAATGAGGACATTAAGGCCCACTATAAGCTTTTGTCAATAAACAAACAGGTTTTTCTCGCACGATGATACGAGGTGTGTACTCCAGTTTGTGGTGACAGATGATGTGGTTTGACCCGGCAATTACTGATCTCTTGCGAAACTTACTCCCAGGGTTGGATGATTTCTTCTTCTGGGTTTCACAGCTGGGAGGCGAGGTGTTTTACATTGCAGCCCTTTTGATACTCTATTGGGCTGTTAGTAAGAGGGAGGGAATTCTTGTGTCATACATACTCCTGTTCTCAGTCATCACAAATTTTTGGTTGAAAATAGTAATCGCAAAGGATCGTCCGCCTTCGAGCTACTGGCATGTAAACGCCAATCCTACTAATTACAGTACACCCAGCGGGCACTCACAGAATGCGGCAACTCTCTATGGTTGGTTCACCTATAGAGTCAGGAAATGGTGGATGGCACTCATTGCTATTGTGCTTACCCTCTTGGTAGGCATTTCGAGGATTTACATTGGCGTTCACTACCTTGAAGATGTCCTACTCGGATGGGGAATTGGCATCGCCACAGTACTTGTCATCGCACATTTGGAGAAACCCATGAATCAGTTTTTCTCGAGGTATAAGACCGAACATCTCTTGCTGGTTCTGATGGCTCTTGGATTTGTGCTTACCCTCGTCGCTGCAGTCCTTCCTCAACCTCCCAACGATAATTTTGGAGCCTATGGGGGCTTGACCATTGGATTCGCTTTGGGTCTCATTCTCGAGAAGAGATTTGTGAATTTCTCTACTGACTCGTATGACGGGAAGAAGTGGCGACTTGTGGCGCGAGTTGTGATTGGATTGACACTTGTCATCCTTGTAATGGCAGGTCTTTTTCTGGTTCTGCCAACTGAGCAGATATGGCTTCGCACACTTCGATATTGTCTGATTGCTCTGACTGGTGTTTTCCTCTGGCCTTTGATCTTCACAAAGGCAAAGCTGTGAAGCGAATCTCGGCAGATTCAATAATCGGAGTTCATAGACATGTGTGGTGAAACATATGACAAAGGGAGAGAGTACACCACTACTATCGCCGACTTATCCTAGGCCCCCATATCACTACGTGGATGCCAAGCTGTTCCTAGCAATGTTCAATCCGCCAGAGGATGCAATACAGGGTCTGCTTCCACCGCCACTGCGGCCATCGCAGATGCCTCTGGCAGCATTGATGTTTGGAGAAATGCCCTGTAAAGAAACAGGAACGTTCATGGAGTCTGGACTTCTTGTTCAATGCGTGTTTGACAATCCAGAAACAAAGGAAGAGGAGGTCGGGGTGTACTTTGCGCTGAGTTATGCTGACACAGATGTAGCAGTAACTTCAGGAAGAGAGATCTGGGGCTATCCAAGAAAACTAGCAAAGATATCACTAGGGTGGAAAGGTGATACTATCAGTGGCAAAGTCGTGAGAGACAAAACCACATTGTGGAAGGCCAGCTGCAAGATGGAGGATGAGGGCGCTTGGATTGATAGTGGCCCAAATGTCAACGCAAAGATTATCCCAAGTCCCACAGGCGAGGGTTACGATTTAGCAGTGCTGACCACGGCTTATCTTGAATATACAATAAAGAGTGGACGTTCAGGTGATATCAAGATGACTTTCAAGAGTGGGCCTCGAGACGACTTGAGCACTGTGAAGATTGACACACCCATGATAGGGCAGTATTTTGATTGCGACATCATGGTGCCACCGGCAAAGACAATCGGAAAGATAGATTTGTGAAGACTAGAGATAGTCAGAGGCTTCTTTCTGGGTCAATTTGCGACCCGCACTTCTTGCGTAGTGTCGTGATAAGCTTAGACAGATCAGACCAAATGGCACTAAGACCACATACGCAAATAAAGGTCCAAAGAAGACGCCCAAGCCCATGATTATGGAGAGACCCGTAAACCCGATCAGGTTTGGCAGAAGCTGAGCACGAAGCATAGACCATCCACGGATAGGCATTTGGACTTGTGCGCCTCTCTGTCTTGTAACAAGCCGCTCTGCACGAAAATCACCGCCTATGGCAGCTGCATTTGCTGCAATCCCCCCGGCAGCTTGATTGATGCAAACTGCTGAAACGATTACTACCGGTATGTAAATCCACAAACTGGGAGCTATTATTGCCACGATAATAGATACTATTGTGCTCGCAACAAGAGCAAAGGGGGCTGAACTATATATTTTCCCCATCACATAGTCATACATACTCAACGGAGCAAGCTGAAGATTCATGAGATTGCGCCCTTCGTATACTAGTTCATATCCTGCAAAGCTGACTGCATAGGAAATCACAAAGGGAACGATGACTGCAATCACAATGAATGACGTATAGCCTGCTACAATATCTCCGCCGGCGAATAGGCCTAGAAAGATAATAGCTACAAATCTCAGAGGTCCCACAAGGTATTGCGCGAGTACTCTTCCTTCTCTTCTAATGTTAGTGAGATTATACCAGATGGACACACTGGTGGCTGTATTGAAAGTGAACCCAGGAATAGGTCGAGGGTTCCAGGTTTCGTGAAGGACTGGAGTTTTGGTCTTGGATGTCCGTTTCGAGCCACTTGTTAACCATCCGCTATAATGGGCTGTTTCACTTACATATGCATTGAGATTCACGAGAGATATGGCAACCACCCCATAGATCAGTGCCAGGACTACCTCACTAATGGTCACCGGAGCGCCAACGAGAAAGCCCAGCGACAGAGTGCTTGTTGCTGCCCCAGGACTGATACCTGAAGTGAGTCCAAGAGCGCTAGCTATCTGGATTAAGATAGGGAATAGGTCTCCAAGCCCATTGGAAGCAAAGAAAAAGTAGTAGTAGATGATACTACCGAAGACCGCCAATGTTGATCCCAGGAACCAGCCAACTTGTTTGAGTCTTCGTCGACCCGCAAGGATTCGGGAAAATAAAAGCCCCATCAGACCACCAATAGATACACCCAATGTCGAGATGACCAGCATCATGGCAACGAAGAGTGGAACGGAGAGGAACGCCAAGGGAGCAGTAGATGTAATGCTCAATCCAATGAAGATTGGTGTGCCAATTACTAGAAAGAATACTGAACTGTAAAGAATCACTATGATGGTCTTTTCCAGGAAGAGCGTACGAAGGGATATTGGCATTGTCATAAGATACTCCATTTTGGATGAATTGCCAACAGTTGTCGCACTGACCATTATGGACCCTATGAAAGAGAACAGAAGAAGAACATTGAACAGAGAAGAGCCAGCTCCAATGTTGTCTGAGAGGATTGTACCCAGTGTGTCCCAACCTACGAGAGGGACCACGGCGACGATGACCCAGACGATTACAACTCCAATAACTACAGCAGCAATAGGAAGGAGTAGTCTACGGAATACACTCTTCTGTTTCGTTCGTTTCCCCTTTGCACCGGAAACCCTGTAGCTTTGAGTCAGGTCCTGTTTTAAAAGAACCCAAAGATCTGAGAGCGTCACACCACGTCACCAAGATATTCAGCAATCTTCTGCATGTCAGGACCGCCTGTCAAGTCCAGAAATATTTCTTCAAGCGACTTTTCACCCTTTGCCTGCAAACGCAACTCATCCATTGAACCCTCAGCTACCATCTTGCCATCCTTAATTATGCCAATCCTATCGCAAAGCTGCTCGGCAATCTCCAGAATATGTGTGCTCATTAAGATCGAAGCGCCTTTGGAGCGGAGCCCATTGAGAATCTCTTTTATTGTTGCAGCACCTCGCGGATCAATCCCTGCTTGAAGCTCATCAAGAATCAAAACCTTGGGCTGGTGAATCAGAGCTGCGACAAGACTGATCTTTCTGGACATTCCTTTCGAGTATGTTTCAATGAGATCATCGCTTGCGTCTTTTATGTCCAAGAGGGTCAACAGCTCATCAAGCTCCTTCTCTCTTTCAGAGCCACGAGGAATCTTCCAGATATCACTCACATAGTTTGCATACTCCCAACCGGTCAAACGCTCGGGAAGCACCGGTTCCTCAGGGACGTAGCCCATCAAGCGTTTAGCTTCAACAATCTCGGTTATGATGTCGTGACCCATGACTTTTGCAGTGCCCTCTGTTGGTCTCAGCAAACCAAGAAGCATTCTCATTGTTGTGGATTTCCCAGAACCATTTGGTCCAAGCAAGCCGTAGATCTCACCTTGATTGACCTGAAATGAAAGGTTATCAACAGCCACGAATTCGCTGAACACCTTCTTTAGTCCGATAGCCTCAATCATCAGAATCAGGCGTCGTTCATCTGGTATCCATTTATGCCTTAGCATATTGCCACAAGAACGAAAAGGTTTCATTTGGTAACTGATATAAGCCAACCAATTGCGCAATAATGTATGGCGCTTGAGAGCTGGAGACTTCTCGACTTGGGTCCAATCGAACCCATCGAGACACAGATCAACTACGACATGATTGCCCAGGGGATAACTGAAGGAGAGTCCGAAAACACTCTCATCATCTGTTGGCCTGCCAAGCCACTGGTCAGTCTTGGTTACTTCCAAGAGATTGAAGCAGATTTAGATACAAAATTCTGTCAAGAGAATGATATCTTCTACACTCGCAGAACTGTAGGTGGTGGAGGGGTCTATCTGGATGACGGACAGATGTTCTACCAATTGATTGGAAGGCAGGATAGTCCAACAACCCCCAGGAGAATTGATGATTATTATGTGAAGTTCTTGGAGGCACCTGTTCGAGCATACAAGAACTTAGGAGTCCCAGCAGAGTTCAAACCTGTTAATGATATCGTTGCTAATGGAAAGAAGATCTCAGGCAATGGTGCAGGGGATATCGGCGATGCGAGGATATTGGTCGGCAATATGATTTTTGATTTCAACTTCGATATGATGGTAAGGGTTCTCAAGGTTCCAGATGAAAAGTTCAGAGACAAAGTTGCAAAAAGCCTACGAGAGAGAATGTCTACAGTCTTATTGGAAACGGGTTCAATGCCTGACAGGACAGAAGTGAAAGAGGACCTCCTACGTCTATATGAAGAGACATTGAATATTGAGTTTGTACCTGGAAAATTCAACAGATGGGAAATTGACAAGGTCAAGGAGCTCAAACCAAAGTATATGTCAGACGAGTGGTTGCATTGGAGACGAGGCGGCAGGTTGGACGCTAGAACTGTGAGGATTTCCGCCACGACTCGTGTGGGCACCTCTAACTATAAGGCGGAAGGGGGTCTGATGCGAGTCACAGCTGAAGAAACTGATGGGAAACTGAGTGAGATTGTGATAAGCGGGGACTTCTTCATGCTACCGATGGATGCCATCTCTAATCTTGAGAAGACGCTACTAGGGGCAAAGACTGAGAATGGAAACATTATCGAAAGGGTGAATGAGGCTTATACCAAGTTCAACATTGAGTCACCCGGAGTCACCCCACAGGATATAGAAACTGCTGTGAAACTGGCCTTTGAACAGAAATGACAGCCAGCAGATATCTTCATTTTATGCGATGGGCAAGTCTGTTACATGAAGGTCAGACGGAGAGGAAACAGAACTGCTGGATCAGGATTCTCGTTCAGGATTTAGAGTGAGTGCACCCGGGAGAGTATGTCTGTTTGGGGAACACAGCGACTATCTCGGCCTTGATGTGGTTGCAGCAGCCATTGACATGTCGATAGAGATTGTTGCAGAGCCAAGAGAGGATAATAGTATCCACATCAACTATCTTGATCTTGATGAGTCAGACGAGTTCTCACTTGATGATGAGATTCAGTATAGAACACAAAGGGACTATATTAGAAGCGCGTTCAACGTGTTGGCTCGTCGGGGGATAAGCCCCATGCATGGATGGAATCTTCAGGTGAGCGGGAGTTTGCCTATTGCGGCTGGTCTCTCGAGTTCATCTGCTATGACTGTAGGAGCGATTAAGGCAGTCTTGGGCATGTCTGGTGAAGACCTAGAACCTGAAGAAACTGCGTTAAGAGCCTATGAAGCGGAGGTTGCCGAGTTTGGTGAAAGCGGTGGGACTATGGATCATTTTGCATCTTCAATGGGTGGAATCATCCATCTGAACACGAAAGACAACAAGGTAACAAGACTTCCGGCGGAACTAGATGCTTTTGTCATAGGTGATTCAGGAGAAAAGAAAAACACCGTGGAAGACCTTCGACACATCAAAACGACTGTCGAAGGAGAGTACGAGAAGCTCAGAGGACAGATTGAAGGATTCGATAGAAGAACAACGCCGCTATCCACAGTCATGGAGATAAGTCAAGAAAAGCAAAGTAAAGAGAGATCAATAGCGGAAGCCACCCTTCGCAACCGAGATCTGACTAATCGAGCAATCAAACTTCTGAGTGAATCACTTCCGGACCCTCAAGAACTAGGAAGCTTACTGAGGGAGCATCATGAGATATTACGGGATGACTTGGAACGTTCAACACCGAAGATTGAGAGAATGATTGCAGCCGCCTATGATGCGGGGGCGTTGGGCTGTAAGATTAACGGGAGCGGCGGCGGCGGTTCAATGATGGCATATACAGTGGGACATGAACAAGAAGTGGCCACAGCCATTGGGCATACTGGAGCGAAAACCTATGTTGTGAAAGTAGGTAGAGGCACCACTCTCACCAGAGTTCACTAAGCTGGTTTAGACAGCTCCTTCATTCTAATGTCCACTATCTCAAGGATTGACGCCTTAAGACTAGCAGCATTCTTTAGGAGTTTTTCAACCTCTTTGGCAGTCTTATCAGCAAATGATTTGTCCTTGATGTTCCCCAGATTGACTCTTACATTCAAAGCAGCACCCTCTATGGATGCCATAAGCGCATGAGTGGCGACACCTGCATCCGTGATTGAGTTAATGTTGCCTTTCTCAGCTGCCACGAGAGCATGAGTCATGGCACTGTATGAATGCTGCATCGTTGTCAATGGCACTTTGGCCGCTTCTATTGTTGCTTTTTCTAGTGATGCATCCTTCTTCTTCTTTTCAGCAGCTGTTTCTGCTGGAGACCTCAATGCATCCATAACAACATCAAATGCTTTAGAGTCCTTTTCAATTAAGTCCAAAAGGATACCTCGATCATAATCACATGCATGCCTATGCTCCAGCATCTCATCCTTTATGCCAGCGAACTTCCTTCCTGATAGTGAAAGACCTGTGACCATGCATACAAGACCAGCTCCAAATGAACCAAGAGCAGCAGCAACACTCCCACCACCAGGGGTAGCGCGTGCGCGACGGACCTCATTACCAAATTCAATCATGGACATCTCAGTGAAGGTCTTTTTTGTTGGATCAGAACCACCCCCAAGGTAGTAGAGGTCCAGAATCATTGACTCATCGAGTTTCTCAGGTTGGATATAATATCGGAGCGCATCTAGAAGTGCGAAAAGAGGCACCATCCCAACAATCTCAGTTTCAATAACAGTTGCCCCAAACCTGCGTGCTTCGTTTCGTATGACCTCAAGCACTTGGTGAATCTTCGTTCGTTTGGGATGGGTCAGGTTCACAGAAACCTGAACGCAGTTCTTCGCTGGAAGATTTAGACCCATTCCCTGAACATTAACAAAGCCACCAGTCGTTCCGCGTACTGCATCAGCGCAAACCTTCGCTACCTCGAGATTGGTTGTGCTCAAATTGAAGTTTATAGCAATCAAGAAGTTGCGAGCTCCAGTGGCGGTTGCTCCAGCTGTTGGGTGGATTTTGGTTGGTCCATAGTCAGGATCCTTCTCAGGATTCTTACCGATTTCTTCCCTGAGTCCCTCGAATTCTCCTTCACGGATGTTTGGCAAATCTACTCGGTCTCTGCGGGTTGCAGATTTTGCATATAGAAAGATGGGCACTTTGCACTTCTTGGAAAACTCCTCAGCAAACTCCTTTGAGAGCTCGATACATTCTCCTATTGTTGTACCATGAAGTGGAATGAATGGCACAACATCAACCGCACCCATTCTTGGATGAGCTCCTTTATGCTTAGTCAGATCAATCTTCTCGACTGCAAGTTCTGCAGCCTTTAGTGCAGCACTCTTCACTTGTTGAGGGCTACCAATGAATGTGAAGACGGACCGATTGTGGTCTGCGTCAAACTCAACATCCAGAAGCCTGACACCTTCAACGCTTGTGATTGCCTCAGACAATGCATCAATGATTTTCTTGTCTCGTCCTTCTGAGAAGTTGGGCACGCACTCGACAACTTTCACAAGATTCACCAGTGCTCGCTCCGGTAGTCGGTCCACAAAAGCGTTTGGGAATGAGTCTATATCACTGGATTTGCGCTTTGTAAGCTGCAACGACATTCTTCAAGAGCATAGCAATGGTCATCGGCCCCACTCCGCCGGGCACAGGTGTGATACATGTCGCCTTTTCCTTCACTTTTTCAAAGTCAACATCGCCGTGAGGCGTTGCTACATCAATAACAACTGCTCCTTCTTTGACCATCTCCGCCGTGATGAAGAAGGGATCATTCTCTGTTGTTCGTCTACCTATAGCAGACACGAGAACATCAGCTTGTTTTGTAAATGAGGGTAGGTCCTTTGTACGCGAGTGGCAGATTGTGACTGTGGCATTGCGGTTCAGAAGGAGCATGATGAGTGGTTTTCCAACGATATTGGACCTATTGATGATGACGGCCTGTTTCCCGGAGAGGTCCTTCCAGCCAATCCGGTCTAGCATTGTGACGATACCGTGTGGTGTAGCAGCGCTAAGATCCTCCTCACCATAAAAGAGACGGTACACATTGGTAGGGGAAAAGCCATCAACATCCTTCAATGGGTCGATGGCACTGATGATGGCCTTCTCGTCAATCTGTTTTGGAAGAGGTAATTGAACTAGAATTCCATGTACAGTCTTGTCAGCATTGAGCCCTCTGATTAATTCAAGAAGTTCATCTTGAGTGGTTGTTTCTGGTAAATCGTGATGTTCTGAAAGGATACCAGCCTTGTTTGATGCCTTGTGTTTCATTCGAATATACATCTGAGAACCGGGGTCCTCACCTACAATGACAGTTGCCAACTTCGGTGAAACTCCATATCGAGCAACCAGCTCTGTTACTTCATTCTTCACTTCAGTCCGTATCCGATGTGACAGGCGACGACCCTTGATTTCGTGATCTTCACAGATTGGTTTCAGCTCATCTTCGGACATGGAAATCACCAATCAGAAGACACCACTGATGTTTCCATCAGCATCAACATCCATCCCTTGAGCCGCTGGTTCCTCAGGTAGTCCTGGCATCAAATTGATGTCGCCCATATAGATGACTATGAATCCAGCGCCATTGCTGACATCGGCACCGTTGACCTCCACTTCAAAGCCTTTGGGACGTCCTTTCAAACCCTTCTGGTCAGACAAACTGAACTGTGTCTTTGCGATGCAGATTGGCAGATTGCCAAAGCCTCTCTTCTCAAGTGACCTAATTCGACCTTTAGCTCCTGTTGTGTAGAGAACATCATCAGCCCCATAGATGTTCTTAGCGACTTTCAAGATCTTGGTCTTGATAGGATCTTTCAGGTCATAGGTGTAATGGATTTTTTTAGCAGGATTCTTCTCGATCGTTTCAAGAACCGCCTGAGCAAGTGCCTTGCCACCCTCACTTCCCCTAGCAAAGACTTCTGAAACCTCCATCTTCCAGTCCTTCGATTCACAGAACTTTCGTAGTTGTTCAATCTCTTCAGTTGCGTCATCAGGAAACCGATTGAGTGCCACGACAGCAGGAACTCCAAAGTTATTGATGTTCTCCATATGTTTCTCAAGATTTGGAAATCCTTCCTCAAGATTGCCATTTCCGTGGTGTTTTAGCGCACGAATTGTAGTGATCACAACACAGGCATCGACCTTGAAATCACCCGCTCTTGTGACAATATTGAAGAACTTCTCAGCGCCCAAGTCAGCTCCAAAACCAGCTTCAATGACTACATAGTCGAACAGACGCAATGCAAAGTCGGTCCCAATGATTGAGCTTGTACCATGAGCAATGTTCGCAAAAGGTCCAGTATGAATTATCGCAGGCGTTTCTTCCTGGGTTTGGACAAGATTGGGTTTGAGGGCGTCTCGTAGAATAACAGTCATAGCCCCTTGTGCCTTAAGGTCCTTAGCAAACATATCCTTCAACTGCTCAGACCGACCAATGAGAATATTCCCCAGTCTCTCCTTCAGTTCGGAATAGCTCTCTGATAGCCCAAGGATTGCCATCACTTCAGAAGCGGAAGTGATTACGAAGTTGTCCTCCCGTGGAAATCCATCAAATCGTCCACCTAAACCAATGATGACTTTCCTCAAAGAACGGTCATTCATATCAACATTACGCGGCCAATAGGTCCGTCGGACATCCAACTCCGGTTGACAATCATGTTGAATGTAATTATCAATCATGGCTGACAAAAGATTGCCAGCAGCAGAAACCGCGGGAAAGTCTCCAGTGAACATCAGATTGATGTTTTCAAAGGGTTCAACCGTGGATTTGCCGCCTCCAGCCGCCCCTCCTTTTACTCCAAAGACTGGACCCAATGATGGTTGTCGGATTGCAACTACAGCCTTGTGTCCCAAGGCATTGAGAGCCATTGAGAGACCAATCGAGTTGGTCGTCTTCCCCTCACCTGCTGGAGTAGGGTTGGTTGCAGTCACAAGAATCAGTTTTCCTTTGCGCTCCCCCAGATCCTTGCGAATCTTGAGGTCAATCTTGGCCATGTACTTCCCATAGTGTTCAAGATACTTCTCATCAATGCCAGCCTTTTTCGCAACTTCAGATATTGGAATCAAAACTTCACTCGCCAATACTATTGTCTATTGGTTTTTCAAGTGCGCACACACTGATAAACAAAACTCTCTGGCAAGAGGATCGATTGCGTAGATTATTAGGTTAAAATCAGCAGAGAGTACTAACACCGTCATGCATTCTCGAGGGGTCATAAACAGTACAGTGTCATTTGCCATACTTGCTATTCTAGTTCTGACAATTCCATCGGGTGTTCAATCTAGTAGACCAGTTCAAGTCTGGCCAACGAGTGGCTGGGCGACTTCAACTCCAGAAGAGCAGGGAATGAGCTCTACAGCCCTCGCAGATGTGTATGACCAAGTGAGAAACGCCGGTGAGCATATTCGCAGTCTCATCGTTGTGCGACACGGGTTTATCGTTGCTGAGGAGTACTTCACACCTCAGCTCTATGATGTCAATGATACGCACATCCTGTACTCAGTCACAAAAAGCATAGTGTCATGTCTGATTGGTATTGCCATCGACAAAGGTTTCATCGACAATACAAGTCAGCGTCTCATAGACTTCTTCCCAGACAGGACCATTGCCAACATGAGTGTCTGGAAAGAACAGATCACTCTGGAGAACGTGCTTATGATGAGGTCAGGTTTTCAGTGGAATGAGGACAATTATTATGAGTATAATGATTTCTTCGCTATGAGAGACTCCGATGACTGGGCACAGTATGTTCTCGACCGTCCAATGGCATACGAACCAGGCTCTGTCTTCTACTATAATAGCGGCAACTCCCACCTGTTGGCCACAATTATCAATGTCACAACTGGTATGAGTCCGCTGGCATTTGCAGACGAGTACCTCTTTGGGCCTCTTGGAATAACACAGAGGTTTTGGTCTACCGACCCACAAGGAATCAATTTTGGGGGTTCAAATCTGGCATTGACTCCCAGAGACATGGCGAAGTTCGGGCTTCTATACCTGAATAATGGGACCTGGGATGATCAACAGATTGTGTCATCTGAATGGGTAGCCAGCTCAAGTCAGGGACCTGCAACACCCTATACGATGATCAGCTACGGATATCAGTGGTGGATTGATGATTATCATAATTGGTATTCAGCCAGAGGTTACGATGGTCAGTTCATCTATGTAATTTCGGAACACGACATGGTGGTTGTGTTCACCTCAGATAACGAAGACGGGCCCAATGAATACGATTGGTTTGTGGGTAGTGGGATTCTAGATGCAATAACGAATATCTATCCAGAAAGCACGCAGAGCTATCCTCTCAATCCATGGATTGTAGGAGGCATCGCGGCATTTGGAATTGCAGCCATAGTACTTCTCATTAGATTCAGAAGATAGCTCTCCAAAAGAACATAAGACCGACACGTATTGATTTATGTGGTTGATAATAATGGAAAAGCTTCCACTCGATGCACTACCTGATGCATTACCTGATGCAATTGAGGAGGACAAGTATGTCATCTGCACATACTATGTAGGACTCCCGCCAATTATGGACGCGAGAGAGCTGGCACATGCGGCTGCGGTTGAACAGAGTACCGGCACATGGACACTGGTGCCTGGCGAAACTCCTGAAGTTCGACGGCGCCATGTTGCAAAGGTCATAGGAGTCTACGAAGTACCTCAACATGAGTACAGCTATCCTAAGGACCTTGAGAGAAGGCAGTATGTTATGCAGGTTGCCTATCCTTGGGAGAATTTTGGCCAACAAATCCCCATGCTTCTTACCACAGTTATTGGCAACATCTCACTGTATGGAAGAATCAAATGTCTTGACATGAAGTTTCCAAAAAGCTGGTTGAAGGGCTTTAAAGGCCCCAAGTTTGGGATCAAGGGTCTCCGAAAGCTTCTGAAAGTAAAGAAGAGACCGTTCCTTAACAACATGGTAAAGCCGTGCGTCTATACATCATGTCAAATGGGTGCAGATCTTGCCTATGAGGCGGCCGCAGGAGGTGCGGACATCATCAAAGATGATGAGTTGCTTTCAAATCCTGACTTCAATACACTTGAGGACAGGATTCCTCGATTCATGGAAGCACTTGATCGAGCAGACTCTGAGAAAGGAGAGAAGACAATCTATACAGTCAATATCACGGATAGGCTTCCGCGAATGTTCGAGAATGCAGAGAAAGCAATCGAACTCGGAGCAAACGGACTCATGATCAATTTCCTCGCTGTCGGATACTCAGCATTCCGGCACGTCAGTGAGAATCTTGCACCCAAGGTGCCCCTTCTGGCGCATATGGATGTGACAGGAGCAATGACCTACTCGCCTATTGTAGGTATCTCATCTAATATCGTCACTGGCAAATTACCTAGAATCTGTGGTTCGGATATCACTGTGTTCCCAGCGCCATATGGGAAAGCCCCAGTCCTTAGAGAACGATTCCTCAATGTTGCCCATGACATGATCATGCCTTTACACAATATTGGGCAGACTGCGCCAATGCCAAGTGGCGGAATCAGTCCAGGTCACGTCGAGGAAGTGATGGACGACCTTGGGCCAGACATCGTGATTGGTACCGGAGCAGGCATCCATGCTCATCCCAATGGGCCGCGCGCAGGAGCCATTGCTTTCAGACAGGCAATTAATGCGAAGATGCAAGGAATCCCTGTAAGCAAGTACGCAAAAGAGGAAGGCCATGAAGAACTAAAAGCCGCGATGGACTCATGGGGATCAGGGAAGACTGGAGCGGACCTCTAGTTTAGGTGGGACCTCGCACTGGTTGACTTGACAAAACCAATTGAATTCGCAGGTCTTACAGTAAAAAACAGATTCGTGATGCCGCCAATGGTACGGGGCCTATCTTCAAAGGATGGATCTGTGACTGATGCCCTTATCCAACATTATGAGAAACGCAGCAAAGGACAGGTTGGACTCATTATAGTTGAGGCATCAGCCATAGCTTGGGAACACCGGATTGGCATGAAGAACATTGGAATTCATGATGATAACATGATTCCGGGACTGAAAAGGCTCGCAGAGGCGATAAAGGCTCATGGGGCACGAGCCTTCATCCAGATTAACCACTCCGGCTCAAAAACACACTTCAAGACAAGATATGTTGGTCCCTCCGACATCCCTGTCGTGAAACACAAAGTACCAGAGCCACTCTCTACTGATGAGATTAATGACATAACGCAGATGTTTGTCGATGCAGCGAGAAGAGCTATGGAAGCGGGATTTGATGGCGTAGAGATCCACGGAGCTCATTACTATCTCTTGAGTGAGTTTCTCTCAGGTTACACAAATCGCAGAATAGATGACTACGGTGGAACGACGAAAAAGAAAGCGAAGTTCTCTGTGGACGTGATACGAGCCATTCGAAGAGAGCTGGGTGACTACCCGCTTATCTTCCGAATGAATGGATTCGAAAATGTTGAGAATGGAATCACAATGGATGAAGGCATTGAGATTGCACGAATCATAGAAGGCGCAGGGATTGATGTACTCCATATCTCATGCGTCGTAGACTCTACTTTCAACCCAGCGCTTCCTCCACTCTTCGACAGAGAAACGCAACCGGATTTTCTCAGAGATTACCCTTACGACTCTTGCATTCCAATTGCTGGACACATTAGAAACCATGTGATCATTCCAGTGATAGGCGTTGGACAAGTCCGTGACGGCAAAATGGTAAAGAAAGTCATGAAGGACGACATGTGCGACATGCTCGGTATTGGAAGAGGATTACTTGCTGACCCACTGTTTGTCCAGAAGATACTGGAAAACCGGGAGAAGGAAATAATCCCATGGAAAGAGTGATCTCAAGATGTCGGAAATTGAGCAGCCTCGAACCTGAATCTTTGACCCTCATTGAAAATGTCTTTGGGATCTATTACCATGAATGCAAACCGATAGGTCAATGTTGTTGCAGTGCTGGACCAAAAGAAGTATTCTGGTGGTAGAATGAACGATTTACTCCACTTTGTGCAGAGAGAACTGAAATAGCCCTCGACCTTGGGTTGAGAACAAGTCTTTTCCATCTCGATATCAAAAGTGTAGCGATATACTTCATCTCCTCTAGTCAGAAACTTCAGCTTCTCGACAGCATTTTCAAACCTTGAGTCCTCATCATCATCAGGGTCAAAAATCTCATGTTGATACTTCATGCCTCGTTCATCGAAGAAATCATCTATTCGGACACGGAAGTTCGTGAGCCGCGAGTCGATAGTAGCGGAGTTTGGGACGAACTGTCTTGTGTGGTCAGTTCGTAGAACGCGTGTATAGTTTAGAGTGATTTCTAGAACAATTCCCTCAGTTTCCCCCAGTCGAATGTAGTCCCCAACCCGGAAAGGTCTCGCCACCAGGACATAGAGCCCACTGACGATGTTTGAGAGAGCTCTTGAAAAGGCAAGGCCAATAGCAGTACCAATCAGGGCACCACCCGCGACTACATACTGCGCTATGGATTCACCGACTGCTGAGAGAAGAACCAGAAACGCCACTGAAAAGAAGAACAGACGGACCCCGAATATCGTCCCTCCCGTCGCTTCCCTTGGCATCCCGACCTTCTTGAAGGAAACTCTGATTGAACGTATGACTATCAGGTATAGGAGGTAAAGAATTATGAAAAAGGGAATCAGAGCTATGAATCCAGCATATTCTCCTAATCCCCATGGAGCAAGTAAACTCCGGATGTATTCAACAAATTGGAAAAATATGTCTTGCAAGGTCTTTCTGTCTCTCCGAGTGATAAGCGAAGTGTGCGCTTGGATGATTAATCCTTTTGGGTGAGAGAGATTAGAAACGCACAATAGCTAGGTCTTAATACGAAGGAATCTGAAGAAACGTGTATGAAGTGGAAGGAGATTGCAGGTCAAAAGACGGTTGATTGGATACTTGGACCAGAGAATCCAAGTGTCAGATTCTGGGCACTCCAACAACTAGAGGGAAAACCCGCCAATCATCGTGATGTAAGAGATGCACAGGATGCTGTGATGGCAACGCCGTGCGTGAAAGCAATCCTCAATGCCCAGAAAGGAGAGGGATATTGGGGACAGTATCGTGACATGTACAATCCCAAGTACACAGCTATAACCCACACCCTACTGATTTTGGCAGAGCTAGGTGCCAAGAGAACGCCCAAGATTGAGCAAGCAATAGAACATGTTTTTCTATTCCAAAGAGACTCGGGGCACTTTCTGGCAGATATGCCAAAGACTGCGAAGGGAAAAGCAAGTGTAGTGAAAGATGGATGCTGTCTGGACGGCAACATTCTGTACTATCTAATTCATTTTGGGTATCTGAATGATGATAGGACGAAGAGGCTGATAGACTTCCAAGTGGATTATCATTCAGACGATGTAGGAGGCTGGAAGTGCAGGGCGTTTCCAATTGACAAGAATGGTGTTTATCCAGAGAACTGTTTTATGGGAGGTGCAAAGATGCTCAGAGCTTTGGCTCAGATCCCAAAGGCCCAGAGATCTTCAGACCTGGACCGAATCATAGACCAAGAGGTCGAGGTTATTCTAGAGAATGGCATCTACAGGTACCTTCGAAATCCGGATGGGAGCAGGAAAGACAAAGCAGGATGGAAGAGGTTTGGCTTTCCACTCTTTTATCAATCAGATGTCCTAGAGGTTCTGGATACCCTGACCACGCTTGGAGTCAAGGACAACAGAATGCAGGACTCAATCGATCTTGTCGAAGAAAGCCAACAATCGGGTAGGTGGCTTCTCAAGAATACCTTCAATGGCAAGATGCTCTGCGTGATTGAAGAGAAGAACAAACCATCAAAGTGGATAACACTCAGGGCTCTTAGAGTTCTTCTGAGATTCTATGGCTAATCAGCGGAATGTCAAAACAATCTAACAATGAATCGCCAACTGCACGGATTGTCAAGGTAACCATGATACAGCACTCCAACGATTGGAGAGGTACCAATTGTGGTCTTAGAAACCAGAGGTCGTGTACTCGGTTGCGTTGTAAAAAGAGAGGACCCTGTTAAGATGCTAAGAACAGTATTCGAATTGTCTGCGAATTCAATCAAAAAGTATGCAGTATAGTCAGCATCCTGAATTTGCCCCGGATAAATCCAGTACATGAACGTGAAGTTGACTGAATGAAAGGTCACAGTATATGAAACATTGTTGTTGGGAGTATACCTTTCGCTGATATACCATAGACTTCCTTGGTCTTGGACCCAGCCAACTCCCATATAGTGGATATCGAAAACGAGTAACAATGTCATGGATATCATGATGCATATTGAAAACGCCATCAGTATCTTCGCGTTTCTTTTCCTTCTTTCCAAATTCCGTGCCTTCACTGTCTGTCAGCAGGTATCGTTACCTTGTACGAAGCCTCCGTATGGTTCCCCCGTAGCTCCATAAGACCATATCCTAGTCCGTAGCAAAACACTGTTGGTTCAGGTATCATCTTGATGTAAACAAACTCACTCCCTAGGTCATCTGCATCAGTCTGGAGGTTCATTCGTCCAATCCGTGATTGGCTCATTGCCCAACGCCCATCAACATCGTTATCTGGAAGAATCTCTGCGGTTCCTCGGAACATGGCGTAGCTCGCAGGAGCAAAACGAATCCAGTAATGTGGAAAGGTGACGACAAGGGACACATTTGGATTTCGTTTGATGTTCCTCACCTTCGCGTATTGGGAACCAGATATGCTATAGAGTGCGAAGGGTTTCTCTGGATGACTTACAGCATAGATTATCCCAGTACTGTGAGGCCGTCCCTTTGAGTCAATAGTCGTCAAGACTCCAAAGGATTTCTTCCTCACTTTCTCTTCTATGAAATCAAAAGTGAATTCAGTCATCCTCTCACCTACTGCACTTCATTATTCATTTAATCGCTTATACATTGATTTGTTGTTCTTGTAGACATTAAGAAACTCCTTGAACAGCGTATCGTACAGGTCACGATTGGCAGGATTGGGTTCAAAGATCTTGGAGTATTGGATTAAGTTGGGAATATCATCAAAGGTACAAAAGCCCAAGCCTGTCGCAGCGATGAAGGCGGCCCCACGTGCATTTGCCATTATTGGATCTTTGAGTTGTCTAACTGTCCTGTTGAGAATATCGGCGAATATTTGACACCAGATATCAGATTGAGCTCCTCCACCAATTATGTTCACAGGGTCCATTTTGCGTTTGATGAACTTCTCAACCAACTCGAACAACCACTTAGTGTTGAATGCTACACCCTCGAAAACAGCCCGAATCAGGTCTTCCCGCTTTACAGTGAGAGACATGTTGTGAAAGCCACCCCTTACATTGTGGTCCTCAATGGGAGTGCGTTCTCCATACAACCATGGTGTGAAAATCAATCCATTACTCCCTGGTGGAGACCCCTTCACGATCTCATCGAACTCCTGAAACACTTTAGGATTACCCTTGCGAGATTCATCATCTGGATAGAAGATGTTGTCTCTCAGGAAGTTCAAACAGGCCCCAGCACTCTCCTGCTCATTGGCGATGAAGTATCGACCAGGTATAGAGGAAGGCACAGCTGCCATGTTATGCGAGATGTCTGTCTTCTTGAATGGAACATGGCAAGTTGTCCAGCTGCTGGTACCTATGTAGATATGGCCCTCGAAGTCACGCACTGCCCCGGAACCAACAATTGCTGATTGCAGGTCAGGAGAGCCTACTATCACTTGCGTGTCCTCTCGGACTCCCAACTCTCGGGCGATCTCTGGCTTTATTGGTCCTAGGACATCTATGGAACTCATCAACGGTGGTAGTTTTTCGGGATCAATGCCGATTTTCTTGATGAGCCCTTTGTTGTAGTGGACATTGTTGATGTCACGTATGTTCGTGACCCAATGGAGCATGATCGAATCATAGGAGGCGGCGAATTTTCCAGTCAGCTTTAGGTTCATGTAGTCCTTGGGCTCGAGAAACTTGTAGGTTGATTGATAGACATTGGGATATTCGTTCTTCAGGTAGAGAATATGAGCTGCTGGATCTTTGCCCGATTTTGCAGGAAGACCGCCAGTACTTCTTAACCAGCGAGCGATATTGAGTATGCCATACCCTGAGATGTTAATGATACCCTCGTTTATCTTTCTGATATATGGCTCGCCACGCGAGTCCATCCAGATGATGGCATTGTGGAGGTGAACACCTTTCTCGTCAACAGCAACGGTTCCCGACCATTGGCTTGACACACAGATTGCTACAATTTCCGTTGTTGGGACAATATTCTTGGATAAAAGTCGCTTCGTAGCGATGATAAAAGCACTCCACCACTCATCAGGGTCCTGCTCAGCTCCACCATCATCGAAGAGGTAAAGCGGGGTCTCTTCAATCTCGAACCCAAGTATCGCTCCGCATGTATCTGCGAGCGCGACCTTCATTCCTGATGTCCCATGGTCTACTGCAATCACATATTTTGTTTCTCTCTCGGAAGGCATTTCTCAACACGGTGTTCCCCATGGTCAAACCGCCATATATAGAATGGCTCAGAAAGGATTCACATCTCTACTTGTTCTCTATTGCCATCCTTGTCGATTAACTCAATAATCAGTGGAGACCCTTCCCCAGTCATTCCATCCAGACTGAGATACTCCTGCATCAAGCCAAGGAAGTCAAGCGGATTAACGCAAGCTTCAGGAGGGAGCACCCCCTTTCCTGAGATCTTTTTCCGATGCGTCAGGATGGCTCCAAAGGCTGCAGGAATTCCAGTCCCTTCGCCCATTGATTGGCCAACGGATGACATCTGGAAATTGTACTGTCTGAACTGACCATCCTCAAAGCCCTTGACAGTAATCCTAAGGCATCCTCGTTGTTCACCAAACTTAGTTTCCCGAAGGAGGCGTTCTCTCTCCTTGATTACATAGGCTATTGCAAAATCTCGAGGAGATACTAGCTGCCCATGAACCTCAATTGGATCTTCGCTAACGGCACCAACTCTGACAATGTCCTGTGTCAATTGATAGTATTCCGGAGGAAGCACACAACCAAGGTTGGTCACCCTCTTGCACTTGATGTACCTTGGTAAAGTAATGGTTTCTGGGTGTGGATAGGGATAACAGGTGAACGAACCAATCTGATGAAAATCGACCAACTCTCGCAGAGCAATGCCATCCTCGCCAAAGTAATCAACTGTGGTGTACTCTCCATTCAGATACACAGGAATTGGAGTGGTCATACTGTGGATTCTATGCGCCACGACAGCAGGACCTTCTGAAGGTTCGCCACCGTGAGCATGAAATATGTCGATAGACTCGACTTCATCTAGCATGTGTGTTGCACAGAACTTGGCAAGAAGGTTTGCAACACCAGGAGAACTACCCATGCCAATGAGTGCTGAGATCTCGGCCTTCTCTGCACTTTCACTCATGTCCAAGAGTTTTCGAGTGGCATCCAAGTCGTCACAGATATCGACATAATCGACCCTGGAATCAATCACTGCTCTCATTATAGTAGGTCCGAGTTTATAGAATGGACCCGAGCAGTTAAGCACAATATCAGCATCTTTGATCACTTTCTTGACCATAGTCAAATCAGTCAAATCCACTTCAGCTGAATCCAGACGCGAGTCCCCCATCTCCGCTACATACATGTCTGCTTTCTCTTTGTTGATGTCTCCAATGATAATCTCATCGAAGTCGTCAGTTGCCACAAGCGCCTTCACTGCTTGCGTCCCAACAATGCCACAACCACCTAGGACAACGATGCGAGACATACTCAACATAGAGATATTCCACTATTTAGTTACTTAGTTCTGGATTGGAGGATTGAATTCATACAGAGAGATACTATAACAACCACGAAGTCTCGCTGAAGTGCAATCCGGTTCCTATGGGTCCATTCTCGGGATTGTTTTTCATTATGAAGCGAGGTAGTACTCGACCTTTCGAATCAAACCTGACACCCTCCATTTCAAGAATTCGCCTCTTCATCTCAAGTCCGCCTTGGAATCCACCTAGAGTTCTATCTGTTCTGATTGCTCTATGACAGGGAATAATGATGGGAAATGGGTTACGAGCAAGAGCATTACCAACTGCGCGATATGCAGTTGAATCAATCTTTCTCGCCACACTTCCATATGATGCCACTTTCCCATAGGGAATTGACCACTCTGCTTTGAGTACTTCGATTTGAAATGGATAACACACTGAGAAATCAAGCACATCAAGAGGGAACTTTACATGCCCTCCATTAAAGTAATCTACTAGCAAAGCCTCCACTGAATCAAAGGAATTAGATGAAGCTCTGGCATGAGGATACCGTAGTTGCACAGCTTTAAGGGCATCCTTCTTTGTTCGAGGAAGAACTACACCTACTATTCCATCTTTGGTTATTTCACGATGAATGACACTGACGTAACCAAGTGAAGTTTCTACTAGTGTGAAATACATCATCTGATCTCCTTGACAGGGCAAGGAGAATATGAACTTCAAGTTAAGGATTCTACTCTGCTTCTCCGAGAGAAACCCAGCTACGGCAAATTATTGGTTATCTATACTACGCCTGTGTTGCTAGATGTCTCATAATATCTAGAGCTTTCAAGATTCCAGGATTAGAGATCGAATACAACTTTCGCGTACCATCACGTCTTACGGCAAGGATTCCAGAGCGAACAAGCTGCGAAAGGTATGAGGAAACGGTGGATTGTGAGAGGCCAATTGTGGGAAAGATATCACACTGACACATCTCACCATCAAGAACTAGCTCTACAATTTGAAGACGTACAGGATTACTTAGTGCTTTGTGAAATTCAGCACGCCACATAAGATCAGCTTCTTCACTCATTATGGTTCACTCCCAAGTGTTTCTGAGTTCATCCACATGACTAGCAATATCATTAGAAAGTTTCTCAACTAAGTCTGAACTACTTTCTTGAATATGCCATTTCTCTTCATCCTTGAGAGAGATAAAATCAGGATAGTCTTCAAGATTAATCTCAACTGCTGGTTTGTTACTAAATCTTGCAGTACCGATAGCAGCACACATCTTTCCACAACCATCTACAGTAATAGTTGGAAATCTTTTTGCAAATCCACGCTCACCCTCACCACCTGCGAGGAATAGAGGAAGACAGATGGTTGCAGTTTCATCTGGCCTTAAATTGTGAAGGACTCGTAATGTTGCCTCTCTTGAGATATTTCCTCCAGGGCAATCCTCACCACTACAGGAAATTATTCCGACTTTTGGTAATTCACTCATCTCTATCACTCTCCTCTTCCAGAATCACGTTTACAATATCCTTTGCTAGAAGCACACCATTAGGTCCAATATCCAAGATAGAACCAGGTTTGTGGTCAGTATTCTTTGCTAGTATTTTGGGAACCACGACCTCCATAGCAACATCCACTCCTGTACGTTCAACACATAGTGTTGCGCATTTTTTCGGACAACCATCAATCGTATACACACGGGATTGTTTGAGGAGATTGATTGCCTTCTGATCACCTGCGACAAGAAGAGGAAGACAAATTGTTCTATAGTCTTCTCCATTGCCAGTTTTAGTTAGTTGATACGTGGCTTCTCGTGCAACAGTTCCAAAGGCTTTCCCAATTCCACTACAGGGAATGACTACTCGTTTTGCATCACTCATTCAGACACCTTCTTTCCTAATTCATGTTTAGCTTTCTCAACACCATATGTCAGGTATTCATCTGCGGTCTTCAATAGGTCCATTTCACTACTGTCACTAGGACGTATAACATACAGCCAACCCTTTTCGTATGGGTCTTCATTTACTAACTCAGGATTATCCGCAAGCACGTTGTTCTTCTCAATGACCGTTCCTGATATTGGAGATATAATCTCCATGGCAATTTTTGTTGACTCAAAAGAGCCCAATTCGTCACCAAATTCCATCTGGGTTCCAACCTCAGCAAGCTCGACAAAATAAACATCGGAAACCATCTGTTGAAGGAGGTCTGAGAGACCTATTCTAACCAAGTCATCTTC
>RDNZ01000024.1 GCA_011364905.1 Candidatus Thorarchaeota archaeon
TTGAAATGCTTCATCTGTGGTCATGTCACGAACATCCAAGGGAATAAGATCTTTCTGAGCATCAAGCCCTACTTTTTGAAATGCATCTCGAAATAGCTTGTATTGCATCGCTGGAGCACATCCTGCGATGATGACTTTTTCACCAGCATTGAGAGTGCTTTCCAGATATCTATCTCCATCTTCCTCGCACAACTGTGGATGTATCACGCCATATTTCACCGGGAGTTCCATTCGTACACGATTGATGAAGTCCCACATATCCATTTTCGCGAAACCAGGACATTTTCCTGTACAGACACAGAAGAGGAATGCGGGACTGTCAGTTCCGTCTGTCATCTTGATTGCCACCGAATTCTAATCAAATATCGAATAATCTCGATATTTAAATAATTAGGTGGTGCTAATCACATTGATCGATAAAACTTGTTATTCGATTGAATATTTGTGAAAAAAATCGAAACTGTGAGAAAGAGTATTGCCACTTCTACAAAGGATACCAATCCTGAACCTATTCGATTTTGATTTGTTCACCGATCTCAAGTGCAAGAAAGTCTGTGGCAGGTCTATTCTTTGAAGCAATCTCTAGAGTTTCGTAGCTCCCAACGACTAGGAAAATACCACCTTCAGAACCGTATTCATACGTTTCAAAGAAGGGTAACTCTCGTTTTTCATTCCGAATCGAGACCTGATATCTCGATTTTTCAAGAGAAGGTATGTTTGTGATGATGTTGCCAAACTTGTCTATCCGGACCACCTCGCCGACTCTCCCTTCCTGATGAAATACTAACGCCTGATCAAGACCCGGTTTTGGTTCGGTCGACATGACATCCAGGATGCCGGCTTCGTGATACGCCGCAGCCTTGGCAAAGACATCTCGACCGTGGAATGTATTAGACACGCCTTCGTCTATGAGTATTTTATAGACTCGCTCAATGCCATCATCTGAGGCAGCTGGGTAGAGTAGACCGTTGTCAGGACCTATGTGGATGTAGTTCTTCGTCACGACAATGACAGCATCCCTTGCGGTTCCGACCCCAGGATCAATAACAGACACGAATACCGTGCCCTGTGGGAAGTACTTATAGCTCTTGAATAGTATCCATGCGCCTTCACGAATAGACTGAGATGGGATTGAATGAGTCAGGTCCACAACCGTAGCATCCGGACAAATGGAGTAAATTACACCACGCATGACTCCAGCATACTCAGAGACTCCGAAATCCGTCAGTAGCACAATCATGTCGGGTCCTCCTTTATTCGATCTTGATCAAGCGCATCTCGTTGTAGTCGGTTATCACTCTGATGTATCCTCTGAGCATCTTATCAACTTCTAGATTCCCGGTGTCAACCCGGAGGGTCTCTTCTGCGATTCCCTTTAGTTTTGAAGGAGTACTAATAACCATAATCTGGTCTTTTCCAACACGTTCGATAATCCCTGGACTAATCTGTTGATTGCCCCTACCAAAGAGTATCCCTTGATGTCCAATGGGAGAAACGATAATCCAGACCTTACTGAAGTCGTCAACGAGAGCTAGAATACGATCCTCATTGACATCATTATATATCGAACCTTGCTTGTAAACATCAACACCTAATGTCGTCTTCTTCACATTGAGTAAGTCAGTCACTGTTTTTACAGTAGTCCCTGGTCCAAGGATGTAAATCCCATCAGGGTCCATCTCTTCGACCACATACCTTGCGATTGCCTCTTGGGCTTCTTGTTCGTCAGAGGTCTCGGGACTTGCCTGTTTCGTACCTTGGAATCTAGCAGGTACGGATGGGCCTAATAGATAGCCATAGAGATTGATCATGAACTGGTCCTTTCTGATTGCCCGCTCATCTGCATCCATGATCTCGAATTCTGCAGTCTGCGCCGTCCCATCATAGACCATCTTAACAACCTCTGCGGCATCTGCAGGATTCACAACAAAGATCCCACTATACATCTTGACACCGGCGGGAACTCCAAGCACAAGGAGGTCGTCCAACTCGTAAGATTTGACTGCATCCATGATGTCTCGGGCAGTCCCATCTCCACCCACGAAAACGAGAAGTCGGACCTCATCTTCATAGAGTGCCAAGACACAGTCCTTTGTGTCTTCGGCATCTGTAGAGTTCTCAATATCAATCTTAATGACCTCATGCTTCAGACCTGCCTCCTGAACTACATCCTCTCCCATTATTCCAGGACAGGTCACAATGCGGATTGCATCTTTCAGATTAGATGCTATGATGATTGACTCGAAAGCTGTGAGAAACTCGAGTGCCCGACCGGGAGCTACCGGTGTAGCGCCTCTCTTGATGGCCTCTTCAACGACTCCGTCCGTCCCTTTCAGACCAACGCGACCGCCCATTCCAGCGATGGGGTTCACAAGCAGGCCAATGTTCATAAAATTGATACAACCTCAAACTCTGACAGACAAACATACTCTAAAGCAGTTTTGATTGGACAAAATCCTTCATTTTAAAGCGCCAACCTGGTATGCAGACTGAATCCAGAATGAAACTCTGACGAGCACTTCCTCAATGAACATGTCCCGTTTGTCTGGCGTTATTTCCTCAGGCCAACGATTTCTTCGATACTCATCGAACTTCTGGAAGGTTCGCCCATACTTGGTTGTCAGGGGGATCTCTACACGGTTGTCGCAGACTGTATTGAGTGCTCGTATGAATGTGACAAAATCGAGGTCAAGACGCATGACCCACTTTCGAAGAGCCTTGAAGAACGTGTCACTTTTAGCCTCACCCCAATTGAGTTTCTTTACGGCCTCTCTGTCTGCTCCATCGATTCTCTCCGAATTGAAACTGCACTTCCTATCATAGTCACATCTTGCACGGAGACTGATCTTGCCCTTTGTGAACCACATGTAAATGTCGTGAGTCCCTTTCTTCATCAGTTTCTCCCGATGGTCCTGGACAGGAAAGATGAGCTCCACTGACTTGCCCTCCTTGTACTTTCCTCCAGCCTTCAGGTACAGCTCCAGCGCCCAAGCTAGAGGGGGAATTGCATTTACTGGGTGTAGCTCATCTGGTTTGCTCATTGTTCTAACTCACACGATGTAGTTCTCACTGATATTCGTTGGGATGGGGACAAGTCACAAAGAATTAGTCTAGTAGTTGTTGCCCTTTTCTCGCTGAGCCACTAAGACCTCTGCGAGATTTTGAAAGATGTCAACAATTCCCTCGCCAGTCTTGGCTGATGATTCGATGTAGGGCATTCCGTGTTTGTCTGCAAACTCATGACCCTCAGATGGTTCAACCACTCTGTCAGGAAGGTCCGTCTTATTCGCAACTAGTACCAGCGGAATCTCCTTGTTGATGGCTTTGTGGAGCTCATCGAGCCACTCTTCAAGCACGATGAAGGTCCGTCGTCGGGTCACATCAAATACCAAGAGACCTCCACTCGACCCACGGTAGTACATGGGCCTTAGAATCTGAAAACGGCTCTGCCCGGCTACGTCCCAGATCTGTAACTTCACTGTGACATTGCCAGTGTCGCGTTTGATGTCGACGTTCTTGACTGCGAACTGACTCCCTATCGTGGTCTTGTAATCTGTACGGAAGAATCCGTGAGAGAACCTGGTGACTATAGCTGTCTTTCCTACGGCTCCTTCGCCCAAAACGACTATCTTGAACAAGTAGTCGTAGCTCGAGCTCATAGAACAAACCTCCGATCGGACAAATGCACCTGGGCCCCATGCGAGCTGCTCATCTTGTAAAGTCACCTGAATGTGATAGGCGGTTCAGCAACAAAGCGATAACAAGTTGATGCCACTAATAAGGTTTCGTAAGATTTAGCAAAGGTGTGAGTCATGGTTTGTTTAGGATTTGAAGCTCATTCTCACGAGGGATTACGACGGTTGTTTCGGGAAGTTCTCTTTCAACGAGTTCCTTAAACTTCCGATGTTGATGGTCCTCACCATGAACAGCAACTGCGAAGGTGGGTTTCATGTCCATTGCCATTGCGAGAGCCACCCCAGGAGCGCAAGTTGGAGAAGGATCTCCTGTTGGGAGGAATGCTACATCCACCTTGTCTTTGCTAACGGGCCAATACCCGGAGTCAGCAGCATGAAACGCTCTGAGCCGACCAATCTTAACTCGATATTGAATGATGGGTCGAGGATGAACGCCTCGATGCAGCTCCACCTTGATGCCATTGAGATTATACTTCGGTCCGTCCCGTACACCTTGAAACACCTCAGGTCCGGAGAGAACGCTCTCAGGTGGAATTCGCGACCGTAATTCTTCGACCATGCTGAACTCGCTGATGATCTGCGCTTGGGTCTTTTTGTATAACGCAACTGCGTTGCTGAGGTTGTAGTGGTCGTGATGGCTGTGACTGTAGGTGATGAGATCAAGGGACTGGATGTGTGCCTTTGCTTTAGAGAAGAGGTCTGCGGGATCAAAGAGGACTACTCTATCTCTGGCGCGAAAGAGGATACTTGCATATCCAGCATAAATGAATGCAAACTCATTCGGACTCAATTCAGTTCCATAGAGCTTATCGACATTTTCTACAAGACTGCTCTCATCGGACAAGGATTTTCACCGCAATTCTTCATGCCTTTAGGTTATAATAATCAGAGTTTGCGTTTGCGCAAAGCCCATCAACGGTTCTTGACTACCCACTCAACGAACTCCCTGAGCAGTCGGTTGAACTCTTCGGCATTTTCAACCATAGGAATATGATCAGCATTCCTCACAACTGCAATGTCTGCCCGTTGAAACTTTTTCTCTAGCTGCGAGGCCATAGCGGGAGTGATGATGTCGTCGTGTTCTCCAACAAGAATGAAGGTTGGGAGGTCAATCTCTCCGACTCTGTCAGCAATACTGAAGTCTCTGCATGCAGCCATGTCTCGAGCCATGATTGAGGGATGTGAGATTCGGATATCGTCTTCCAGTTTTTTCAACTGATAGGACTCAGTATAATCCTCGTAGACTTGATGCTTGAAGAAATATATTCGGTCATCAATTGTTTCCTTTATGAGTCCGGTTCTGAGTTTTGATAGTTGAAGCTCGTAGGATGTATCGACCAAGACAAGAGCCATGGGCTTCGGCACATTCGCTCTCAGAGCATAGGACATGACGATTCCCCCACCCATAGAGTGACCCACAAGAATGAAATCATTCAGGTCCAAGTGCTTGACGAGAGAGACAATCTCTGCTGTGAAATCCCCCTCAACTGATGGCTCACTCACTCCATTCTCAGATTTCCCATGGCCTGAAAGATCTAAAGCAATCGTTCGAAACGTCTCTGAGAACTCACGGATTTGGAGCGACCATATCAGATGAGAAGAACCAGCACCATGGACAAAGACCAGAGAAACACCAGATAGTTTGTCAGCTCTTTTGTCAACATCCACGTAGTGAATCTTTGTCCTGTTATGTTCGAAGAAAGGCATTGTTCGCAGCCAACTACGGTCATCAATATAGAGGTTTTTGGCACAGCGAGAATGTTCACCTGTAGGTATCTTTTTCTCCATCACTGCAATGAATAGAATTGTGATCCCCGTGACCGAAAAGCTGTTTGGGACAACAGGCGTTAGAAAAATCTACGGTGAGGAATTCGACCTTGAGATGGCGTTGAATCTCGGAAAAGCTCTTGGTACACATTTGGGCAAAGGAACCGTTCTATTGGCACGGGATGCTCGGATAACAGGTCTCATGGTGGCCAATGCGTTGACTTCAGGTTTAGTGTCAACAGGCATCGATGTCATTGATGCTGGAATCATTCCAACACCAACCCTCGCATTCATCACCATGAAGCAAAAGTTCGATGCGGGTATTATGGTCACAGCCTCCCACAATCCACCAGAATACACGGGTGTTAAGTTCTGGTCTCGCAATAGCATGGGATTCACTCAAGGGGAGGAAAGAGAACTCGAGAAGATATATGACTCCAAGCAATTCAATGTAGCTAGATGGGATGAGCTGGGCAAAGTCAGTCACAATGAAAGCGCTGTTGATGAGCATATCGACGCGCTTCTTGAAATGTGCGATGTGGATACCATTCGCAGTAAGTCATTCAGAGTCGTTGTTGATCCCGGAAATGGAGCTGCTTGTCTTCTTACTCCCTATTTGATGCAACGTTTGAACTGTCAAGTTGTGACAATCAATGGTCAGTTAGACGGACACTTTCCTGGAAGACGGTCTGAACCAGATGAGGATTCTCTTGGAGACCTTATCCAGATGATCAAGAAGACTGGTGCGGCCCTTGGGATCGCTCATGATGGAGATGCTGACAGAATTGTCTTTGTCACAGAGAAAGGAGAAGTAGTGAGAGGGGATCGGACCATCGCACTATTGGCACAGCAAGCGCTTTCTACATCAAAGAGCAAAACTGTGGTCACAACCGTTGACAGTTCACTAGTGCTTGATGAGACCGTTGAGAGAGCTGGCGGGAATACGATTCGTACACCTGTGGGAGATATTCAGGTCGCAGTTAAAGTGGTTGAATCAAAGGGAGTCATTGGCGGAGAAGCATGTGGAGTGTTCATTTTTCCTGACGCTCATCTCGCCCCTGAACCATTTCTTGCAGCCTGCAAGGTCCTTGAACTAATGGCGAGGACTGGAAAGTCATTTGGTGAGTTGGTCACGACCATTCCTCAGTACCCTCTCCTCAAGAGCAAAATTGCTTGTCCAAACGATAAGAAAGAGAGTGTGATGTCCAAAATTGCTACTGTTCTCCCAGAAAAAGTGGGTGACGTGAAGGAGGTCCTCACTGTAGATGGATTGGGAATCACTTCCAACCAGGGATGGGTATTGGTAAGGCCTTCAGGAACAGAACCAGTGATCAGGATTACCTGTGAGGGACAGTCCAAAAATGCTGTAGAAAAGATTCTAAAGATAACAGAGGAAGTAGTGAGTAGCACTGTAGCCTCTGCCTGAATCGATGCAGGTATTACGATGCAAACAAGGTTTATAGAGGAAACTCACGATTCCTTTCTGAATATTGGGGTCAAGAAACAATGCCAGATGAAAGAAAAGAGCTTGAAGCAGAAATTATGGATGAATTCGAGTGGGCTCTAAAGGACCCCAATGAAGAAAAAATCCGACAGCTGGGAGAAGTTGTCAGCATTATCACTACCAAACTCACCGAGGCTATTACTAACATCCAGATCGCAATCATGGATCTAGAGAGCAAGGTCGATGCCTTGGAGAGTAGGATGTCCTCAGCGGCTGTTCGAGCCCCTGCCGGAGATGCAGCTTCAGCAGGCGCTGGAGGAGGACCAATCCCAACAATGGCGAGAGCGCCCACACCAAAACCAGCTGGAACTCCTGGCGGCCCAACAACAATGATGGGAGAACTAAAACAGCTCTTGGCCGCTCGTAGAAGAAAAGCAGATGGCTAAGGGTCGGCTTTCAACTAAATCAGTCTGTCTACACTGTTCTTTTCATAAAATGGACCGGCATGCTCTGGAAGCGTAATCGCAAAGGCTTCAGCCCTTTTGCATTTTGCTTGAACTCCGCGTAGTCGTGTTCTAGCGTCATACAGTTGTGTGTAGAATGAGTCAGCCTTCTTGACTTGAGATTTGTGTTTCTTTAGAGCTGCGAGAGCTGCATCGTAGGATGCGGAGATATCAACGAGAACATGAGGGTGGGAGATCATTGTGTTGATTTCCATGTTATATATGCGTTCTACCCTGTGAGCATCATCAAAGACGGTCTTGTGTGATGCCCACTCCACAGCCTGTTTCACAATGAGTGCACACTGCTGATGATTTCGATTGTAGTCATCTTCATGATGGGTAATGACTATTGTTGGCCGGGACTTCAGAATTGCTCCAACTACTTCGTTAATGAGTTCCTCGCCAATCGCAAAATCGTCCCTCTCGCTCAGGTACAAGTTATGAGCACCAAGAATGCCACAAGCAGCCTTCAACTCCTCATTCCGCTCCTCATTTCCAGTCATACAGTGGATATCGACCACAATACCTTCGTCAGCATGTCTTCGTATAGTGCCACCAGCTCCTATTGACTCATCGTCAGGATGCGCTACTACAACAAGGATCTTTCCCTCATCTGAACCGCTCATAGAGTCACGTTAAATACACCTTCTAATCAAGGTTTGGCAGCATTGCAGTTGTCCAGACCATTTGCCTTAAAGGGGATGCAGGATAATCAGAAAAGAAGGTGCACTATGTGAGGATTGGAGTCAACCTGTACCCCACAGTTGGTGGAAGTGGCTATCTTGCAACCCGTCTGGGGCAGGAATTGGCTCGTCGGGGGCACATTATTCACTTCATCACCTATCAGAGACCTTTCTCTCTTATGTGGGAGCAGACCACTGGCGTCTATGTCGATCTAGTCGACAGCATTGATTACCCACTCTTCAAAGCCACAGGTCCGCCTTACACCATGGCTTTGACATCAAAAATCATCAAGGTTGCTACGGACTCTAAACTTGACTTGCTTCACGCTCATTATGCAATTCCTCACGCAATGGCAGCATATATGGCAAGGGAGATTTCAGGTATCCCCTATGTCTTGACTTTGCATGGTTCGGATGTTCATACTCTTGGGCAAGATCCCGCTTACAGACCTGTCGTAAAGCATACAATAGAGCGGGCAGATGCCGTCACAGCTGTTTCCGAATTCCTAAAGAAGAAAGCACATGAAGAATTGGGAATTGAGAGAGAGATTCAGGTAATCCCCAATTTCATTGATACATCTACATTCAGGCATCTTAACGGAGTACGACTCTTTGTAGAGAGCGGGTGTGTGGGACTTAGAAAAGCCGATGAGGCAGTTGAACTGCAGCCTGAGGAGAAGATTCTCCTTCACGCCTCGAATTTCCGTGAAGTGAAGCGAGTTGTTGATCTCGTAGAAATAATGAGAATCGTTGCAGACCACTTTCCAAAGGCAAGGTTGATTATTGCAGGGGATGGGCCAAGTCGTATAGAAGTCGAGAGAAAAATTGAGGCATTGGACTTGTGTAACAATGTTCACCTACTAGGGGTAAAGAGCAATATGCAGGAAATAATGTGTTCAGCAGACCTGTTTCTATTGAACTCAACCCTGGAGGGAATGCCGCTGGTCTTGCTTGAAGCGATGTCGTGTAGTCTTCCTGTCGTGACTACGCCGGCAGGAGGCATTCCTGAGCTCGTACGTCCGGGAAAAGATGGAGTAGTGACCAAAGGATTCGGACAGGAAGAATACGCTCAGGCAATCATCGAAATGCTTGAGAATGATGAAAAACGAAAGAACTTAGGGAAGGCAGGAAGGAAGCGCGTCGAGGAATCATTCTCTGCTAAGCAAATTGTAAAAATGTATGAGAAAGTATTCGAGGAAGTAGTTTCAAAATAGGAGGCGGAGAACTTCTTTGAACCCGAGTGTCTACGAAGTCTACGAGAACTTCATCTGGAAAAACCAAAAGCCCGATCTTGCAAAAACGCTCTATGGCACACCCCCAATAACACTTGACGGAGTAGTAGATGAAGTTCCAAATCTAGTGGGATTATACAAAGACATGCTCTGGCATATTCCAGAGAGGATGGACATTCTGAAGAAAACTCTCGTTGAGAGCAATAGGAAACTCGGTTCGTTGACACCAAAAGTCAGAGAGAGCATTGGAGCTCTTGAGAGTGGGGCTGTGGAATCCGCCCACCAGACTGTTGTGATGGGAGGCGCGGCCTACGTATTGAACAAGGCAGTGACTGCTGTGCAAATATCTGCTCTCGCCGCCGAAAAAGGGACACAGCTTGCACCATTCTTCTGTGTAGCAGACTACGACACAGTGCAGGCAGAGCTGGTCAATATCCGTACGCCTTTGATGGGACACGCTGGAAATCTAATCAGTATGCCAGTTCCACAGGGATATGAGAATTCTCCAGTGAGTGTTGTCCCACTGCCAAGCAGCAATTGGCTGAGCCAAGTTGAGGAAGACACTCGGAACAACTATCGTCCCATGTTCAAGAGCTTGGAGCGTCATCCAAGGATACTCGTCGAGGAACGACTTGAACAAGCACTGACTATTACCAGACGCGCATTCCATAACTCACAGACACTCGGTGAGTGGTCTAAGAGAATCATGGCGCACCTTTTCAATATCGTGGGAGACCTGGGAATTCCGCTATTAACAGCCTCCGATCAAGGAATACGCGAGCTTCTTGTTGAGGGTATGGAGTTCTTGCTTGCCAGAGAGAACAGAGAGCGATTTCTCAAGGCATTTGAAGAAACAACAAACCTCATTGAGGAGCAGGGCTATTCCCCAGGAATTGGACAAAGAGGTCCGGACTATGTTCCCTTCTTTTATGAGTGTCCCGGGAAAGAGTGCAACAGAAGCAGGATCGAACTTCACTATGAGGACCTTGGGAGTACCGCAGTTCTGACTGGAAAGTGTCCGTCCTGCTCAGAAACAGTCGAGATTGAAACTCCCGCTGACGACCCATATCTGGGGGAGGTTGCTGGATATTTGTCACCACGTGTTGACTCCAGACAGATTTTGATAGACACCATTGTTCCTACAATCGCACATGTTGGAGGCCCTGGAGAAACCGCTTACTATGCGCAAGTCATCCCTTCTGCGAGGGCAATGGAGGTGCCTTTCCCACTTTTCATCAAGTATCCACGAGCCTACTTCAACACTCCATGGAATGAGGAACTAGCCAAGAGTCTGGAAAAGGAAGGATGCGAGGTTCTCCATCGAAAGGAAATGTTTGGCACAATGGGTAGTATTGCAAAGTTCAGAAGAAAGAATCAGTTTGATGAGATGAATGACGCACTTACGAAACTCAAAGAACTGATTCTCAGTACACATTCCTCAATTAACAAATGCTTGGAGGAAATCTCAGTAGAAATCGATAAAGCATCCAGACAGGACATGGAGAAACTACAACTCAAAAAGCTGGATGTGGAACGGTATTTGTCCTGGGTCTTTGGTCAATACGCAGAGAACAAACTCGGGCAGGAATCATCTTGGTCATGGATAGAGTGGGCAATCAACTCTGGTTTTTCTGATCTGTTTGGACCCTACATTAGGGCATACGTTGGTCCTATGAAAAACGGTGCAACCGTATTCGTGAACTTCTCATTGTAATCTAGCCGAGCTCTTTTGATAGGAGCTTACCTAGACGTTCTATTCCTTCTGCGATAATGTCAGGCGGCGCATATGAGAATCCAAGGCGCATGGTGTTATGTTCAGGAAGACTTGGTCGGACATCTTTATTGTCCTTTGTCAGACGGTGACCGTTCTGCGGGTAGAACGGGGTTCCAGGAACATAGAGAAGGTCATTTGGAATTGCTACTCGTTCCATGAACTCTCGAGCATCGAATTTCTTGTCCTCACTCTGCCACCAAATGAAGAATCCGCCAGTAGGGTCTGTCCGTACGCCTGGCGGGAATGAGGCATCAATTGCTTTGGCCATGGCCTCATAACGAATCTTGTACTTAGGGATACCGGCACGCATCGCATCATCAATATGATTCGTGTAATATTCATCGAGAATTCGTTGGACCAGTGTTGTTGTACATAAATCGAGGTATCCCTTGTCCTTGAGAACCTGCTCTCGAACATCAGAGGGTAACACTGAATATCCTACCCGCAGGACTGCAGCCTCCTTACTGCTTGTCCCCAGATAGGCAACACGACTGTTCTCTTTGTCGAGCGTTTTGATCGCTTTGGGAGTCTTCTTGAACTGGATTTCTGCATAAGCAGAGTCTTCTATTAGGAGAATATCATTTGCTTCTGCAATATCAAAAAGAGCTTGGCGTCGTTTCATTGGGAGTGTTGTTCCTTTCGGATTATCTGAGTCAGGGACCACATAGATGATATCTGGGCATTTACCAAACTTCTGCTTTGATACTTCAACTGCGTGTTCTACCTCTTCTGGAATAATGCCATCCAAGTCAGTTGGAATTGTAATGACGCGGCCACCGAGTTTCTCAGCAGGGGATAGGAAGCCAAGGTAAGCAGGAGAGGGTGTGATTATTACGTCACCTGGATCAATCATGGTATCGAGAAGTGCGTAGATTGCTTGTTGGGACCCATTTGTAATAGAAACATGGTCCCATTGGGTTTGCGGATCAATTGGGATATCTCTAACGTCATGGAGGCGTTTCGCGAGCGTTCTCAAAAACCAAGACTCGCCACCAGTTGGCCCATAGTTCAGGTCCTCAAGTGCTAGACGAGGATTCTTCTTGTAATTGGCACTGAGGTCCCCCATAATGTTCGCAAAGACATCGGTGGGGATTATTCCAGGTTTCCCACCAGCGAAGTAGTACTTGACCTTATACTTCAGTAGAGCCCTTATCTGAGACTCTGCAATAAAAGTGGTCCAGGTAGCAAAGCTATAGCCGTTGCCTATCGAGTTTGCCATAATGTACCAGCTCCGGAGGACTCGCAGCCAATCCCCAGGTTGAGAAGCATGGACACTTCTGTACATGAAAAAGATAGAATGTCCTTTATCCTTTTCCACCTAGACATATATTTTGGTGTTCCTTTCGGACCGGTGATGTACACAAGTGGACGTCTTTACCGTGCATTTGCACAGACTGAGTTCTACCGCATCTCTGCCGCAAATGACTCGGCTGCAGCCGCGGGATCAGCTGCCTCCACAATGGAGCGAGCAACAATGACGAAGTTCGCGCCTGCATCGATGGCTGCTCGGGCACTTCCACCTTGAGCTCCAACTCCTGGACTTATAATCGGAATTTCGTCACCCAGAATTTCGCGAATCTCTCCAATCTTTTCGGGATATGTGGCCCCAACAATCACTCCATCTGTGTCCCACTTTCTTGAAATCCGGGCAAAGTAGTGGTAGAAAGGCTCAGGCTTTTGTTTGCCATCGGGAGAAACATAGATACCATAACCCTCCTTGGCACCGGGATGCGACATGTAGCAGAGCGTGATAATCCCCCGTTTTCCCTTGATAGCCATGTCAAAAACACTATCCAATCCGCCCTCCATTCCAACGAGAGGATTGACAATGATGGCATCAAAGCCCGCATCAAAGTAGTACTTTGCAATCTGCTTGTTGGTGTCACCAATATCATTGAGCTTTATGTCAGCGATAGCAGTGATACCAGCATCGTGAACTGCATCTATGATCCGTGGTATTCCTTCAAAAAGGCCGACTGGTATAACGAGATGGCGGTTAATTTTGAAAGCAACAGCATGCTCAGCTGTCTGAGAAACGATCCGAAGGGCCTCTTTCTCCAAGCGATCTTTCTCTGCTTGCACATCAGGACCAACCTTTCCCTTCATATCAGCGACCAAATCAAGGCCGATGATTAGCTTGCTCTTTCTCACAAAACTTGAAGCTGTAAGTTTTCTCTTGTACACGCGACTCACACCTAATCCTTGGGAACTCAAACTTGCTCTAATGAAGTGCATACACACCCCCTACTCTTCCAAATAAATCTTATATCAAGTGCTGGAATTAGAAATACAGATTAATGGAGAGGCTGAATTGAGTCCAGACTGGTTGGCTACTCGTCTAGCAGTAGTCCTGCTTGCAGTGGTGGGTCCTGTTTACTTCTTCCTATTGATGTTCTTTATACCTGAAATGCAGCCTTTTGGAGACCCATTTCTTAATCTTCTATTCCATCATCTTGCAGTCCCAATTGTCTTCTCCGCACCTTGGCTTGGCCTTATCTACTATCAGCGTTATAGGCTAGCAAACACTGTGTACATAATGGATGGTACTATCTCGAGTGTTCCGCTTCGTTGGAGAGTGTTCTATGGGATCAATGCGGCCTTCGTGCTGATGCTATTTGTTCTGCCAATGACTACTCCCATTCTAGCCATAATTCTTGGGCTTTACGTGGCTGGAACCTTGTTCTACAGAATCGGAGTAGGCAAGTTCGGAGGGGGAAGGATCGGAGCCGCACTTGCAGTCCTAGGAGCCTTAGCACTGTGTGTTCTTCCCACATTTGTTATGCTTGAGTTCCTACCAAGCTACATTGTTGTATGGCAGTATATCCTCTCAACATGGGAGTCATTCTGGTTGCAGGTTGTGTATGGTTTTGCTCAATGTCTCGTAAACTCGCTCAGTTTTGGTGCGCCTATCTATTTCATCTACTTCGGAGCGCAGGAGTATGATAAAGGACTCTATGGCGAAACCTATACAAAGACACCAACAAAGTGGATCCGAATCGGCGAGTTCATCCTTTTCGTAGTGTTCCTAATACTATACCTTCCGCCGATCCCAACCCCAGTGGGAACCATTTACTTTTTGAATCAGTCAATCCTGTTCACTCTCTACATCAACTGGATCTCTTTGTCTATAGTCGGAATCATGTACATAGTGAAATTCGCACTCAAGGTTAGCAACGACACGACAATTGGGGGAGCATCAAACCTCTTTGTGATTGGTCTGTTTTTGGTTGTCGAGCTTTTCTTCAAGACGAACTTGTTGCTAATCACAGCAATAATCTGGCTGGCATTTCTTATTTATGCGGGACTCTCAGTTTTGAGTTTCCTCAGAGCATCTTCGCGTGAGATATACTGATTTCGAACGCATATTGAGTTATATCCAGCAAGACCCAACCATTTCTTTATTGCTCATCTTTCGTTTCAGCATTACAACTGAAAAGATTCCTAATTCAAGTATATACTATTGATAATGGTTATAGGCAAATTTGTCGTTAGGCATATCGAGATAGCCGGGAAACCGAGAAATCGTCAATAGAAATCCGGATACCCCTTGAAGAATTCTGTTTGTTTCGGAGGTTAAGTCATTATGTCAGATGATAAATTTAGAGACCTGCAACTTTCTGATTCAGCCTTGATCATTGAGAAGCCTCCGGGTCCCCGGTCGAGAGAGCTTCTTCAAAAACAAGACCAAACTGAAAGCGCCGCTGTTTCATATCCAAAGGCAATTCCAGTGGCCTTCGAGGAAGGAAAAGGTGCAACCCTGAAAGATGTGGATGGCAATATCTACATTGATTTCTTTGCTGGTGCCGGAGTTCTGAACACAGGTCACTGCAATCCTGAGATTGTGGAGGCAGCGAAAGCGCAAATGTCGAAACTGACTCATAATCTAGATTTTCCAACACCTATTCGAGCAGAGCTTGTCGATGAACTACTCTCACTCCTCCCTGCCAAACTGAGGAATACAGCCAAGCTGCTCTTTGTAGCACCAACTGGTTCGGACACAGTTGAGTCAGCCGTGAAGCTTGCAAAGTTCAATACCGGACGGATTGGGATGATATCCTTCGAAGGTGCATACCATGGAATGACCGCGGGCGCAATATCATTGACCGCCAATAAATCACTGAAGGAGAATCTTATGCCAATGCTGCCCGAGGTCCATTTTCTGCCATATGCATATTGTTACCGCTGCCCGTTTGGAAAAGAGAGCTCAGACTGCGGTCTCGAGTGTGCAAGATATCTAGAACACGTATTGGAAGACCCCAAGTCAGGTATAGTAGATCCAGCAGCCATCATCATTGAGGCCGTTCAGGGAGAGGGAGGATCATTGCCCGCACCGGATGAGTTCTTGAGAGAAGTCAGGAGACTTTCAGGTGAATACTGTATTCCTCTCATAGTGGACGAGATTCAGGCGGGAATGAGTAGGACAGGTAAGATGTGGGCCTGTCAACACTCTGGCATCACCCCGGATATCATGACGGTTTCGAAGGGAATCGGAGGAGGACTTCCGCTATCTGTGCTGGTCTTCGATGAGGAGCTTGACGTGTGGGAGAAGGGTGCACATGTGGGAACCTTCAGGGGAAATGTTGTGGCTGTCGCTGCGGGAGTTGCAGCATTGAGATTTATTAAGAAACATAAGCTGTGGAAATACGCCGCCCGATTAGGTGAGGATGTCTTCCTTCCCAGACTTCGAGAACTGCAAGATGAGAGTAGATTCATCGGAGATACACGTGGAAAGGGTTTGATGCTAGGCGCTGAATTCGTCATGGACAAGAAAACCAAGAGGCCATGGACTGAGTTTGCGAAAGATGTCAGAAAAGCCTGCTACCGGAGAGGACTCATTATTGAGATAGGTGGACACTTCTCCAATGTTGTCCGGTTTATGCCCCCACTCGTCATAACCAGAGAACTTGCAGAGGCAGGGCTGGAAATATTCGCAGATGCAGTAAAAGAGGTTGAAGACGCCAACAAGGATACTGCAGTAACTATCGCATCTTCAAAATAGGTTGCCTCCTTATCGATGGCTATTCTCTGAAACAGGTCAGGTTAGGCATTGTTTCTGAGAACCTTTCCTGGAAATATATCAAACTGCGTAGAGCCTTCCACTATAATACTCCCGTTAACAATCACATTTTGTATTCCAACTGGAAACTGATGTGGTTTGAGAAAAGTTGCTTTATCCTGAATTGTTTGGGGGTTGAAAACGACTAGATCTGCATAATATCCTTCTCGTATCAAACCTCGATCTCCAAGTCTGAGGCGTTCAGCAGGAAAGCCAGCCATCTTCCAAATGGCCTCTTCGATTGATAGAACGCCCTCTTTTCGGACATACTTGCCTAAGATTCGTGGATAAGTCCCATAGGATCGAGGATGTGGTCTACCATGTCTAAAGACACCAGTTGGAGAGATACCCCACCCATCTGTCCCAATCATAGTATGTCTGTCTTTCATGATACGTCGAATGTCACCTTCATTCATACTCTCGATCGTCATGGATGTTTCACCAGCCTCATCAAGAAGAATGTCGAAGAGCAGCTTGAATTTGTCCGAGTATCCGTACTCCTCTGCAATCTGCTCTAGGTTTTTCCCTTCAATAGGCTTCCACTTGTCAGACTTGACTGAGGCGATGTAGATCCCTTGCCAGCCTATTTCGTTGATGATGTTCTCCCACCCCTTAATCCCGCTTGCAACATCACTTCTAATTCGCACTTGAGACTCAGGAGTTTTCAGGTGGTCCAAGAGGCTATCCATTCCGCCCTCATGAACCCACGGAGGCAACAATGATATTAATGAGGTCATTCCTCGGTTGTAGGGATACTGGTCACATGCAATATTGAAACCGCGTTTGTTTGCCTCTGCTATTAGCTTGAGTGTGTCTTTGCTTGTTCCCCAATAGGGCCGTCCAGCTATTTTGTGGTGGGCAATCTGTCCCCCTCTGCAGCCGGATTTCTCCACAATATCAATCAGTTCCTGAATCGCTGGGACAACAGATTTCCCCTCACCTCTGATATGCGAAAAGTAGAGACCTTTGTATTCTGCTGCTGTCTTTGCTAATTCTAGTATTTCATTGAAGGATGCGAATGACTGTGGTGGATAAAACAGTCCGGTACTCAGACCAAATGCCCCAGCACTCATAGCCTCTGCAACATTAGCCTTCATATTCGTCAGTTCCTTTTTTGTGGGTTGTCGGTTCTCAAAAGCTGGACCTGTTGCGATTCTAATAGTCCCAAAACCAACAAGTGGAACCACATTGATTGGAATGGGAGTCCTCTCTATTGTCGCAAGATATTCACCAAATGTTCGCCAAGTTATGTCAAGTCTATGGCCAGGAGGCGAAAATACATCGATATCCTTCTGCATAAGATCAATTGTGTCGTCACTGATAGGAGCAAGAGAAGACCCACAGTTTCCCATGACTGATGTAGTGACTCCTTGGCGCACCATTGACTCGATGCGATTATCAAATGGTATGCTCATATCGGTGTGACTATGAATGTCGATGAAGCCTGGGCAGACTATTTGCTGTTTTGCATCGAGAGAATATTTGGCATCAGCGGAAATGTTTGGCTTGACCTCTAAGATTCGACCAGCACTTACCCCTACATCTGCTTTGAATGGTTTTTCACCAGAGCCATCAACTATTGTACCATTTCTAATTAGAAGGTCAATCTCTTCATTCATCCTAAATCTCTCCGTATATGGATGTAACAAGTTCTAACAATGTCAGAGGGATAGGCCTCGATTCTGTAGATACTTACTTCGATTCCGGAGTTAGTATTTGAGTATACACTCCTAAGAAAGAACTACTCCTTGTTCTTCCGTGAAACGCAGATGCTCTTAAGCATAGTTAAGGGGATACGAGCAACAACGATTTCTTGAGATGTTTAAGTCAGACGAGGCACGAAGTCACTGAATGCAATCTCTAAACGAGAATAGTCACAACAGGACAGTCAACATGTTGAATTACGTTTTCGGTGACACTCCTAGAGAATCGTCCAAGTAGACCCTTCTTTCTGCGTCTCTTCATCATAAAAACCATTGAATATTTGGAGGTGCTTGCTTCTTCAGCTATTGCTGAAGCGACATTTCGAGCTGCGACGATTTTTATCTCAGCAGCATATCCTTGCTTGTTCAGCCAGTCTTTAAGTGGCTGGATCTTCACCTCTGAGCTTCTAAGTATCTCATCCATGCCCTCAGATTCAAGAGGAGTCGAAACTGGGGTCTCAATGACATGAAATAATGTGATATGACTTGTTTGAAACTTCAGGAGCGGAAGCATTGCGGCAACCATGTCTGAATACTCAATTTGGCCAGATACGGGCATTAGAACAGCATCATTATTCGTACCCATTTATCACCCTCCCGAGCTAATTTACTTCCATACCATCCTTTTTGTGAACATACATAATGACACTCGAAACAGTGGTCTTCACACCGGCAATCTTCAGAATCTTATTCTTTAGCATGTTTCTGAAGTCTACTACATCATCAGCCTCCACGATAGCCACTATATCTGACTCTCCTGTCACTTCATAGACATCAGCAACCTCAGGTAATTCTGCGAGCGCTCTTGAAACATCATCAAGGTCCCGCGACTCTATTGTTACACTAAGAATAACACGTATCTTCGACATTATCTTCGCACCACCATTAGTTTACCAGGAGCCACAGCAGACACAAGGGATATCATGTCCTCAAAGCCATTTCTCTTTCCCTTCTTAAACCCCTTTCCACGCAGTACTATGATGAAATCGTATTCTTCAGATGTTGCTTTTTCAGCCACGATTCTTCTCAATGAGCCCAACTGGACGCTCAGCTTTGTATCATATCCTGATGACTCGAGGCTTGAGGCAACCTTCTCCAAGTCTGATTCAAGGAGGCGCCTGTACTCATCAGCTTTTTCTAGTGATAGATCCCACTTGTCAGTGGAGATTATACTCATCAGAGTTAGCCTAAACCTTGCATCCAGACTGTTAGATATTGACTCGCATACTTCTTCCTTTTCTTCAGGTCGCAGAAGAACCAAGGCGTTCATCTTGTAAGTCATTGGTTTGATTGTCGCGCCAATATCCCTGCTTAGAAGAGGCTTGTCAATGTGTCGCCTATGTAGCGTATATATGATGATTCCTATGCTCATCCAGCTGAAACCCAAGAGTCGACCCATTGGATGGTAGAGTACTACGAGGATCCAAATGGAAGAACAAGCTATCATCCCAAGAAAGCTTGGAAGTGGAATCTCGTATTGTATGCCTCTCACATTCAGTTTGAAGGAGAAGGGTACTCTCCAGGAGCGATAGGTTTCACGGTCTGTGTGTCGCAGAATGATGAGAGAAATGTTGACCATCAAATAAGAGAGGAGAGCTCCAAAGTTGTAGAGGTCTGCCACCCAGTCTAAGTGTCCAATCAGTGCCATCAATGCGCCGATGGAACCAAACACAATAATTGTCCTGACAGGTGTCCTAGTTTTGGGATTGATCTTAGAGAACCACTTTGGAAGTAGATCAAAGTTGCTCATTGAAAAGACGACCCTTGATACTCCGATTATTCCTGTATTAGAAGACACGAGACAGATGGCAAATCCTGTGAATGCGATAATAGCAAGGAAATATACAGATTGCCCAAAGATGGGGATTGTCTGAACGAGAGCCGAAACAGGATCGGACAGGCTCGCTCCCAGAGATTCCCATGGAATCATTCCTAGACTTATGAAGGACAGACCTACCGCGAATACAAGTACCGATACGATTGACATCTTTGTTGCGCGGGGGATTATTCTGTCAGGACGCTTTGTTTCTTCAGCAGCCTGTGCAATTGATTCGATACCAATGAAAGAGCTCATCGCCAAGGTGACTGCATAGAGAAAGTTCTGATTACCATAGTCAGCGCTCCAAAGATACGAAATGTGCCCAACCTCTTCTGGCAGTCCCCTGATTACAATCTGCGAATCGAACAACCCGAGGTTAAAAGCCATGAACAAGCCAAGGATGATGATCATGGAAAGCACTCCAATATTGAGAGCAACCATGGCTATATTGAGATTCGACGCTTCTTTGATTCCGACAATATTGATACAGATGAGGCTCAGCACAATCACAAAGGCGATGACACCAATGGCATTCACTGACATGTGAAACCCTAGAATTGTGACAACGAAACTGGTATGTGCAAGAATAGGAAAGAAGAATGTGAGATATCCAGTTGTGGCTATTGCGAAGAGCGCTGTACAGACTGTGTAATCCAGCATCACCAGCCAACCCGCAAGGAATCCTGCAAAGTCATTGATTGCCTTCATTGAATAGACCTGTGCACCACCTGCGTAGGGGTATGCTGTGGCCAGCTCAGCGTATGCAAGACCGGTGGCAATGTAGGTAATTGATGCAATGATGAAAGCTATGGGTGCCCAACCAGCTGCATACGCAGCCACAAGACCAAGGGCAACGTAAATGTCAGCACCTACGTCGGCGTAACCCATAGAGAAGGATCCGAACCAACCAATATCCCTCTTGAGAGCCGCCCGTGCTGGTTGAGTTTTAGCTTCTTCACTGGAACCCACACTGGTAGCCTCCAAAAAAAAGGCGAGTTACTCGAAATAGACTTACCTATGAACCCCACAATAGAACTTTGAATAGTACTCAAGGATGTAGATGTTCTACACTCAATGGACCTTCACTACATATCAAGAATCTCAAGCTTTCCAGCCAGCTTGATAACGGGGAGATGGACTGTCATAGGTTCAGAACCTTCAAGATGTTCTACCCAATCAAGTGACTCCTTTGGTCGAGCCTTGTAAGCGAGGAAACTACCCTTAGGTGGACCATCACCCTCTGCATGTACCCAGAGAGGCATCCCATAATATTGATAGTAACCATGATTGGAAATCAACGTTCCATAGATGTGTTTGCCATTGTGTTCGAAGTAGAGCATACTTGCTGGTCTGTCTCTTTGCGACCAAGATACAAGCATCCGTGCCAAATCTATCATTGAGGCAATTTTCAGATTAACAGGAGGTTGAATATCATCCCGTGTCATTTTCTTGCACCGTTGTGCCGACAGCTGTTATAGCCTTATAAGAACAAGCATTCAGCGCAAAACAACTTCTAGTCTGGTAAGATGCTTCGTATCTTGCTTGCCAACTTCGCGACTACCAGTTTATTTCCGCCAATCACCACAATGGGGAGCGACACTTTGTCGTCACTGACTCCTATTGTAAACGCTGCTCGAAGACTATCAACTCTGAAGCAGACAAAGGTGAAGTCATTCTCATGAATCAACTCATGGAGTGTCATTCCTGCGGATTGCAGTCCAGAGGTGACCTCCTCAGCCAGCTCAAGTGGATCAACACCCTCTCTCTCCACAAGAAGAGTCTCTCGAACATCCTTCTCAGAAGTGAATAGAAACTTATGTGAGGCACGGCTATAGAGAACCTGCCTTGTCATTGCCTTTCCAAGAAGTAGTGCTGAAAGCGGCCCAAATTTCTTGATACGAATCTGATCAACATCTAGTTCAGTTATGGGAACACGCTCAAGCTCCCACTCCATGTCTGTTGATTTTGGTTCAGTAGGAGGCTCTTCAACCCGAGGCGCAGGTTCATCAGTGATGTCATAGTCCTGCTTTTGCTGGTCAAAGAGCGTCTTGATATAATCCTTCATCCAACCATCTAACACCTTCCAGTCTTCCTTACTGAGTTTCAATGGAGGTCTAGGGACATCTGGAAGGTCCTCAGTAGTTGTCTCCGCAGGTTCGGGAGGCATTTCCTCAGATTCTTTCTCTTCAGGAACGGGTTCAACTTCGTCTTCTACATCCTCTGGAACCAGAAGTCGTACAGCCTCGAAAAGACCAGACAGTCTATCAGATCCTCCGTGTTTTGAAAGCCGTGGCCTTGCTTGCATGATGAAACCACGCTTGTTCTCTGTTGTCTGGTCAAAGACAAGGGCAACGCCTCTTGGCAAGCTGCTGATGAACACCTTGTCCCTAAACTGCTCAGGCATAACCGCAGGAGCTCTTTGCTGAAGCGCTCTGATATCATTGTCATGAGACAATGAATGAGAAACTATCAGGTCAGCTTGAGAGATGGCATCGTCAGATACTGCCGAAGGCTGCTGTGTACATAGGACAAGACTGCAACCAAACCTGCGACCAAGCTTAGCATATGCAACTATGGCATCCTTGGCTGGTGTATGCCCGGACCTCGGCACAAGCGTGTGCGCCTCATCAATAATCAACCATGTTGGAGGCAGTTCCTCACGAGCGCTGGTTCCTTCATCAGTCCAAGACATCCTGTAAGTCAGGACCTGCCGACAGAGCATGTTAGTTAGAATAGCAAGCACCGGTTCTGCATCTGAACCAAGCGGCGCAACATCAATGACTGTGATCTGTCCAGCGATGGCAAGGTCCTGAGCACTGGTTCCTCCTGGATGAAACACGCCTAGCCGATCAGCCCGTTTCAGTCTTTGAATTAATGCAGTCCGTGTCGATGGCTTATAGAGCTCTTCTATAGCTGGATTAGCCTCGATGCAACGAATCATGTCCTTGATACTGAAATCACGCTTCAGGGAAACCTTCTCTCCTGAGTCCAATGCGTACCCCTTGCGAATACTATCAAGGGTCTCTCCGATGAGATTCTCCATGGTCGTACTCAGAGACCCACCTTTCTCAAGCACATAGCCCCAGTCTGACACATTCAGCTCTCGGGGACCAATGGATAGCGGAAACAATCTTGCTTTCTTCTTAACTTCGTCAGGAAGGCCCACATAGGTTCTGCGAGGAATATACACTGATACAGGAAATCCTTTGGCCTCCAGGTTCCACTTCTTCAGGAGCTCGGCTTGGTCATCATTCTGATCTACCATCTGTCTGAACACATCGACAGTGTCAACAACAACAGCTGCAACCTCAATTTCCCTGCGTTCCATTGCAAGAGCAAGCTCTTCAGCTATGATGCCTAGTGTGTAGCTCTTTCCTGAACCTCGTTTTCCAGCCACAAACATCACATGGGGGCTCATGAGATCTAGATTGACAGGCATTCCCATCAATGATGTGAGAATATCATCTGAGGTCTCTGCAACTCCTCCAATAAAGCCTAGACCTCCCGTATAGTATTTCCTGTGGAATGACTCTGAACGGCCCAGTACAATCCCTACGCTGAGATCAACCAGTAGATCCAACGGGTCACCTATACGTGGATGATAAGAGAGCGCGGACTTGGGTAACAGCTCCACTGGTTTGTCCAAATTGGCCGTATCAATTTCATCTTCATCTGGCGTGGATGGTTTTCTCAAGAAGGCAACCTCCGGACGACTCCTTTTTGAGTTCGGATAAAGTTTAGCCTGATAGTATTCGGAGGCGCGATTTGATTCTGGAGTGGATTAGTTTGTAGGCAAGACCCATATTAACTAGACATCGTTATAATTAATTCCAAGCTGCAACCAAACTTCTGAGTCTTGGGGAAATGCACTCTTGAAGGCCTTCAGCGTTGTGCTGTCTTGATTGAGGTATGCCAGAGCCTTAGCGAGTAGCGGCCAAGCAGCGAATCTGCTGGGATTAACTTCTATTGCTGATTTGAACGATTCAACACAATCTTCAAACAACTCAAGCTGATAGGCCACAACACCACGATTGTTCCATGCATTGGAGTTTTGCGGATCTAATTCTGTAGCGTGAATCAATACTTCCATCGCTTCATCGTTTCTTTTAAGCCGACTGAGTGAGTTTCCAAGACTGCTCCAACTTGCCGCCAACCTTGGCTCAATGGCCAGAGCATGCCTGAACGCATCAACTGATTCTTCTATTTGTCCCAAATCCTGCAAGGCAGTTCCAAGATTGTGCCAGGTTTCATGATTCGACGGATCCGCTTTCGCAGACATTCTGAATGCGTGGAGAGCATCCTCATGTTTAGCAAAATGAATGTAAAGGAATGCTAGATTGTACCAAGCCTTAGCATCTGAAGAATCTACTTCAGTAGCCCTTTCGGCTGCAATCGTCGCCTCGACTGGCATGCCCATTTGAAGGTAGCTACCAGAAAGATTCCGCCAGTTTTCTGAGTTGTTTGGTTCCACTTCAGTTGCTTTCTTGAAAGCTACAAGTGATTCACCAGTCCTTCCAAACATTGTCAGAGTCATTCCAAGAAAGGACCACGCATGGGCATTATTTGGATCAATCTCTGTTGCCTTACGGAGTAAAACAAGAGCATCATCAGGTTTGCTCTGGGACAGCATCACTATACCTTGAGCTGTGAGTTCGTTGGCATCTTCCAATTTGTCGTTCTTACGTTTAAACATCACAAACCCTCACAGGATTGATTGTAGCTATGATACATATTTCTTCTGGGACATGCATATATCGAGTCGTTTAGAAAGAATCAAAACATGAGCGAGTGGGAGAAAACCTATGCAAGACCGGATTCAGGATGGCAGTCATATCTTCATATTCCTAGATGGAAAGAGGAACTGGATAAGAAAGGTTGTAGCTGGAAAGGAGTTCCACTCAAACAAAGGAATCATCAAGTATGATGATATCATTGGAAGGCCATTCGGAATCAGAATCGAGAGCCATTCAGGAACGGTCTTTCAAATACATAGACCAAGTCAAACTGACATTCAGATTGCTATGGGAAGAAACACGCAGATTGTGTACCCAAAAGATGCAGGTACAATCCTGGTTGAAGCCGGAATCAGTGCAGGGATGAGAGTAGTTGAGTCTGGCACCGGATCAGGAGCATTAACAAGCATCCTCTCCAGAGCAGTTGGCCCGTCTGGACAGATCTTTACCTACGAGATCAGAGAAGACATGTTCAATGGAGCTAGGAAGAATCTGGAAAAGTATGGACTCACAGAAAACATCACGATGCATCATCAAGACATTCTTGAGGGTATCAAGGAGGAAGATATCGACGCTGTCGTACTTGACCTAGCCACGCCATGGGAACTCACTGACGAGGCTCACCGAGTGCTGAAACCAAGTCGCTATATTGCAAGTTATAGTCCAACCATCGAACAGACCATGAAGACATGCAAGGCGTTGGGGGAGAGTGGTAAGTGGGGCATGATAAAGACGCTCGAAGTCTTGGAGAGAGAGATTATGGTACGTGAGAACAAGACACGACCCACAACTTGGATGGTCGCTCACACGGGATATCTCACATTTGCGAGAACCATGGTTGTGGATGATGAATAGAAAGATTAACATGGCTAAAGGCTTATATGCGTACGCGCTCATTTTATGTTGGTTGTCGATTATTGTTGACGGTTGTCGGAAGAAATGACGTATCACCATAAACGAGCTTCTTGTTGCAGGGAAACGAAAGAGATCCTCAACAATATACTGCAAATGAAGAAATCTGAGTATGACCTGTTTGAATCTACTCCTGATTCTGCGCTTGTGAAATCTGGCAATGAACAACGAGACGAGGTCAATGTCCTATCTAGTAATGAAACAGAAGATGTGGACGAACCAATGGAAGACATACAGAACTACGAGCCAACACAAGAGATGGACTTCAAGGCGGATGAGATAAAGGACTGTTTAGAGAAGAAGAAAAAGAGAAGGAACTACATCGAGTTCCGTTCAAACTACGAAAAGGACTAGGAGGGGTATTAATGCAAGATGAAAAGGAATTAAACAAACTCCGAAAGGAAGTTAATGAGTTACGAGAAACCGTCTATACTCTAAAGGATACGATTGTAGAACTCACGAGTAAATTGAAACTCACACCTGATGCTGGAACGCCATATGACAAAGGCCAATACAATGTATTTAGTGATCGTGGAAATTGTTTGGAAGGAGACCTAAGTTGGAATCGGTTGATGAACCTACTGAACGAGGAGGATTTTGGCCTTACAGCGACGGAGCTTGCAGAAAAATGGGGGAGGTCTCGCTCTAGGACCAGCGAGGTCTTGAACAAGCTTGTTGATGAGGGACATCTCGTAAAGATTCGCGATGGTCGTCAGATAAGATTTAGAACTGCAGACGAGTAGGCCACTCAGGTTATTTCACTCTTTGTCAAATGTTGTTGACGCGCAGGTAGGCGGCAGAAGCTACCAAAGTCAGCGCAAGTACGCTTAAGTAAGAGTAAGTTGCTTTTTCATGGTGCGCGACTTTCGAGGAGGTAGCTCAATTGAGTAATGTCGTTCGAGGCTCAAAGAAGAAGGCAAGTGTATCGGAAGAGAAAGATGAAGAGGATACAACAACTATCTACACAAGTCTTCTCTACGAACTCAACATCAGGGCACAGGATGCTGTGAGAGAATTCGCGTTGCATGATATCGATGACAGAGCCGGTCTTGAGCAGAAACGTATTGAGATGCATGATGCGTTCACTGAACTATATGACACAATTGCTACCTTCAATGAACAGCTTATGGTTGATGACTTTGATCTTGCATATCTCAAGAACAGAGCTGCACAGAGCGAGGGAGAAAACAAGGAACAGCTTGAGAATGCACTCGAAGACCTGAAGGTCCAATCTCAGAAGAATCTAGCAGATGTCTGGATGGCGCGGGTAATGTCGTGGCTTCATCAGGCTGCAGCTGCAAGCGGGCCTTTTGTTGAGGAAGAACATGAAGACAAGCTGAAGAGCGCATCCAAACATATGGCGGCAGTCTATACCATGCTTGAACGACCTTTCTCTGCAGTTCCCAGTAAGGTAGATGGAACTCAGAAACTGAGACGAGTCGCGTTAGGTATGCAAGCATATTCGCTTCTCAAAGAAAGTCTGGAAACAGACAATGCTGAACTCAACTCAATTCTCGGAAAAAACAAGAGCGCAGAAGCCGAGTTCTATGACGAGTTTCTTAACGAACTGATTGGACAAGAAAGCACATTCCGGCAAGCATTCAATCCATTTGATGAACTTGTGTGGCGTGATATCATCAGCTCCTTCATCTTTGAACAAGCGACAGACCTCTACAATGAGGCAATCCCATATTTTGGGAAACGACGTGAGCATAAAGAGCAAGTTTCTATGATGAAGGCATGGAAGCAGAACACAGCAGGTCTCTGCGAGGTGTATCTGGCAATGACTTACACAGACATTGCTGATGCACAGATGCGTGCTGGTAATCTGGAAGATGCATCCAAACTGTACAATGTTGCCTCTGAGGCATTCAGCAGGGCAGAGAAGTGTTTCCGAGAGGTAATTGCGCTTCAAACAAATGCGGAGCAATCGCGAATTGACAAAGAACAGAAGAAAGCGCAGTCACTCTATTGCAGTGTGGAATCAGCGGTACGCATCTTGTCGGATTTGATTGTGATTAACAACAAAACAGAGGCCAACATTGTTTTGAAGGACATATTTAGCAAGCTGGAAAAGGCCGAGAAGCTCGCAAAGACAAGAGAACTGACAAGTGCGATCAAAGAAGATCTCAAGACATATACGTTTGTTAAGGAACTGCTTGCTAAACGTAAGAGAAAGACTGACGATATAAGTAGCATAATTGACCAAATTGACTTTGCGAAGGACCTTAGAAAAACAGGACTCATTCAAGATGTAGGTAAGGATCTTGATGAGGCACAAGCACAGATGGCTAATGACCCAGCTGAGGCGCTGGACTCAATTCGTGAGGGCCTTAATAGCCTTGGCTTGCTCCTCAGTCTTGAGGCAGAGGACGAGGAGGTCGGAAACCTTCGAAACAGGACTCTCGCGCTCTTAAACAATGTGAAGTATATGATTCAGTTTCAGGTTAGCTCGAATTTAGACCATGGCGTGAAATTCATCATGTCACGAATTCTCGAGAATCTCCACGCAGCAGAGGCTGCTTCCTATTACAAGGTCATTGGCGAAAAGGAGCCTGCAAGAGAACTCACAGATCTGGGAAAACTCGCCCTCGCCACGGCATTTGCATCAGAGGCACAAGTGTATTCACGACAATCCGAACAGTGGTCGTTCAGGGCTCAGGTTGAAAGAATAAATGCCCTTAGGAAGCTGGATGATGAGCTCGCCCAGCTTGAGGATGAGAACCCCATCGAGGATGCCTTGGAGGTCCATGATGGTGCGATTACGAGGATAAAACAGGCAGTAGCGTCATTTGAATCTGCAGCAAACGAACTCGACAGCGTCAAAGGAAAGGAGGTCCGGACGAAGAACAACGTTGAGATTCAAGTGAAGCAATTGCATGGAGTTGTGATGAAGTTCAAGGGAGACCTCTCAAGAATCGAAGGTGCCAAGAGCGATTTCATCGCAGAATACATGTTCAAAACCGGAGAGAAATCAAAGGCTAAGATACACTATTCTGAGGCAAGCGATGAGCTTCGGGAGGCTGTTGGCAATTACACCGTGGCTGCACAGGTCTTCCAGCAGCTTGGTGATAGCCAAGCAGCGCAAAATGTTGATGGACGCGCAAAGACCACTGACCTATTGGCTAGGAGCATCTGGGACAACAGACAACGGCTAGAGAGAGACCAGGAACCAAGTGAGAAGGGAGAGGCTGAGCTGGTAGCGCTATATCTTGGCTCATCTGGTCAATAGATGATAGATTGCCCGTTATGATGCTGAAATGCTGGACTCAACTGCATGTTGAGTGACTTGAACTGTGTGCAGACGTATCACGGAGAATGGATGGAAATCAATGCCTCCAGCATGGTAGAACTTGCTGAACCACTCAACGAAATGAAGTCTTAGTGTATGCAGGAATCCAATTAGCCCTTCAAGAATCCCCACAATTAGTGTCCCGATGAATGCACCAAGGAGAGGAATAGAGGCAGGACCGTACGTGTGAGTTGCTTCATAGAAGAACTCGTGAGGGACTATTTCGACTCCAAACAGCGAGAATCCTGGAATCGGGATGGTGATCAGAGCAGGAAGCATGGTAATGAATACACTACTTAGGATCACGTGAACCGTATTGAGGGCAAAGATACGTGCATAGCTGACTGTGTGACTAATCATCCCAATAACAGACTCCAAGAAGTGGACAATTCCATCCATTTTTCCCATGAGAGATGTAACTAGCATGATAATGAGCGGAGCAACGAACATGAGTAGTGTGAAAATCATTGGAGGTATTGGAACCGTAGGATAGAATGGATTGTGTGCCCCGGTGCCATAGCCAATGCCAATGATGGGAACCCACAAAGACACACTGCCGGATGCTTGGAACCACTCCCCGATACTGCTGTAGCTGACACCGAAGATGAGGTTGATGAAACCAAGATACATCCACAGATAGGCCACTGCAACCAAGGCCTTCTTCATATCTCTATGTTTCAGTTCATTGTATAGACTCATGATGATTCCAAGTGAAATTTGGATTACACCAACTTCGATTGAGAGTTTGAGCATGTGTGTTGCACGATTCGGATCAGAGTGAGCAAACACGGGCCATAATGGTTCAATAACAGTTTCTGCGCCAAAGAAGCTCCCAAACAAAAAGCCTCCCAGCATGGCAAATACACCCATCATCATAAGACCCTGAGCGCCATTTTGGATGTACCCAAGGATGGAACCCCAGTCCTGACCTTTTTTGTTTGCTCTGACTGCAGCATAGCCTATGAGAAAAATGATGAAACCCTGCCCAACGTCTGAAAACACAAGACCGAAAATAAGTGGAAATGAGAAAGCCATGATCTTCGTGGGGTCGAGGTCGTGGCGAGAGGGGATTCCATATGCTTTGACAACATCCTCTGTTGGTTTCATAAACTTAGGGTTTGAGATATAGGTAGGTGCTTCTACCTCAGCGAAATCAGGTCTGTCAAAGGTCACCTCCAAGGCAGGCCCTACATTATCACTTAGAATCGATTGAAGTTCCTCTTCCTTGCCCTCAGGAATCCATCCCCACATCTTGATTGACTGGTCAGTGTAGACAATGTAGCTTTTGATGTCAATCCTCTTTCGTTCGATGTCTAGGGTTTCCCAGGCCGCGAGAATTCTTTGGCCCCACTCTTGTGCTATGTGCCCTTTTCGCTGCTCCAGTTGGTCAATCTCTTTTGTCAATTCAACAATCTGATTTTCAGCACCTGCGACGACTTCCTCAGGACTTCCAGCAGCATCTTCTGGAATAGTAAAAGCTTCAAACTGCATAGCTGAGAGGATACGCTCAACAGCTTCTTTCAGCTCAATAGGAACAGTAATGATACATGCAGAACCACCTCTCTTGAGTGGAAGAGACCCAATTGTAAATGCACCATCTGTGACCTCGTTTATGCTCCACCGCAGTTCTGACTCCCTTCCTGAGGGAATGATTCCGGCGGTGGTGAATGTGAACTCAGTTGTACCAATGAAACTTGGATCGACACCAAGAGGCTTGAGTGACATCACCACATCAGCAATGCCTCTTTGGCGTTCCATCTCAAGACGGGCGATGGTTATCTTAGAGTCAATATCAAGAACTTCTTCTTCAACAGCAGAGATTACCTCAGACGCCATATTGAGCGAGTTATCAAGAGTGGAGTCATCCACATCTGTGTATGCACCAGTTCGTTTTGCTTGGTCAATCTGTAGAGACTCGAGCACCTTTGCAAGCCGTTCAAGAGCAGAGTATACCGTTTCTTCCTGACGAGTCCGCTTCACATCAACAATGCCAGCTTGTCGTCTAACGTCGATGAACTCAAAGAGAGAGAATTTCTCAAGCGACATCAAAACTTGCCTCTCGAAGTCTCTATGAGATACGACCTTGGCTACAATCATTTCCCGAGGACTCATCTGAATGTCCATAGTGTCATCACCAATGTCACAGACTCAGAAATGGCAGTCCAATCGCGTCCTTTTCCGAGCTGTGTAAGTACTTGACGCTTTCCACGCTATAAATAACCTTTACGACGGAGGTTAATGAAGGTCAATCTTTAAAGGGGAGAGTTATTGGTGGTGGACTACTACCGTGTACCTTGAGGTATAGTGATGAGTACGGCACACGATGAGATTGACCAGATTCACGAAACCGAAAAAGCAGCCAAAAAGAGAATTGACGATGCTCAGTTAAAAGCGCGTAAAATCCATGATAAGGCGGATGAAGAAGCAAAGAAGATTGTTGAGGTTGCTGAAAAAGAGGCGAATGAAACCGCCACGAAAAAGCTCAATGAAATCCAGAGCAAAAAGGTAGAGATTGAATCACAGGTCATCAAGGAAACCGATAAGGAGATTAAGACGCTACAAGCAGACGCTCAGAAAAAGCGGGATGTCGCTTATCAAGCTGTCATCAAAATCCTACTGGGGGAGGCATGAAACAATGAGCGGAATGGAGAATATAATTGAAATCATTAACTCCAAGACTGCAGAGAAAGAGAAGTCAATCCTTGAAGAAGCTGAGGCGCTGAAAGAACAGAAGCTGAAAGACGCTCGTGCCAAGGCAAGACAAATCACAGATTCAATAACTGGCAAAGCAGACAACGAAGTGAACGCAGAGATTTCCCGATACGAAGCTAGCGCTAAGCTGAAAGCAAAGTACAAACTACTAGAGGCAAAGGAGGCGCTTATCCAAGAAATAATGGAATCTGCAACGGAATACCTTGAGGAATCGGTAAAGAAGAAAGCCTATGAGCAGACTCTTGAAACTCTGATTATAGATGGAGCAAAGTCTCTCGAAGACAATGACTTGGAGATTTTAACGCCAAAGGGGCATGAATCAAAAATCGACCTGAAGAATGTTGAAGCTGCAATCGCGAAACAAATAGGTAAGAAAATAAAATTGAACATTTCAAAGGAGAATGTTCGTGCAACAGGTGGAGTGATCATTCGAAACAAGGATTCAACACGGTGGGTCGACAACACCTTTGAGGCAAGATTGGAGCGCTTGCAAGGCAAGATACGTGACTCAATTTCATCAATCCTATTCGGTACTGAAGAAAAGAAAAAGTAGAGGGAGGAAGATCACCTCTACTGGTTTCTCTATGGCCTTCGATTAAGGGAGAATCGTTGGAATATATCCCAGAAGAAGGAATGCAATAACGAAACCGTAGATAGCTACAGCTTCAATGAATACAACGTAAAGAATACTCTTTCCGAAAGTTTCAGGTTTCTCGGTAATAGCTCCAAGCGATGCTGCAGAAGCCGTACCCATACCAAGGCCTGCACCAATAGCAGCCAGACCCAATGCGAGTCCTGCGCCAAGACCAAGGCCGAAGATAGCCCAACCATCACCATCAGCAAGATTTGCCTGTGCAGGCACATATCCATTGTTGGCTGGAACACCAAGCGCCCTTAGAACCGTTGAAGCATCAGCGATGGAAATTGCAAATACTGCAAGCATGAGCAGTGCTATGCCCATCATCATCATGGCCATGAACTTGATTTGTTTGTCGATTTTCATGTGATCGTTTCCTCCGAATGTCACCAGATTGTAATCATCTTTCTAATATCTTCAGCTGATTGTCCGCGCTCAACCCCTACTGCAATCGAGCGGATGTTTCGAATCTCGTAAAACTTGAGACTAAAAAACCCAATGATTGTGCCCAGATGAAATGGGTATGCTGTCAGCTGCTGTTTTACTCTCTGAGCTAAATAGTCTTCAATTGCCAGCTCTACATCTGAGAGATCCTCGGTTTCTTCAAAGAGCCTGGCGATTCTTCCCGCAAATTCACGATACCGTGTTGTGTCGAGCCTCGTGATAACATCCCGCCAAGTGTTCACATTCTTCAGTGATTCAGTGAATTCACGCGTTTTGGCGAATCTGATGAGGGACTGTTCTAGAGCGTGTGACTCTAGTTGTAGTGTGACGGCTCGAAGTGCTGTAAGGGCATTCCTCAGGATTACCCTGGTCTCAAGAATGTCTAACACTCTTCGCGATTCATCACTTGAGAATTCTTTGAGCGATTCGGAAACCTTCTTGAGATACCATTCTTCAATCGCGACCTCCAAGGGGGCTGGAGAGTCGAATGATTCATAGCTCGGAAGCTTTGTCAGAAGCGCCACCCTAAGGTCCCATTGGGGAAGGAGATCTATCAGCTTGCTTACTGAACCAGCATCAACAAGTGCTTCAAAAAGCACCTCCTGCTCAGGACTCTGCGGTACTGCAAAGCGCAGAATCTCCTCCTTGTCAAGACCAGTGTGGATACCACGAATTATCGACTTTACACTCTCAGCCATAAAGCTCTCAAGATAGGTGGTCGTGAAATTCCGAATCCTCCCAGTGAGAGTGCGCGATAAATTCGTACTTACATCGGCAAAGTCTTGGGATAGAAGGAGCGCAAGGTCCTCAGGACTAGGCTTGCTGGTTGTTGAGCCTCTACTGATAATCTGACCATAATAAGTTCCAGAGAGAATCTTGATGAAATCATCGTAACTGCCACTAGAAAGGAGGCTCTCATAGACGCCAACTGTGAGAAATCGAGACTTCATAGCTCGTATTCTCGCATTGACAAAGCCATATTCATTCGCAGATTTGGATGACATCATAGATTTCTTGCTCCTCACAATCTGATGAGGACTAGGGTTTGACAATGTATGCACGATATAAGCTTGACGAACGAGCGTCTTTACTATGTGAGTAGAAGAATTCATATAACTAACACGCTACATCGGTCTTGTTGGTGAAAATGACAGCAGATCGTGAGGATTACATCAATCTTGGAAGCCTCTTCAGAAGCTCAGCGACAATCAGTTTTGTGATACAGATTGTTGCTGTCATCATGATGATTGGGTCGTTGTCGGCCTATGCAGTAGGAGACTTGGTTCTTGAACTAAACAGCCAACTGAAGATACTGGTTCTTCTTCTAACCTGCATCTTAGCCCTGCTAATCTTCCTCGCAGCAATGAGTGTGTTCATTAGATTCTCAAGACGGATTGGTGATGCTGTCGTTGGACCGGGCGTCGAAGAAGTGAAGATGAACACACCCAGAGTGAAGCTGGTAGTCGTGACATTCGGTCTTCTTGTTGCCCTGATGGGGATAACTGGTGTCTATGTCTGGTATCTCCTTGACTTGTACTATCTTGCTCCATGGGCGGCGTCGCTGAACTCCGTCTCACTCAGAGTCTTTGGAATCGGGCTTGGAATGTTCTTCATTGCGTTACTTGTACAACTAATCATCGCAGCTGTTGGCAGGAGTGCAACAAAAGTCATACTCGAGGTTCTTGATGCAGACGACTCAGAGTTTCTGGATTGAAGTATCCATTACTCGTCATCTGATTCATCATCGTTAGTAGAGTCTAGGTCGAAGACAACATCCTCAAGTATCTCCTCCATGGGAGGCATGTATACTCTCGACTTCGGGATTTGAGTTTCGAGCCGATCAAAGTATCTGATGGTGGCAAACACACTATACACACCAAAGAAGAAACCAAAGAGAGCCCCAAGAAGTGCTCCCAAAATTCCCCCAGAGGGCCCTGAAATAGAGCTGCCTATAATCTGACCGACTAAGAGGAGGGCAATAACGGCACAAGGCAATTCGGATGAAACTGCAAGCCATCGACCCATGCTTGCCATACCGTCATCCGATCTCTTTGCTCTATTATCCGACTCGTTCATGGGTCAGGACTTATTCCTTCTGCAATATCTGTTTTGGTGTCGACTGCCACTGAGTGCAGCATGGTGAATGTTTTTGTGAGTGTTCCTCATATCCAAAGGCGAGGCAAAAACATTGGATGTTCATGTGACATACGGCGACGGAACAATTAGTCTCAAGATTCCAGAGGGGAATCTAGCAGGCATTATTAAGCCAAAACCATCAAAGACGCAATCTAATGTTCAAGCCGGGATTGAAAGCGTACTTGACAACCCTCATGGCCCACTGCTATCCGACATCTCCCAAAGCAAGAGCGTGTGTGTGTTAGTGGAGGATCATACCCGCGATGCTCCGCACAGGGATATGATAGCAGCAGTGGTTCCTAGACTCAGAGATGCCAATCACGTCCAGTTTATTATCACCACCGGATCACACGAGGTCAACCATCCTGGCAATCTCGAAATTGTGGACATGATTAGACGCGCTGCAGGTGATGCCAAACTTGCCAGCTTTGATGTCATCATCCACGACTGCCAATCCTCTGATATGGTAGATATTGGAGTGACAAGTCGAGGGACACCAGTCATTATCGATTCCCCTGCAGTGGGGCACGATGTCTACGTGAGCCTTACTGATATGAAAGCGCATTACTTTGCAGGCTATTCAAATGTCGTGAAAAACTTCCTACCCGGTGTCTGCGCGTTTAAGACCATTGAAGCAAATCACTCCCTAGCACTAAATCCTCGCTCAACATTTGGAATCCATCCATTCCACCCTGACAAGTCTAGGCAAGACAATCCACTAGCTCAAGACATGAAAGAAGCGATGGAAATGATTACCAAAGAGGCGAAGATATTCCTTATCGCAATTGTATCAAGTAGTGGGAAACTCGTCTGGGCGGATGCAGGACAACCGGAACCTGTGACAGCTCGTGGCATGGAAATACTTGATGAAACCTCTAGTTTCACAGTCACTCCCCAAAGTAGAATTGTTGTGTCTCCAGGCGGCTATCCACAGGATGAGAGTCTCTACCACGCTCAGAGAGCGATTGAACTCACAAAGAACGCAGTCTTAGACGATGGTCAGATACTAGTCCTTGCAGAATGCAGGGATGGCATAGCTCCTGAGTCAGCAATCGAGAACTTCTATAACAGACTGACTGCCCCACTTGATGACGTGATCAAGTCAATCAGCGGGAAGTATCATCTCTACGAGCATAAAGCATACAAGTTTGCTGAGCTTATGAAGCGAGTATCAAGAGTCCGTCTGTACTCAAAACTGGACCAGACAACCGTTGAAGCAGCTCATCTCGAGATGGTAGATAATCCTCAGGCGGTAATTGATGAGTGGATTGAAGAGAACCCGGACGTGAAGATCCTTGTGCTGGACAAGGGAAACAAGATTGCGGTCTATGCTGACTCTTCGTAATCAAGTCTAAGTCCAGATATCGCGGAATAGAGTTCCTTGAATTTCTTGTACCCCTTTTGATAGACCTCAAGGGTTTCTTTTGTCGGTTTTAGAGGAGGAAGTGTCCGGACCATCTCTTCAGCCGCTTCCGCAACTGACTTGAAAACACCTATTCCTTTGCAGGCAAGTATTGCAGCGCCCACGGCAGTGGCCTCCTCCATTTGCGTTCTGATTACAGGCATTCGGAGAACATCTGCTTGTATCTGCATCCATGTTTCACTTCTTGCAGCGCCTCCAGTGACACGTACCTCTTGAGATGGCAGACCAAGTTCTCGCATTACCTCTACGTTTGTCCGAATCTCATACGATACCCCCTCTAGAATCGCTCTGATTATGTGAGCACGAGTATGGCCTAGTGCGAGGCCTGCAAAGACTCCTCTTGAATACGGATTCCAATTCGGGGCTCCTGCACCAACAAAGTGCGGAATGTGAATCACCCCCTCAGATCCTGGAGGGATCTTATCGGCCTCTTCAGTGAGAACCTCGTAGGGATCAATGCCACGATCATCAGCAATAGTTCGTTCTTCGCTACCAAGGTTGTCCCTGAACCATTTCAACGCAGAACCCGTTGTGAACATACTTGCTTCCACAACGAATGCACCTGGAACAACATGACGGCTACATAACACCCGATGACCTGGATCAAGTCGCACAGTCTTGGAGTACGCGAGGATGAAGGTTCCAGTTCCGGTTGTTGATTTCAGCCGTCCTTCTTTTACGACACCCACACCCAGAGCTGCGCATTGCTGATCGCCACCTCCAGCAATTATGGGAGTCCCCTCTTTCAACCCTGTTTCAGCAGCAGCCTTAGCTGTAAGTTCGCCAACCTTGGTTCCTGACTCAACTGCATCAGGGAGTTTCTCATTTGGAATTCCAAAACTATCAAGTAGTTTCTCTGACCAACCTGTCCTTCGTAAATCAAAGAGCATTGTTCTGCTGGCATTGGAGAAGTCTGTCACAAACGCTTCCGACAACCGATAGATAAGATAGTCATGGACCAACAGGAACTTGCGGGTCTTTTCGAAGATCTCCCTCTCTTTCTGCTTAATCCAGAGAATCTTGGGTGCAGAGAAATAGGGGTCGACTGTGAGTCCTGTGATGGAATAGACAGCGTTCTGTGTGATCTCTTTCTTTATCCATTCGCATTGTGGCACTGTTCGACGGTCCTGCCAGACTATTGCATTCCGGAGAGGAGTCCCATTCTCTCCAACTGGGACTATTGTTTCTCGCTGATTAGTCACACTAATACTAGCAACTTTTTCTGGATCCAAGCCAGTCTTTGATAGAGCGCTTCTAATGGTTTCACAGGACTTGGTCCACCAACTCTCAGCATCTTGTTCAACCCAGGATGGGTGGGGAAAGGAGCTCAGATACTCTGCATACGCTCGCCCCAAGACATTACCAGCGGTATCAAAGAACATTGACCGAACGCCGGTGGTACCGGCATCGATGGCAAGCACAATCTCTGTCATCCATCTCACTCTTGACACTGAGAGCAAGTCCTCGATAAGAAGCCTTCGAGAGCAGCATCAGCGGTAGCTCAACTCTGAGTCAATGACCTCTCTAATATCTCGTCGAGGTCCTATATGCGACATCTTGAACTTGTAGTCCTTCTTTAACTGCTGCTCAAGTTTCATCGCATCACGCCGTGTTTCACATTCGGTCAAATAGACCACATATGCAGGTTGGTGTGTTTTGAGGTATGCAGCAGAATGGGAGTTGCCTGAGAGATGTTCCTGAAATCGTCGTGCGACATCATTGGTCATGCCAGTATAGTAAGTCCCATCCTCAGTTTCAATAATATAGACGAAATACATCGGAACAACTAGAAAAGACGCTCTATAGGACATAAAGGTCTTTGTGAAATAACATGTCATATGTTCGCAGTAGAAAGAAGAGAAAGGATGGAATCAGGCTAAGTTGCAAAGCCGGCTTGTATCAGGAGTAATGGGACGTTCACTATATAGATATCAATCAAAACAGGTACAATTCTTACTTGTGAATTTCAATGCCAGGACTCATTGCTCGGAAAGTCAATGGCGATTTGAATTGGTTCCCTCTGTTTGACTATGAAAACAATCATTCGTTTTGTCCACCACCAGGAGAAGAAACAGGAACATTGGTCGGTGAAGACTGGTTTCCAGACAAGACTCTCTCAGGATACTGGACGCCCGAGCAGTCACAAGGTCAGAAGAGGAGGATTGGCGGTGGTTCATCATTCATTGTGTTGCAGGATGGAATGCTTAGGTACTTCCCCTTCAAGGACCATACATTCTTAGTCCCAGATGCTGGGAGGATTGTTGGGAAGAATTTCAGACCCACTCTTGACTACTACGTAGCTGAATGGACAAACAATGGAACATCAGACCTACTTGTAAGGGATGAAGACGGAGACCTCAGACTCCATCCTTTTGATGGCCACTCATTTATTGGTCTTGGAAAAAAAGAGAAGATTGGCCGTGGATTCACAAAGGAATTTGCTCCGGAAATTTACCCCGGTCATTGGACAAGCGAGAACAATCCAGACCTACTTGTGAGAATGGACAATGGAACTCTTGTTGTTTACCCATTTGATGGAGAAATGATTTGCGACGGGAAGAAATTCGAAGTTGCAACGGGATTTGGCAAAGACTATTCTCTACTTTTAGTTGATGAATGGTTAAGAAATGGTAGTCCAGACATAATTGCATTACGACATGGAAGTCTAATCCTTTTTCCATATGTTTTCAACTCCTTCAAAGGGAATCCACAAGCTACAGTGGGGACAGGATTCAGTTCAGATTGGATCTATACTACAGGCCATTGGAGAGCCGCAGGTCGTCCCGATTTGGTTGTCTGTGATCCAATGAAGAGAATCAAGTTCTATCCATTTGATGGAGGGAAAATGGTCGATTTAGGGCCAAGCGCACAGATTGAAGCCAAATGGAAGGCGACTCATTTCTGGGATTTCTATCCAGTCTGATATGTCTGAAACGGAATGTAGGTGTATTCAGGAAAAGATTCAGAAGCAGGGATCTCAAAATGGGTCACAACCACAGAGGTTAACGGAAGGATTAACAGGAAAGCACCAAATCAAGAGGATAATCATGATAGGAACAGCAGTTGTGACAGGAGCTGCAGGATTCATTGGCAGCTGTCTTGTTGACCATTTATTGAGAGATGGCTTCTCCGTAATAGGGCTGGACAATCTCAGGACTGGTACGAAGGAAAATCTGACGGAAGCCTTGAGCCACAATAACTTCAGATTCGAACAAGTGGATATATGCAGCAAGGACATTGCAAGTGTAGTAAGAGAATCAGTCGATGTCGTTTTTCATCTCGCCGCTATTTCGTCAGTCAAATTCTCACTCGAGAATCCCGTCGAGGTCAACAAAGTGAATGTATCGGGAACACTGAATGTCCTGGAATTGGCTCGAAAGCTTGATGCTAAACGGTTTGTTTTCAGCTCTAGTGCAGCTGTATACGGTGATCCAAAACGCCTACCTGTGAAAGAAGACACGCCACTAAGCCCTTTGAGTCCGTATGCCGCCTCCAAGATTGCTGCTGAGATGTACTGCCTATCATATGGCGGATTATACAAGATGACCCCAACCATCTTTAGATATTTCAATGCCTTCGGACCTCGACAGGAGTACTCTGAGTACAGTGGTGTGATTCCAATCTTCATCAGTCAAGCACTCCAAAGCAACGAAATCACGGTAGATGGAGATGGAAGACAGACAAGGAGTTTCATCCATGTGGATGATGTGGTAAGGGCAACATACTTGGCAAGCCAACAAGAGAACCATTTGGCATCCACCTTTAACCTATCGGGAAGCGAGTCAATTAGTGTTTTAGACCTAGCTAGGATGGTCAAGGAGCTAGTCCCTGAGTCAACTTCGAATATTGTCTTTCGTGATGCGCGTGAGGGCGATGTGAGAGACAGCATTGGGAGTATGGAGAGAACCTCCAAAGTCCTGGGATTCTCTCCAACAATCCCATTCAAGGTGGGTCTTGACCAGACTGTATCATGGTACCGCTCTCGCACTAGGTGATCGTCAAAGGCAGATTGACTTGATCCACTGCGCCAGCATCAGTGCGTAACACAACAATGATCAGATACTGTATCAGAACTGTGCCAGAAGGCAGGAATGCTGTCAACATGGGACTGGTCCCGTAAAGGTCACCTGCGCCTACAGATCCGATGTCCATCGTGAATGTCTTATTTGTTGCAGAGATGTTTGGCACGATATCTAATCCATGCCAAGACACTGAGATGTTGGCTACTGGGGAGAAAATGACAATGTCCAGATACAAGTGCTGTGTGATGTTGTCATTGTTTCGCATTAGGGTGACTAGACTTGAATGTTCCCCAGAGTTGATTGTGACGGGATCGAGGGTGACACTTTCAAAACCAACCGCACCTGCCTCTACAACGGTCTGATTCAGAAGTCCAAACATCTTGTAGTATGCTTCAACAACGGTTTCACCTAGCTCAACCCGGTCACCAGTCTTTACATCGACCAGTCCGACGCCACCCAGCTTCTGGATGACTCGATTTGTGGAGGTTTCAACTTCCAGGAAAACTGGTATTACGAAGAACAGATCTCCACCAAGCTGATAGAGAAGTCTGTTTCCATACCGATGGTCACCCCATAGCTGCAGCTGAGTTCGTACAACGTCAACCGTTTCGAAGGCCTGAACCGCGGCAGTGGGGCCCAGCCAGCTGGAATACCCATCCTCGCCAGCCTTGTAAAAAGTGAAATTGCCGAAGTCAATGTTCCCGCAACCCATGATGTAGACTCCTGCAAGGTTATGAGCTGCGGATTGAAGGAACTCGGCATTGTGATATGCAACGAAGCGCTGCACGCCTTCAATGTTCATTACGACATATCGGGTGTCTGATCCATCAGGGCTCTGATGGAAATCTACACCAGTACTCCACTGTTCTCCTGAGGTGACATGGTAGATATAGGCAACATCTAGCTGCCGCTCGTAGAGGTCCTCAGGCCACTTCAGCTGTGATTGAAGCCAATCAGGCGTATCAGACCAGTTGTAGTAGTTTCTATATGTGATATCTAGGAAGAGAGCTTCGTTTTCGGTCGGTGCCAAATGAAAGGTCATCTCTCCAGTTTCAACATCTACGAGACACACTCCCATGAACCGCATGTAGTTCTCATGCGCATAGCCGGTTGATAGAGGATAATCGATGTATATTGATACAGCGTAGTAGATGTTTCCTGAGGGATCAACTACAATGTATGGATCTTGATCAATAGAGAGACCTTGAAGCATGATAGATTGAACCCTGGAAACAATGTTCCTCTCCACCAGCATATCCATGTCTCTACCTAGGTATGACCACGCCTTTGGGCCCATGGTCAGGATGTAGTAGAATGACTCAAACCCTCGAAGTGTGTAATCGGGGGTTCCTTCAAATGTGGCATTTCCCACCTCTTGAAAGTTAGGAACATTAACGAACACAACATCACTGAATCCCCTGTCCTCGCCATAATAGAAATTGATGTCTGCAGTCCGATTGAAAAGAGAAACGAGGGGTGCATCTTCGATAAGCTCTCCACTGAATGCATCAAGAACCAGAAGGCCTTCGGTATGTGTGTAGAGGATATGTTGATTGATGAAACTCGTCCATGTCGCTGTTGTATCGAATGTGAGAGGCGCTATCCAATATTCATGGTCTTTCAGAAAGACTATATCCGAGTCTGCAAGCTGCATCCAGTTAGTTCCTATTTGATTGCGCATTCGCAAACTGCTCGCGGTCTGGTCCCACTGTCTAACATTAGTGAGCCGCTCTACATCGCTTGCTGGAGATGCATTCAGTGTCAAATCCGTGATTGGCTTTTCTTCAAAGTCACTTAGTCCAGCAGCCCAATTTGTGATTTCAATCTCCTTGTTAGTCTGTAAGTTGAACTTCCAATCGATGTAATGGTCACCATTCATTTGGATACCGTAGTAGAGTCCTTGAACAATTGGAAGCATAACAACAATCGCAATTAGGAGGATAGAAACCATTGCAAAGGACTTCTGTGAACCTCCCAGTGGGATAAGTCGTTCAATTTTCAGCCGTCGAAGTTCATTCGAGATGTTCACACGATCTTGCATAAGGAGATTGACGCGTTGTCTGTAATCTTCCGCACTTATAGCACCAGCTTCGTATTCCTGACGCAGAGAGAGAAGCTCACCTTGCAGTCTTGCCAAATCTCCCTCAAGTGATGCAATTTTGCTTCTGAGACGTTGATGGACATCTCCTGAGCGAACTCTCACTAGCATGAAGACTACCGAGCCAACGATGCTTGCGCCAAGAGCTATAATCAAGGCCAGATAACTCATCCATGTACCAGCATTGACCGTCCAAGTTGGTACACTGAGTATCTCCAGAACCAAAGCTAATGAAACTACAACAAGACCTTTGGAAACAATTACAAAAATATCGCGACGTTGAAGCATCATGTCTGTGATTATGCTCAAGACAAGTCGGACCGCTGTCGCAACAATCACTGTAGAAACAAGTCCTACATAGAGCTGATAGGCCTCCATTGCTGGAATCAGACTCTGGATTGAAGCAGCGGTGGTTCCCGGAGCAAAAGGCAATGAGAACATAGTTGCAACCTCACCAGGAGTTACTGAAATAGACCCATCGGCTGTAAGCATAAGCAAGAACGCCACATTTTGTCCAGTGACTGCGTATCCTCCAATGGAAACGTAATAGACAAAGAAGCCTCCCAACTCGAGAAGTCTCCACAGGACTCCTGTGCGGATATCCAGTCTCTTCAGATGTGTCCCGGTCTGCGAGAGAGCTGAGATGAAGGATAACGAAGTTGAACGAGTCCATAAAGTGAAGAAACTACTGAGGATAGCAAGAAGAAGGGATGCAGTGAAAACGTTGTTCTTAAGCGTCCAGGTCTGCCAGAAATCAACATGCGCTTTGTTATTGAAGGTGTGGAGGTAGATCTTCTGTCCGAGCCACCAGCCATATGCAGCGCCTCCAGCAACTATTCCCACTACGATTATTATAATCAGAACGACTAGCATCCGAAGGTACTTCATCGTCAGTTTCCTCTCTCGTTAATGTATTTCCACTGAAAGGGAGACATAAGAGGATGTTGTTTTTCATGCACTTCGTACTTGAGGTCAATGTGATTTCAATAATATCATAGGAAGACGCCATTAAGCACACTCAAATCCACTTCAGTATAACAACTGAAGTTCTTAGGAGATATCTTCATTCAACGAAAGGAGGCGCTTTAGATCTCTATCAATGTTCCACGATTCACCGGTGTACAGGTAATGTCGCCAATGACGTTTACAGATTCAAGTCGTACCCAATAATAGCCTGTCGAAAC
>RDNZ01000025.1 GCA_011364905.1 Candidatus Thorarchaeota archaeon
CATAGTTTAGAGGCATCCCTGATTTCGACAACATTGTCATTGATCCATAGATACACAGGGGCATCAGCTTTCCCCTGAAAGACGACCGCAGCAAACCCGGCTCGTCTAAGCTGGGCACCAAAGTATCCTCCTGCGTGCGAGTCAAATATTGTTCCCGTAGCAGGCGACTTCGTGACGACAACAAATCTTCCCGCGGTGGGGACACTTGTTGCTGTTGAAGGGCCAACTGCAAACACAAGCAAGTTGTCTGGTGAAAGAGCATCTGTTCCTGGAGCAAGGTTGTCGAAGAGGAGTTTGACTCCCAGTCCTCTGCCTCCAAGATACTGCTTGTACAGAGCTGGAGGAATGGGCTCTCGGCGAATAGTCCTATCGCTAAGGGAAACGTACAGAATTGGGGCGTTTTCATAGAGTGAAGATTGTGACAGTTTTTGTGCCTCCTAATCAGTGAATACATTATGGACTTTGTCAGGACAGGTAAGACAACGCTCTTTGTACCACTTGTAGACCTCTTTGGGCTGTTTCGCCATGTTTGCCATTCGACTTGGACATGTCCAACAAGGCTTGTCAGGCGCCATCCATGAGTCACTGTACTGTGCCCATCTGAAGTCCTCAACTATTGCAACTCCAGAACTAGTTCCAAGACGATCGGCGCCCGCATCTATAAGGCGTATAGCGTCTTTGAACGAACGAATTCCCCCTGCAGCCTTGACTCCCATCTTATCACCAACAGTTTCTCGCATCAGTTTAACATCGTAAGGTGTGGCACCCATTGGTCCAAATCCGGTTGATGTTTTGACATAATTGGCGCCGGCCTCCATGCAGATGAGACACGCCTTTCGCTTCTGATCGTCTGTGAGAAATCCGGTTTCAAGGATGACCTTGACATGTGCATCTCCAGAGGCCCCAACGACTCCCTCAATATCACGTTTAACAAGATCGTAGTTCTCATCCCTCAACGCTCCAATATTCATGACCATATCAACCTCCTGAGCTCCTGCCTTTACAACTTCAGCTGCTTCATAGGCTTTTACCTCAGGAATCGTTGCGCCAAGTGGGAATCCCACAACAACACACACTTTCACGTCAGTGTCCTTTAGAAGCTCTGCCGCATATGCAGTATGAAAAGGATTGATGCAGACCGCTCCAAATTCGTAGATTTCAGCCTCTTCGCACAGCTGTTTGATCTTCGCGGTCTTTGCTTCTGGTTTAAGGACTGTATGATCAATCATCTTTGCTAGTTTTTCCGCAGTAAGGTCCATGGGGATGCCTCCGGATATGGAGATGCAACCCCTGACAGAATAAACCCTTCGAATGCGTCAGAGAAACGTCTATCGTGAGCCTAGATATGACTTGATGTCGTCCAGAACCTCTTTTTGCAGTCTGATGACATCATGTACTTCGATTTCTTCTGCATCTTTCACGACAGAGTTGAGCTGGACAACTGTGCCAACAGCATCCACCTTTGAGAAATCAACAGGAAACTCCACTTCAGCGCCTTTTACGATTAGTTCCGACCGTGTGGGATTGAGTGCTATTCTAATGCTTCTTACAATACCGATTCTTCTGGCTCTGTTGTCCAGAACTTCCTTCCCCAACAGTCTTCCGGGCATGCTAAGCTCATATAGCTCTGCTTCGACACTGGGCATAGCTTCCTTTGTCGTGGTAGTCATTTCAACTTGGCTCCTTGCTCTACTTCTTCTGTTTGTAGGAGGCTTTTTACAGTGAGTATTATCACAGATAGCTGAAAACTATCTAGTCTATGAGGCTTAATTGATGGCTGAAAGCGAAACCTTCGTGGAAGAACCAATGATACGCGAGAGAAGCGTGGTGTATAGAGCGTATCAGATCAATCTCTCAGAGATTGCAGCCAAAAAGAGCACAATGGTGGTTCTCAGTACTGGTCTAGGAAAGACTGTGATCGCAGCACTTGTGGCGGCAAAGCGCTTGGTGCAATATCCAGAATCAAAAATTCTCTTCTTGGCGCCATCAAGACCTCTGGTAGACCAACAAGCACGTTTCCTGAAAAAAGCGCTAGACCTTGACGAAGGTTTCGTTGTGTGTTTGACTGGACAGGACCCTCCAGATCAAAGACGGAACACATGGAGCGAGTCTAAAGTAGTAGTGATGACGCCACAGGCGCTCCAAAATGATCTGATCCAGAGAAGCTATGATTTGAAAGATGTATCATTGATAGTCTTTGATGAGGCTCATCGTGGCGTCGGAAATTATGCATATACTTTCATCGCAGAGCTCTATGAAAAACAGGGTATCAACAGAATCAGTCTTGGACTCACAGCCTCACCGGGTCATCAGGCTGAACAGATCAGGGTGGTCTGTGAGAACCTCAGACTCTCGCATGTTGAGGTGAGAGATGAAAAGAGTAGGGATGTACGAGACTATATCATTTCAGTGGATACAGAGATGCAGTTCATAACAATACCTCCAGAGATTGAAGTCCTGAGAGATATTCTCTACTCAATAATCGATATCTATAGAGTTCCAGTGATAAATCAGGGATTCAATCTTCCAGACACAAGACGCATGACACGTAAGGAGATTCTGAGAACTCAAAGTGAGGTTAGGAAAGAGATAGGCTCATACACCAAACCACCTCATGGACTCTATGTCGTCATCCGAAATCTTACTGCTTTACTACGACTCATTCACCTATTGGAGTTTGTAGGGACTCAAGGACTGACGCCAACTCAGAGATACATCCAAGGGGTCTACGAGGAGATACGAAACAAGAAAAGCTCGAAAGGTGTGAAAGACCTAGTGGCTAGGTCAGAGTTCAAGCAGTTTGAGAGTCTGTTGGGAGCTCTGATTGAAAAGGGACACAGACATCCTAAGGCTGATGCAATTCTAGAAATTGTAAGCGAGCAGCTATCGGTCGACCTTGATTCACGCATTTTGATCTTCACTCGGTTTAGAGATACTGCAGCAGAAGTGAGCGAAACTCTAGAGCAACTGGAGGAGGCGCGAGTCAGTCGTTTTGTGGGACAGAGTTCTCGTGGGTCTGACAAGGGATTCAGTCAGAAGAGGCAAGTCGAAATCCTTGAGGGTTTTCGAAACAACGAGTTCAATGTCCTAGTTGCAACACAGGTGGGGGAGGAAGGTCTAGACATTCCGGAATGTAATCTGGTAGTGTTCTATGACTGCGTCCCTTCCGTTGTACCGTATATTCAACGGCGAGGCAGAACCGGACGCCATGCCCCTGGAAGAGTTGTGATTTTTGTGGCCAAAGGAACTCACGATGAGTTCTACCATTGGAGTGTGATTAACAAATTGAAGAAAATGCCCTCGGCTCTTAAAGAGGCTGAGAAAGAAGAAGATGAGAAACAAACAAGCCTCGAGGAGTTTGCGAGTGAAGAAGAGGAGCAAGAATCTGAGCGGCTGGTTAGTGTAGCTCCAAAAAAGGAAGATCACATCCGACTCATCGTTGATTCCAGAGAACTTCCAACAGCTGTTGCTCGTGAACTCACAAGACTTGATATTGAGATATCGGGGGAGAGCCTTGAGATTGGTGACTATGTAGCATCGGAAGAAGTTGCTGTTGAACGGAAGGAAACGGGGGACTTCATTCAATCACTCATAGATGGTCGTCTCTTCGTTCAATTATCCGCTTTACGTTCAGCATACAGACGTCCAGTCCTCATTATCGAAGGTGAACAGATACTCGGACTACGAGCGGTGAATCCAGCTTCTATCTATGGTGCTCTTGCGTCAATTGCAGTCAGGATTCAGGTTCCAATCCTTTGGACACGTAATGCAGAAGAAACAGCCAATATCCTCTATAGGATTGCACGACTCGAGCAAATAGAGTCCAGTAAACCACTACGAACTAGGTCAGGAGAAACAAAGGGAACAGATGCTGAAACTTTGGAGTATATTCTTTCAGGTTTCCCAGGAGTTGACACTGTGACCTCTAGAGCCATTCTGACAGAGTTTGGTACACTAGAGAAAATCTTCTCAGCTGACCAGAAAGACCTGCAAAAAGTGAAGGGCGTGGGACCAAAGATTGCTGGTCGTATCAAGCGTTTGTTGACCACAACATATCTCAGTTCTAAGGCTTAGTAGACTCGGGGATTCCTCTCTTTACCCCTCGCATATGCTTCGCGGAGTGTGTCTGTAATCTTCTTAGTCAGATCCCAATATTCTTGGTAGTCCTTTTCGTCGAGTCGGACAACACTGAGAATACTACGAAATAGCATGTACAATTTAGGGTCGAGCTCGTGAACTTGACAGAGTGTGTTCTTAGCGAATTCAAGCCCCTTGAGGCGGATCCTATCTCGTCTTGTCATCTCCTCTGCGACTCTCTTCATCTCTTCCTCATTCTTGAGTACGAAACCCAGCTCTTTCATTATGCCGACGATATCCAATGTTCTGTCAAGGTTTCTGTCTGCATCCTCCGGAAGCTCGTCCATGTCTCCAGTCGCTATGAACACATTTTCTGCCGTAGCTCGCCAGAGCTTTTGCATGATGTGACTATTGCCGTTTCCAGCAGGTTCGTAGCCATCCTGCTCCACAAGTCCGCATTTCTCTAACTCTTTGATATGATATCTTACAGTCTGGGGCTTGATCTCCTTTTCTGGCTCCTGCTTTGAGAGAAAGTCAATGAGTTCGGAGGTGGACATTCTTCGGGCCCTCAGAGCATGTAGGATTTGCCTTCGACTCTCCTCACTAAGGACCTTATAGGCGTCAACTGCTTCTTCGCCGGTGAGGACCCTGATTGTGTCGATAGTTGTTGCCTCCTGATTCAGAACATCACTATCCTAGTACTATAAGCGTTGAGAAATGAACAAAGTCATAGGTTGCTCGACAACTAATAGCCCTCAGGGCTACTAGTGTCGGAATTTCGGTCGATTATGCAGGCACATAAATCCATTGTCTCATGTCTTGGAGGCATGGAACGCGCTTGATTAGTTGTTTCTTCAAGAGTTTTCTAAGTGCATATCTGACAGTTCGTGGTGCAAAAGAAACCTTGTCTAGAAGCTGCTTAGGTGTAACGCCACCTTTGCCGCTGCTTCTAAGAATGTCGAGGACTATCATCTGACTCTTTGTGAGCTTCATAGTCTTGAGCTCTTCTTGAAGTTGTTGATCGCTCATCATTTTGAATACTTTCCCATTATTGTTTGTTTTTTGATGAGGTTTTTCGTAGAAATTGCCTCATTCAACCAATCATTTGAACGTTAAAGTTACTTATTAATTTATCGCCGTCTGGAGTTGTATAACGCGGTGAATGGCTGCGAGAACTTAACGGTGTTAATATCTTTTCGATGATGATTTGACCTAAGTATCTCAACAATCTCAGCTGGGGGTACATTGGATTAACTGCGGGAAAGTCTTTAACTCTGAAGAACATGAGCAAGATGACATATGATGAAAAAGGCCGTCCTACTTGCAGCAGGCGATTCCAGGAGGATGCTTCCACTCTCAGCCAACCAGCCTAAACATCTATTACCGATAGCTGGAAAGCCTTTGATTTTTCATACTATAGAAGCATTGGAGAAGGCAGGGATTACTGAAACACTGATTGTCTATGGGTATCATGCTGAGAAACTTAGTAAAGCAGTTGAAACGCAGTCTTGGAAGATGAAGGTCTCATTCGTCAATCAAAAAGAACGAAAAGGAACCGCTCATGCTGCGGGCCACGCTAAGAAGTTCGTTGGAGAGGAAGATGCCATTCTGATGAATGGCGATGTAATGGTTGGTCCTGGCACATTTGAGGGGCTCATTGAACTACACTTGAAGAAGAAATACGATATGACTCTCTCTGTCAAAAAGATTGAAGACCCAAGTCCATACGGTGTTGTAAAGGTTCAAAGAGGGAAGGCTAAGGCACTGATCGAAAAACCCGAGCCTGACCAAATGGTGAGTAACCTAGTGAATGCAGGAATATATGCAGTAGGCAGCTCGATATGGGATGCGATAGATAAAACAGAGCTATCTCCACGAGGCGAGTATGAAATCACCGACTCGATCTCAATGCTCATAGAGAAAGGGAATGTTGGAGCGTTTTCCATGCCTTCCTGGTGGCTGGACATTGGCAAGCCTTGGGACCTATTGACCGCCAATGAACTGTATCTTGGCCAAATTAAAAGGCAAATTGATGGAACTATTGAGGATGGCGCAGTTGTGAAGGGTGATGCTGTCATTAAGGAGGGCACTCATGTGAGAAGCGGAGCCTATATTGAAGGTCCAGTCTTCATAGATAAGGAGTCTGTAATTGGACCAAACTGCTATATTAGACCATACACATCACTAGGCAAGAATGTCAAGATTGGGAATGCAGTGGAGATCAAGAATTCCATCATAATGGATGGTACCAATGTAGGTCATTTGTCCTATGTTGGAGACTCCATCATCGGACAGCACTCAAATTTTGGCGCCGGAACCATCACTGCCAATCTGCGCCACGATAACCACTCGATATTTGCCACAGTCAAAGGAGAGCGTATAAACTCAGGAAGACGCAAACTCGGAGCGATAATCGGAGATGACGTGAAGACTGGAATTGGCACCTCGATTAGTCCCGGCATTGTCCTGCATCAAGGTTCTCAGACTGGTATAGGTGTCATTGTCACACGGGACATTCCGCCCAACAAACTTGTGATTGCAAAACAAGGGCAATCCATAATGGATGCGGACCACCGATAGGAAGGAGGAACTTTTGGCACCCGAGAGATTACAGGAGTTCAACACTATTGTAAAAGACTCGAGTAAGGTCGATGTTCTGTTTGGATACTGTTATCCATCGACCTATCGAGCAGGGATGACAGGGCTAGTGTTACATATCCTTTACGGGATTCTGAACTCTCGAGCTGATACCTCTTGTGAGAGATATTTTCGATACGATACAAAATCCCCCGCCCTCTCCGTAGAAAGCCAGAGACCATTGAGGGAAAACCATGTCTTAGGATTTTCTCTAACGTACGAAGAGGACATAATCAATCTAGTGCAGATGCTTGACTTTGGAGGTGTGCCAGTTCTCGCTGAGGAGAGAACTGAGAATGACCCACTAGTTGTAGTGGGGGGACCAGTTGTCACAGCAAATCCAGAGCCGTTTGTCGATTTCGTTGACTCCTTCGTCATCGGGGAAGGAGACTTAGTCATAAACGAGTTAGTGGATGCCGTTGCAACGGGACCCTCACGGAGAGAGGTCTTAGCGCGGTTTTCTGAGATTTCTGGATTCTATGTTCCAGCAATCCCAAAAACAAGTGTGAAACGAAACATCATCCTCGACCTAGACTCACTCGACTATCCACTTTCTCAAATTGTTCCGGATGTTGCAGAGGGCTCTCAGTTTGACCCCGTGTTCGGTAAGTCATTCCTTCTTGAGGTGACAAGGGGATGTGGTCACTCTTGTCGATTTTGTTTAATTGGACATGTTTGTCAACCAAGACGGACCAGAAGTCTATCAAAACTGAAAGAACTTGTTCAAAACGGAATAGGCAACACTCCTGTCAGTAAGGTCTCGATGATTGGCTCGTCACTGGGAGACCTCGATGGACTTGAGGAACTCGTGTGCTGGACCGGAAACCAAGGGTTGGGCGTGTCTGTTCCGTCTCTGCGAGCCGACTCTGTGACTGAACCACTCCTCAATTGTCTGGTTAAGAGTGGTCAACGAACTCTTACAATCGCACCAGAAACAGGATCTACGGATTTGAGAAGACATATTGGCAAAGGCTTGAGCGACACTGATATTGAGAGCGCAGTCGAGATGGCAGCACGCTGCGGTTACAACTCCCTGAAGCTATATTTCATCATTGGACTTCCTGGGGAAACTGATGATGATATCACTGCCACTGTTGATATGATAGTGAAACTAGCAAAGACATCTGGTATGAAAGTCACTGCCAGTGTTAATCCCTTCATTCCAAAAGCCCAAACCAGGTGGGAGAGAGAACCTCAACCGTCAATCGGAGAGATTCGTAGAAGACTGAAAATTGTAGAGAGAGGAGTGAAAAAGGACTCAAGGGTCACAGTTGAGTCACTTGACCCGAGAAGTGCAAGAATACAAGCTGCACTTTCAATAGGGGATAGATCCTTGGGCAAAGTGATTCGAGCTGCTGCTAGATATGGTGGATATGGTGGGTGGCGTCGTGCAGAGAAAGAAACTGGGATTTCATTCCTAGATTTGGCTAGTGACACCGAGAGACTGCAAGAAGATTTGCCTTGGTCTTATTTACGAAACTGAAAATCGTGAAACAAGCGCCATCTTGACAAAGCTCTTAAGTCAATTCTGGGAAGTCACTCTTGAGATACGCTGTGGCCAACATTGGTCATGGTTGTCTGGTGACGAAAAATGTCTGAAGATGGTGACTTTCGGGAGGTATTTCCCTCGCTCAGTAAGGAACTTGAAGAGCGAACCACAAAGACATTGAAGATAGATGGTGTCCGGACAATGGCGGAGGAAACAGGTTCTACCAGAAACAAAGAAACATTCACACCGGATGTCGTGGACTACATTCGACGATGTGATACAGTGTCACAGGCCCTTGAGATAGTTGACTTTCTTGTGAAACAGAATGAGATTAGTCCATCACAAGCCAGAGAGATAAAAGGTCAACTAAAGGCCGATGGTCTCAGAAGCTTCGGGTCGAAGAAGGAAAAGGACCACTACCTCCATCATGGCATCGGCGAAGAGTAATTTCCAGGTGTCCTAACAAGGGACATCGAGATGAACAAGTTTCACAACATGGATTAGTTGGGTTTGTAGACTCCTTTGTTACGAGCCCATGAAATTGTTTCTGGATCACATCGCTTGAGTTCACGTTCAGGGAAGTCACTGAGAAGGTTCCAGCCGATGTCAAGTGTTTGCTCAAATGACCGGTCTTCATACTCACCTTGGTTGATGAACTCAGCTTCAAACCGATCTGCGAACTTGAGATATTTCTGGTCTCGATCAGTAAGGGCTTCCGACCCTACCACTGCAACAAGGTCTCTGAGGTCACGACCTTCAGAGTAAGCATAATAGAGCTGTGCCTGGATTTCTTTGTGATCAAACCGAGTCATACCCTCACCGATTCCTTCCTTCATCAGTCGACTAAGGGATGGTCCAGGGTCAATGGGTGGGAAGATACCTCGTCGGTGAAGCCCTCTTCCAACTATCATCTGGCCTTCAGTGATATATCCTGTGAGGTCAGGAATTGGATGTGTCATGTCATCCTGAGGCATGGATAAAATGGGCATCTGTGTGATTGTCCCATTCCGACCATGGATACGACCAGCTCGTTCATAGATCAAGCTGAGATCGGTGTAAAGGTAGCCAGGATAACCACGACGACCCGGTACTTCTGATCTTGCTGCACTAATCTCACGAAGAGCCTCTGCATAGTTTGTCATATCTGTAAGAAGAACGAGCACATGCATGTCAGCAGTATATGCTAAATACTCAGCAGCTGTTAAGGCAGCCCGTGGTGTGATGATGCGCTCAATGGCGGGGTCATCCGCAAGGTTCAGAAAGAGGGTTGTGTGTTCAAGAGCGCCTGTTTCCTCGAACGACTGCATGAAGTATTGAGCTTCTGTGGCTGTGATACCCATGGCACCGAATACTATGGCAAAGTCGCTCTCCTCTCCAGGAATTTTTGCCTGTCTCACAATCTGCGCCGCAAGCCTGTTGTGAGGAAGACCAGAACCCGAAAAGAGTGGGAGTTTCTGACCACGGACCAGTGTGTTGAGTCCATCGATAGCTGATACACCAGTCTGTATCGGCTGCCGAGGATACTGCCTGGCATACGGATTGATTGGTGAACCATAGATGTCCCAATGGTCCTCCGCAGTTAGCGGTGGACCCTTATCCAATGGATTGCCTGCTCCATCAAGAACTCTACCAAGAATCTCTGAGGATACTGGCAGCTTGAGTGTTTCACCTGTAAAGCGCACAGCAGTGACATCTGTATCAAGGCCACTTGTTCCTTCGAAGACTTGGATAACTGCGCGTCCTTTGCCAGTCTCCAGAACGGTGCCTGTCAGCAATTCTCCTGACGGTGACCTGATCTTTACGACTTCGTTATATGCCACATCATGCGTGTTCTCAGCCACTAAGAGTGGGCCACTTACATCTGATACTGTTCTGTAGACGATTGAGGATGCTTTGCTCATGGGGAAACCGCCAAAGTATGTCTGTTGGTGCTTCGATGTCGTAAAATTGCCGAGTTTTAAGAGTTGCGAAGGACATCTACAGCCATGCAGCCACATGAAAGAACGCGAGGAGAGGAGCCAACATCAAAGCTCTGACCATTAGAGACCTTCCTCTACCAGTTAATTCGTTTGCAGTGGGTGTGAAGTATAGAATCGATCCTACGAGCAGGCAAATCGCTGCTACTGCGTCACCGAACCAGACTAGTAAAGTTACGAACTCTGCATCGGTCATTCCAAGCAGGTGTAACCAAGCGCTCGTAGCGCTTTCAAGCGTAATAGGCTCGACTCCGCTGATATAGCCAAACAAATTGGTGATAATCGGGCCTCCAAAAAAGAGAGCAACGCCCAATATTACCAAGGACTTTGCCAGACCATCGCTAAGCCCAGTAGCATAGACCATCATACCAATCAGGATGAAGATGAAATATCCACGGATTGCCAATGCAAAGAGAACATTGAGTATCTCTCCCAGTGTATTCAGCCAATCCAGAGGTATCTGAAAATCAAACGGTGATTGAAGCAGAAAGAGCACTTGACTTGGCAATCGACTCATAGAAGAGTGTGCGCATCACTGAATATAACGACCACTCAAACAAGTTCTCGTTTCAAAGTTTGAAAGTCTTCTCTCATTACAGTGTTAACCTTTGGAAATCTTAGAGCTGCGGCTGGATGGTAGGTCATGAAGTAAGTTTGGCCTCCGCTTTCATAGAACCGCCCATGTGCTTCAGAAACTTTCCAAGGGCCAACAAGAGAAGATATGGCAACGCCACCTAGTAGGACAATGATTTGGGGTTTTATTATCTCGATCTGCCTCTCAAGATATGGTAGACAGGCCTTAATCTCATGCTGTGTGGGAGATTGATTATTTGGGGGTCTTGATTTTAGAATTGAGGTGATGAAGACCTTCTTTCTTGAGAGTCCAATTTCTTCTAGCATAGACATGAGAAGTTCTCCAGATCTCCCAACAAATGGACGACCGGACTCATCCTCTTTTGCTCCGGGAGCCTCGCCGATGAACATCACACGTGATGAAACAGATCCTTCACCAGGAACAGCATTCTTGCGTGTTTCATATAGATGACAGAGTCTGCAGTTCCGTATCACTTTGTGAAGCTCTGCAAGCTGTTCTTCGCGTGTCATTTCTAATCACTAAATCTCATTCTTAGCGATAAAGACCACGCATCCTGGGTTTTCAGCCCATATACTATTGTGCGGATTCGTGATGTAAGAGACCTGATTCTGAGAGTTCTTGCAGCAATGATTGAAACTCACCATCTATCTTTCGCTCAATTGTGTCCATTGTTTCATTGTAGGAATCCCACGGAGATATCTTCATTCTCGCAATGTTGTCAAGAACACTGAGTTCCAGGATTCTACGGACTTGGACACCCAACTGGACAGCCTCGGTCATCTTCTTGGAGAATTTTATGATTATCCTCAACATACGATAGGTCTTGCCTATAGGAGAGTATGTGTCAATCTCGTGGAGCGCACTCTGAGTCAGAAAATCCTCCTTTATCATTCGTGCTGCCTCCAGAATCGCTCGTTCAGACTCGGGAAGCGCATCAGGTCCTACTAGCTGGACAATCTCTCGCAGTTCCTGATCCTTTTGCAGAAGGGCCAAGGCCTCCTTGACCAAATCTGGCCAGTCTTTACCCATATTGTCCTCTTGCCATTTCTGAAGCGTCCCAAAATACAATGAATAGCTTGTGAGGGTGTTAATTGCTGGGAAGAATCTTCGGGCAGCAAGGTCTTTGTCGAGAGCCCAGAAGACCTTCACGATTCTGAGGGTTGCTTGGGTGACTGGTTCCGAGAAGTCACCACCAGGTGGTGAAACCGCACCACACACAGTAACTGAGCCCATTCTATCACCTGAGCCTAGGGTCTTCACTCTTCCACCACGTTCATAGAACTGAGCTAGCCGCGAACCAAGATAAGCAGGATAACCCTCCTCTGATGGGAGCTGGCCAAGACGACCTGAAATCTCACGAAGTGCCTCAGCCCAACGGGAGGTCGAGTCAGCCATCAGAGCTACGTCGAATCCCTGATCCCTGAAGTACTCAGCAATTGTGACCGCTACATAGATTGACGCCTCTCTTGCTGCTACGGGCATGTTGGAGGTGTTGGCAATTAAGACCGTTCGCTCCATGAGGGGGCGACCACTTTTCGGGTCCTTTAGATGTGGCCATTCTTCAAGAGCTTCAGTCATCTCATTTCCTCGTTCTCCACACCCAACATAGACAACCACTTGAGCATCAGCCCATTTGGCAAATTGGTGAAGAGTCACAGTTTTTCCAGTTCCGAAACCACCAGGGATAGCACCTGTTCCTCCTTTTGCCTGAGGCATGAAAGTATCGATGACTCGCTGTCCTGTTATTAGTGGAGTATGCATTCCAACACGTTCTTTGAATGGGCGACCTACTCTTACAGGAGTTCTCTGCATCATCATGACCGAATGGACATCACCCTGGGCATCCTTTACTTTACAGATCGTTTCATTGACTGTATATTCGCCTTTCTTGGCAATCTCAATTATTTCCCCTTTGACGCCGAGGGGGATGAGAATTTTGGATGTGATGATACCGGTTTCTGGAACATCACCTATGAAGTCTCCAGGTTCAACTGAGTCGCCAACTTTCAACGAGGGCGTGAATTGCCACTTCTTTTCCTTGTTGAGACCCTCAACACTGAGCCCTCTTGTAATGAAATCGCCGGACATCTCTCGAAGGTCGGGGAGAGGTCTCTGAATACCATCATATATTGACCCCAGAAGACCAGGACCTAGTTCTACTGAGAGCGAATCCCCAGTGGCGTGAACTGGTTCTCCAGGAGCAATGCCTGACGTTTCTTCGTAGACTTGGGCTGTGAACTCCTCTTCTCCAACCTCAATCACTTCACCAATCAGCTGTTGGTTTCCTACTCTAACAACTTCATACATACGAACTGCAGGGATGCCTGAGCACTCGACAACAGGTCCCGCAATGTTTTCAATACGCCCGGTTTCTTCAGTCAAAGTTTGCATCTCCATTCTATTATGGGTTAGATGTTTATCTCGATTCCAACAGCTCTGCGAATCAGCTCTTTTAGCACTGTTTCATAGGCGCCAGTGGTTCCATTTCTGTCAGGCACCAGCAATATAACTGGTACGGGTGACTGCGAGAGTTCAACAATCGTGTCTTCTACTTCTGCAGCCAAAGGTTCAGTGATTAGGATAAGACCCATGGTGGGATCCCTGAAGAATTGATAGAGTAGATCACGAGTTTCCTCAGGGGTCTTGGGAATGGCACATTCGCTCACACCAACTAAACGAAACCCGGTGACTGTATCTCTATCACCAATCACTGCGATCTTATCACTTGACATGGGTATTACCACTGCAGTCGGACTTAGATTTTTGCTTAGCTGTCCACTAAAAAGCATTTGGAATTGTAGTAAGGCATGCGGCTCTATCTTGCAAACTGCTTGAAGATGTCTTGTTCTTCAACAATAGTCCAGCAATACAGGCATTTCAACTGCATAGGATTCTTGGAAATGACCTCATACTTGCTACGGATTGGTTCGCGTTCTTTGTTGGTGACACATCGTTGGTTCGGACATGGGAAGATATCTGAAATCACATCAGGAAGTTCTACACGGATCTTCTTAATGATCTTGTAGTCCTCTACGTGGTTAATTGTAGCCTCCGGTGCAACTACTGCGATTCGAGCAACCTCCTGTTCCTTGAGGAAACGATGTTCAACCTTCACAATGTCTTTTTTCCCAATCTTTGAACTACTTATGTTCATGGCCAATGAAACGACATTGCCATCTTTACCGGTGATGCCCAGAATCTCAAGGACCTCCAGTGCCTTGCCAGCTCTGATATGATCAATAACTGTCCCATCATGTATCTTGACAATCCGGATTTTTTCATCACCGACTTTCTCTGCCATGTCCAATCACTCGCATGTTCGTTCTAGTAGACATCTTGTTTTAGAACTTGTCCCTCGAAGTGCAAGTCCCTTTGCCATCAAAGGCGAAGGTTGATATGGACAGCAGAAGGAGCACTCCCAGAAGACGGTGATACGATCTTGGTTCTAGAAGGTCTTGGGAAATCGCTACACTCAGCTCTAAAGAAACTCTTCGGAGCAAGTGTCATAGATGAAGAACTAGTGAAAGAGCTAGTGAAAGATATCCAACGAGCATTGCTGGTCGCTGACGTTGATGTCAATCTTGTGATGGCAATAACGAAACGTGTTGAAGAGCAAGCTCTCGATGAGTCGCTACCAAGAGGCGTATCACGTCGTGAGCACATTGTCAGAGTGGTTTGGGACACTCTTGCATTCTTTCTTGGAGAGAAAGCTGTCCCTCTCACAATCAACCCAGGAAAACCGAACCTCATCATGATGGTAGGCATTCAAGGCTCTGGAAAGACAACCACTATTGGAAAACTCGCGCGATACTATCAAAAAAGAGGTATCAAGACAGGAGTGATATGTGCGGACAACTTTAGGCCTGGTGCCTATAGCCAACTAAAACAGCTAGCTGAGAGATCGAATGTTCCATTTTGGGGAGATGAGGGAGAGAAAGACGCCACTAAACTTGCAAAGAAAGGTTTCAAGGAGATGCAAAAGAGAGGGATAGAGCTCATCCTCTTGGACACATCAGGCAGACATAGAGAGGAAACCGGGCTCATCAAAGAGATGCGCGATATCTCAAAAAGCGTGAAACCTCAAGAGATTGTCCTGGTGATAGATGGTACCCTTGGCCAGCAAGCAGGAGTCCAGGCTGCTGCCTTTAAGAAAGCAACAGACATCGGGTCGATTATAGTCACCAAGCTTGATGGCGGCGCAAAGGGTGGTGGAGCACTATCAGCCGTGGCTGCAACTCAAGCGCCTATCAAGTTCATAGGAGTCGGAGAAGGGATGGATGCCATTGAGCCATTCAATCCAACCAAGTTTGCCGGGCGACTCCTCGGAATGTCAGATATACGAGGACTGATTGACAAGGTACGAGAGGCTCAGATTGAGGTAGAAGAAGATGCAGCAAGACGCATCATGAAAGGACAGTTCTCATTGAAAGACATGATGGCTCAGATGAAGCAGCTTAAGAAGATGGGACCTATAGGAAAGGTGATGGAGATGTTGGGACTCCAATACAAGCTTCCGGAGGGCATGGCTGAGATTCAGGAAGAGAATATGAAACGCTGGGAGGTCATCATGAATTCAATGACCAAGGAGGAGCTCGAGGAGCCCAAACTGATTAAGTCGTCACGAATTAAGCGAATTGCAAAGGGTTCTGGAACAAGTCAAAAGGATGTTAGAGACCTTCTCAAGCAACATGACCAGATGAAGAAGATGATGAAGCAGATGGGCAAGCAACGGAGAGGGCGAAAAGGCGGGATTCCTGGTTTTCCAGGTCTGCAGGGAATGTGATAACTTCTTGTTAGAAGGTGATGTCCGTGCGTCACTTTCTCGTGGTATTCAAAGACCTACCAATTGACCGGGGCTCTGTCAAATCTGGACACAACAGTCGTGAGGTGATTAGTGCGTGCAGATGTGTAAATGTGGGACTGTTCGTTTCTGGAGACCTTCGTAGAGATGTGACGGTGTCTTTCGGAATAGGTAATGAAGACGACCTGAAAGTAATATCATTTCCCGGTGTTTCTCTAAGAAGAGTGTCACCAGATGAGCGGTCGATATCGTTTTTCCTGTTAAAAGCGGTAGAAAAGGTCGAAACCATGACGCAGGGGGATCGTTTCGTAATGGATAACGGAATTGAGTTAATCTGCTCGTCTCTTAGTGGATTGATTGAGTCATGGAAGTCTGACCTAATCCTAGTTCCACCATCCAACCCTGAGAGGTTCATTCTTGACACCAATCTAACGGCGGACAGGATGGAAAGCAATGCCTGAAGAAAGCTTCATAATAACAGACTTTCTGTGTTTTAGTGAAACAAGAACTAGAGTGTGATTCTTTGCCTACCAATGTTACTCCCGAATTTGATAAGCAGAGGATAATTTACGAGGAAACTGAAGACCTAGCTCAGCGGATAGAGGAGCTAGAGAAACTCCTCTCTCTTGCACCCAGACACAAGGGTGCAGAGAGGATGGTGGGAGACTATAGGAAGAAATTAGCAACTCTCAAGGCACAATTAGAGAAGAAACGGGAACAAGAAAAAGCGCGTCGCGGCGGCGGCGGAGCGGAAGAAGGAGTCGTCCGAAAAGAGGGGGCTGGACAAATCTGCCTAATTGGAATCACAAACAGTGGCAAGTCCTCCGTCATTAATTCAGTTACGAATGCTCAATTGGATGTAGGCAGCTATCCATTCACAACACCAATCCCTACTCCTGCTATGTTGACCTTGGAAGACATCAATATTCAGCTAGTGGAAATTCCGGGTCTGTTCAAAGGGAGTCATGAAACAGGCATTGGACGCCAAGCCTTGGCTGTAGCCCGAAACACTGACTGTATTGCACTAGTCATTGATCTCTCTCAGGATATTGATGCGCAGATGCAAACTATTCTTGGTGAGCTTGACGCGGCAAGGATTCGCCTCAACAAGGAAAAGTCAGCCGTCAGAGTTGAGAGAGTGGGACTTGGAGGACATATGATTTATGGCGCCCAAAACTTCGAAGGCGACATTGAAGAAGTCAAAGAATATCTCAAAGCACGTAGAATCACGAACATCATAGTACGGTTTCAAAAGCCAGCAACATTCGAGCAGTTGGTGGATGCCATGGACTCAAGTGTTGCATATGTGCGAGCTATGATAGTAGCTACGAAAGGTGATGCGGAAGGATCACAGGGCAGGTTCAAGGAACTGGAGAAAAAATACAGCGATCGATTTGATATCATCCCAATCTCTGTTGAGAGGAAAGAGAACCTTGATGGCATGAGTTGGGCGTTCTATCATCATCTAGACATCTTGCGAGTCTACACAAAGATCCCGGGAAAAAAGAGGGAGAAAAAGCCAATTGTGCTCCCTGAAGGTTCAGTAGTGGAGGATGCAGCGCGGAAAGTCCACAAGGAGCTGTTTGTGGAGAGGTTCCGTTCTGCAGTAATACTTCGGGATAATGACAAAATCAAGAGAAGAACTGTCGGTCTTAACTACCCACTGCAGGATGGAGATATACTACAGCTGGCCAGCAGGTAGGGATTAGAGTGGCAGAGTTTCCAAACCTAGTAGTTGTTCTTGTGGGTCCAGAGAATCCAGGAAATGTTGGATTTGTAGCCAGAGCAATGGCCAACTTCGGATTACATGAGCTAAGACTGGTTGGGGAAGACAATCGACAAGACCAGTTCGCTCAGATGTTCTCAGTGCATGCCCACAAAATAGTAGATGATGCTGGTGTCTATGAGGATCTCGGCTCCGCTCTTGTCGGTATTGACCTGGCGTGGGCTGCGACTGCTAGAGCGGGAAGAAATCATAGTGTCACTCGAGCCTTGGTTCCTCTATCTGAGCTACCAGATCCGAACTCGCTTGACGGTCGAATCGCACTTGTCTTTGGAAGAGAGAGTACAGGGTTGTTCAATGAGGAGATAGCTCTATGTGATTTGGCGTTCACGATACCTGCATCAAAGGAATATCCAAGCCTCAATCTCAGTCATGCCGTGTCCATCGTACTCTATCATCTGTTCTCAAAGTATGCTCCTGTGGAACCCAGACAGCCCTTTGAAACGAGAGCTGCAACATATCGTGAACGAGAACAGGTGTACAAGTTCTTTGATAATATCGTGGATCAGTTAAACCTGAAAGAGCATAGAGTACCAATTGCCAAGCAGGTCTTCAGAAATCTTCTGGGTCGAGCTTACATGACTGGAAGAGAGGTGGCTACGCTCACAGGTGTTATACGACGAATAAGTGAGCAAATCAACGACAGCAAAAAGCTGGATGATTAGTTTCCATACCCCATCTTTCGCTTCAAATCTGGGTCTATCTTATCAAAGACGATCTTACAGGGTGTCGGGAACTTTGGAGCTGCCTTCTTCAGTGCTATCATTGCTGGCTTTACATGTCGAGCGTTCACACGGATTGTGATCAGTGGCTGACCAGGCGTGATTCGTGCGGCAATTCCTATCACTTTACCCCATGCCCTTCGCATACCATCCTGCACACGGTCAGCACCCGCCCCGGAGATCATCTTGTTCTCACGGAGATAGTGGTACGGTTTCACGCGGATTCTCAGGTGGTAGTTCAGTCTACCCACTTTCTTTGTCATATCCCTGTTAGAAGCAACACGTGCGGCCTCAAGGGCTTGGTGACGAATCTGGCATCTCTCTAGGCCAATCAGTGACAGTTCTACGTCAAAGTTTCCACTCGTATTGCCCATGTCAAAGCTCGTTATTCGGCTTGCGGGCTGTCGATGTATGTACCGCTTACGGACAAAAACTTGACGATCTGCTTCCCGGTAACAGTGGCCTGGACGCTTTCCCATTATTATTCACCTAGTATGTTTTTTAGCCTAGTAGCTGGCCAGAACTAGTCGAAACCGCGGGGATTCCAATAAAAGGATTATGGACTGCTCATACCTTCTTTCGTCTTCGAAATTCAATTGCAGCAAAGACCAAAGCTACGACTCCACCGGCTAAAAGGCCGTAATCTAGATAATCTAACCCTGTTGGCACACCAGTAGAGAAACCAGCAAGAACAATGAAGACTATACCTATAGCTGCCAAAACAGCCCAGTCGTTCCCCGTCTTCTGCATCGCGACCACCAACAAGAGTATGGCTGACGCCGAGATAAGTCCTTAGTTTTCTTGTTTGTTATGTCCTCAGTTTTTAGAGCGAGTTCAAAACTGTTCTAATCCTGCATGGATGTGTGGGTTCTCGATTATTGGTATCTCAAACAACCGGAGCGCAGGTCAAAGGATTATGGACTGTGCTCTGGAAACGAAGTCAAGAGTGATTTTCTGCGAGAATATAATGTCCTAATCTGTGGTTATTCTGGGAGAGAGTCACACTAGAGGGACCGGCAGACTGAACTCTAGAAACACTGAAGATCATCTATATAGAGGAGAGAGATAGCACAAAAACTCGTATGTAAGACGCAATTCAAAAGATATTTTTCTTGATGTAAAATGATGATAGGCTTTCAAAAAAGGAATGAGTTTGATTTTTTCTTTATTCATGGAGAGGGATAATACTGTGTTTTCTTTCACTTTGTTGCAAAATAGGCTCTATTTATAGACTTCAATCATTAAGGGTAATAGTATGAGAAAACTGATTGCAGCAATCAATATGACACTTGACGGATTTTGCGACCATACTGCTGGTATACCCGATGAGGAACTACATCAACATTATACGGAACTATTAAGTCAGGGAGACGCAATTCTATATGGCAGGATTACGTATCAACTTATGGAATTTTGGCGAACCCTATTGGAGAATCCTTCCGAAGAAAAATCAATGAATGACTTTGCTATTGCTATAGACAAAATTCCGAAAATAGTTTTTTCCCGCACGCTAAAAAATGTAGATTGGAAGACTGCGAGGGTGGCAAAGCGAGGCATTAAAGAAGAGGTTTTAGAACTCAAGCAACAGCCAGGTAGAGACATTTTAGTTGGCAGTCCGAGTTTAATTGTCCAGTGCACGAAACTGAAATTAATTGATGAATATCAAATTGTCATTCATCCAATTGTTTTAGGAAACGGATTACCGTTGTTTAAAAACATCGTGGATAGAGTCGATCTTAAACTCTTAAAGACAAAAACATTTGGTTCTGGTGCAGTAGCTCTTTATTATGAGCCAACAAAGCGGAAAAAATCAAATTTCTAAAAATTAGAGAAACATTGGTGCTGCACAGAGATTCGAGATTCTAGAACTGTCAGATAACAAGATGGTATTAGACATAGGAGAGATTTTGATAGAGTCTGTGGAGGATTTATGGCTAAACATCGACGTATGTCTAGTAAGATGAAAATCTCTAAATCCACTGATATTCTAAGGAATGCATCGATTGAAAGGTCTGACTAGAGGCTGCGCAGAGATGACGACTTTTACGCAACATGTGGTGTCAAGGAAAGGGAGCAAATTAACTGGTTTGACTCATAGGACACTTCAGGTGAATGTGGGCAATCGATGTAACCATCTATGTACCCACTGTCATGTTCAAGCCACACCAACAAGCACTGATATAATGCAATGGAGGATAATGGAACACATCCTAGAAGTTGCTGAGTCGGTCCAACCTGATCTCATTGACATCACAGGAGGGGCACCTGAACTAAATCCCTCCCTTCCGCGCTTTCTCAAAGCATTAGTTACCAAGAAGCACAAAGTGCAGGTTCGTACAAATCTCACGGTCCTATTGGAACCGAATCTTAGAAATCTGATGGAAATTTACAGAGACCTTCAGATTCGACTGGTCGGATCACTGCCATGCTACATTGAGGCGGATGTGGATCATGTACGGGGAGCTGGTGTATTCAAGAAGAGTCTTCAGGTCTTAAAAGAACTCAACGAACTCGGTTATGGTATGAGCCCTGATTTAGAACTAGACTTGGTCTTCAATCCAGAGGGCGCTTTTTTACCTCCTGACCAGTCAGAGTTAGAAGCCATTTACAAGGAGAAGCTGTCATCAGAGTGGGGAGTCTGTTTCAACCATTTGTTAACCATCACGAATATGCCAGTTGGACGATTCAAACAACTATTGGAGAAGGAACTACAGGCCGAACAATATCAGGAACTCCTTGAAGGTTCATTCAACCCTGACACATTGAACAGTTTGATGTGTAGACATCAGATATGTGTTGGATGGGACGGACTGATTTATGATTGCGACTTCAACTTCGCCCTCAAACTTCCTGTAAGGGGTACACCACAGCACATCGATCAGTTCGATGTGGATTCTCACAAGTCTCGCAATATCGTGACTGGATCTCATTGTTTTGGTTGTACTGCCGGGAGAGGGTCCTCTTGCTCAGGAGCCCTTGAGTAGAGATTAAGAGTAAAAGAGGGTGAGTACATGGCGAGCGGCACGAATGCATTCAGTCCTGGGATATTCATAATGATGAAACATCCTGAGGTGGGTAAGGTCAAGATGCGTCTCGCAAAATCATTGGGGGAAAAAGATGGGACTGGCCTATACCGGGCGTTTATTCAGGATACCATCACAAAGGTACAATCTCTAGATGTTCCCTATCGCATTGCGGTATATCCACCAGAATCGCAAGAGATGATTATTCAATGGCTTGGACAAGTATCTCAAGTATTCCCCCAACTGGGTATGAATCTCGGAGAACGTCTGCAGAATGGGTTCGGAATGATGTTTGAAAAGGGATATCAACAGGTAATCGCTCTCGCAAGTGATAGTCCGGATTTACCAAATGAAATTCTGATGGAGGCTGTTTCTGGTCTCCAGACACACAATGCGGTGATTGGACCAGCATCTGATGGTGGATATTACTTGATTGGATTTTCGCGTGATTTTTTCATCCCTGAGGCATTCGAGGGAGTATCCTGGAGTACAGAAACTGTGTTTAAAGAAACCATGTCACGTATCGGATCAAGAACAAGTCAGGTATATGTGTTACCAGAATGGGCTGACATCGACACCAATGAGGATCTTCGAGAGTTCTACAAGAGAAATCGAGTACAACCATCAAGGGCTCTACACACAATGAACTATCTCAATAGTCATCCTAAGCTTCTGCAGAGCCTCTTATCATGATTGGTTTCAGGCCACCAATCTATTGATTGATCTAAGGGATAATACCATGAAGAGTGATTGGGAGGAGTACAAAGCCTAGAACAATTGTAATCCAAAGATACCGAAAACTGAGTTTTGGCCAAGGTCTATTCCGTAGGTTATACCCAAGCTTGAATTGTTCGTAACCAAAAAGAACCGCTAGAATGGTCAGGTTGATGTCGAAAACATAAGTCACAAGATCATAACGCTCGATTGGGAGATTGATCAGGAAACCAATACTCTCTCCTAGACTTGTACCGATAGTATCAAGCTGGGATTCAAAAGGCAACCGACCCACGAAAAATACGAGCCCCATGTGCGCAACAAGTATCCAACAGACAATAAGTGAGTGCAGGACCACCCAATTCTGAGCGCGTTTCGACAGTCGTTTGTGAAGAAGGGAGGAATTAGTTCTACGCTCAAATAATACGACAAGTGTCCACAAGATAAGAATAGACAGTGCAACCAGTGTCATTATAGTGGTGTTAAACGCTCCACACTCGCTGTGAGAGGCATCAATGTCGCCTGGACCAGTGCAATGACTCTGCTGACCACAGTCTTCTGATAGAACGCAGCGCCTATTGTTATGAATATCAAGGAATAGACCCAATTATGAGACCATCTTGGATCTTCGATGAAGACCTCAATAGTATAAGGCATTACCCAAAAAATGAGATACATGATACCCATCAACAGGAGACCAAGGCCCGGACCAACTTGATATTTGTTGGGGCTTGTAGAGTCAGTGATTGGTTTAGATTCATCTGTCAAATCACAATCCTCCCACTAATATGGACGAAGCTTACCCAACGATAAAGAAGCAATATGTCTATCTATTCATGGTTCTCAAGTTCTGTAGAAATAATGCAGTGTGGTGTACGTATTGACTAGCCCCCCCATAATCTCAGTGGTCACCCCTGTGCATTCAACAAATCACAAGCTCCCAGAAATCAGGAGGGCGTTATACTCGGCAAAAAGACCAGTACAGTTGATTGTGGTACTCAATAACCCAAATCTTGTAGACCAGATTAGTCCTCAGAAATCCAGCGAGTCAGTTGTTATATGTTCTCGAAAAGGACGTGGATTTGCATTCCTTAGAGGAATCGAGTGTGTTACAGGTGCAATCACCGTATTACTACATTCTGATACAATTCCACCTCTTGGATGGGATGATGCAATTCTTACTGCTTTAAGAAACCCACAGATAGTCGGGGGAGGGTTTTCACCCACTTATGACACGCCTAAACCATACTTTAATCCGTTTACTTGGGTGGTAAAGCTTTGGTTTCGAATCTCAGGAGAACTATACGGTGATGGCGCCATGTTCATTCGCTCCAATATTCTAAGACGCTGTCGCTCAGTGCTTGAGGTTCCACTTTTCGAAGACTTGCGATTGGCACAGTGTATGCACAAGTATGGTCAAGTCGTATTACTCGAGAAGAAGGTCAAGACAAGTGCTGAAAGTTTTCAGAGGCAGGGTGTCGTGCAGCATATTGGCAAGATATTGCTTTGTAGAGTGTGGTATGCTTTGGGAGGGTCTCCATTTCAGATTTACAATGTCTATTATTCTACCTTGCACCGCTGAACACAGATTCTGTAGGCTTCCCAATCTATATCCTCATCTTCTCGCTCAACATCTAGATACTCATTTCCGTTGAGTAGCCATGCAACTGCCCCTACGAGAATGTGTGGCTTCTCAAATAGTCATTCTCTATCGTGGTTATTTGACTCTAGGTTTCCTAGAGAAGTACACTCCCACTAAAACGATGAGAATTATGGAGCTATATGCTACTAATAAGATGCTATTGATAGGCAAAGGTGCATTGATTCTATCAATATGAGTGCCACTACCGGTTGTTGGATTTACAAAAGTGGTTCTTTCCAACTGGAGTGACAACAAAACTCCATCAGTCTTTGAGAAGACATATCTTCGAAACTCTTCCAACTCAGTGGAATTCCTACTAGTCTGAAAACCCCACTTAGTTTCCTCATCAATTATGCTAATCTCGTCATAGTATATAGAGTATAGTGAAATGAAAACCGTTTCTAGCAAGTCCCAGTTTCCAATTGGAACCGCAAATCCAAAATAGCCAGGACCGGGTGGTGGTACTAGACTCCCATTATAGAAATAGGCCTTTTCTTTAGCGAGGGGGAACAGTGTCAAAGGGTCTGTGATGGTATAGTTGTCATTTGTAACGATATAATACCTGAAGCTTAGCGATCCAACAATGCTTTCATTCCTATACCGAGTGTCTGTTTCTTGGAAGTAGAATTTCTTCCCGGTATCAAATCCCCATGTGAGCCCTTGATTTTGTGAATCGGCCAAGATTGGTATTGAAAGTATGAATAGGAACCACAGAGCGACTAACTGCTTGTTTCTAGAAGCCTGAGAATCAAACTTTCTACCAAATACTAGGTTTTGGCTGATTTTGATCAACTCCTTCTCCTTCAAACCACGCTTGCCCTATCTTTGTACAATGAGATTGTTGCTTTCGATGACTAAAAACTTAATCCTTCTTAGAATCTTTTCATTCCCATGCGAATGTGTGACATCTCAATGATTAGTATCTCAAACAACCTGAGTACTGGTTCACCCTGCCTCCGCCGCTGAGTGTTCAATATGAAGACGAAGATCAATCCTTCGCAGTACAGCGACTCGACACTAGTATGTATTCCGTCAGAGTGTCTTCTATTCTTGCTCTAGTCTATCACTCTCGGTTTGTCTATCACGTAGAATCCTATTGTCACGACAGTTCCAACGATACATTCTCCTTTGAAAATGATAGGGAATAGAGCTGGATTCACTTGCGTTTGCGTCTCATTAAAACGAATCCGGAAATCCAATTCCAAATTGAATCTCGTGTCGTTACCTCTCTCTTCGACCAGAGTCAGAGAGCAGTTCCATATAATCCGTAATGAATATTCAATTGGGTAAGTCCTGTTTTGCTGAAAGGTTTCATTCAAACCAGGGGTGCCCCATCCCCTAAAAGGGGGAGGTTGATTCAGTGTGACATTCCAATCCTTACTAGAAGATTTAGAGGACAAAGAGGCTCTTTCGTTTTCTGATACGCTATACAAAGACTGAGAAACGATATAGGTTGAATATGTTCCAAAATTGAGCAGTCCTTTATTCAAAATCAGTTCTGTTCTTATCTCTACATAGATTCTAGTAGTATTGTGAGGCTCATCTACATCAACGTCATGTGAGATATTGAAACTCGTGGGGATTTCTATACTGAACATGGTATCAATATATGAAACATTGCCACTCATTTCCCAAGATACAGGTGGTGGAGGATTGTTTGCCCATATTGAGACCAGTGCGGTTGTGAGTACGATCAGGAGTGTAAGTGCTAAAGCTCTGCTTGCTCGGCGTAACCGCACATCCATGTTAACACCATTCTTGCTGAACGGTTTGTCTATGTCCATTGCACTTACGCATTTCGTAACCGTCACATTTCATAAGGAATGGTGCTCTGACATAACTGTGGTTGCATGACGCAGGTGAGGTTGGGATCAGTCGTACTTCTGATTCTTGGTCTGATGGTTATTGTAGCCTCTGTCACGTACATCCCAGGTCCTGCACCAGCACTACCTCTTGGAATGTTTGGGACAGGAGTGATACTGATTGTTATAGCTTTATCCACAATCCGATTCAGAGATCAAAACGGTGTATAGCTAGTGAGCAAATCAGTCTGTCTTTGGTACTCGCAAAGCATCATTCTTTGAAAATTTAGCAGTGAGCATAAAGAGAAGAACACCTAGCAAGTTCATTATTGCCTTTACGTAGAAGGGCACATTCTCTCCAAGAAGCAGAGCAAATGAGATCAAGGCAGGCCCAACCATGCTAGCGAGAGAAACAGACATTGAGTAGACCCCCATTATTGATGCGCGTCTTTCTTTTGGATACCTCTCAGCAACAGCGAGAGGTGGCACTGATATGTCTACCATGTCTAGACCAGCCCAGATTGAGTAGAGGACCAGTATTCCCAGGGATGTTGTGCCAAAGGGGAAAAGAACGACCGTGACTGCAAGCAATGTCCAACCTCCAAAGATTGCGCTTTGAGTACCAATACGATCCACCAAACCACCTGATGCTAGTGCAGAAACTGCAATCACCAAAGTTGACACAGAGATCATTACTCCATAGAGGTCAATATTAGAACGACCAACAAAGATTGGTACATACCAAGAGAGACCGCTACTTGATATTCCATCAAGCGCAAAGGCCGCTATTAAGAGAAGAAGAAACCAATCATTACGAAGCTGAGGTGGCGGAGATATATCATCAGATATGTTGACAGAATCAGAGTGGGTTTCTTGGAGTCCGACGCTAAACAAGACAAGCACAGAAACGAGACCAAACAGTCCGAGAGTAATTCCTAGCCAGAATTGGTTGTTGAGATAAAGCGAGGTGCCGATCAGCACCAAAACTGCAGGAGGGATTGATGGAAGGACCCTTGTACTGACCATATAGGAGAGACCTCTTCGTTTTTCTGGACTGCTCTCAACAAGCAACATCGATGATGCTGGTCTTAAGATGCCACTACCAGCCGCCATCCACATATAGCCGGCGGAGGAAAGGACCCCTGCTAGAAATAGGGAGGTGGGGACAAAGACTAGTGAAGAAAGGATTACGAAAATGCCACTTGTGTACATCACATAGCCAATTCCAATGATTGGTTTTCTTCCGAATCTGTCAGCAGCTCGTCCACCAAATAGTGATGCGATTGCTCGAGAAACCGCTATCGCAGTGAAGATAATCCCAATGAAAAATGAGGAAATTCCAACATCAACAAAGTAGTAAGGCATGAACATAATCCACAAGGAGTTAGCAGATGTTGTCACAGTGTTTCCTATGGACATAACAAAGACATTTCTTCGAATGTCTCTGTGTTCCAGTTCCAAATGTATCGCTCCCTCTACACGATGTGAGAAAAGAACAGGCTTTTCCGATATATGTTTCTGATGAGCTTTAAGCAGTTGAAAGGATTATGGACCGGCTATTTGCAATCGCTGAAATCCTTGTAGAAAGAGAATCAGTATGGGACTGGAAGAACTTATCATGCTACTTTTCGAATAAGAAACAAGATGAAGAGGATAAAGGTAGGGCTATTGATTATCGTTGGTCTCATTATCACTTCTATGACAGTATATGATATGCTTCCATATCGGGAGAGGAATTATATTACACACAGTGGGTCTGCCACGCGGTCTTATGACTTGGTCTTCAACTCGACGACACAGTACATAAGTATCGATGAAGAGTCATTTATCGACATTCAGGATCCCTTCCCGAACTCAATAAACAATCTCACACTATCATCAAGCATCGATGTGTCTTATGCCATATCCAGTCATAACTGGACTGCCACATTGTATTCCCCCCAATTCCTTGGATATGTCAATGCCAATACAACACATGTCAACCATTACACGGACTATCGGGAGCGCGAATGGTTCATGTTTTACACTATGAACATGACTGACTTCTCCTGTGTCTTCTCGTATACCGCCAACTACACAGTGGAAATGATCTACAGCCGCCCACCAAAGACCTATGCATGGGCAACTCTCTTTTCATTCCTTGATGCGGAAGGAGTCGTGCTAGTGGGAGTAGTCATCTTTGCATCAGTGTTAATCTATGTAGGCACTAGGTTGTTGACTGATTCGTAAACAATGCATTACGAAGTTTCCACTTGTTCACCAATTGTACGGCGATTGCCCCTGGCTTGTTGGTCCTCTTGCCCTGCAGACTAGTACTAACGCAATGATGATGACAGCTCCACCGCCTATTGTCAGAATCAGGACAATGTCAAATGTGGGCGGTGGTCCAGTTGTCGTGGTATTGGTCGGCAAAGTTGTGGTCGGTGGAGAAGTCTGGGTTGTAGATTCCATAGATCCCCAGACACCATGACTTGGTTCGGAGGGTATCCACTTGCGAATATACACATTATCCAAAGCTAGATGTCGTGTGTTCTGAGTCCCTCCTCCGGGTCGAAAAGCGGTTACGTTTGTAGGTGTTTCACCGGAGGCTTGTGACACAAAATTAACCTCTCCCATGTAGAGTCCATCCTTCCAACCTCTGAGTTTACCACTACTCATATCAAAACCAATCTGAATTGTGTACCATGTGTTGTAAGCGAGTGCGCTATTCTGAGGCCAATTATGGTAGGACCCATCATAGTACAGTACATTCGTCGACCCGAAGGTGCATGGATAACAGGACCCTGTATCAGCACTAATACCTATCGGAAATGTGTTAAAATTATCAAATGTGCGAGCGTCGAGGCTAATCAGAAAACTATCAGGTTGGTTCATTCCATGACCCAAATCACGCGAGCTCTGAACTGTACTGCCAGCATTGTAAGCACCATATGCTACCTCGGTTTTATGAGTAGTGCTAATCTCCCAATCACCTGAATAATCCCAATTATCAAACGTACCGCTCTCGAAGTCGTCAAAGAATAGAAATGTCGTAGCACCATCACTAGCACTAGTTGCTTCTGAATTTCCGTAATAGACATAGATATCCTGGTTTGTGTTTAGGTTATCTGCAATCTCAACCCAAAAGACTGCGTTATCAGAAGACACGCTTGATTCCATCCAATAACCAAGCATGGTTGTGCCATCATCATCTGTAAAGCGAATATCCCCAAAATCTGATCTACAGAGAGTATCACAGTACATGTCAGATTCACTATCAGTTCCGGATCCAAAGTGAACTGTCAATTTGATTGGATAGTTAATTCCTGCGCCAGCATAGCCCTCTATGGTATGTGATTTCCGTACTTCCCAGTCACTTAGCCAGCCTTGAACTGAACTAAGTGTAGTTTCTTCAGTTGGTACAATTGTAGGAACCGTACTATGGCTAAGAAGAATTGGCGATACAAATAGCAAGAAAATAACAATCTTCGTAGGAAATCTCATACAAAACCCCCAACGGTCACATTTGTATCGAACATGATATAAACAACTTATGGAAAATTCTCAGTTGCACAGTTTGTATCAGTCCAATAAAGGATGCATTGATAACCTCTCAAGTATTGTTATCAGAGTAGGGATGTAGCAAGACAAAAAAAAGGAGTATAGTATAATGGGAAAGAAAGGAGTTGCAGCTGGTGTTCTGACCTTCTTAGTGGGTCTGCTTCTTGTCATCGATGACCTTCACGACTTCGTGGCGGTTCCAGATTTTCTTCATTTCCTACCGGACTTTGATCCCTATTTTGTATTCGGATTCCAGTTGCATCATCTCTACATAGGTGCCATAATCCTCCTGATTGGACTGGCAATCGCCATCAAGTATGATGAGTAAGAGGTCTGATCCTACTCTTTACTCTTGACTCGAGGCTCGGCTACCACCTGTATCGGGTTGCCCTCAGGGTCCTTCAGATTAAAGTAGGAGACCATGTCAGGTACGTCATTTATGTCTGATGTGTCGACTCCCTTTCTCTCAAGGTACGTCTTGCATGCATCGAGATCCTCGACATCCAGTGTAAGGGTTCCCGAACCCTGCCGGTGTTCACCCTCGCGTATCAGGTTGATGCCCAGTCTGGCACCTTCGGCTGGAAGCGCAAACTCAGCCCATCCTACCTCTGCTCCACCATCCCACATGATCTCAAAACCCAGTGTTTCTGAATAGAACTTCTTGGCACGGTCAAAGTCCTTCACCTGGTACTGAAAGTAGACAGATCCTTTCTTGTAAGGCATTGGCCATTTCTTATCGCCCATGACAATCACAATTCTCCATTGCTGAAGGTTATATTTAACTATTGTGAACTCAGATTCATTGGTCAGAGTATCTTTATGAGCGTTCTTGTATATATGTGTGTGAGTTTGATGGGAGCTCTCGTTGAGGTGTTAAATCGCAGAAGGCTAGCAATAGCTCTTGTGGTAGCTATATTCCTAACAGCAGCTGTTCCTATAGATTCTCCAAAGGTTTCCAATCGCATGAATACAGTCGCAGAACCAAAAAGTCTGCAACCCATGCAAATAGCAGAGTATGACTCACTTCTCAATTTCTCATCATTTTTTGGAGGAAGCGGAGATGAGTACTACATCTCATCCGACTCTGATGCAGCAGGAAACATCTATGTTGCTGGAACAACGGACTCGAGAGACTTTGTGCTTGTCAATCCATTGGATGATGCATTTGAAGGCCGCGGTCCCGAGGGATTTCTGACAAAGATCAGTCCAAATGGGACAATAGTATACTCGACATATATTGGCGGTACAGGATATGACGAGGTCAAAGACATCTTCGTGGATGATGCTGGGTTTGTATATCTAACAGGAGGCACGGATTCAGCTGACTTTCCAACAGTAAATGCTGCAGACGACACCTTGAATGAAGGAGACTGCTTTGTCTGCAAGATCAACCAGGCAGGTGATGCGTTCATCTATTCCACATTCATTGGGGGCTCCTCAGGTGAAAGCGGTAACGCAATCTGGGTCAACGAGAATGGTGAGGCATATGTAGTTGGAGAAACAAGCTCGACTAACTTTCCAACGAGAAATCCTTTCGATGGCACTCTAGGTGGGTATAGAGATGGGTTTGTGTCAAAACTGAGTAGGACCGGGAATAAACTTCTATACTCAACATTGGTTGGAGGGGGACAGGAGGAGGAAGTGGCGGACATAACGGTCGATGCGGAGGGGGCTATGTATGTGACAGGTACCACATGGTCAATGGACTTTCCAACAGTGAATGCTAACGACGAGATTAAGGATGGGGCGTATGACTGCTTTGTGCTCAAGATTAATCCCTCTGGCACTACGCTGAATTATTCGACCTTCCTTGGCGGCGATGATGTGGAATTCGCACAAGCTATCGGCGTGGACTCTCTAGGACGAGCATATGTACTCGGACATACTACATCGTTTGACTTTCCAACTAGACGACCACTACAGCGCAGCTATTCGGGGGGTGTAGATGGTTTCTTGACAGTGTTCAATCCAGAGGGTAGTTCGCTGAACTACTCGACATTTTTCGGAAACTCCGGTTCTGAGTGGCCACAAGACATGGTTGTCAACGGTATAGGTAGTGTATATGTATGCGGTTCCAGTAACAGCCTATCGGCTATGATTAGAAACTCATACGATTCAAGCTTTAACGGCGGAGCAGATGCATTTGTGTTTCGAATGGACATTGACCGAGGAATTGTACTCCTAGGTTCGTACCTGGGAGGTTCCTTGCTAGATGAGGCCACGTCAATATCGGTCGGTTACGATGGCACCATGAACGTTGTTGGTTGGACTTGGTCGAACAATTTCCCACTGAGAAATCCAGTTGACTCCACCTACAATCCCGGTGGTGCCGATGGATATGATATCTTCATTTCTGTAATACTTGACACAACTGATTATGACCTGGATGGAATCCGAGACTCTGAAGAGGTTCTACTTGGAACTGACAAGTTCAACCCAGACACTGATTTCGATCTCTTGAGTGACTATCTTGAGGTCTACCAGTTGGGCACCAATCCTCTTACAAACTGCACCTATGGAAATGGCACCCTGGATGGAGACCTCGATCATGATGGTGATAAACTGACAAATGTCGAGGAACTCTATCAGTATGGCACGAATCTTCTGGCCAAGGACACTGACTTAGACCTCTTAGATGACGGGTTTGAAGTCCATACGGTGGGCTCATTGCCAACAGAGTATGACAGTGATTCTGATACCCTGTCGGACTGGGAGGAGTACATGGTTTATCATACTGATTGCATGTCGGAGGACACCGATCAGGATCTGATGACTGACAACTATGAGGTCTACTGTGGGCTGAATCCGCTTATTGACGATGCGAGTGGCGACCTTGACGGAGATTCGTTAAGCAACCTTGAGGAGTTTGAGCTAGGTACTCTTGCAAACAGTACAGACTCCGATTCAGACCAAATGCCCGACTTCTGGGAGGTCTCCTACTCCCTCAATCCTGTGGTCGATGACTCCAATTTGGACAAGGATCATGACGATCTGCCCAATCTGTTGGAGTATGAACTGGGATGCAGTCCGATAGACAGCGACTGCGATAATGACACATTAACTGACGGTTTTGAGGCGCTTGTTCTTGGTACAGATCCACTGAATCCGGATTCAGACATGGACACTATGCCAGATCAATGGGAGGTCTATTATGGATTGAATCCATTGCAGGACGACTCGCGTTTTGATGCCGACCTTGATGGATTATCAAACCTGAGAGAATATGAGCTGGGTACCAGACCAGACATGACTGATACTGACTTGGACTCGTATAGTGATGCGTGGGAGGTGCTAAATGGCTTTGACCCAATCAACCCCTATGTCTCATTTTACCAATCTATCTACTCGAAGATTCCGGCTATCCTCACAATAATAGCGATGCCATTGACCATTCCCGGCTTTTACCTCATTGGCAAACATATGAGAAGAAGAAACGAGCTGGAGAGGAAGAAAGAGAGCTCTAGGGAGATAGACGACCTCCTGAGATCTATGCATGAACTGTCTGAGTCTAAAGACGAGGATTAACTCTGAAGTGCAGCCAGGATAATCAACGGGAACAGTACTGTTGCATCACCAATGACCGTTTCGAAATTTGCGTCAGTCTGTACTTTCTGCCATGATACACCCTCAACAAGGGGTGCACCACTCAGACTTCCACCCTCAGGTCGATCAAGTGTTATCTGTATCGCCATATCAAGGCCACCACGTAGAATAGTGGATCCCATTGTGAAATGCTTTGAGAGACCTCCACCAAGCATAATTGCACCGGTCTTCTTCTGTTCGGTGACAATCGCCCCCAAAATCCGAAGGTCTTTGACAAAGTCAAGTGCAAGCTTCTTGGTCGTGCTGTAGGTGTAGAGGTGGAACCCTAGCATAGAGTCCATTAGGCCAGGGGAAAAGATCGGGACATTGTGAGAGGCGGCCTGCTTGACTATAGAGCTCCTGTCTTCAAGGGTGTTTCCGAGTTCTGTAAGGAACTCGCTTGGAGCAAGAGTTGTGAGTTTCTCTTCTGGAAGACCATCAAGGAAGTCGTAGATGCCCTTCTCGAAGCGTGCAAAGTCCTTCTCGTAAACAAAAATGTCCCCGATTCTGCCCATTCCAGCAGCCCGGAGTTCAACATCGTCCTTTGAGGAGGGAACCCTGAAGTGGTTGCCCCCATACGCTTCAACCAAGTCATGAACAATGTTTGCTCCACTGGTGACAATGGCTTGGATGGCTTTCTTCTCCACTAGATGGCGGACAATGCCCCTCAATCCTCCTGGAACCATTGGTCCAGACATGGAGAGATATGTAAAGCAGTCAGGGTCACCAAACATACGCTTCACAATAGTTGTGGCTCTTCCTAGTCGTCCTGCGCCAAGAACGCCCACATTGTCTAGGGCATTGACATACTCAACGATGCTCTTGATTTGAGTCGGCTCGATATGGTTGACCTTGTCCAAAACAGTCACCATCAGCGAACGCTCTGCGAATCGTGATAAGTCATTCTGTCAAGACGCATTGAAAGAACGAGTCCAGGTCCTAATCCGGGAGGGTATGACCTGAACCCGTAAATCCGGAACGAATTCATGGTGACTTATGTTGCAAGGCGTGTTCAGCCTTTCCACCTCTTTGTGTACAATCAAATGCATGCGTGAGTGGTGGAGAGGGCTCCGAAAGTAATAGGATGACGCATAGTTCCATACGTTTAAACGCCCAGACCTGTGGGATGGCGTATGCAGCTTACTCCCTTCGTCAATCTCGCCTTTGTGATTGTCATTCAGGTCCTTTTCATGCAAATGATCTGGCTTTTCTTGAGTCGTCGCGCAGAGGGCTCGTATCTCGGGGACATCATGCACTTTAGAAAGCCTTCATCATCCTTGTCGAGATTCTACGACTGGCGTATCTCTAGGTTTACCAACGCATTGATTGAGGCGATTGTCTATTTGATCATTTTACTGGCTTCGTTGATACTGGTCTCTGTCGTGTTGGTTGACTTTGCAGCATTCATGGATGCAATCCTGTATGTTGCATTTATGGTGTTCTTGTCAGCTATCACTGCCGTGCAGATGGTTTGGCGTGTCAGAGGAATCAATGAACGTGAGGGTAGAATCCTCTCCTTGGTAAGTACAGCAACAGACAAGGTGGGTCTAGCAAGACAAATGGTGGAAGATCTCATAAGTCAGGGGCGAATGGGCGATGGACGTGTGTGGTTTGCGCTTTACAGGCTTGCTCAAAGACAGAACAGAGTCGGATGGGCCATTAGAGATGTATTGATTGAGAAGCGCAGTGATCTTAAGGAGCTGCAAAGATATTCTGAAAGCCAAGAAACTCCTACGTCGCGCGACAAGGGACCCGGGATTGAAACCTAGACTTGCTAGAGCTATTCAGTAAGTCTTATATCCAATTCCTAAGGCATTCACGAGAATCCCACTGGGAGGAACTCCGTATGTCAAAGAGTGACGTTCTGAAAGGCCGCAGGGGCGTAGTCACAAGTTACCGTAGGGGAAAGCACCTACAACATCCAAATCAAGTGATACTGATATTTGATGATGTGAAGACTAGATCTCAGGCTTCAACACTTGTCGGTAGAAAGGTGAAGTGGACATCCCCTGAAGAGAGCGAATTCCTTGGCAAAGTACTTGGCCCTCATGGTAACAGTGGTGCTGTTCGTGCAAAGTTCAGGACTAACCTTCCAGGCCAGGCCATTGGAACCCCAGTGGTTCTGATGTAGACCATCACGAAGTTTTATCAGTTCATCAAACGATGCCTACTAGGCTCCGATGATGCAATTGGCTATCTGAGGGCAGAAATGCCCAGCGACGAGTCATAGTTAGACTGAGGAGCCACTTGCCAAAAGAATCAGTCTGTTTGTGGATGGAGAAAAGAAGTGGTTCAGTGGTTGTTGTATTTCTCAGCATACTTTCTCGCAGGGCTCTCGCTCAAGCTTGGTGACGACCTACTGGATGAACTTGACAGACCTCAAGCAGCATGGCTACCACTCTCTCTTGCTGGCCTGCTATTTGGTCTACTCATGACAGTGTCAGAATGGGACCTAGTTCTTCTGACCAGTATTGTGATAGGTGTCTTGGTTTCAGGAAAAGTCAATCACCTGCAGTTCGTTGTAGGGTTTGCAATGATTATTGGTACTCTGCTGATTATTGGCCTTCCAGCCATTACAAGTTGGCTGGACTGGAGTACCGTGCTCATTATTCTCTTCTTGGCAGCCGTTCTAGATGAGAAAGGGAATGACTGGGCAGATAAGGACCAATCACCGTTAGCATTCAAGATATTCAAGTACAGATTTGTACTGAAGATTGTTGTTCTCGGACTGATTATACCATGGCCAATGTTCTTTTCGACTGCAATTGGACTGTGGGTCTTTGATATTGGGTACGAGTCTGCAGGTTGGCTAATCAGACACGGTCTTGTAGGCAAGGCTACAACAGACATCTAGAAAAACGGGATTCAGACCGCTCTCTCTCGCGAAATCGACTCCCTCCTGACTTATCAGAGCAATCCCGTTGACGCCACTCTGGACTGCAAACCGGTCAGTCTCAATCTTGTGCTTGCCCATTGGTCGGGCACATCCTAGGAGAATTGGAACCTCCTTCATCCCGAGTCTTGCCACTGTAATTACCCGTCCAATCTCCTCAGGCGTTGGTGGAGTAACATTCTCCATCAATGTCTTTCTGATGGGGCTTAATGCGATAATCACAACTGCAGCGGGATTTCCCTGAGCAATCAAATCCAGAGCTTGAATCTCGCCAGCAAGTCTTCCGTAATCGAGTCCTACAAGGACATGAGGCACGGTTGGTACGCCAAGTTCCTCCAAGATATCAAGTGAGTGTCGTGTTTTTCTCGGTCCGTCTTCGAGGTGGTAGACATTCTTAGAGACACGTTCGTCTCCAATGACATCAAGCATGGCAGCATCAATCTGTGCCTGTGCTAGACCCTGGGCGGTTTTTTCACTAATCAGACCAGTATGAACCACCACCTCTAGGTCTAGCTCGGTCTTCACCCTTTGAATCGAGTCGACGAATCTCTCCAGTGGTACATAGCCCTCTGAGTCAGATCCCCCGCTAATGAGCACACCATCCCCGCCAAGTGCTTTGATTTCCTTACATCGATCAAACAGACTCTCGGGAGTGATTGTGGATTCCATTCCTTTCAGGAGTCTTCCTTCGCAGTGCTCACACATCAGCGAACACGATGTGCCTGTTACACTGAGTGAAACGAAGTTTTGTGGGTCTACCTGAGCGTGATCCCTGATTTCGTAAGGGTATGCCGTGGGACTATAGCAGAGAAGGTCATTGCCATAGATGGTGAGACGCTGATTCAGTCCCTCTGCCATCAACTCCCGAAAGTCTTCAGATGATACCTTCAGAACCGCAGGACCATCGTTGAGTATTTCAAAGACCATAGGACCGCCTCAAATCTAATCCAAGATTTTCGGTTTTTAGAGTTGTCATCTATACCAGAGGACAACAAACAAGTACATCTTGAGTTTCTCAAAAACTCAGCCCCAGTCTAACTGTAGGTGGGATACAATGACTCCTGTGGACATAGATTCAATTGATCTGTTCTTCAATGCGAAGAGTGTAGCAATTTATGGTGCTTCAGCAAGTCAGAACAGTGTCGGCCAAGCAATTGTTCAGAATTTCATCAAACCACAGTATACTGGAAAAGTCTACGGGGTCAACCCAAAGTATACTCAGGTTCTGGGGATTCCCTGTTTTCCATCACTTCAGGAGATAGAGGACTCTGTAGATTTAGTAGTGGTGGCAGTACCAGCTAGATTGACACCACGGGTGTTCGAGGATATCGCAAGAAAGGGGTCTAAAGCAGTCATTGTGATATCTGGAGGGTTCTCTGAAACAGGTCCTAGAGGAGCTGAGATTGAGGATGAGATCGTTGCTATTGCTAAGAAGGGCAATGTACGCATAATTGGTCCAAATTGTGTGGGTGTAGTGGATACCCATAGTCACATTGACACCTTTTTCCTACCTGAGTATCGATGCGGTCGCCCGAAACCAAGCAATGTAGCAAACATATCACTTGTTTCTCAATCAGGAGCATTCGCTGCAGCAATATCAGATTGGACTGCGGAACTGGGTCTTGGAATAAGCAAGCTCATTAGTCTAGGGAACAAATGCGATGTTGACGATGATGACCTTCTATGCTACTTGGGGGATGATTCTACTACGCAGGTCATCTGTTACTATACTGAGGGTTATGACGAAGAAAAGGGTCGATCGTTCTTCGACACAGCAAAGACTGTGACACCGTATAAACCGGTTCTTGTTGTGAAGTCAGGTAGGGGACAAAGAGCAAAGGCAGCATCCATGTCACATACTGGGTCTCTTGCCGGATCGGACAATGTTGCTGATGCAGCATATAAGCAGGCAGGAATAATCAGACCAGGTAACTTCGAACAGATGTTTGATATGGCAAAAGCACTTGCCATGCAACCTCCAGCTAGGGGTGACAGGGTTCTCATGATCACAAATGGAGGCGGCCTAGGGGTGATGACGACTGACGCTCTTGAGTTACTAGGACTCAACATTCCCACCCCCTCCTCAGAACTTGAAAAGAGGTTCAACGAGAGATTGCCAGCTTATTGTGCTGTGGGTAATCCAATTGATGTTGTCGGAGATGCAAACTCAAGTAGGTACGATGTTGTTCTTGAGGAAGCGATTGTAAGTGGAGAATATGATATCTTCGTGGTAGGTATGCTACTGCAGACACCTAGCCTTGAAATGGATGTGACCAATGTAATTGCAAACCATCAAAGGTCTTCAGGGCTTCCATTTGTGGTGGTTTCCATGGGAGGAGGCTTCACAACAAAGGCTGGCGAAATAATGGCACTCATGGGCGTACCCACATATGCCACTGGGGAGAAGGCTGCTCTTGCTGTAAAAGCCCTTGCACAATATGGTGAGATCAAATATGGAGACAAGTTCAATAAGACTGCCACGTGAGAACGGACCTGTGAAACCCAATAGTAAGCGATTTTCTCTCGTTCACCCATAACAAAAGTGAGAAATAGATGATGATAAAAGGACAAACAAGTCAGCATCATGAGAGAGGCCTGAATCATAGATGAAAGAAGCCAAGAAAATCTTCAAGACTGCTCTGGAGGAGGGACGAACCTTCGTCCTTGAGAATGAGGCAAAGGACATTATGGAAGGATATGGAATTCCGATACCTCCCTATGCAACTGCAACAACTGCAGATGAGGCTGTTGAGAAATCGAAAAGTATAGGTTTCCCAGTTGTGCTCAAGATTCTCTCAAAGGACATTCTTCACAAGTCGGATGCGGGAGGCGTCAAGGTCAACCTCAAAGACGAAGATGCTGTAAGAAGAGCCTTTGATGAGATTATGAAGAATGTAAAGAGCTTCGGGAAGGAAAAGGGAATAGATGTCGATCTGAGCCGTGGCGTGTTCGTTTCCGCTTTTGCAGACATGGGAATCGAGATGATCGTAGGAGTAACGAAGGACCCTCAGTTTGGCCACGCGCTCATGGTAGGACTCGGTGGTATATTTGTTGAAGTTCTCAAGGATGTATCATTCAGACTGATCCCATTCACAGAGAGTGATGCTAGGGAGATGTTGGGTGAACTCAAAGCATACAAAATCCTTGAGGGAGTACGAGGAGAGGGGCCACGTGATGTGGATGCTCTAATCAAAATCATGTTAGCCATTTCCAAAATGGTTGATGAGAATCCAGAGATCATCGAACTTGACTGCAATCCTGCTTTTGTTTATGCAAAGGGGAAGGGAGCTGTTGTTGTTGATGCCAGGATTTTGATTGATGGATCTGGTAAGCCTGCTAGCCATTAATCAAATCATTAAGAAGAATTAGACCTCTCTTGAGATCAATGTCCTCAAGTGGAGTTTCTGATGAGTTCTTCGTGGAGGTTGCTAGTAGTAACAAGAGGGCAATTAATCGGGGCACCAGACGAGCATACTGGAGCAGAAAATCCTTGTTTCCGGTTGAGTCCACAATCAATCCTTCGAAACGCCTGGTCAAGAGCTGGATTCTCTCCTCAACATCGGAGTTCAACTTTAGCTTCTGAAAGAGTTCCATCGCTCCGGACTCGCTCTGAAGGAATTTGGGTGATACACCAATCTGCTCAAACATCTGCAAGGACTCAACTATGGTCTGGTCATAATGGTCATCCTCAAGTCGTTCAATCCCTTGTCTTACTGCCTGCAGCTGACCCAGAAAGCGAAGAGAGTTTGTCAATATAGTCCGCGAGGCTCCGGAAGTGGCTGCAGCCATCTCCGCGAGATGCTCTCCATGAGTCTTCTCAAGCTTGGCGGCAAGAGAGGAGTTCAGTTTTCTTTCAAAGCCTGGAGAGAATCCAACATTGGCTGTTTTAGGTAAGACTGAGTTTGATCCAAGACTTCTAATCACTGTGAGGGCTCTGAAGTCTTCACGTGGAACATGGAATACGAGTATTCTAAGTACGTCATAGGCTGATTCAAAGTCAGACTCCGCTATTACATTGCGGCCTTGTCCTTTACAGGCAAAAGCACAAAGAATCGACCAAGAGGAAACAAATGATTCGCGAAGGTCAGCCCTTAGAGTTTCATCTGCCAATTCGTGTTCCTCTAGGAATCTGGTCAACTTTTCTGCGGCACCTGAGATTCTCGAAAGCGTGTTGGTACCAAATTGAAGGTCCGTAATTGATTTGATGAATCCCCGGGGCTCTCTAGAGGGCGGACGTAGAATCAAGCCAGGATCATTTCGTGTCATTGACCACCATTTTGAAGTCGAAGTCACATAGTCAAGCACATCTATCGCTTCAGTAACATCTGCAAGAGTTGCTCTGTTCCGGGAATCGAGATATGCCACGAGTTTCGTGAAGAGGCTGAGAAAACGTGTCAGGTGGAGAGAGACCTTAGAACCCAGAAACTGAAAATCCGTAAATCGCGTGGCTACACTATCGAGTTGGTCACGTAGATTATACTCTAGGTTTGTCCCGAGCAAACCCCGATAGACATCAACCGGATTCCTCGCCAAGGCCCTATTATCTCCTGTTATGTCACATCAGAAACACTTGGCATATAAAAGCTGACAAGACGCTACGTACCATATCTTCTAGACCGGTCTCCGTAGGAGCGCAAAGCGCGCCATATGTCGATTCGTCGAACAGCAGGCCAATAAATCTGTGCAAAGTAGAGTTCCGAATAGGCAGATTGCCACAGTAGGAAGCCTGAGAGACGCTCCTCACCGGACGTGCGTATTATGAGGTCTGGATCAGGAACGCCATTAGTGTAAAGGTGGCTCTCTATGATGTCTTCTGTAATATCGCTTGGTTCTATTTCTCCAGACTCTATTTTTTCTCCAATGGCCTTTACTGCATCGACAAGTTCAGCCCGTCCAGAGTAGCCAATTGCAACGTTAAGGATGTGATCACTATAGTCCTTTGTTTCCTCCTCAGCCTGATGGATCGCCATCTGGACCCTTTCAGGCAGGAGGTCGACTCTTCCAATGGCTTGGATCCGGACCCGATGTCGATGCACATCTGGATTGCCAACCACCTCACTAAACTTCTCCTCTGCAAGAGCCATTATCTCTTCGACTTCACTCTTGCTTCTCTGGAAGTTCTCGATTGAAAAGGCATACAACGTACAGACTTTGACATTGGCCTCCCAGAGAATACGGAGGACCTCCATCACCTTTGCTGCACCTCGATGGTGTCCAAACCAGGGTACCTCAAGTCCATGCTTTCGTGCGTATCTGCGATTTCCATCCAGAATGATTCCAACATGCCGTGGAGCCCTATCCTTGTCTAGCTGTCTGAACAGATAATATTCGTACAGTCTGTACACAGGACCGGATAGGTTCAATTCTGACACACTCTGATTAAGCCGATAGCGGATTCTACGCTTAATAGAGTTGATGTTATGCCGATGGTTGTACTAAATCATTGCAGCAACTTTTTCGGCTGCACGCTTCATATCCAGGAAAATCAGACCAAGTTTTGCGTTTGCCGTTGTTGACACTGTGAGACAGGCATTCATTCCAGCTTGAACAACCAACAGCCAACCATCCACACCCTTAATGTTGACCTGTTCCAGGCTTCCCTTGCCAAGTTCTATAGCTGCTTTTTCACCAAGAGTTAACATGGCAGCTGTCATGGCCGCGACTTTTGCCTCGTCTACATCTGTTGGGAGAGCTGACACAATTGGCAATCCTTCCACACTGACGATGGCGCAGGCCTCTATCTCAGGTATACTCCCCTGCAGTTCGTTCAGAACGCCTTCGAGTGTATTTTCGCGGGATTCTCCCATTTGGTTTCACCTGTCATTTGTACATTCTTTTGAGAATAACTTCTCTTGCTATAGCTTGAAATGCCCTCTTAACTCCTACGCCTTGTACAGCAATGGTTTCATAGATAGGCACATTTCCTCCGAGACCTAGCAGGTCAAGCATTTCATCTCGTGACATCCTGTTTGGCAGGTCTCGTTTGTTCAGCATGACCACTATTGGAACCTCACGACCAAGAGAGTCACCCAGGAACAACTTCAGCTCCTCAAAGCTCTCTGTGTTCTCATCACGTTGATCTGGTGACGAGTCAGCAACAAATAGAATCCCATCAGTGCCCTGCAGCACCACTTTCCTCTGGTGTCTATGTCTCTTCTGTCCAGCTACTGTGAAGACGTCAAAAAGAACTCGGCCGCCAGCACTCATCGGGACGTAGTCAAAGAACAATGTACGATTAGTTTCATCCTCAATCGCAGTGAACTCGCCTTTCTGTAGCCCTTCTACCTTGCCGTAGAGCCAACGGAGTGCTGTTGTCTTGCCTCCTAGGGACGGGCCGTAGAATACCAGTTTGAGATGAATTCGTCCCTTGTCGTCTTTTCGAATTGTAAACACCTCATTGTGTCACTGCAGAGGTCCCTGTATCGGGATTGTGGTTGAGTAAAAGTTCAGTCAAATAAAAGCCTTTGTGGCATAATACGGACTCCAAGAAGGCGTTTCTACTTGACTGAACAACTTCACTCCAATATGCACTGAGAATTAGGCTCTAAACAAGGATACAATTGTGTGTGTTATGTCCGAACTATTGGGCATCACGAATGTGCAAATCATTATCAGTCCATATGAATAAGTGATACTCAGAGTGATAGGATTTGGCAGAGACTGAACGAGAAAATCATTCCTGCCCATCATGCAGAAAAGAGATGGAGAGAGGGTATCTTATCAGTCATAGGGGTGTGTACTGGAGTGATCATGTCCCAAGATTATTTGTATCAAAGGCCTCTCTCTTAAATCCCAATACAACAGAGATGCTCAAGATGGCCTACGTGCCCTCATTCAGATGTCGATCCTGTAAGCTCATTCAGTATGGAGAACCCAAAGATATTCTGCTACTTGACTGTCCTCATTGTGGTGCTAGATACGAATATGAAATAGATAAAGACTCAAGTCAAATTATTTGTCAGAACTGCAACAAACCATTCAATAGATGAAAAGAACCTGACTCACTCTAGTCTTTCTCACTCAAGCACTAGTACGTCCTAAAATGCAATTCTAACAGACCTCTAATTGAACGCTCTTAGTGTTTCTTTCATCCTTTCGAGAGTCGCTATTGCCATGCTAGAACCATTCTTCCAATCCCAAGAACCAAGCCCGCATTCAGGTCCAGCGAAAGGAACTCGCTCAGCACCATAAAGTTCGATATTGGTCCGTAGATACTTCTCCATTTCTTTGGCGGGTTGCAAGTATTTCATATGAGTTCCAGAAACGATCTCTTGCCAAGCAGTCTTTATGTCGGTACTCTGGTCTATGGTGGGCCCATCAGTTCTAACA
>RDNZ01000026.1:0-38877 GCA_011364905.1 Candidatus Thorarchaeota archaeon
ACCAGCACCTGGAGTGTAAATATCGACCTCACTCTACGGTACAACTGGAATCTATAATCGCAATAGTCAGTATGGAGAGAACAATCTCCATACTCACACTTTTTCCTTGAGGAATCTCATGTCAGCTTTTGTGAACATAGAGAATACGTTCTTGCCATATTTCTCACCTAGAACAAATGTCACCACATTTACTGAGTACTTGCTTCAAATACAGAATCTCCTACTTGTATTATGCCGGCTCTAACCCTAAAATCTACTTAATCGGTTAGATTCATATTTCTTCGAGGTGTACCATAATTTTGGAGATGTATGGTGTCGGATGGGATTGACATACAAACGGAAGGATTGTCAAAGAATTTTGGACCCGTGGTCGCGTTAAACGACCTGAACCTCACAGTTCGCAAGGGAAGTGTGTTTGGATTCTTGGGACCGAATGGAGCTGGAAAAACCACAACAGTCCGTATCTTATCAGGACTTCTGAGACAGACAAGCGGAAGCGCTAGAGTCTGCGGTTTTGATGTCAGTACTCAACGAAATGAAGTAAAAGCACACACAGGGCTTCTTCCTGAGACTCCAGGTCTCTACTCAAAGCTCTCTGCCGTCGAATTCCTTGAATTCATAGGTGCACTGAACGACTTGAGTGGTGAAACCTTGAACAGAAGAATTGACAGTCTTCTTGCACTGATGGGACTTGAGGGGAGGCAGAATGATCTACTTGAGAGCTATAGTAGCGGGATGAAGCAGAAAGTCCTGGTTGCATCAACTGTTTTGCATGAACCTCAACTGGTATTCCTCGATGAACCGACATCAAGATTAGACCCAGCCGCAAGCGCGCTCGTTAAAGAACTCATCATCGCTATGGCCGAAGAAACCGAAACAACGTTCTTCATCTGTACACACATGACCGATTTTGCAGAGGATGTGTGTGAGGTCATCGGGATTCTCAACCAAGGTATTCTCAATACTCTTGGGTCTCCTAACGAGATTGTCAATCAGGTCGGAGGCAATGATCTGGAGGACGCCTACCTCAAAATTGTCGGCGGTGAGGTTGACAGGACTAAACTCCTCAGCTGGAGGGACTAAGTCTGACCCAAAAATGGGCAGCAATTGCAAAGACAGAATTCCTTGTACAAACATCAAGACTACATCGGATGCGAAAAGTAGCAACAGTACTCCTCTTACTCTTCGGAATAGTATGGGCATTATTCATAGTCCCTGAAATTGTGTCGCTTATCTTGCATTCTTTAGGTACTGGCATTGAAGCATTACTTATGGGAAGTTTTCCGGGCTTGATGCGTTCAGCAATGCTCTTTGTCTGGGTCATCTTCCTTGTATATCCAATCTCATACGCTCTTCAGGAAATCCAGATAGGCCAATGGGAAATCATGCTTAGCAACAATGTAAGCACACGCGAAATGATGTTTGGGATGTTCATAGGAAAGATACCTGTCTATGGACTCCTGGTATTATTCGTTGCTCCAATTGTTCTCTCACCCTTTGCGATATCCTTGCAAGTCGGATATTTGGGTCAAATAATCATGTATCTGACTGTCTTCTTTGTCGCAATCAGTACCTTGTTTCTCTCGACCCTAATCACAACTGCAATTCAGGCCAAACTGGGCGAGTCTTCGAGGGGGAATGATATTGCCAAAGCTCTCGCGATGGTTGTTGCTGTTGTGGTACTAATTCCAATGTATGGACTGATGTATTTCGCCGATTCAATGTCTGCGGCACTCGGACTGGATGTGTTCCTGCTTTTCCCATTTACATGGGGAGCTGATATCATCTCATGGACTATTATTGCTTTCAATGGAATAGGAATCCCGGCTTCTGCATTTCTTGATGTCTTAAAACTGGGGGCGACAACTGACTTAGTGTTGCTTTTATCTTTCACAGGACTTGTAGTACTTGTGGCCTACAGGTCTGCAGACAGAATCTTCACTTTTGGTGCAGGACCAAGGACAGAGAAGATTACGACAGTCGGTGAGGAGAACCTATTTTTGAAAGGCGTTCGGAGAGTCTTTACTGGCCCGTTTGGAGCCTTGGTTGCCAATTCCATCAAGGAATTCTCTAGAAAGATGCAAAATGTTTCTAGACTGCTATATGGCGTTGTCCTCTCTATACTTTTGCCAGTAATCATCAGCTATAGCGTAGGAAATGCACCTGAAGAAATTCCACCCGAATTCAGATGGCTTCTTCTGATGATTGTAATCATCATGATAGGGATTATGCTCTCTATGATAACTGGGATAACTTTTGGAGGGATAGGATTTCTTGAGTCTAAAGATCAGTTATGGATAATCAAATCAGCACCCAATGGAGCCAGAAAATTCGCAAATGCACGACTTGTTGAGTCTTTATTGCTCGCCATTCCCATTGCTATCACACCATCAATCTTTGCAGCTGTAGTTTTTGGTTTTGGTATTGTAGAAACAGTTGCACTCATAGCTTACGCATACTGGATGACATTCGGATCCGTTCTATTGTGTATCGGCATCACGAGCATTAATCCTGCATACGAAAACCAAAAGAGTAGTGCATTTTACATAAACACATTCGCATCCATTTTCCTAATTATACTCTCAATGATGATTTCATTCTTTCTTTCGTTTAGTATTCTTATGCTTACTAGTAACTTAGGAATGTTCATGGTCGTTATGAGTACTCCATTGGTTATCATTGGTTGTGTGGCTTATCTGATAGGTGTATCAAAACTGTCAACAGCTGACATCAGTTAGTCTGAATTGTATCCTTCAGGTTCTTTCTTGCGTAGATTTTATATTTTATATTCATTCAGAAAAAAAAACACAATGTGGAAAGCTACGGGGAATTAGAAGTGTCTAATGGTATTCAAATTCAGACAGAGAGCCTTTCCAAGAATTTTGGCTCAGTTGTAGCGTTGAAAAAACTTGATCTTTCTGTGCGTAAAGGTAGTGTTTTCGGGTATCTCGGTCCAAATGGAGCTGGGAAGACAACTACTGTGAGAATCCTATCTGGCCTGCTGAAACCATCTGGTGGAAGCGCAACAGTATGCGGATACGATGTACGTACACAGCGAAATGCAATCAAGAGTGTTACAGGTCTCCTACCTGAGTCACCTGGGCTCTATTCAAAGCTGTCAGCGGTAGAGTTTCTTGAGTTCATTGGAGCTCTCAACAACTTAAGTGGAGAATCTCTCCACAACCGGATTGACAGGCTCTTGGGAATTCTGGGTCTCGAGGGGAGACAAAATGACCTCTTAGAGAGTTACAGTAGTGGGATGAAGCAGAAAGTGCTAGTTGCATCAACCGTGCTTCATGAACCCGAGCTTGTATTTCTCGACGAACCAACATCCAGATTGGATCCGGCAGCAAGTGTGCTTGTGAGAGAGATTATACTTGCTATGGCAAGAGAGACCGATACAACCTTCTTCATCTGCACACATATGACTGACTTCGCTGAGGACCTATGTGAGATAATTGGTATTCTGAATGAGGGAGTTCTCACAACCCTAGGAGCACCAAATGAAATTATCGAGCAGACGGGAGGCAACGATCTGGAGGATGCCTACCTCAAGATAGTTGGAGGAGAGATAGACCGCGACACACTCCTGAGCTGGAGGCAGTGAATTGGTCCGAGTCTGGTGGGCCATTGCGAAGGCGGAGTTTCTCGTCCGAACATCCAAACTCCATAGGTCGCGGAAGATTCTATATCCAGCAGTCATTGGCATTGCATTAACATTTGGGCTTGTAGTAATTCCGCGAATACTTGGATACTTCTTAGCACGGACTGGCTCTGCATTTGAGATGATTTTGGCGACGTCATTCCCAGGATTTCTTAGAACAATCATGATGGTCCTCTGGATGTTTATACTGATAGTTCCAATCTCGAATAGTCTTGAAAATGTGAAGATTGGACAATGGGAGATTCTCTTCAGTAATAATGTAAAGACAAGAGACCTTCTCTTTGGCACATTTGTTGGAAGGATTCCTGTCTATGGCATCTTTGTAATCGCCCTAGGACCAATAGTGGTTTCACCATTTGTCTATGCTTACAATGTTTCCATAATTGGACAACTCCTGATGTATCTGGTTATCTTCGTGTTTGCAGTAGTTACAATTTGGCTATCGACCGTCTTCAGTACAGCAATTCATGCGAAGATAGGTTCATCGCCCCGAGGTGATGACATCGGGAAGGCGTTGAGCTGGGCGATTGTACCTCTTGTGGCAGTACCTGCTATGGGATCAATGTATTGGATGAATAGTGTAGTATCGCTATTCAATCTGGATGCATCAATGATTCTGCCTTCAACTTGGTCTGCGGATATCTTAACTTGGATAGCTATGTACACCGGATCGCTCAGGCCTTCATCAATATTGAATCTTGAGCTATACTGGTTTGCAGTTAGCCCAATCGTTGATATGCTACTACTGGGCATCTTTTCCGCAACTGTTCTATTTCTTGGCTTCAAGAGTGCAGACAGATTATTTGCCTATGGAGCAAGTCCAGGAAGTCAGAAAGTCGCTCGAGCAGGACCTGAGAACTTATTCATCAGAGGAGTACGCAAAGTCTTTGGAGGACGATTTGGGACTATTATTGCAACATCATTCAAAGACTATACAAGAAAGCTCCAGAATATTGCAAAGTTATCATATGGACTCTTCTTGGCTTTTCTCATACCCTTACTCATAGGATTCGGGCCATTTGCCACCATAGTTGATGACCCAATCTTTTTGCCAGTCATGGCATCCCTAATGACAGGATTGATGTTAGGAATATTCTCAGGAGTCATATTTGGTGGAGTCGGACTACTAGATAGCCGTGATCAACTCTGGATTCTAAAAAGCGCACCGAATGGAGTTCCGAAGTTCATCACTGCTCGAGTAGTTTCATACATGATGGTGGGGATACCATATGCAATGTTACCAGCTTTGTTCACTGGACTATTGCTAAACTTTGCCTTAAACGAGATTCTACTGACGGTGGCCTTTGTCTATTCGATAGTATTGGGCGGCATCTTCGTTGGGGTTGGTATCACAGCATGTAATCCATCATACCAGGATACATCCAGCGGTGCGTTCGTCATTAACACAATCGCGTCAATTGTCATAATGATGATTTGCGTAATTGCATCAATAATACCGGGTGTGATGGTCGCAATCAACCAGGGTGTGTTTGCACCTGCTTTAACCATAGCAAGTGTTCCCGCGCCGCTCATTGGTCTCATTATATTGATGGTTGGAATGATACGACTAACTCTCATGGAGGCAGATTGAAGCAATGCGAGTTTCAAAACCATTCCTATTCATCCTCACTATTATGCTAATGTCTATGACAGCAACGCCTGTCGAGATGTATGGAATTACGAATGATTATTCCCCGAGATTCACTATGGCCGAGAACAAAGAGATTACAGGAGTCCCATATGTTTGGCAAGAGGCCAATGGATTCTGTGTTGCATCTGCATTGTCTATGGTCCTGCAAAGCATGGGACTTGACCTTGACCTCTATGACACTCTCGCAGCATCTGGATCAGGGTTTTCTATGGTTTCCATTAGCGTTGACGAGGCGATGACATTCTACCCTGGGGTTATGGTCCGCCAAATACCATGGATCGAATTCTTCACAGACCTCTATGGTTTGAAATTTCAATTCTATCTGGACTCAAGTACTGACTATGGTGGGAATGCATTACTGACAGTAGGACAGACATGGGATATTGAAGTAAATGACTATGCAGATTCTTCTTTATTAACACCCCTGGGAGTGATACGTGATTCTATTGACTCTGGATATCCGCTAGCAATCGCTGTTGACACGTACTACCTTCCACCAGTTGACTGGGACATCGTCAGAAACTATGTTGGACCAATGCAACCTGGTGGGATTAGTCATGCGATTGTGATTGTTGGTTACAATGACACCTCTCAGACTGTGCGAATTTATGATCCAGGTGTCGGTCTACTTGAACCATATGTTGGATATCCTGATGATGGCCGCTGGAACTATACAATGTCCTATACAGAATTTGATAACGCGTGGCAAAGCGCAGGTTATGTTACATTCAGACTTTCAAACGGAACCGGTCCTGTAACAGACTTTGAAGAACGTCTTGCCTCACACATCACTCAGAGATTGCTTGGAAATCGAACTTCGTACTTTGAAGGGAATGAGAACTTTTTCTACCTGGGTACGGGAGCTAATGCATTCAGGGGAATGGGACTTGACATGACTCTTGAGGTAATTCGGGATTATTGCTTCAATTATCGAGAGGTGGACAAGCCCAATGCGATTAGACTTCTCGGACAGAACCTTGAGGTTATGATGACTATACAGTATCTTGCATTTCGGAGTTCATTGCAATCCATACCTGACCTTCTCCCATCAAAGAATTTACAGCCATTCCTTGATGCAGCATCAGAGGCGTTACCTCACATGGAATCTCTTAGTCATAATGCATCAATCACAAGTGGGATCAATGTCATTCCACGAGACACCCTGCTATACAATACGTTCTTTGAGATGGCAAGCACCTTTGAAGTTTCACATGATTTGGATTATTCAATTAATGAGTTCACTACCCAATTGGAAGAGATATCCTCACATTTCTTTGCTATTGCTGATGCATGGGAAGCGGCTGGAAATGCACTCTCTCTGGAACTGGAAAGATCTGGAACCATTCTTGATAACAACTTGTCTATAATCATTGGCGGAGGAGGCACCATATTGATAGTTGGAGTGATTCTGGTCGTTTGGAGGAGGAAACCTGTTCAGAATGACAATTAGATGAGTTCATATAAAATAGGAATATCATTCACTAGTTAACGGAATATTTATAACACATTGTGTCTAGGCTCAGAAAGGTGTTGCGTTCAGGATGAACAGCCAGAGTGATGAAGGGAAGTCAGTGAAGATATCACTGTCAGCTGAGTCTATAGCTAACTACTTTCTGGCAGTATCTCATCCAAAGAGAATCGAGATTCTGAATCTTCTCGCAGAAGAAAGCATGGATTTCGCTGATCTGCTTCGTGAAACTGATTTACGAAAGACTGCTCTCTCAAATCAGCTCACCACTCTCACTGACAGGCATCTCGTCAAGAGGGTGAGCCATGGACATTATGCTCTCACGACGGACGGCAAGAATGTGCTCCGAGTGATTATTGACACATACAAGAAATCCAGACTTAGAAAAGAAGAGGAGAGGGAGAGAATCCTTGAACGCTACTCCTATAGAAGTGATGAAACAATGACCAAGGATATACAGGTGGAGATTGTCCAACTCGAACCTATGACCGTAGCCAGTGTTCAAGCGATTAGCAAGTCTCCTGAGGATGATGCATGGAAGAAGATGGTATCTTTTGCTGAACCTCGGGGATTGTTGAAGGACCTCAAAAAGAATCCTATCTTCGGTTTCAATAGTCCAGATCCATCTCCAGAGAGCGGGAAATACGGATACGAGTTCTGGATTCGTATCGATCCGGATATGGAGCTGGATGAGGGTGTGACTAAGAAGAAGTTCGATGGGGGGCTTTATGCAGTAACTAGATGCAATCTCGCAAAGGAAGTCGCATCCACGTTTATGCAAGAACATGGTATGCTAGAGAGCTGGTTCAAACTCGGCGAGTGGTTCAAGGCGAGTGGATACAAGATGGGAACGCATCAGGGTCTAGAGAAGTCAATCAATCCGAATAAGCCGGATGAGGACCTCTTACTAGATCTATACTGGCCTATCAAGAAGTAGCACTTAAAGTGTGGAACAGAGATGCTCTCACCCGTCGGCATGAAGAGTGCAGGGCTTCTATGCTCCACACGTCCTTTTTTTCTCCTTCGTACTTGTATGTTTCTACTCATCATAGGGGATTTAGGCATATGGAGAGTTCACTAGAGGATAACGATGCAAATGTTATAGCTGACCTCGAAAACCTCGTAGGGATGAAGATTCCTAAGCTACGAAGCATAAAAGCGGGCATCACAGGACTCTATAGTTTTGGATTTGAGGAAGAAGAGCATCAAGTTATAGCTTTGAGTTTAAGAGGCAGGAATATATCATCATTGCCTTCTTCTATTCACAAATTGAAACATCTTCAGAGGTTATATCTTAGAGACAACGAGCTAAGAACGATTCCCGAAGGTGTTTGTAAACTTCCAAATCTTTTGGATCTTGATGTGTTCAACAACAAAATTGAATCCATTCCTGATTCTATTGAACAACTCCAAAAACTGGAGAGATTCGACCTCTCTCGAAACTTCACTAGTCAGATTCCAGACACCATTGGTAATTTGAGAAACCTGAAACGGCTCGGACTCATGGATGTGCAGTTGGAGTTGTTGCCTGACTCTATTGGTAAGTTGAAGAATCTCTGGGACCTAGCTGTTTTCATTAACAAACTAGATACACTTCCAGATTCTATTGGCGAGATGTCTGGTTTAATCCGTCTTGCAGCTCATAAAAACAACCTTTCGGAAATACCCGATACAATTGGTAGTCTTTCAACTTTGAAGGAGTTGTACCTTGCTGACAACAAAATGACTTTGCTTCCAAATAGTATTGGACAGCTCAAAGAGCTAGTGAGCCTGAGGCTTGATGGAAACCAACTCACCACTCTTCCAGACTCTATAACCAATCTTTCTCACATCAAAGGTCTTAACCTCACGAGGAACAAATTCACATCTTTTCCTGTTGGCATGAAAAGATGGATAGAGAGATTGGAGAAGGGTGGTTGCAGAGTAAGGATGGACAAGAAACAGAAACAAAGAAGAACTACTCGATGAATCCGAAACTCAATCAGATAGGATGGGAACTATCACGACTGTGGTTGGCGGTGGCTTTGCAATCATTGCCATTGGTGGCGTCATACTTGTATGGCAACGGAAGAGTCCAATAACGCAGGATGATTCACCAACCTGAGTTTTAGGAAAGCGAGGCCCTCTGGCCAACTTTTCCATGTTCAATGGCAAACAAAATCCAATCTAATGACCCATGGAGAAGTTCCACCCATTATTGGAATAAGACATAGACGCTGAATTGATTTTTCAAGACGACTATTTCTCGGTAGGTACAATTGACTGCCATCGTTACGTTTCTATTTGATTCTAGAACAGTTCAGAGCGCATTATAGTTACAATTCGAAATATGTGTTAAACTGTTCAATATCGTTCATCAAATGTCCTTATTCATACATGAAAATGAAATTAGTGTTTGATAAAAAAGTGACTAAGATTATTACTATTTTAGTGTATTATATACGTGAACATTGAATCATTAATGCGTCAAGTTACTAGGATGTTCAAAAGCATCTTTGAAACCATGACGCCCATGGGCAATCATACGGATAATGAAAAGCATCGCTGGGTCCAAAAAAGAAAATCCGAAACCAGTCTTTGGTTCGGATCTTATGATTGAGAAATCAACGAGGTGATGCGGAATGAAAAGAAAGAATCCGTATGACTCACGGACCATGGATAGCACCATACTTTTGAACTCTCAGCTCTTGATGCTGGAAAGTGCCGAAAGCACCTCTATGGACATTTCTTTTCACCCCATGTTACCGAATGGAGAAGATGATAAAAAATGAATGAAATAGTTAGTGGAAACCAACATTCCTTCAAGGTCGTTCTACCAAAGAGAGTAAGTGATCACACAGATGGCGAACTCAGACTGATGCTCGTGACACTGAAAAACGCAATCGTTGCTAGCTCAGTCCACATATCAAAGATTGAACATGAATTGAAGAAACGGAATGCAAATCCGAGGATTCTAAGTGGTCCCAGACTAGAGCTCTTGAGTGGAATCGAGATTGATGAGGATATTGGCGATATAGAATGGGAAACCCAACTCAATGAGGACAATTCAGTGGCAACATGATTCAAGAAGATGAACTCATAAAATACTCTGATGTTGACCTCAATAGAATGCTGAGTTCATTGACTGAAACTGTAGAATCATGTATGACGCAAATTGCATTAATTGATTGGGAGATCAAAAGACGCGGCACCAAAGCCTCGGGAAAACTGAGATTCCAAGTATCGGACGAGATGGGAAGTGAGCCGCAATAATTTTATCATGAGTTGCATATTGATGATAGTCTTCATTTGACTTGACTTATTTTCATTTCAAATGTATTTTTCCTGTCACATAATGACTTACGAGATAGCAAATGAAGACTCCCAGAGGAAAAACTAGTCCAATTTTTAGGATAGGGTCAAATTCAATGAATGCAATGCTAAGGGAGATTGCAACGAGAATGGGCGGATGGACTAGATACATATGATACGCACTAGTGGAAAGATTCCGCAACAAGGGTCCTTGCTTGTTGAACTTCGCATAAAAGACCTTAATCAGGATGAAAATGACGCCCATGCAAACGATGTTATCAACTAAAGCAAAAAGGAGCGCATGGACATTAGCTCCTCCTGAGAATATAGCGAGATCTGCGTCAATTCCTAAAACGAGGAAGTAATCGAGATAAATCGCTATTACGCAAATGAATACCGTGACTAACCAGATTTTGACTTGTCTTCTGGTCATCTTTTCGAACCAACGATAACGAACACTGATAATTCCCACGCCAAACATCATTAGATATTGAATGAGCTGACCCCATGGTATTTCCAGTGGACGGTCGTCTATGGGCAGGACAATCCGAACAAGAAAGGTAAGACATCCAAGGACAACAGCTAGCAGCAGTAAAAAGAGATATCGTGGAATGGGTAGTTCCTGCGGAATCCTTCGCTTTAACGAATCTACTTTGGTCATCTGACGCCATATGGTATAGACTGCTGTCAAAATCAGCAAGACCCTAAGAAACCACATGGGTCCACCAAATGATATGAAGTCGATGAATTTACTCCACGATTGGAATCCATTGTTGTAGTAATTTAGAATAGATCCCTGCAAAACAGGGTTTGCACTCCAAGGTTCGACTCCTAGGCTGGATAGAATGTAGATCATAACAGGGTTGACGAATAGGATGTATAGAAAGAGAGGAACCCCAAGACGAAGGAGGCGTTCCTTCCAGAAACGGTATCCGCCCTTGCGATCATAGCTTTTAGGAGTAAAATAACCCCCCAGCAGGAAGAATAGTCCCAATAGCGAGGTTTGAAATATGCCTCCAATCGATGCTATTAGGAGAAGGAATACATAGCTCACAGGACCAGTTGGATTGGATTCTTTATAGTACCACCAACCAATATCCACATATGTAACCATCACGTGCCAGAAAATAATCAGGATGGCAAAGAGAACCTTAATGTTGTCAAGGAAAAGATACCTCTGCTTTTTGGACTCAGTGGTCCATCTGTTTTCATCAGATAGAGTCATCCTTTATTTTCAAAAAGCATCTATTTTATGAGCTCTGATTTAAACATGCTTGTTCAAAGAGGAGGCTTCCGAAGGCGACATTCTAGTTCCTTCTGTTAATTACAGCAGCTGCAAAAACAGGGAATGGGAATTCCCAATCCGCCACGAAACTCGCTGTCCATGATGGGAGTGCAGGTTCAGTCCCTTGAGCAATCATGTCTTGCCATGCCTCATCTGTGAGTCTATCATTCATTGGCCAGGTGAACTCATAGTAGGAGAAAACTGCGCCTCTTGTCAGAATGACCTGACCATCAATCGGAACAGCCACAAGAATGACCATTGGATGTCCAACGCCTTCCTCCAAGACGCTCCCTGTATTTGCATCAGTGTGTACATCTGCAATCACAGCCATGTCTTTATCAGCATCAGATGATGTTTCACTATCAGTTGAAAATGTGACTATGGACTCAAGTAGATTGCCACTGTTCTGAATTAGACGGAACTCATCCTCTGTAAGTGGTGTTCCTTCCAACTCCTTAATTGAAATGGTCTGGAAGGCAAGCAGGAGATCCTGCAATTTCTGGAGCTTGTCTTGGATGAGAGATGAAAGAAGACAGCGTGAGTCGAGACCAGTCATCATCATTTGACACAGCGATGCTAGTCGAGCGTATAGACGCGGAATTGGCTCTACATAGCCTTTGACTTGAGGAGGAAGACCTGCGAGCACGGTGTAGGGTTGTTTTGCATAGAGAATCGTGTCATGACGAAGCTCGGTCCATGAAGCTAGTGCAGTAGACAACTGCTTGTCGACCCAGGCTTCGCTTTGCATAAAGAATGGATACCCTTCCCCAGGATCAGTCAATAGAGGAAGAAGTGAATAAAGCCACAGATAATACAGGTTCTGAGTCCATTCGTTTTCGGTAAGATTCCCGATCATATTCCAGAGCATTTCCATTTGTGAAACATAGTTAACGTAGTCCTTTTGGTCTTCAAGAAGTTCCCACGCACGACCAGACCCAAAAGCCGCCATGACATCGAGGCCCATCGGCATCAATCGCGGATTTAGAAGAGTGCCAACATTATCATAGATAAGTTGACCAAGTATGTAGCTATCAGGAATGTATCTTTGACCCATGAAACGAAAGCCCATGGTTTGATTCAGGTTTTCTCCATCAGAAATTGGATGGCTCAGAATGAGTGGCTCTCTAAGGAGCAGTGCCTCATCTATGAAATGTTCAAGGAGAACCTCATTGTTCAAGTCAGCAATCTGAACATCAGTTCCATAAATCTCTCGGATGAGTGTCAGGTACTCGGATGGAACTAAATCGTCAGCCGCCCCGACAAAGAAAGCGGTTGGCTCATAGAGTGCATCCCAAACATCAAGTCCCACGGGAGCGCCTGAAAGACCTGGGACATTCTCTGTGAGCGCAAGACAAATGAGGATGGCTTGAGCAGTGTTGTCCTCGCCACTCTCATTTGGAGATGGTTCGGCGTCTGGTTGTAATCTAAAGGACACTCGACCATACCACATCATTGCTTGGAAATATCTCTGTAGAGTTTCACTTCTGGTGTAATGACCTCTTGGGACAAACTGTGTGAAGTCCTCTAAATAGTTCATGAACCAAGAGGAGGTGATTGCTGAGTGGGCCTCAATTAGAAGAAGGACATTTTCCACTTGCGTTTCAACCTCAGAGGAGAAGGCGGCGGGGATTGTCCAGTCATTATCGATCAACTTCATCGCAACTGAAAAGAACATCAAGTTCCTAAGAGCCGCATCCTTCCATCGTCCTGCAGAAGCTACCTGATACTGATTGAAAGACACATCAAGTAGAGCAGCAGTGAGATTGCTGAGTAGGTCCCAGAAGGAATAGACTTCAATCTCTCTCAAAGCCATGTCATAGAGCACGTGGTATGCATGCAGGACTGAGTCAGAGGTAACAAAACTCGGTATTCCTCGTTCGTCATTTTCAGAGAGAATATCATAGATTTGTTTGTATTTCGATTGAGAAACCACTGCAAATCCATTGCTCTGAATCATGGACGAAACGTCGCTTGGAAGCGTTGGATAATCATTGAGATTCACGATGTTAGTCAGTCCGGGATTAACAGTATACGTTGGAGCATTGGGACTGAAAGGCTCCTCATATGGAATGAAATCGGCAAAATCCCCTGTCACTATGTTATTGATCGTGTAGGTAGGCGCAATGGGATGCCCTGAGGGATGGATGAAGAATGCCCCGGATAGAAATCCAATAGTGGTAACAAAACTCACAGCGAGTAAGGCTGATGCGATACCAGCAGCCATTATTTTTCTTCTCGTCTCATTATCGAGTGCCCTGACTATCACCGAATACATAAGAATCAATGGGAACTATTTCTACTTAGTACCATGGATTAGAACACTTTGTCCAGAATTTAGAACATGCAAATAATAGGAATAGATTAATTGCGAATGCTGCCTCCAGAAATATGTGGATGGGATGAGAGATAGTTCTGATGAGAATGCAATTGAGTCGGAACTCAGAGGCAACACCTTACGGGTCTACTGGTATATGCTTTCGCAGAATGAGCCAGTTGGTGTGCGGCAAGTGCAGAGAGCTATTACAATGTCTAGTCCATCCGTTGCCAGCCACCACTTGTCCAAGCTTGTGTCTCTAGAACTAGTTGAGAAACTTCCAGATAACTCCTATCAAGTGAGTAGAGTAGTCAAAGTGGGAGTTCTGAAGAACTTCATTGAGTTCCGTGGTCGGTTTCTCCCACGTTATGTATTTGTTGCCATCTTCTTTTCTGCCTACACAATTGCGTATCTTGCACTGACTCTCATTGCGAATCCAGGGATCTACGATAGACTCATAGCAATCGCCATTGGGCTTATTGGCGCAGCATTTGCATGGATTGAGAGCATTAGGCTATGGAAATTGAAACTCAGTTAGAGTTCAGTAAACCTCTTGAGTCTATTCTACTGAGTGTTGTTCATGACAGATAGCTCAACTGCAGACATCGTTTTCAGAGTCATTCATAATAGAAGATCAGTCCGGAAGTACTTAGACAAAGAAGTTAGCAATGAAATTCTTTTCAAAATCCTCGAAGCTGGATTTAGAGCCCCTTTCGCTGCTCAGCTTTGTTCGGCAATCTACACACGGAGTCGAGAGAAGATGAAGGAAGCGGGAATCTCAGTTTATTCCACAGCCCCAGTCCATCTAATCTTCTTCATTGACTTCTGCAGACTAGAGAAGATAATGACACATCGCAGTCACGAATATGGCTATGACGATATGATGGCAATCTGGTTAGGAATGCAAGATGTTTCGCTGATGATTGAAAACCTGACAATTGCTGCCGAATCCTTAGGATTGGGTTCTGTTCTGTATGGTCTCGCACCATTGAAGGCAGACTCAATCGCAAAAACATTCAAAGTTCCTAAGCGTGTCTTTCCCGTTGTAGGTATGAGTATTGGGTATCCTGACCCATCAGAGAACACAGAGATACGCCCAAGGTTCCCATTAGAGATGGCTGCGTTTGAGGATGAGTATCGCAACCATACTGACGAGGATGTCAAGGCCTGCATGAAGGTGATGGATGAGGGCTACATCGCACAGGGATACTACATCAAGGACCGCACAAAGGTGGAACTCGTTGACAAAGAGGACACAATCGGATTTGACAAATACTCTTGGTCAGAGCATATCTCAAGGAAGTTCAGGAGTGCATTTCGAAGCGGAGACCCTCTACTAGACATCCTCAGAAGGCATGGATTTGACCTGAAATAAAGTGAAAAAGGTTGTTTCACTAAAAGAATACAGCGAGTTAGGGTTTGAAGAGAAATGAGTATTGAAATTTCGGAAGCACACATTATCGCTGAACAGATGACAACCGCACTTCTTGACAAGAAGGTAAAGTCAGTCGCCCTCTATGATTATGAGAAACTGCAAAAAGTTGGTTTCATTAACAAGAAGATAAAGGATTTCGACAATCTAATCGGCTGTAAGATCAAATCTATCGACCATCGCGGAAATGTCATACGTGTCCATTTCAATAAAAAGATGAATCTCGTTCTTTGCGGTGATTACGGAGCGAAGTATCGTTTCTTCAGTAGTGATGAAGACCTGCCAAAGAAGATTCACTTCAAAATGGGATTCACTGATGGATCGTTCCTGACCATAAGACAAATAGGAATGGGTTCAATCAATGCTGCCGAAGACAGCCAAGTCCCGAGTCTCTACGTAATTAAGCGAGACTTCTCAGATACTCCATCTCCTATTGGAGACCATGACTTCACTTCAGAGAGGTTCTCTGAATTGCTTGTGGGAAAGAAACAGAATATCAAGGCGGCCCTTGTTGGAAAAACTGCTGTTGTGGTTGGTCTGAGTAATTCAGCATTTCAAGAGATCATCTACAAAGCAGGCATACATCCCAAGAGAAACACTGGAACCTTGACTGAAACAGAGAGAAACAGTCTATATGATGCATTGAAACAGATTCTCAATGAAAGAATATGCGCCGGAGGAAAGAATCAATTCGAAGACCTCTATGGAAAACCAGGGCGACATGTCCCTGTCATGGGTCCGAACATGAAGGATCAGAGTTGTCCACAGTGCGGTGCAGCCATAGAGAAGATTGCTCATGGGGGAGGACAAGTTTACTTCTGCCCACACTGTCAAAGATAGTCCTGATTTTTCATTTTGAAAAACAAACATATTCAAAAGATTATAAGAAGGCAGTTAGGCCAAGGAATGTGTTATTTGTTAAGAGAATTCGCTTCCTGAATCGATTGATGCGATTTCCTGGTATTTGGGAACCACAGGATACATTCTCAGGAGTGCTCTGCTTCTGAAAACTGTATGGTTACGATGTGTATTATGCAAAAAGGGTGTATGTGTTGCCAAATCGAAAACGACTAATCAACTCGCTCATAATCATTGGAATAATACTCTCAATGGGAGTGATTGCTGCTTTTAATTTACCAAATCTATTGACTAATCGGCAGCTCGTGGGAGTTTCCAGCATCGAGTCATTTGTTCCCATTTACATTGTATATGATCCTCCAGGTAATGGTAGTTTTAGCGAGATTACCACAGCCAACGAAGGACAAGTCGTGGCATCTTTCAGGAGTATGGAAAAGAGCTTGGTTGTGATAGGGGAGTATGATGTTAGTCTTGGATTCGGTTCTGCTGGTGGTCCCAAAGATGAGAGGATGCATTTTGTTCTCTGCGAAGAACTGAATATGACATGGTCCCTTTGGCATTGCCAACTCTTTGCATCAGAATGGTATGAAGCAATTCTAGAATCTACTAGTCATCTTGGAGACGGTGTTTTGAGGTTTGATAATCTAGCTAGCTTTGGATTATGGGTACAAGACCTCACAGGTACATCTGGTTCGTTCATGTATAATGTGAGTTTCTCGAGTAATCAAACAGAAAAGCTGACACTGTCTTATAGCAAGTCAAGATTTGACGATATCAAATCTGGATTCAATATGACCCTCTTTGATGTTAACTTCGTAGTTCATGTCTTTGTCAATACGGGTACAAGACGAATTCTGCTCAATCAGACCTACTTTGATATGAATGAAGACCTAAGTTTCAGTCTAGTGTCAAATGGAAATATGGAGGAAGTGTCACCTGGAATTGTCCAACTGGACGACTTGCTTGTTTGGTTTAGCAAATGATTTCTCATTAACCTGAAGGTCAGTCCTGCTATCTCCGTTTGTCAATCCCGTTTAAAAGTCTGCAAGAACGGAACAATTCATAATTATAGACACTTTTTTGGGTGTAGACACAAAAGAATTAGACAGCTTTCCCGTTCATACTGGCAGAACAGCTTATTCCAAGTTTTCAGGAGGCCCAATCTATGTTCGATTACCATGCCACACAAAAAACGTTACAAATAGGCAGTGTTAGAATAGGAGGTGCACCCGGTAGAGTTCCAACGGTCCTCATCCCTTCAATATTCTATACAAAGGACCGTCTTGTAAAGAATGCTGATGTGGGAGAAATAAATCAGTCTGCGACAGAGAAGCATCTTGCAATGTTAGCTGACCTGACAGAGAGAACTGGACTCGGGACCATGTTGGATGTTGTCGCAACCACAACAAAAGCCATGGAGAAGTACTTGGAGTTCCTTGTGGAAAGGACAGACTTCCCTCTCCTGATAGATGGTTCAGACTCCTTAGAAGTAAACACTGCGGGAATCAGATACGCAAATGATGGCGGTTTTTTGGACAGAGTCGTCATCAACTCCCTAACTCCGGACACCAATGACAGTCTCTTTCGAATTGTTAGAGAAACGGGTCTATCTAATGCAATTCTACTGGCATTCAACTCTGCATCAATGTCTTCCAGCACCAAAAGAGTTGAAATCGCAGAAACTCTAATCCAGAAAGCCAAGTCAGCAGGAGTGACCAACATTCTAATCGACACTGGAGTCATGGATCTCGCAACCTTGGGAATTGCATGCAAGACGCAACACATGCTGAAGGACAAGTTTGGCTATCCTGTTGGGAATGGCGCCCATAACGCTATCAGCACATGGAAAGGGCTCGTCCCAAAATTCGGGAGAGAAGCAAAGAAACCAGCTATGGTGGGATCAAGCTTAATGCCAGTAGCTTTAGGGGCGGACTTCGTGCTGATTGGTCCGTTGAAGAATGCGGCTCTTGTGTATCCATCTGTAGCCATGATTGATGTTGCCCTCTCAGGAATGTTGATTGAGGAAAGGATTCGTCCTGAGAAACCACACCCAAGATATCTTGTTAATTAGATAGAATCAATCCTTTTCTCAGATTGATTAATGGCACAAGTTGTTTGATACAAAGCGATGAGGGCAATCCAAACTGAAACTGTTCAGATAAACAGGACAACAATAATGAAATACTACAAAATTCAATGTGATATCGTCTAAGATGGTGGATTTAGCTTTTGGGGATCTAACCCCACTTGACATTGGCATGGCTGTGGCAACAGGCTTGATCATATCAGCGGTCCTGACAGCTGCATACTATATGGCAGCTTCCGGCATGCCACATTGGAAACCGAGAAAGCTAGTCCACATAGTTATAGGCACAGTCATTGCCTTGTCAATAGTTTCGTATTCTAGTCTAAGCGGTCCAGCCTTGGCCATAGGTATATTTCTGACGATTTTGATGTATGCCTGGGCACACAAGAGCGAGTTGGTCTGGGAACTACTGATCGCTGGAAGCCGAGAGGAGGAATCACGGCTCAATACTTTCGCGTCCGGTTTCATGGGACTTGTCTCATTCATTACGGTGTTCTTTGTGTTCTTTTCGAAACCAGCGATATTCGTAGCTGCTATTCTTGCAGTTTCGTGGGGGGATGCAGCGGGCGAAGTGATTGGCCGACCCTTTGGTGGGAATCTAATCAGTCGAAAGTACAGAAACAAATCCATAGAAGGAGGGATTGCTGTACTCATATTTACAGCACTAGCTGTGATAACATCATTGATACTATTCTCACAAGAAACTATTGTTCTAAATGTACTGCCTCAAATCCTGCTGATAGCCGTCTTTACGACAGTTGCAGAACTATTGAGTGTGGGCTGGACTGATAATTTTCTAATTCCTATGGTCACTGCTCTAACTATGTGGTTACTTCTGTTTCCGGGCATGGCTTTGCTTCTCTAATAAGGCGAACTATCCCCAATCACTAATTCTTTCAATTCCGGACTCGCCCAACTCACAGACAAGCTTGAGCTCAGCAAGGATACCAGACCACCCAATGTCATAGCCCACTACAGCCTCAGGAGACCTGAAACCAAGGTGGTGGAGGGTCACTAAGGTGTGTTCATCGACCTCTTCAAACCGTACATTGACAATAGTTTCAGGTTCATTACCATGAACCCATGAGAACTCTAATTCCCTATCTTGAATCATTTTTTTGAAGACAACAGGTCCTCGCCCTTCAGCCCACCAAGTATAGATGCCAGCATACTGGCGATCCACTACAGGATGATCAGCACGAATGAAATGTTTTAGCTTTTCAGGATTTGTCCATACATCAAACGGTAATGATGGAGGTGTTTTACAGAGAACGCTTAGCCTCACATCAACCGGATCGTAGCGAGTGATGCGAAGCGGATGATAGTTCGAGTAATTGAAACGAATAGCAGGAGCACCAAGCTCGACTGCTGCTTTGAAATTGGCAAGCAAGAGGTTCCAATGCTCAGGTAAGTGATAGGCTCGAGCGGATACAGGAACAGCTCCGTGGTTTACCTGTATCATTGTCCCTGGACCAATGGGATTGAATCTGATGACAAGCAGTGTGTCGACACCCATGATTCTCCAACTCAAGAGAAGGACTCTTCCCTCTTTCACCTCTTTAATGTCCCAGTAATTTGCGAGTTCAGGAGTCGTCGGAGCGTTAGGTCCAAGAAATCGGATAGTGCCTCCCGCTCTCACATCTGCACTGATCTCATCACCAAGCCACTGAAGCATAATGATGGGATCCAGAAACTTCTCCCAAACCTCCTCTATCGGTCGGGAAACTCGAATCCGAAGATGAATGACAGGAAGGACCTCTTCTTTTTGCTCCGCCACTATCCTTGACCTCGTACAGTTCGTATTTGTTATCGCGCCTTATGTTTCTGATGGTTACCAAGAAATAAAACTCTCGTTACAATTCATGATACTTTCATCAATGTTACAAGAGCCTCTCCGTCCATGACTACCTTGTCTTCCTGATTAGTGCAAGTTGTCTTCAAAGTTATTCTTTCTTTTTCATCATTCAACATGACTACTTCTACTCGAGCAGTGATTGTATCACCAATTCTCACAGGGCCCAAGAAGCGCATGCTCTGACTCATGTAGATTGTTCCGGGTCCAGGCAAATGCATACCGATTGCAGTGCTAATGAAAGCAGCTGTCAGAATTCCATGAGCGATACGTCCGCCAAACATGGTCGTCTTTGCCCATTCTTCGTTAAAGTGCAATGGGTTGTAGTCTCCGCTGAGGTCTCCAAAGACCTGAATATCCTTCTCGGTCACCGTATGAACGACCTCGGCCGATTGACCCATCTTGATATCTGAGTATTTTGTAACTTCCATTTGATTCACTTCTCCTTTCCCCATTTTATGGTCATTGCATTCCAAGACCAACCAATACCAGCTGCTGTGAGAACCACAATATCCCCATCTTTAATCTTGCCGTCTTTCAAACCCTCTTCGAGGGAAACAATGGAGTCGTTCTGTCCCATATGCCCCCATTCTGTGAAGTATGTAGCCTGCTTATAGGGATCGACACCAAGTTCATTGGCGACATACTCGAACGCACTTCGCTTCATTCGAATAAGTCCGAGATAGTCTATGTCTTCCCGATTGTAGCCACTGCGCTCTAGAGATTGGTCGACAACAGCGACGAAATTCTTCATTGAGAGTTTGTCTAGGCGTTGTTTGAGACCCTCGGGGTCAGTGACATCCAAATATATGAGCCCTTTTTCAATTGCCTCGCAGGAAATAGGCATCACGGTCCCACCTGCGGGGACGTAAACATCTTCAGAGAACTGACCATCAGAGATCACACTTCCCTCCAATACTACGTTCCTGTCATAGTCGGCTTTGAGGATCATCGCAACACCACTAGCAGCCAAATCATGCATGAATCGAGTTCGTATGTTTCCGTAATCGATAAGATCAGAGTTACGGTAGCCGCTTCCAATAATAACACGCTTATACCCCTGTGTCTGCATGAGCGATTTTGCCAGCATCATGGCAACGACAATGGTGCCACATCTCTGATTCACATCAAACGCCCAAGCACTGGTCGCTCCTATATCACCTTGAAATTTGATTGCATAGGTCTGCATAGGATGTTCAGCATATACCTCGCCAGCCCAGATGACAAGGTCGATATCCTTTGCAGGATCGATCCCTGCTCTCTCAATAGCTATCTTTGCAGCCTTCACTCCCATTGCTACAGTGTGGTCATCTTTTCCGGGAACGGCTTTACTGATCATCCCTATCTTCGTCTTGATTATATCAACGGGCGTTCCAGATTTACTCGAAATATACTCGGCTGTGTGGCGTTCTTTCGGGATATAGGTGCCAATGGCCTCAACACCGACATTGATGTCTTTCATCATCTATCAACCTCTCTTAATCTACTAGTTCTCGTTTCAAAATCTTCCCAGCAGCACTCTTTGGAAGCTCCTCTCTGAATTCATAGTACTTTGGTATTTTGTAACGTGCAAGTTTTTCACCAAGATACTCAAGAATCTCCTCTTGAGTCAAGCTCTTCCCTGGTTTTAGCACAATGACAGCTTTCCCAACCTCTCCCCACTTCTCGTGGGGGACTCCCACCACTGCTGCTTCCAATATGGATGGGTGTTTATACAGAATTTCCTCAATCTCAGTTGGATAGACATTCTCGCCGCCAGAGATGAACATGTCCTTCTTTCGGCCTGTGATGAAGTAAAATCCCTCTTCATCTCGCATAACAAGATCACCCGTGTGAACCCAACCATCAAGCTCAATTGTTTTGGCTGTTTCTTCAGGTTCATCCCAATAGCCAGAGAAAGAGTGGGGACCACGGAGCATCAACTCCCCAACAGTTCCAGTTGGTACTTCAATGCCATGGTCATCAGCCACTTTCATATCGCAGTGGAAGACTGAGAATCCGACCGACGATGGCTTTCGTTTGACATCAATCTCGGGGAGATAGAAATTGTTTGGACCAACCTCTGTGAGACCGTAGCCCATCTTCAGTATTTTCCCTCGAGCCCAGTACTTCTCCATGATAGCAACAGGACAGGGGGCGCCTCCAGAAATGAAGACACGAACACTGTCGAAGTTAGCCTTGGCGAAGCTGGGAGATTCAGACATCATGTTGAACATTGTGGGGACACCAATGACAATCGAGCATTTCTCATCCTCAATTACACTTAGAGTTTCATTAACATCGAAATCGCCCATGATTATGGACTTAGCCCCCAAATGAATGAAGGGAATCAAAAGCACATTTATTCCGCCGGTATGAAAGAGTGGAAAAAGCAGTGGCTGGATGTCGTCAGGCCTGAGTCCCCATGAAACAATCGTATTCACTGAGTTCCAGAAAACTAGACCATGTGAGAGCACTGCGCCCTTGGGGAGTCCTGTGGTGCCACCGGTAAAGACGATGAGATAGGGATCGTCTAATGTGATAGAGGGTCGCTCTACGCCGCTTGACGACTTCTTCTTCATTAAGGAGTCGAGATCTGAGTTTCCGTCAGTCGATTTCTCACCCAAGACAACGACTGGCTTTTTGTCAAGCGAGGAACGAAATCCGTCAAACTGACTCTTGAGGGCAGGGTCATAAAAGAACGTGGTGGGACTAGTTTTGTCAATCAGGTATTCAAGTTCGGGCACAGTAAGTCTGACATTGAATGGCGTAAGGATGGCCCCAATTTTTCCACATGCAAAGAGAACATCCAAAAAGTCGAACCTGTTCTTGGAGTAGATTCCCACACGGTCCCCCTTTTCTACACCGAAATCAAGCAATACTCTCGCTACTTGATTTGCACGAGAATCCAAATCCTCGAATGTGTACTTCTTCTTCTGAATATTATCAATCATTGCTTCCCTTTTTGGGGTTAGTAATGCTCGTCTTGCGGTCCAATCGCCAATCCAAGACCAATCTTTCTGGGCCATCACACTATCTCCTTACATCATTGCAAGAAGACTTAGTCTAGTATTAGTCTTCCTGAATGTAAATCACGCCATTCTCTCAAGATGTGAGTCTAGCTCCATGGAGTTCCAAAAGATATATTATTCGCCTGAGCGGTCCTCACTGGGGAAATCCAGTTTTAGGAACAAGATGAGAAGGAAGTTGAACTGACCTTGGCAGATGATATTATTCTAAGTACAGAGGAGTTGACCAAATCGTTTGGTGGACTCGTTGCTGTTAACGATGTTAACATCGATGTCGAAAGAGGGGCAATCAAAGCTATCATCGGTCCCAATGGTTCAGGAAAGACAACTTTCTTCAACTTGATTACTGGCGTCTTCCAGCCTTCGTATGGAAAGATTTTCTTTGAAGGGATGGACATAACACGAACTTCATTGCATCAGCGGGCCCGATTGGGCATTTCACGGTCATATCAGATCACGAATATTTTTCCCTTTCAGACGACTTTTGAGAATATTCGATTGGCTGTGCAGGGCTGCAGTGGCTCCAGAGTGAATTTCATGGGGATGCTGAAAAAAGCCAGCTCATACGAAACGTTTCATGAAAGGGTTCTCGATATAGCCTCTGTTGTGGGTTTGGATCCTATGAGGCTCTACGTTCCAGCTGCTCTTATACCACATGCAGAACAAAGGAAGCTTGAAATCGCTATGGCTCTAGCCACCGAACCGCGACTTCTTTTGCTTGATGAGCCCGCCGCAGGGATGGCCATTGAGGAAATCCCAGAGGTGATTGATGCCATTTTGCGTGTCAAAGAATCGTACGGTGACCAACTAACGCTCTTAATAGTCGAACACAAAATGGACATTGTGATGAATCTTAGCGAAGAGATTCTTGTCCTATCAGAAGGAAGGCTCATAGCAAAAGGGCCGCCGGATGAAATTCGCGAAAATGAACAAGTATTGACAGCATATCTAGGTGGTACAGATGAAGAACTTGCTTGAAATACAGGATGCTCACGTATATATCGGTTCCTTCTACATCCTGCAAGGAATATCACTAGTCGTACCAAAGGGAGAGGTCACACTTTTACTAGGCAGAAACGGAGCTGGTAAGACTACTACCATGAAAACAATACTAGGCATATATCCGCCTAAAGAGGGAAAGATCATTTTCAGGGAAGAGGAAATAACAAATCTTCCAACTCATAAAATCGTCAATAAGGGAATCGGATATGTACCTGATACTAGAAGGATATTTGGAACACTGACTGTCGAACAAAATCTTATCGTGTCCAGAAGAAAAGCAACTTCTCATTCTGAAATGCAAGAGCGGTTGGAGCTCATATTTGATCTGTTCCCGGATATACGGGGATTTTTGAAACAGAAAGCAGGAACCTTGTCGGGAGGACAACAACAGATGTTGGCTGTCGCCCGTGCTTTAGTGAATAACAATGACCTATTACTGATAGATGAGCCCACAGAGGGATTGAGTCCTTTATTGGCAAAGAATCTAATCGCCTCTTTAAGCCGATTGAAAGAATTTGCTACTATCCTTTTGGTGGAACAGAACTTCCGTGCTGTTTCAAAACTGGGAGATAATTACTATATCATCGATAGTGGAAAGATTGCCCATGAGGGAAACAACATGAGTGAATTAATAGAAGACAAGGTCCTCTTGGCAAAATACTTGGGGGTCAGCATATAATGCAAAGAGTGACATTCACCATCAAGGATTACTTGGATGATAATCCACGTGTCAAACAAATCCTGAAGTATTGCGTGTCAATTGCATTGATCATTGGAGCAGGCTTATTGGTCAAAGTCGCGATAGATGTCTATACTTGGAATGGATTCATTATAGGAGTAAGTAAATCACTGGTTAATGGTCTTGCGCTCAGCATGTTACTCTTTTTGATGGTTTCTGGATTTTTCTTAATCTTCGGTTTATGTGGTGTAATCAACTTCGCTCATGGGGCTTTCTTTATGTTAGGAGGTTTTATGGGCTTTGTAATCTATCTCGCAACTGAATCTGTTTTCCTAGACCCAACCCTGCCATTCTTTCTTATTTTTGGATCAAATCACCTCGCGCTGTCAATCACTGCGTTCATTGTCAGTGCTCTTGGTGCAACTGCAGTCATGGCTCTCATCGGGGGAGGGATAGAGTTCTTTACTATCCGAAGACTTTATGGAAATCCCATTGCCCAAATCCTGCTGACAGTTGGTTTTATGTTCATCATCACACAAGTTGCGGAACTCATTTGGGGTCCTCCACAGATTAGCTACTTTATCATTAACAATTCGCAAATTAGCTACTTCTTCATTAGCGGCACCCTCGATCTCGGCGGTGGGATGATTTTTGTTTGGTACCGTATTTTCTTGATTTTTCTAGGTCTGTCTGTTGCAGGACTAATGTTCGTAGGATTCAGAAGGACTCGTATTGGGCTTCAAATTCAAGCAGGCATAGAAGATTCAGAGATGGTGGAAGCCTTAGGGACAAATATCAGAAGATTGTTTACAATTGTGTTCATGCTAGGTTCTGGTCTTGCTGGATTTTCTGGCGCTGTGCTGGTACCGTGGATTGGAGCAAACTCAGGCCATGGATTAACATATCTCATATATGCATTTGTCATAGTGGTAATCGGGGGTGCTCATTATGGGCGCTTTGAAGGCACTTTCTTTTCTGCGCTCATTGTTGGTCTATCAATGCAATTTGCATCGTATTTTGCTCCGGGGATTAAAGATGTCATTGTATTCATTATAATGGCAGCCATTCTAATTTTGCGACCAGGAGGATTGACAGGCCATGGACAATGAAAGCAATATCAAGGGGAGATTCAGAGGTTCTAATCGTACGATAAGTTCATTTCTGTCAAACAATAGAACAATAATAGCTGCTGTTGCGTTTTTGTATTTACTCCCATTGGGGACAGCTGCAGCTACATCTCCCACTCGAACTCTACTTTCCTTGATGACTCAGATAATGATTTTTGGTCTTCTTGCAATGTCTTTTGATCTACAACTAGGACGCTCAGCACTTCTCAACTTTGGACAGGTTGCACTTTTTGGTGTTGGAGCTTATACTATGGCATTCACTTTGAATTCTGACATTTTGCCGCCTCCCTTCAATCTTATTGCTGCGATTCCGTTTCCTCTTACGATAATTGTGGCAATGATGATTGGAGGTTTTCTTGGGCTTATAATGGGATTGACAACTAGTCGACTAAGAGGCACAGCCTTTGCATTTATTGCCTTGGCGATTGCAGAGTTCATTTACAATTTCTTCAATGAGAATCCTGCTATTTCTGGGGGAGAAACAGGACTCCCTGTACCAATTCCTGGAATCATTAGAACTGGTCCTTTCTACCTGTTCTTTGTTGTAATTGCATTTGCTTTTCTTGCAGCCTTTATTGGAATGGTCATCCTATACTTGAAGAAACGAACAGAGAGAATAGGATTAATCCTTGTCACTCCAGTCATGGTAGTCCTTACGACTGTTCTATTTGTCTTTGGAACAAACATCTTGGGGCCCTTAGTAGTAATCGTAGCTTTTCTTCTGCTGATTCTACTCTATTGGTTTGAACGAAGTGAATCCATCAGTGATCCCCTGCAATATTCTAAAACCCGAACAAATGGAAGTGAAGAGGAACGAGCAGATATTTTGACTGACTATATGCTACCATTCGCCATCGTAGTGTTGTTTCTATTAGGTGTGGGTCTTGCATTCGGAAGTAACATTGCCGGATTGTGGGCGTTATGGGCTGAGGGTGGTTCCATCTTTATACTTAAAATTCCAGTGCAATACTATTTGGTATTGACATGTATCACAATAATCTACTATTTCACTAGGCGGCTATTATCTTCACCCTTCGGAAGAATGATAACTGCGGTTGCTCAGAATGAAGGACGCGCTGAAGCTCTGGGGTACAATAGCTATCATGCCAAAATAGTTGTGCTTTTTATAAGTGGTGCAATTGCGTCCCTTGCAGGGGGATTGTATGCACAGTACTTTGGAACCATTGATCCAAACTCAGTGTTGGGAGTTGATTTGACTATAAACGCAATGCTGTATACTATCATCGGAGGACTCGGAACACTATTCGGACCAATACTTGGGGCAGGAGTCGTGGAGTACTCTACATTAAACCTAAACATAATCTTTCAAAGTATTGGTCTAAATCCAGGATTGTGGTTGCTTGGTTTAGGAGTCGTCTATGTGTTCATTGTCCTCTTCATGCCACATGGCATAGTAGGAACAATCGGAAAAAGGTCGGTCTCTATCAAGGACAAACTTCGTCGATTCAAATTAGGCAACCTTGAGTTTGGATTGAAGGATGCTGATTATTGGATTTTGGGGCTTCTAGGTACTATGGGATTTTTCCTTTTGTTGACAGAAGATGCTGGGTTCACCCTCATTATTACTGGGATTTTTGCATTTCTTGATGCATTCGTTCTGTTCGTAGTTTATTATTTCGTATTGTCAACAAAAGATAGCAGAATCCTTCTTAGCATCACTGGGATTTTTGGAGTTCTCACTGTATTCGGTCTGCTCCAAATGTACAATTCGATATTGTTGTTAGGAGGAATCTGGATCCCTCTTCTTATCATTACTGTAATTTCTGGAGTTCTTACTGCATATAATCTGGTCCTAATCAATCGTTTCAGAAAGGAGATTAGGTCGTATTTAGCAGGCGGCATTAGAAGAATCTTCAGAAGGGGGAGGTGATTAGTATGCCATATGCGAAAATGGAAGACATCGAGATTTATTATGAGACCTACGGACGACCTAGTGCACCGCCCCTTGTGCTAATTGGGGGATGGGCAAGCTATCGCTGGGTCTGGTTTCGACAAGTCCCGACATTCAAGGAGAAATATCGAGTTGTTGTCTTTGACAATCGAGGAGCAGGAAAGAGCTCCAAGCCAGATTATCCATACACAATAAAAATGATGGCTGCTGATACAATTGGTCTGATGGATACGTTGGAGATTGGTGATGCACACATTTTGGGAATTTCAATGGGAGGACTGATAGCTCAGCAGATTGCTATATCCTATCCTGAAAGGGTTCGAAGTCTAATCCTTTCATCAACACACTTTGGTGGATCCAACCAAATACTAATGGACGATAGAACAATGGCTTTGCTAATCGCATTACCAACGGAAACAATTTCGAAGGAGCAAGCCAGGGAGATGCGGTATCGAGCCACCTTCAGTCCGCAGTTCATTGAGAAAAACAGACCTATACTAAATCAGATAGATGAATGGGCGGAGAAGCTTCCCACGCCACTATACGCACAAGTGCATCAAAGCTCAGCAACGGGTGAGTTTGATTCCGAAGCAGAGCTGAATAAAATAACTGCACCTACACTTATCCTCCATGGAGCCAATGACCGTGCCGTACCAACGAAGAATGGAGAGCTACTCGCTGAGCGAATTCCCAATGCAAGATTGAAGATCATAAAAGATGCCGCGCATTTTGTAATAATCGAAAAGTATGAAGAATTCAACAATGAGGTAATGAACTTCATAGACAACGATGTAGAGGGACCACAGATTTCTTAGTCAGATTGAAATGTAATTTGGCGAATAGAAGAAAGTCTCGCTCATGAGAAACTCAGAGGATGTGGCAGATGGTTCGTTCAGCAAAAGTCACAGGTCTTGGAATTTACATTCCTGAAAAGATGTTGACAAACGAAGATATTGAGCGGATGCTCAACCGACCTGGCACTGCAGATTGGTTAGTTGCGAATGTAGGCGTCAAGGAACGCCACATCATGGCAGAAGACGAGGTGACATCAGATCTTGCCTTTCATGCAAGTACACAAGCACTGGAAAACGCAGACCTCAAAGCAGAAGACCTTGACCTTATTATTTTGAGCACGGATACGCCAGACTATCTTTCCCCAGCAACTTCCGTTGTAGTGCAGTATAAACTCGGAGCGAAGAACGCTGGTACATTTGATGTTAATTGTGCGTGTGCAGGCTTGGTCACTTCCTTGGATATAGCCTCACGATATATTAGGACTGATTCAACGATTAATAATGTCTTAGTCATTGGTGCCTATGGTATGACTAAATTTGTGGATTGGACTGACCACTACACTTGCACACTGTTTGCGGATGCAGCAGGAGCTATGGTTCTGCAGACAAGTGATGAACAAGAGGGATTCATTGCATCGAAACTAATTGCTGATGGCTCGTTTCATGACCACTTGGGTGTGTATGTAGGAGGCACCGCTGAACCACCAACCATTGAAGCAATTCAGAATAACAGGCATCATCTGGCGTTTCGCAAACGCTTTCCAGCGGATACGAATCTTCAGCACTGGCCAGTTCTAACCAGGGAGTGCGTGGCAAAGGCAAATCTGACCATGAAGGACATAGATTGGATCTTCTTCACTCAGGTGAATCTACGTACAATTGAAGCAGTGATGAAAGAACTGAATATGCCTATTGAGAAGACGCACAATGTAATGGACAAATGGGGATACACCGGATCAGCCTGCATTGCGTTGGCAATGTATGACGCTGTGGACCAAGGCAAGCTTCCACCACCTGGCGAGGGGAGCGGCGAGAATATTGCACTGTGCTCATCGGGGGGAGGATACAATATGGCCGCTGCCGTTTTAAAATGGTGGTAGGGGATTTTTATCTTAGTTTTGCCTGATATAGCCTAAGGAGAAACAATAGAATTCTTGTCGAGGCGACATCAGATGGTCAATCAGTTTGATTATTTATCTAAGAGAAACGTTTACTCACCGGAAGCGGAGGCTCTAGTAGATGTGGAAACTGGGAAAAGGTATACTTATGGAGAGTTCAACAAACGAGCCAATAAAGTAGCGAATTTTCTTCAGCAGAAAGTTGGATTGGAGAAGGGGGATCGTTTGTGTGTTCTCGCTCAGAACAGCTTGGAGTTTTGGGAAGTATTTTTTGGGTGCCAGAAATGCGGAGGGATCTTTAGTCCTCTTAACTGGCGATTAGTAGCCCGAGAATTGGCTGGTTTAGTGAATGATTTAACTCCGTCAGTACTATTCTATGATGCAGACTTAGCCAAAGTGGCATCTGATCTCAAGAAAGAAGGTGCTGTTGACCATTGGGTCTCCTTGAGTTCGGGAGGAACAGAAATTGATGGCTCCTTTGTTTATGAGGAGGAGATGAAGAGCGTAGAATCTAGCTCACCGAAAGCAGTGAGTCTGGCTTACGAAGATCCGATGGGCATTGTATTCACCGGAGGAACAACCGGTCTACCGAAAGGTGCAATGATTACCTATCGCCAAGTGGCATTCAACACACTTACCACCATCAGGGACATACTCCCTGGCGATGTGTACATCAATCATCTTCCCCTTTTTCATGTGGGCGGACTGTATGTTTATGCCATTCCACTTTTCATACTCGGAGGAAAAGTGATCCAAATGAAAAGATGGGATCTTGACACTTTGATACAAGTCATCAATAAAGAGAATCCAAACTTTTTCTTTGCCGTGCCTACACAATACAGAATGCTAATGAATCATCCAGATTTTGAGTCTATCAACTTCAGTAATGTTCGATTCCTAACATCGGGCGGCGAACCTTTGCCATTGGACATCATCAAGACATTCCGAGAAAAACATGGTGTCAAATTCAAACAAGGATTTGGCATGACCGAAGTTGGACCAGGGTGCTTTGCTCTTGATCCATGGGATGCTGAACGGAAAGTTGGTAGCATTGGCACTCCAAACTTCTTCATAGACGCAAAAGCGGTTGATCCAGAAACCGGAAAGGACTGCAAGGCAAATGAAGTTGGCGAACTTCTATTCAAAGGACCAACTGTGACCATAGGTTACTGGAACCGACCAGAGATGAACAAGACGCTCTTGGATGATGAGGGTTGGTTTAGAACAGGAGATATGGTATACTTTGATGATGAGGGCTATTACTATGTAGTTGACCGGGTGAAAGACATGTTCATCTCTGGCGGCGAGAATGTCTATCCAAGAGAGATTGAGAAGGTTCTGGAACAGCATCCAAAGATTGCAGAAGTACAAGTGATTGGTGTGCCCGATCCAAAATGGGGTGAGGTGGGACGCGCAGTCGTTGTGCTGAAACAGGGACAAGAAGCATCGGAGGAGGAAATACTCAACTTCTGCACTGATAAGCTAGCAAAATTCAAGATTCCCAAGTCAGTGGTCTACGTTGATAGTTTTACTCCTTATATTTCAGGAGCAGGAAAGATTCTGAAACGCAAACTAAGGGAAGACTTTGGAAAGGAGGAAAAATGACGATGCCACTTGTCAAAGTGAATGGAGTGAATCTCTATTATGAGGTCCATGGAGAAGGCGAACCGGTGATCTTTGGAAACGGAATTTTTTCAAACACATTAGGATGGGTCAACCAACTCCCAGTTTTCTCCAAGTACTATCAGGTGGTTCTGTATGATATGCGCGGGCAAGGGCAGAGCGACAAACCAGATGGACCCTATTCTTTCGAAATGCATGCTGATGATCAGAAGGCACTACTCGATGAACTTGGCATAGACAAAGTGCATCATGTCGGAATAAGCTATGGCGGCGAACTAGGTCTTGTCTTTGCTCTGAAGTATCCTGATATGTTGAGAAGCCTTGTTGCCTGCAGTTCTGTGTCCTTTGTTGGCCCGTTGCTCTATAACATGTGTCAACTGTGGAGGTCAGCCTGTGTGCTTGAAGATCCAGAAGTTTTCTACTATGCCACAGTTCCGCTGAATTTTGGTGAGACCTTCATTCGAGACAGCACAGCTATTCTAGAGCAAGCCAAGAAACGCTACGTTGGGCTAGATTATCCAGCGCTCGTAAGGTTACTTGATGCCTTTTTGATGATAAACATAACAGACCAATTATCAAAAATCGAAGCGCCCACTTGCATTATTGCAGGTGAAAAAGATATCCTGAAACCAGCTGACCCATATTCGAGAGTGATTCACAATAATATACCAAACTCGGAGATGGTCATAGTTCGTGATTCCGGACATGCTATTACATTTGATAGACCTGATGAGTTCAACAGCATAGTTCTGGGATTCCTACGAAAGAAACAGCAGTGAAAAGCAGCTCAGTTTAGGTTTCCTTAAGAGATATATAGCAGGATGCCTCCTTTTTAGGGTTAGACATAGAACAGTCTATGTTCTTACTTTAACAGGACACGGAATCTGTTATTGGAGGAGAGCAAATGAAAAAAATGAAAATTATTTCTCTATCCATTTCATTGCTAATGCTATTCTCCCTCTTCGCACCTGTTTTCATGGTTAAACAGGTTGATGCTCAAACCACTCCAATCAAGATTGGAATTTTTGCTCCTTTCACCGGAGGTGGTCTGCAGCTATACGCACCTTGGACAAAACAGGGATTCGAGTTGGGAATGATATATGCAACGACAATGATGGGATATGATAATGAGAATATGACCCAAGCCGGTCGACCCTATGAGCTTCACTACTATGACACCCAGAGTTCAACAACCGTTGCCTCAAACTTAGCTACACAAGCTTTCGAAACGGATGGTATCGACATTCTTGTCGGAGGAACTTCTAGTGCAGTTGCCTCAGTACTGTCAGCAAAAGCTGAAGAATATCAGAAACTGTATTTCATATCTCCAGCTGCTTCTTCGTCACTGACTGCTGAAGAATTCAATCCATATGTTTTCAGGATTGCTAGAAACAACTGGCAGGATGCTTATGCAGGCGTTAATTACGCAATGGACACGCTTGGCTACACCAAGTTTGCGTTTCTTGCCGCTGATTATTCCTTTGGAAGATTCGGTGTAGACGCTATGACGCAAGCAATACAGGACAAGGGAGGAACAGTGGTCACTGCACTGTATGCGTCTCTTGCTGAAACTGATTTCCAGCCAACGATTGATGCGCTCATAGCTGCCGATGGTGTAAACGATATTGAGTATTTGTTTGTAGTATGGGCGGGTAACTTCGTCTATCTATACAATGATTTATTCACATACAACCTTGCATCGTACATGGAGCTTGCTGGGGCGTGCATTGATATCTTTTCAATGAATGCCATTGAAGCAGGTCTAACACCTCCGGCTACCTACATCGGTTCCACTGGACTCTGTCTATATGGCTATGAGCTGCCAAACAATACAGTCAATGATTGGATGGTGGCTGAACATGTCGCCAGACACATCAAGCCAAATGGACAATATGGACTCCAATATGAAGTTCCGGAGCTATTTACTGCAAGCGGGTTTGCCACAGCCCAGTTTCTGGTGGATGCGACGAATGAAGTCGCCGATCTTAACACTAACGCGATGATCAACTATCTTGAAAGTGGAATCACAATAGACTGTCCGAAGGGACCCACATACTTGAGACCTGATGATCATCAGGGGCTTGCAGAGATGTATATCGCAACAGCTGCGAATGATACTGATCCGGCATCTGAGACATACAATCTCATTATTGCTAAACTGAATCAAACTTTGGATCGTAACACAGTTGCACCTCCAATTGAGTCTGTCTGGAATGGTGAGCCATATGTTCCAGGTGGATTCGCACCACCGCCAACGACGACAACCTCACCTACAACTACAAGCACAGGTACGGGTACTGGGACCCAACCCACCGGAGGTTTCGATATGCTCACGGTCGGTGTGATTGCGATTGTTACACTGTTTGTGGGCTTTATCATAGCAGCAGTGATTTTCCGGAAAAAGTAGAACTCTAGAGTAAGGGGCTAACCCTTACTTTCTTCTTTTTTTTCATTTGAAAGATATAGTAGGTTCCAGGTTGTCCTAGCTAAGCGACAAAGAAACATAAGCAGTTAATTCAAGTTTGGAGCACCTCGCCAGGAGGGAATATCATGAAAAACCACCTTAAGCTGCTAGGAATTATATTTACACTTCTTTGGCTCATGCCACTGGCAAGTCCGATATCTGTGACTAATCAAAATCACTCTGTTGCCTTTACTTCTGCAGCAACAGACACAAACCGTGTAGAATGGAAGACAAACAGGTTTCCGAATCCGGGATTCGAGCTATGGTCTGATGATACAAGCCCCAATGACTTAGGCAGTGATTTCACTAGGGAACACTATTCATACTATAACACCAATCCTTTGTATGTCAATGAGGGGACTCGCTCATTTGTCATCCAAGCTCGAGCGGACAATCCTGTTGATTACTCTGAAGCATTGCTAAGAAGGTCAAGTTGGAGTTCATGGAGCAATCCGACAAACCTAACTCTGAAGTTCGATTGGTTTGTTGATGCGTTGCCCAGCGCGGTTGATAATAACTATTTGCGTATGCAAGTGCGTTTTGCTGCGCCTGGACAGAGGAACCTTTTCTACTACTTCGAGAGTCAAAATACTGGTCTCGGAAATGACACGTTCAACTGCTACTTCGAAGTCTCAGCCCCGCTACAATCTTGGAACACATTCAACAGGAATCTGACAGAGGACTATTTCGAAGCGTTCGGCTCATACCCCACCTATCAATTCTATACCTTTGAATTCCAGCTTCGCAGTTACACTAATGCTTACTGTAGAGCTTACTTCGATGACCTCTGGTTGGTGAATGGTACAACATTCATAGGCGGGTCTATTTCAAATGGCAACTTCGAAACAAACGGCATTTGGCAAACTAATCTCAACAGTGATCAAGGTTTGGTCAGTAAATCCACGACCCGCCTAGAAGGAGATTACAGTCTCAACGCAACTGCAACATCGAATGGAAATGTCAGCTACGCGCGTTTACAAATCTATGACAATATACGAGCGTCGTCTTTGAATCCAGATCAGCTCACTCTAAAGTGGAGAATCGATGAATTAGTATCGCCTTCGGAGAACACATACGCCTATATCAGAGCGACCTGCATGAATGGCTCTGATGAGGGCGAATTCTATCTCACATATGGACTGTTCTTCATCGGTGATTCCGCACCATATGAAACCTATGGGGGGCAAGATTTGCGTGCGACGGGATTCAATGTGACCGATCAGTGGCACTCATTCGAAACAAGCTTTTGGGATGAAATTGCTTCTGTAGCATCGCCAGAGTTCATCATCCTTGAGGATATCCAAATTGAGGTATACTCACGGGATCCAGGAGCACGCATCACGATTCTCTTCGACGATGCCTCGCTCACTACAGCAGCTCTATGTGATATGGGATACGAGGATCAAGGCCAAGTGGGCGATGAGATCTGGACATGGAACCTCTGGGACAATCCAGCACCAAACTATACGGTCACTGATAATGCCCATTCAGGGTCCCGGGCAGCCAGACTTGCCTTGGAGAATGGTGAGTATTTCTATGGAGAGCAATATCCGAATCTCCATCAATTGAATGAGAACACCGATCTCTGGTTGGACCTCTTTTGGCGCATTGAAGATTGGTCCGCAGATGCTGGAAACTTTCTCTATATAGCAGTCTATTTCGATGAGAAATCGATTGCATATATATTCGCCAACAATTCCGCGGTTCCAAGCGAGGATGGGTTCGATGAATACATCCTGGTGTCCGGGTACAACACTCAAGGTGTATGGAACAATCTGCAAAGAAACCTATATGATGACTATGAGTCAGCTTTTGGCGTTGCACCAGACACATATGTATACGACATTACACTGTTTGGAGAAACAGACGCAGCTGGGAATCTTGAGGTGCTTTTTGATGATGTTTACCTTTACAATGACCCAGCACCAGAGATTTCTGGAATATCGTTTACTCCAACAATCGTCAATACTGGGGTAAATGTATCAGCTCAAGTGTACGACCCAAGTCTTGCAACCGTAAAGCTTGTCTATCAAGTAGACGGAGCAGCATGGATGGACATCAGTATGGTTGACACTGGGAATGGGTATAATGGCACCATCCCAGGTCAGGCTGTTGGTACTTCGGTTCTGTTTTACGTCGAAGCGACTGATGCTTTCGGACAGACATCTCAGATCACTCCAATCGGATATGAAGTGACGGAGGGATATGTGCCTCCTCCTCCGAATTTGCTTCCGTTGCTCATTGCGGTCGGTGTTGGAGGAGCAGCTGTAATTGTGATTTTGGTATATGTTCTATACATAAAACCAAAGCAATCCGGAAAATGAATTTCGTGCCCAGTCGTATGACTGGGTGTTCTCTCTTTTTTTTGCTGATGACAAGAGGACTGTATAATGACAAGTATAATATCTGAAAGATTGCATTTCAGAACACAATAGCAATTAGTCATTGTGTCTAGTGGAAAGATACTGTAACCGAGGTAGAGAGGAATTGAAGATACGAGTCCTAGTAATCGATGATGATGAGGACTTGTTGTTCCTTGCTGGTAAATTCCTCACACGCGAAGATGAGAGAATCCAACTCGTATCTGCAACTACTGATCAAGAAGCCCTACGCTTAATTGAAGAAGAGGCGTTTGATGCCATCGTTTGCGATCACTTCCTTGGTCAGGGTAGTATGACCGGGCTAGAGCTGCTTGAATGGGTCAGAGAATTCAATCCGCATATTCCATTCATCATTTTCACTGGACGAAGCCAAGAAGCTGTAGCAATCAGAGCGCTGAATCTTGGCGCCGACTACTATCTGAAAAAAGGAACAGAAGAATTTCGAGAACTATTCTCACAGCTAGCCAGTAGGATAGTATCTGAAGTTGAAGAAAGAAGACAAGCGGAAGCACTTGAATCTGCATTAAATGAAATGGAAAAACGTGTTGAGGAAAGGACTACCGAGCTTACAAAAGCCAATGAACAGCTTAATCAAGAAATCACAGAACGCAAAAAAATGGAAGAGTCCCTGATATTACAGAGAGACCTAGGAAACACATTGTGCAATACGGAGAATCTGATAGATGCATTAGATAGAATCCTGAAAGCCACTGTCCAGTTGGAAGGAATTGACACGGGAGGAATCTTTCTTGTAGACTCGGATACTGGTGATTTTGATCTCTCGACAAGTCAGGGGATGTCTGCTGAGTTTCTCAAAAGCATTCTTGATCAAAAAGAAATACCAGTGATTTCTGAGCCCCTCTATGTTTCCAGTTCAGAGATAGATGAGACTCTCAAAAGAAAGAGTGATTTTGAAGATCTATCCGCAATAGCCATCGTACCTATTTTACTCGATGGAAAGCCTGTTGCAATTCTTAGTCTCGGTTCACATTCTCATGAAGAAATACCACTTACGGATAGGCATACACTAGAGGCGATTGCCATTCAAATCAGTGCATATATGGCTAGGATGAAATCACAGCAATCAATTGCTCAGTCCCAACGTGAAATAATACGTGTTTTTGATGAGCTTCGGGATATGCTATTCATAATTGACAAAACTGGTCTTATAGTTCATACAAACGACTTAGCAAACACTAGGTTGGGAGGGAAGCAAGTAGCTTTGGATGGCGATAGCATTTTAGAGTTTTATATTCAAGAAGATCAAGAAAAGATCAGCCAGATTCTTCAAGATGTCATGAACGGACAAGTGGTCATGTCGACTGCACCTCTGAAGACAGTGAATGGGCAGCTAGTAAAAGCTAGTACTAGGTTCGTGAAGAGCTATTATTCAGGGAAAGATGTTGTGTTCATGGTTAGCCATGAAGATTAAAAGACCCAGTTCTATTAATCTGGAATTCTCCAATAATCATATATAGATTGGAGAAATTAACAAAATGGGAGCAAGGCTTGAGCCATAAGACCACAAAAGGAACGACAGGTGCGAATTAATGGGAGATGACGACGGATTCCTCAAGGGACCAATAACACGGCTCTTTGAGAAAGTGGCAAAATGGATAGGACTATCCTCGAATGCGGGACCGGTATTGGCGGCACTTTTCATTGAAAACTACGAAACTGGAAATCGTATGAGTTCTGATGACATCTGCAAAGCCACAGGCTATTCTCGAGCGAATGCCGGATTGATTATCTCACAACTTGAGGCATTAAGAATCATTGAAGGCAATAGGGATTATGATCAGACTGGTCGTGGAAGAAAACGAGTTCTTTATGCAATTAAGGGTGATTTTAAGGAAATATTCAACCTCGGAGTAATGAGTTTGATGGACAGACTCGGCACCATGATGAAAGACATCCAATCTATTCAGGATTTGAGAAGTGGGCGTGACGATGCGTTGGGCCCAATGCTAAGAGACATTAAGAAAGTAATCCAAGAACGAATAGATTCGCTTGAAGCAGTTTCATCTGCAGAAGTGACTCTTTGACCTTAAGTGATACAACAAATCATCGTTCTGCATTGGCGTAGTTGGTAGTACAACATTCAAGGGCAGCAGTTCTTGATTCTTCTGAACAACGTGTGTCTATAGAAAATGTCCAGTTTTGTACACAGAGTGAGCCAAAACTACAGAGCGGCGGGGAGTGATACGATAAATACAGAACCCTTGGAATAATCGTCCTCAACCCGATCTTCCACACTAATGGATCCTCCGAATACCTCTGTCAGTGTTTTTGCAACTGAGAGACCCAAACCGGTACCTTTTGCACCTGTCATAAAACGATTGAAGAGATTAACTCGACTACTCGGTTCTATCCCTTGACCAAAGTCAATGACTCGAGTTGTCCAAAAAGAGGCATCCTGAGTTTCAGCATAGCCAATTTCTATGTCAATACGCTTTTTGTCAGGAGAGTATTTGATTGCGTTTCTAAGCAGATTCGTGAATATGCCCTCAATCAAAGCGTTTGCCAGAACGTAGCATTCCCCAACATTACGATTAATAGTAAACTCGATGCTTTGTTGATGAATTAGAGGGACTGCATTTTCATAGGAGTTCCGTATGCTTTGAACAAGATCAATTCGTTCGAGATTTTGAAGACTAACTGTTTCAGACATGCCTATTTGCCTTACATTTCGAATAAGTTCATCAGCACGCTTCAATTCTGACTGGGCATCTTTAATGGCCTGCTCTCTAACTCCTTGTTGTAATCCATCAACATCAAGAAGACCTAATGAAATGAGAATTGCTTGATGGTAGTTTGATATATCGTGAACAAGCAAATCGGAGTAGACAGCAGATCTCTGATGTGCGT
>RDNZ01000026.1:38886-42305 GCA_011364905.1 Candidatus Thorarchaeota archaeon
AAATGAGAATTGCTTGATGGTAGTTTGATATATCGTGAACAAGCAAATCGGAGTAGACAGCAGATCTCTGATGTGCGTTCTCAGCACGACGCAGTTCCTGGATATAGAGCATACCGAGTACCCCAGGTCCGAACAAAAGCGCAACAAGAAGCAATAGTTCTGCCGAATACCAACCAGCAGTCCAATCAGTAAAATTCGCTTTTAGCATACCAGAAACTATCCAGAGGGAGAGAAATCCTGTCAATAGCACTTCCACCGTGAGACCACCGCCTGATCTTCTTGAAAGGTATACAATTAGGTATGTGAACTCAAACATTGCGAAGAGATTGATGATGAGGAGCGCACCTCTGCCCACTGGACTATCCAGCAGACCAGGTATCCTAATAGTGAGAGCGGATTCTATTAATTCGGAAATTGCTACGAGTCCAACCTGAATCAGAATTCCAAGAATTGGCCAAACCTTTGGAGATGGCAAGTTGGCAGGCGGCGCTTTCGATGTCCATCGGATAACTAGGTAAAATGCCAGTAGCGAAACTAGACTTCCAGTAATATAGGGAACCAGGGACTCTCCTACGTATGGCAATGGCAATTGTGCCATAATCACCTGGACAAGATCCACGACTGTCCATGATGTGAAAAGAAGAATGAGCGGATACAGATTTCTCTTGTCCTTTGTCTTGGCGTGACCGTATGTCATCAGCGCCATAACCGCAGAAACAGATGCAGCCCCTAGATGTATGATTAGATATGCACCGGGATCTACATGTTTGAAACCAGGTGCCACTCTTTCTATGGCTAAAGTCACCAATAAAGGAGCCAGAAAAAGAATCGAAATTCCTGAAGAGAAAATTGCTGCTTCTTTGGATTTCATGCCTGCAATCTCAAGGTAGGGAATGCAGATAGACATGTAGAGAACAAAAAACGCTGTTGATTGAAGGGTGACTGCAAATGTCCAAATGTACGAAGGTAGAAAAATCGGAATCAATAGTGGAACAGAAGACGATGCTAGGAGGATACAAAAGACGATGAATGCAATTGGTTGGAGTGGAAAAGAGTCGGACGCTGATTGATAAGCAAAATAGCAGGTTGTACCAAGAAGAATGATAACGCCGGCAGAGAGGGCCATTCCCAAACTCGGCATGATGGATTCTGGGATTACCTGAATAATTCGACCAGATAGAGCAGTGTATACTAGCATAAGACTAATCGCCGAACCAAAAGCAAAAGTATAGAGCCTGTTCCTTGACTGATTTTTGTATCTGGTACTCAGCATGATTGACATCAGGAACAATAGACTTAGTAAAAACAGCTCCATCAAATCATTAAACAAGTTCAAGGTAGAGCGGGTATATACTAGTGGTTCCGGATCTAAGGGATTATACTTCAACAGATCATCGACTGCAAACCCTCCGTGCAATGCGGAGGCAAAAAACAATGCAGATTGAATCAAAGCCAGAAGTGGTGCTGATCTGTCTTTGTAAGCAAGGAGCGCAACTGCAACACATGCTATTGCGGAAAAAGCAATGAAAGACTGAAATGCAATATTCGTATGATAGGTCTGCCAAGCGTTCAAACCAATTAGGAACCAGGCAAATGCAGCGGCCAGCGAAATGAGGATGTAATACACCGACTGCTTCGCTAGGTTCTCCATCGGATTCAAACACTCCAGCTATCAATCCAATTTTCTTTCAAGTAAAATCTTTACTGCGATATATGAAGTAACTTCAATTCGCGGATAACAAACCCAAAAGACATGAATATACAAAATATCGGCTTTTTTGTGGCAGTCTCTTGTAGATGAGATGCCTGACACGCAAAGAGGAATACCACAGTTGTCTGAAGATGGATCAAGTACCAATCAACAAAGGAAGGAGCAAATTCCTGATACACTGGATTATAGGGTACTCCTCGACAAGATGAATGATGCTTTTGGTGTGATTAACGAAGAAGGCATTCTTACCTACGCGAATCAGAGATTCAGCGATCTCCTTGAGTATCCTCTTGAAGACATGGTAGGAAAACCCCTTCACACCTTCGTGGATGATGAGAATTATTTCATTCTACAGAACAACATTCGAAAAAGGATTGAGGGAGTTTCAACTCAATATGAACTTGAATGGACAACTCGTACAGGTAAGAAAGTGCAGACAATAGTTTCAGGTACACCTCTGACAGGGAAAGATGGAGAACATCAGGGGTCATTCGCGGTCGTCACTGACATAACTTGGCGAACTGAGATTGAGAAAAAATACAAACATTTGGCAGAAGAGTCTATTCAAGGTCTCACGATAATCCAGAATGATCGGTATGTCTACGTGAATCCAGCATTTGCATTTCTGATAGGATACACGGTTGAAGAGATATTATCGATGTCGCCAGAGGAAGGATGGAATCTCATTCATCCAGACGACAGAAAATATCTTCACCAACTAGCAAGTGACCGGCGAGCAGGCATCAAGATACCGATGCCCTACGAATATAGATTTGTAAGAAGAGACGGAACGATTCGCTGGGTCCAGGCATTCTCCGGATATATCGAGTTTGGAGGTGAAAGAGCTCTTCAGGTCCTCCTTATTGATGAAACTGAAGCAAAGATAGCTGAGGCAAGACTTCGAGCTTCACAAGAAATGCTTCAAACTGTTATGAATACCATTCCAGAATACGTCTTTTGGAAAGACCGAGATTCCGTTTATCTAGGCTGCAATGAGAATTTCGCACTTATTTCAGGTGTAGACTCACCTGACAATATTGTAGGCAAGACAGATTTCGACTTAGCTTGGAGAGAAGTAGAATCTGAGCTTCTTAGAGCATTAGATCAAGAGGTCATACGGACCAACCGACCTCAAATAAATATTATTTCGCCACAACATCAAGCAGATGATAAAGATGCATGGATTGAGATCAATATTGTGCCACTACATGACGATGATGACAATGTCATTGGCGTTCTGGGGACCTATCATGACATAACAGAAAAACGAATAGCTGAAGACAATCTCATCAAATCTGAAGCCAAGTACCGAAGTCTTGCAGAACAATCAGTTCAAAGTATAACCATCCTAACTTCTGACAAGCTTCTCTACTATAATCCGGCCTTCAAGGAGCTTGTAGGTTTTACAGATGATGAGTTATTGGACATGAATGCTTCTGATATTTGGAACCTTGTTCATCCGGATGATAGAGATGAAGTTCGAAAGAGGATGCAAGATAATATTGAAGGGCGTCCTACACCTCCCAGATATGAGTATCGTTTCATCCAGAAAGATGGCGAGATTCGCTGGGTCGAGAGTTACACCAGTCGCGTTGAGTATGCAGGAACATCAGCAATTCAAACAGTCATAATGGATATCACAGACAGACGAGAGGGAGAACGTGAGCTTAGAGTAGCAAAAGACAGAGCACTTCTCTATCTCGACCTG
>RDNZ01000027.1 GCA_011364905.1 Candidatus Thorarchaeota archaeon
TCCAATGGTCTTGTATACTTCAGTTTCGGATGAGGGACCCCGTTATAAGGAATACGTACTATCCTAGGTTTACATTCACAAGTGAATCAAGACAAGTCGGAATCATGTTCCAGAATCCAGTGATTTTCCCCAGTGATACAACATAGCTCCCTACGTAATCCTTTTATTAGTCCACTCTCGCTAACCGACTTAGTTTCTTCAACAACTAAGGAGAGTAATCACGATCGGAAAAGAAAAGGCAATCGGCGCCCTTATCTTCATCATCGCCCTGCTGGTGCTAATATACTACACTTGGGGGCTAGTCATACTTCAGATATTTCCAGGCCTCATGGATTGGGTTAACACACTTCCAGCCTCCATCCAGCCACTATTCGCTCCAAGCCCAGACTTCCTGGTACAACTACCGATTTACTTGGGTGTGGTTCTGATCATGGTAATTGCTATGTGGATTGGTTGGACAATGCTCACCACTCCGGCTCCAGAGCCACTCGAGGACTTCGACTTTGATGAAGAAGAAGTAGCCAAGACTAAAGAGTAATCATCAGAATATATCTACTCGATAGGGCCGCAAGGCCCCATCATCTCATTTTCGCAAACATGTTAGTCTATTGAAGATTGCCACTCCATCTATGGAGAGCTTTGTTGAATGAGTCAACTCCGAAACTGATGCAAGCAGGCTATGACTTAAGAACTGATGTAGTATTCGAAACTCGGTGTTTTCAGATGTCACTCTTTGGACGCTCAAAGAACCAAGACTACCAAAAAGCTGCAAAAATGTTGAAGGATGGCAAAGTAAGCGATGCTATCACAGAGCTTAGAGGCATCATCGAAAAGAATCCAAAACATGTCAACTCTCATGTGACACTTGCCGTTGCACTCATGGAGATACAAGAAAAACCAACAAAAGACAGCTCTCAGACTATAGAGGCGTTTGCGCATTTGGAAACAGCAGCGAAACTGAACCCCAAGGATCCGACCCCATACTTCAACATGGGTGTGATGCTTAGAAGCTTGGGGCAACTTGAGGATTCTCTTGTGAATTTTGAAAGAGTACTGGAAATAGAAAAGCGGCACCCTCTTGCTTTGGCAAACATGGCTGAAATCAATTACGAGCTAGAACGTTGGGATGAGGCCATTCGACTTGCCAAACTGGCCTTGATAAGAGATCCCGGTCTTGAACCATCCATGGGATGGGTCAGAGTTGCGATGAGAAAAGCTGGGTTACTTGACCATGATGGTAACGTTATCCATCGATCTGAGTGATGGCCCGTACGGCCTAAACAAAAGCCCCATAAATATTCGGTTTCATTAAAAGATACTATGAGAAAAATAATCGTCATATCTATGATCACCCTAGATGGAGTGATGCAAGCACCTGGTGGGCCTGACGAAGATAAATCGGGAGGGTTCGAGTATGGCGGTTGGGTTGCGCCTTATGGTGACGAGGCTTATGGTAAGATTTTAGAAAGACAGTTTTGGACTAACCCTACAGACTATCTTTTGGGCAGAAAGACGTTTGAGATTTTTGCCAGCTACTGGCCTGAGCATGCAGACCTTTGGCAAGGAATTAATGATGGTACAAAATATGTAATGTCCAAGACTATGAAAAAGTCAGAATGGAAAAACTCGGTATTCATCAAGAACTTGGCAGATATTAAAGAGCTCAAGAATTCGAAAGGTTCTGACATTCAGGTTCACGGCAGTGGTGAGCTCATTCAGCTGCTATTGAAGAATGACTTAGTGGACGAACTCTGGCTCAAAATTCACCCTTTGACCCTTGGCAAAGGAAAGAAGTTGTTTGACGATGGTACGATTCCGACAGCATTTACATTAATTGAGAGTTCTGTTACGCCAAGCGGAGTTATTATGGCCAATTACAAGCGAGCTGGAGAAGTCAAGACAGGTACTGTTGAAGCTTAAGGCGGCAACCAGTTGTTACTCCTACACACTGTCAGTACGCAATGCTTAAATTGACACCTCGTGGGTTCTGCACAGTTGTGAGTCGTCACAAGCGACTCCGTATATCACAATTGGTGAATTCCCTATGTCACAGAAAGGCGAACCTATGTACCGCGGATATCCCCTGTCGGAGCTGGTCAAGATGAATATGGACTCGCTCATCGAGCTGCTCCCAACACGCAGGAGAAGGACCCTCAAGCGCGGCTTGCCTCCACGTCAGAAGAAACTGCTCATGAAGCTTCGAGCGGCAAGGAAGCAGCAGAGGAAGGGAAAAGAGGTCGTCGTTCGCACGCATTGTCGCGACATGGTCATTTTGCCTGAGATGGTGGACCTCACTCTCGCCATTCACAACGGTAAGGACTTCACTAAGGTCAAGATCATTCCACAGATGATTGGACACGTCCTTGGAGAGTTCAGTATTACTACGAGACAGGTAAGGCACGGAAATCCGGGAATCGGTGCTACAAAGTCCTCAGCCTATGTACCATTGAAATAATAGCAGGGGAAAGTTATCCCTCTATCTAGAATAGTCCTACTAGCCATAAATGCAGTTGTGCTATTATTGGTAGGAATAGAGTGGCGGTCAGCGAGATGACCACCAATAGTGTATTGATTGATGGACCTGCAGTATCTTTGAAAGGATCACCCACCATGTCCCCGCGTACCGAGTTGCGATGTATCTGTTCATACCGCGGGTCACTGTGATCATACTCGGGTGACTCAATCATCTTCTTTGTATTGTCCCATGCTCCACCAGCGTTGCTCATGAGAAGGGCCATGATGAAACCAACTATCACTGCACCTCCAAGATAGCCACCCAAGGCCTCGAGTCCCAGAAAAATGCCAGTCAGAATCGTGACGCCTATAGCTAGCAATGTGGATGGCATGAGCTCGCGAATGGCCCCAGAGGTGGCAATACTAATACATTTGTCATAGTCAGGTTTTGAGGTCCCGGCTAAGATACCTGGGTCTGATTGAAACTGCCTACGGATCTCCTTAATCATTCGTCCAGCATTACGGTCCACTCCTAGAATCAGCATGGCAGTAAATGTCACAGGAACGAGGGCACCTATGAATACACCAGACAGGATGAAGGGGTCTGAAATGTCAACGACGACTTCAGTGGCAATACCCTTGCCTAACAAAAAGACCTCCGCAGATTCAATGAATGCTGCGAAGAGAGCTAGGACAGAGATTGCAGCAGAACCAATGGCAAATCCCTTTGTGATGGCCTTGGCTGTGTTTCCTGCGGCATCTAGCTTATCGCAAGCTATGATTGCCTCTTCACATTCTTCAGCCTGTTCGATAACGCCCCTCGCATTATCGACAATGGGACCATAGCTATCAGAACTCATGGTAAGACCATTTGTAGCAAGGAGACCAACAGCGGCTATTGCAACTGCGTAGATCCCACCTTCCCAACCACCTAGACCCATGGCTGTTGCGTTGTTACCGAGTACAAAGGCAGCTACCAGTGCCAAAACTACGCCCAAGACAGATGGAACAGCACTCAGCAACCCATAGGAATATCCTGAGAGAATCAGGTTTGCTGTGCTTTTTTCAGCATTCTCCACCATGTTCTGGACTGGCTTGAATCCAAAGAGCCCTTTGTCATTAGTGAACACATCAGATGTGAATCCGATGAAAACGCCGGCAAGCAGTCCAAAAATCGCTGAAAGAGAAATGGCTAGGTCAACTTCAAGCACATAGAGAACAACCAGCACTAAAGCCGCAAAGAGTACGGTCGTGACGTACGTACCTCGATTGAGTGCCGGTCCTGGTTCATCCTTAGCGTTTGGCCGGACTAGAAACACGCCAACCACAGACGCAAGTGTGCCTAGACCAGTGATCAACAGGGGTAGAAGGCCAAATACAATTGACGGATGAACAGTGACATCAATTGCAGCTCCGAGTAAAGCAGCAGCCAAGATTGCGGCTACATTGCTGTCAAATATGTCAGCGCCGGTCCCTGCTACATCGCCCACATTATCTCCCACAGCATCTGCAACAGCGGCAGGATTACGGGGGTCATCCTCAGGGATGTTCTGTTCTATCTTTCCAACAATATCTGCGGCCATGTCAGCAGTCTTTGTGAAGATTCCACCCCCAGCTTTCGCAAATAAGGCTACAGTGCTAGCGCCAAAGGAGAATCCTGTCAGGATTTCCCAGAGAGCTGTTTCTCGGAGAACATGAACACCAGTGAAGAATGTTTCAGGAAGGACTGTATTCCAAATCCAGTACAGCAAGGAAAGACCTACGAGCGCGATTCCCGCAATCATGAGACCCATGACTGAACCAGCCCGAAAAGCAACCATGAATGCAGGATTAAGACCTCCTTCTGCAGCAGCGGCCGCAGTCCGACGGTTGGCCCGTGTGGCGATAACTAGACCAATGTATCCGGCACTCATACTTGCAAAAGACCCGAGGATGTATGAGATAGCAATTGGGATTCCCAAACTTCCAAATGCTAAAGCCATGACCACTGCTAACACAAGTGTAAAGATTGTCAGGATTCTATACTGAATCTTGATGAAAGAGTTGGCTCCCTCTTGAATCAGGTGGCTTACCTCTTTCATACGATCGTCGCCTTCATCTGCTTTCATGACCTTACGATATGTAAACAGAGCAACAAGTATAGCAAGAAGGCCGGACAAGAGTCCAGTTAATAGAAATAGATCGCCTGACATGGTTGCTTCGAATTCTCGGATAAGAACAGCATTATAGACGTTCCTATTTGTTTCCTCAGACTGGGATGATTGCTTGTAGCAGCATTACCACAAAACGAGGGGGTGGTGAACACACAGGACGTCGTGGTAGGAGGGGGAGTTCTCGTATGAGGGCATTGTCACGAAAAACAAAATCCGTGTGTTCACCAGTGTTTTCATCTACTCTTCAAGAACAAGATAGCCATGCATATCGTTGAGGCTATTGAGTTTTTGACGCACTCTGGACGAGACCAGCTCAAGTTCAGATAGTCTGAATGATTCACCCATTTCTTTTTCTAACACTTGCCTGAATCTAGAGTTCAGGTAGTCGTCAAGCTCTTGTATTGATCTGAGAGTGACTTTCAGGCTCATTTGATTCGCACTATGTTGATACACCTCTATTCTTGCGTTAGTGTATGGTTCTTCGTTGCATAGCTCTTCCACTACTACTAGAGCACTCCTAATGTCATCCCACCCAGTCAAGGTCTTGTTAAGAAGAAGTAAGCCCTCAGTGTTGAGTGATGTTGGCGTGGCAATATCCCTACACATTTTCCTGTCATACAGTCTGTTTGGAACGAGATAATCCTTAATCTCGGCGAGTCCGAGCTGTTTCGAGTAAAGTGTTTAGCATAAGGTCAGCTCCAGATAATTCCATCAAGATGGGGCTTTAGTCCCCTAGGCACCTTGGATTGGGACTTAAGTTTTGCATCTGCAGTCAGAGAAACTTCTTGATCGATACCAAACTTAACTAAGTTCGGACAGCGAAAGAGTGATGAGACATCCACAGACCCGAGTTGATTCTTCTCAAGTGTTAAGTTTCTGAGTTTCTTGCATTTACTGAGGATCGAAAGGTCTATGCTCTCTAGTCTGTTTTCATAAAGATGGAGCACCTTTAGATCTTTACAGTGCTCCAAAGGTGTAAGATCAATCGTTCTAATTCTATTGAAAGAAAGTCCAAGATGCATCAAACTTGTGCAGCCTTTCAAAGGTGTCAAATCAATCAGCTCAATCTCATTACCACCTAATGATAGTTCGAGAAGCATTTTGCACTCATACAAAGGGGCTAAGTCAATACTCTGAATTTCATTCCCGGAGAGAGTTAATGCTTCGACATTGGAGAATTGATTTAAGACCGATAGGTCAGTCGTACCAATTCGTCTGTCACTGAGGTCTATACTTGTAGCATTTGAAGGGAACCGTTCGACTATCTTCCCACCTTTCTTGGTCTCACTCCAGATGGTTATCTCTTGCATTTTTGATTCATCCAGTGATATCACAAACAGACCTCACTTATAATCTGGTACGTGTGGTAATACACCACAGCACATCTAATTGCGAGGCGAAAAGCAACTGCATTCAGCTGGAGTTATTTGGTGGATGTGTTGAGTTATTGTACGACTTACGGAGTTGGTTGAGTGAGTCTGAAAGGTCCACTTCGTGACAAGAAAGGCTACATCAGGACAGTTTTGGAACCGCTTGATATTACTCTACAAAGTCTGATGAACCGAACGACTGGCGATGCGATTTCTTACTACGATATGATATGGGACACTCCATCAGCTGATTCAAGAACCGGAGAGATTGAGATTGTGCTTATGTCACGGTTCGATGACCTATTATTCAGGATAGTGAGTGAAAGCCTGACGAGTCAGAGGGTCGTTCGAAGGCTCACCAGTCGAACCACAAGAGTCTTTTTCAGACACACCGCAAGTCTGGAAGTTTCCATAGACACCTCGGCAGTATGAGTATTTCATATGTATCTTTACTATGCTCAAATTGAATATTGCCTGAAACCATGAACCATGGAGAGATCTATTCAGAGTTGGATTAGGTCAGCAGGTGATATCCCTAAGCACCTCATTACAAGTGAAGAGCAAGGCTAGAGGAGGCGATCAGGCTCCACTCATGTATTGAGTTATCAGTGGTTTTTCACAAGATAGACAACTACTGCTATAGCTATAATGGCGACTCCAACGACGACTCCGAGGAGAAGAGGATTAAGAGGCTTCTGCGGAGCTCCTAGCGATAACATGAACTCAGTGAATCCAGTGTAGTTGTTCCCAATGAAAATGCTTACCCCAGTGCTGTTCAAATCCTCTGAGAGTTCAATCGTTGCTTGACCTGTAAGAGACTGACCACCACCCACGGCTATCACAGAATCAAGGGTAGTACCTGAACTATCAAGAATCGAAACACTCTCCCTGCTCCCAAGGCGAGGGCTTAAGCATTCGGTTCTAGTGGAGAAGGATAGACTTTCACCTGCACTTGTCCCGCCAGAGACACTTGATATTGTCACATCGAGCCGTGGAGTCATTTCAAGGAGATACTCAAAGGCGGGAGTCATGTCGGCCCAGAGTGGATCAATTCCCGCCTCCACTGGAGCAAAGTAGCCATAGATTCCCTTCCACTCGCGAATGATATGAGTGTCGTTATTCGAGATGATCACATGGGCCTCCGGCAGGTCTACTGACGCATTGTGGTATAGCTCGAGAGTTATGGGTACAGTGGTGCCGCGTTCATAATACATCCATCCCTCCCAGGCTCCACTTAGTCCAGATTCCAGTCTGTTCTCAGAGCCAATGTACCCGAGATACTCATTGAATCCATCTGGTAGAATATCTGCATAGTCTGTGGCCATCCCATAGTAGAGAACAGGTTCAGTCCAAGCTTCGCTCGCATCAGTGGGAAAGTATGTAGCGTTTATTCCAGAGTGCAACGAGTATGCCATAGCAAACCGGTGATTCAATGCAAAGTCTCGGAAAGCCTGTGTTTCGGGCTCTGAGAATGGAGCACTTCCACAATAGACCTGGGTGATTGGATTCTGTAGGTCGGGGTCGTTTAGACCCCAGAAAACGGGATAGTTGCGGTTTAGATCGACAAGTCCAACCTCATCTTCATTCACTAATCCATCTCCGTCGTTGTCGATTCCTTCCCAATACTCCCAATCATAGCTATTGATGCCGGGAACTTGTGTTGGATAGTCTTTTTCATAAACGAGGAAATCGGAGATAGCACCATCACCATTCACATCCTCAACATCATCCTCAGAAAACAGCCCATCACCATCATTGTCGAAAGGTCTGAGATTCTTTCTTAGCCAATGGTTTCCGTCATTTACTACAATCTCGAGAGCGTCAGGATTGAGAGTGGGAATGATATAGATCTCCTCCGAGTCTACGTATTCAGTGATGGCATTATCAACCCCATAGTTATTGATCAAGTGTAATGCGAACCTGAGTGCCATCTCAACCGTGATTTGTTCTCTTCCGTGATGCTGGGCAACTACGAGGGTCTTAGCTTTCTGGATCGTGTTTAACTCGTTCGTGATGCGAAGACATGTTAGATTTCTTCCCTGATAGCTCTGTCCAATTACCTCAACATCGACAAGCTCAGGCACAAGACTTTGCATATTCTCAATCTCTTCGTCAACTTGGTCTGGATTATGGTATTGCCCATCGTAGAGAAGAGCCAATTGATCCCAGGTTCGAGTTACAGATGGCATTACTACTTTTTCGATGATTGGAACCAGTCCAGTTGGCTGCGACGCCATGACTTTCAAGGGAGCGACGGTCAGTGTGAGAAGGAGCGCGAGTAGTATGATTCGTGATTTGGTATGTGTGATCTCAATTCACCTCAGGTTTTACACTAGCATCTTAGACTCGTAGCATTTTTCCAGACAACTGCATCGTCGGGAGTCCACTAGCAGATTGTAACACTTTCTGCAGTCCCTATAATAGCAGTTTAGTTCAGCGTAACGTCTTACGAAATCGGGGATTCAGTCTCGTTCATTGCAAAATAGAGCACAATCAGGGATTGTAGTTATGAAGAAATCGAACCTGAAAGACTGAGGCATATCTTCAGATGTAAACCCAACGATGCACATAAAGGGAAGAACACGAAGACACATGCGGCGACATCAAATGAAGAAAGTGATAATCGTCTATGAGAGCGTCTATGGGAACACGAAGATGATTGCGGAGTCCATTTGTGTGGGCATGAATAAAGTGGAGGGTGTGGAGTGTGGTGTCAAAAAGACTGGAGAACTACACACCGACGACCTCTGCGAGTTTGATGCCATCGTGTTTGGATGTCCCAACCATGATCAAGAACCAGCGCTCAATATCATTAAATTCATAGATAGAGCATCTATAGTCCATTTGAAAGCAAAGATAGGGGCTGCTTTTGATACATATACTGGTGGAAACAAGGATGTTGCAGTCACCAAACTAAAAGCCAAAATTCAAGAGAAGATCCCAGGAATCGAGTTGATTGATACGCTGTCCGCTAAGGTCAAAGGGCGTAAAGGGCCGCTAGCAGACAATGAGGAATCGAAAGCTCTAGACTTTGGTGCCCGGTTTGCTAAGAGGCTGATTGAGTAGCCTCAATTGTGTGGCCTGACAACAATTACATAAGCATCTGTGTGCAGTGGGTTCTGAATTTACATATATTAGGAGGTAGATATTATGCAGTGGAAGAAAATTCTATTCGCAGTAGTAATTGGTTTAATCTTGTTCTTCACTGAGATGTTATTTGGATGGATATCAGCTTTCCTTGGTGGAATTTGGACGCTATTCATCATAGTCCTCATAGTTGGGATCCTAGCAGGCGACATCTCAGGAGGATTCGTTGCAGCGTTACTAACAGAATTGATAGGTGTCGGAACAATAGCTATAATTCCAGGGTTCTTTTTCCCGGAGATTACTATCACAGCAACTGACATTCTTGGCCGTATGTGGCTCGTCATGTCGCTGTCAATCTCACATAGTTTGAGATTTCCAGATGAGCCAGTTCCATGGATTGAGGCCATAGTCCTCGTGGTATTATTGGTCTTGCTTGCGCCTATCGTATACGCTATGTCCCTGATTTTCGCTCTCATTGGTGGCTTAATTGGGAGGTCCATCTACCCGAGGGTGTTCAAACCGAAAGGAGCTCCAACACCTTCACCTTCTCAAGAGCCTCAACCATCGGTCATGCCTCCACCGCAGGAAACACCTATGGAGGATACCTCTGCTCCTGAGGAGGAATCATCGGCACCAGATTCTGAAGCCTCTGAGTCAGAATAAAAACAGTTATAACATATTATTTACTAATATATAATATGCCACAGACCGCTTGCGGTCTAAGCTGCCCCAGATTTCAGCACGCAATTGTGTCAGCTGATTGGTCTGGAGAACATTAAAGAGACAGAACGATGAATGCTGAAGCGATATCTGTGACAGGCACAGAAACAAAGACAGCATGCGGAAAATGCAGCTGCATAATCATGTATACCTCTGAATTCTGTGTGTTCTGTGACGCTGCAGAAGAGATACTCATAGAAGCTCTCACCAACTTTGGTGTTCCCCGAAGTGCCATTCGACAGGTCGACATCGAAACCGAGGAGAGTTGTGGATGTAAGACCGATGATGTGACGATGCTACCTACTATCAAGGTCTGTGACAAGCATATCACGGGACTACCAGAGGAGCAGTCCATGCACGATGCGGTCATGCAGGCAGTGATGAAGGACTGTTTTTGTGAGTAGCATCAAAAATCGAGCTGGATTGTTTCCCAGCGTACTCTACCCTGTTCTACAGCTTCTTTGATCTTTCGTTCAGTACGATTGAGTTTGGCATTGCCTGTTTTGATGTCTGCAAGTATTACCGTAATGGGTTCGTCAGAGTTCATATCCTTGACTGCAGTGTATCCGTCGAAGATGAGATAATCAATGGGAGCTCCGATGAATCGAGCATCTGAAGGATCATATTTGAAGACCTCTCTGTACAATGGAACCATGTGTTCAGCAATCTTGCCCTTCAATACAAAGCGGCTTCTGTCTGCAGCATCTTTCCGGATTGCAGACTCTTGTTCTGCCCAGGTCAGACGAAATTCCTTCTCAACCATTTCAATCCTATGACGGAGCTGAATCTTCATTACTAAGTAGACAAGCACCACCAGGATCAACCCTATAGAGAACCCAATTAGAGTATCTGTAAATGCCATAGATTGGATACTGACAGATTGCATATATTCTCAAGTAATCGAGGGATATTCGCTAGAGATTACAAATCCATGTTGGAAGTGATAGGTTATGTTGGTCGCTAACTGAAGGCTTATCCCAGTATTGATAGTAGATTCAATGCCCTTCAGAGTGCACGGCGTCGATAAACTAACGTTTGGTGTTGTATCATGCGGAATCAAACAAAGCTCATCTCCTTTGGAGTCTTGCTCATGATACTTCTTTCTACTGCCATTATCCTTGCTGTCTATGCTGATAGAGAAGGGCCATCAATCTATCAGATAGAGGTACTCCCCGTAGATCCAACCCCGGGAAACACCATCAGTGTCATAGCTTATGCATCTGACATCTCAGGAGTTTCTAGTGCACAACTTAGTTACTCAGTGAATGGAACAATCTGGGAGGTGCAAGATATGAGCTTCATAGCATGTCTTTGTGCCACAGGTGGTCGTTGGGTTGGCTCCTTTGGCCCTATTGCCGGGAACAGCATAGTGATGTTTTATGTCACGTTATATGATAATTCGCCAACATCGAATCCCTCATCCTCGCAGACGTTCTCATTGGAAATCAATGCATAGAAACACTTTGAAGATAGTAAGATTTGTTTAAGACTGACTCCTAAACGAGTTCGATTCAGGGAAAGTGGTGGGCCACTATGACTGAGGAAACACTAGACCTCCTAAAGACCTTATCAGCAACCCCAGGGCCGGTTGGAAGAGAAAAAATGGTCCAAGATATAATCAAAGACCACTTCAAGGACTATTGTGGCAGTTTCACACAGGATCGGCTTGGGAACGTGGTTGGAACTCTAGAAGGTGGAATCAAGAAGCACTATGCAGTGGTAGCACATGCGGATGAGGTGGGATTCCTCGTGAGCCATATTGATGAGAACGGTTTCATACGTGTGAAGTGGAACACACAGGGACACATGCCCGATCTTCGTCTTTTGCCAGGTCAATGGGTCCTCATCTTGACTGAAAAGGGATTGATACCCGGTGTTTTCTGTGTGACAACTGCTCATCTAGCAGGGCCAGAGGGAAAAAACCGAATCCCCACATATGAAGAAGTCTTCTTGGACACTGGAGCTCAGAGCGCCGCAGACATTGAAGAATTAGGCATCAACATAGGAGACCCCGTGATCTATGCTGCGCCTGTAGAGAGGCTCTTGAATAATCATGTTTCTGGGAAATCGATGGATGACAGAGTAGGGCTAGTTGTCATGTTACGTGTCCTACAGCATCTATCCAAGATACCCAAGACAAGAAGACCAACCGTGACATTCGTTTCTACAGTAATGGAGGAGATGGGAGCAAAGGGAGCTGCTGTAGTGGCAAAGGACCTTGACCTTGATGCAGTTTTTGTTTTGGATATCGGTCTTGCTGATGATCATCCTGGAACAAAGGGAGAAACTGGAATTTCCCTCGGAAAAGGGCCAATTGTCGTCATTAAGGACAGTGCTTTACACTACTCGCACGAGCTTGTTCAAAGCGTCATCAAAACCGCAACAAAGGAAGAGATACCGATTCAGCGAGCGGTCTTCCACTCATACGTGACAGATGGCGTTCAATTTGCGTCTCAAGGTCAGATTGTTGCAGTCCTAGCAATCCCTTGCAGATATTCACACTCAAGTTTCGAAACTGTGAACCTCTTGGATATTGATATGACGATACATCTGTTGATGAAGATACTTGAAGCTAGTTCATAGTAGACTAACTAGAAACTGGTTCAACTCTTACTTTCATGCTCTCACGTGAAACTACTGTAACCGCCGTTCCTTTACTGATTGGACCCACATCGCAACGTGCTTCCCATATCTCGGCACCAACACGTATCTTTCCAGACCTCTGTGTCACATCCTCAAGCACGGTTCCGGTCATACCCTGCAATTCATAGAACGGTCTGGCAATATCCAGTAGAGAGGGATAGACAAGATAGTATTTAGCAGCAACAAATACTGAGGCACCGATAATAAGTAGGATTGTTACTGATATGAACCATTCCGGTTTGAGTACATATACTATGTACATAGCAATAGGCACAAGGATTAATTCATCAATTGTGATTGCTATGAACTTGGTTAGAGGAGAGAAACTTACCACATTTTCACGTCCGACCTGATTTCGAGCTTCTATTAATTTGAGAAGAAAAAAAGGTTTGCAATAAATAAGGCGCTTCCAAGTGTGAAACAGACAAGACCATTGAAAAGGAAAACAAATCGCCGCCATCGCAGTGACCAATTCTTGAAGACGGAAACAATCCAGAAATTGAAACAATATAGAAGAAAAATAGATTTGCGTTGTTAGATTTGTCCATATGCAGTATGAACAATTGGCTATCTAGTAGGTGCTCGCTCTATGAATATCAGACCAATGTTGAAGCAGGACATTGATTTTGCGCTGCACCTGACGTCCTGTGAAGGCTGGGGAAGTATCGCACTTGACTTCGAGGAGCTTCTAGCTTTCGACTCGGAGAGTTGTTTCATTTTAGAGATTAATGAGGAATCCGTGGGCATGATTTGCACAATACCGTACGATGGGTTTGGTTTTATCAGCAATCTCATAGTTCTGAAAGAACACAGAAACAGGGGGCTTGGGGCAATACTGATGAAACATGCTCTCGGACATCTTGAAGGGAGAGGTGCAAGGTCGCACCTGCTTGATGGAGTTTTGAAGGCTGTACCCCTGTATGAAAGATTCGGATTTGAGAGAAGATACAAATCCTTGCGCCTTGAGGGACGTGTTGCACCAAGAATATCCGATGACATTCGAGAAATGGTGAATGCAGACCTGAATGATATTAACGGGTTTGATGCCAAGTTTTTTGGAGCATCTCGAAAAGACTTCCTTGAGTCTAGACTCAAACACTTTCCTAGCCTCTGCAAAGTCCTAGAAATTGATGGATACATTGAAGGATACATCATGGGTAGTGAGAGACGCGGATTCATTAGAATAGGCCCCTGGGTAATGAAGACCCACTCTGAACGCGCTGAAGCACTCTTACAGGATTTTTCTTCGGAGTGTGAAGAGATGCCATTGCGGATAGGGATTCTAGAGAATAATGAAGGAGCACTCCATATACTGCAGAAACACGGATTCGCTCAGAAAAGTTATTCTTGGAGAATGATAAGAGGAGTCAGAGGTAGCTGGACCTTCTCGGATCATCTCTATGCAATACATTCCGCGGCACGTGGCTAGACAAAGGCATCTGGTTGATTATTGTCTACGACGTTGTTTGATTTGCTCCAGTTTCTGACTGAAGTCTATTCGTGCGACCCTATCGGCTATGAACGGGGACAGCAGCGTGAAGACGAGTGCAAACGATCCAATCACGGTTAGATCCACAATTATCGTCCCGTAGCTGCCCTCAACAAACATGCGAATTAAACTACGGTATACATTTGATATTGGGAGGTACTCATTGAAGGCACCGAAGGTTACCCCCACAAGCTCAAGAGGAGCAATACCACCTCCAACTATCCAATAGAAGATTCCACTCAGGGCAGCCAAGGGTACTATGAAAACTGAGTTACGAAAGACTGTACCAAGTATAAGGCCAATACCTGAGCAAAAGAGGGCCAATAGGAGAGTGAGAATCATGAAACTCAGAATATCACCTTTAGGCCATCCTCCAAATAGAATAAAACCTAGACCAATAATGATTGGAGGAGCAATGTAACTTATGGCTACTCCGCTCAACATTTTTCCAAGAAACACTGAGTGGGGAGACTGATTTGACAGATTGAGCTCGTCCCAAGTCTCCTGCTCAAACTCTTGGGTCATTGCGGACCCGGCACCAAAAATCGAGCCAACCATAATGGCATAGATTGAAATTGTCCATGCCATATATGCCAATCTGGGGGGAGTGAAGGAACGAAGATTCTCAACCTCGAAAGTCACCTTTGTATCTTGGCTGAGATACCTCTGATAGAATATGTCGAGCTTGCGAATCACTGGCATTCTGAGGTTCTTGGTGAGGTCCTCGTGAATATTAGCCACCTGAATGTGAATGGATGTAGACTCGTTGTTAGAGATTGCATGTTCGAACCCGGATGGTATTGTAATCACGAGAAGAATGCCCCCATTATCAAAGAGGCGTGATGCAGTGTCTGCGTCCATCACGATGGGAACAAGTCTAGGAGGAATTGGGTCATATTCTTCAAGAATTTCAATGAATGCGTTTGTATAAACACCTGGATTCTGCTCCTCAACTACAAGGGCAACTTCAACTCCAGCCCCATAGTAGACACCGCCCATCAACAGAGTGAAAGCAGCAAAGAACATCACGGGTAGGAGAACAACAAGCGAGAGCTTTCGTTTGTTTCTCTTCCACACCCGCATCTCTTTGGTGAAACTAGCCCTGACAACTCTCAGTGATAGGTTCACGAGCGCTCGACCTCCTTTTTCATAAGTCGAGCCGCAAAAGCTGTCAGTACTATCCAAGTTCCTAGTAGGAATAACATGCTTGGCCAGAGACCAAGAAGCGTATCCGAGAAGAAAATGCGAGTCCAGAGACCAATTGAGTGTGTGGTTGGGATGGCAAGGAGAACAATTCTAAATGAAAGAGGTGCAAGCCCAATGGGTGCGAGTCCACCACCTGCAAGAAAGCCCACAACTGTCAGTAAAACAGATCCAAGCAGCGATTGTTCCCTATCTCTTGCCTTCATACCTATCAATTCACCAAGAGGGGCAAGAGCCAGAATTGTAAGAAGAAGAATTCCGAAAACCAAGAGAGGGTTTCCTTTTGGGAAGACATTCAAACTCAGGGTGATGATTGGTGCTGAGATCAGCAGAACTAGGAGGGAACGGGGGATAGCTGCAATGGTTCTTCCAATTATAATGGCAAGTCTTGATGCAGGGGAATTCAGCAACTCATGGATTGCTCCAGTTTCAAACTCGGTGGCTGTCAGCATAGCTTGACTCGCAATGGTGCAAGTCATCAGAGATAAGAGAATTCCAACAGCGGCCATATACTCGAGGTTTGATGGTGTCATAGGAAGAAATAGTGTTTCATTAATTGCTACCCGAGCATTAGACTGATTGAAATCAGGAGACAGGGCGCCTTGATTGTACAAAAGCACAGCAACCTCAATTCGATGAACATAGTTCTTCACAACGTCATCATTAGCATTGTTGATGAACAACACTACCATTCCTTTTTGTCCTGAACTTATATTCGCTCCAAATCCTTCAGGAATAAGTATGTAACCAATAAGATGTGTGGACTGATAGAGCTCTGATGCAGTTTCCAAATCGTATCGTTCAATATTGAACCAAGTGTGATTGGTTGTTGAAACCATATTCTCAATAATACCGGCCATGTCATTTGCTTCAGGAGAGAGGTCCTGAACAACTAGACCACAAGCAAAAGACTCGCCTCCACCAACAGAGGTCCACATTATTGAATAGACTAGGAGAAAAGCAAATGGGATGATGAGGCTAGGAGCGAGGAATCTAGGATCTCGCTTGGCTTGCTTCAAATCTTTCTTTACGATGGCTGCAATCTCACGTAGCATGTCAATCCCTCAAGGTCGAGCCTGTGATAGCTAAAAACACGTCACCAAGCGATGGTTCTCTCATGGAAGCCTGCTTCACGACGAGATCATTTTCAGAAAGTCGGTTAATCACGAGTGGCAAGTCAGAAGGGCCAGCCTGACTTCGAATCCAAGCTGTACGGGGACCTCCATTTAATGGTTCAGAAACTTTCTCGACATCTAGTTTGATTTTTTCTGTCAGCCATTCCGATCCGTGAGCAGATTCCAGTCCTTCAATCAAAACCTCGATTAAATAGTCTCCAATATATTCACGTTTCAAATCAACGGGTGATCCTGTTGCAACAAGCCTACCATTATCAATCACGATAACTCTGTCAGCCAATGCCTCAGCCTCATCCATATAGTTTGTACAAAAGAGCACTGTGCGACCCTCCTTCTTCATTTTCCGCACCTGATTCCAAATCAGGTTTCGACTCTGAACATCAACGCCAAGAGACATCTCATCTAAGATTAGAAGTTTTGAATCGTGAAGTATAGACCGCACTAGAGCAAGCCGTCGCTTCATCCCTCCAGAGTATGTCTTCACAAGGTCATCCTTTCGATGAGTGAGTCCAGCTAACTCAAGCATCTTTTTGATGCGCTCGCTCACCTCGGATTTTGAAACTCCATACAGCTCTGCATGATACTCTAGCGATTCATACGCTGTCAAATCCTGATAGAGTGCTGTTTCCTGAGGCATGAATCCAATGAGTCTTCGCACTGCATCAAGACTCTGTGACACTTCTTGTCCTGCAACCCTCACACTGCCTGATGTCGGTCTCAGAATACCTGTGATTAGTTTCACAGTGGTGGACTTCCCAGCTCCATTAGGTCCTAGAAGACCAACAATCTCTCCCTCTCCGACAGAAAAAGAGAGACCTTCCAACGCCTTATGACCGCCCCTGTAGATGTGTGTGAGATTCGACACTTCGACTATTGAGGCCAGTTGATTCACCCAAGTACTAATAGCTATTCTACAACATAGATTTGTTGTCACGAGAGGAGTAACAACACATACTTCTTTATGACGACATGTCTGAATCTAGTTCATTATGTCGCTGGAGTTCCTGACCCGTCCAGATGTGAGATCCATCCTGTTCGAGCTGATGTGGGGAGACAGGTTTGAAAAGGACTTAGAAACCAGGAAGGCATCTGGCATGGAGTTCAAGGAAATAAGGGACCGGCTTCTCCAGGGAGATATAGTCTATCAATTTTCAGGCGAGAATGGGTCGCCGTATCTTTCGCTAACTGACAAAGGTGTCGCAATCGTCAACAAGCTCTATGAGGTTGAGAGAATACTCGAAGGAGAAGATATCGACACAGATTAGTCAAAACCTGTCACTCCTAAAGTGACAAGAGGTTTAAAGTTCCATTGTGCATACATGTAACCTTGGAACTGAAATGGCTCAAGATACGATTGTTGCAAACCTTACTAGTCTTGGTTTGACCAAAAACGAGGCGAAGGCGTACCATTCACTTGTCAGGATTGGAAGATCCTCAGCTAGGGTTATTGCGGAGGACGCCGAGATTCCAAGAAGCAAAGTGTATGAAACACTTGCTCTTCTGGAGAAACGGGGCATCATCAAGAAAGTTTCAGGGAGCGACCCAACACTCTTTGATCCAGCTCCGGTAGATGCCGCTTTAGACCATCTTGAGGAGAAGGTCAGGAGTTCAGCGACAAGTGCTAGGAAAGCACTGAAAGGACTTCAGACGCTAAGAGGAACAGAGGCCAAGGAGTTTGCGTGGGCAGTACAGGGTATGGAGCAGGTCATCATGGGCCTGCGAACAGCCATCGAAAGCGCTCATGAGTATGTATACATCGCATCAGCATCTCCCATCCTCTTAAGCCATCTTCGAGAAGCATTCAGTGCAGCAAAGAGTCGCAATGTCAAAATCCAGTTGTTCACTACTACACCTGGCTCGAAAGAAATCCCTGGTCTTGAGCACTATCTCGACCTGACTGTTGCTATGCCCAGCAAAGACCTTTTGATAGAGAGGTTCAAAGAGCTTTTCCAAGCACCAATGTTGCCTAAAGAAGAATGGGCCCCAGACAGAATGCTGATCATGAATGTGGACGGACGGGAGAGTATAGGTGTTTTTCTGCCAGGAGATGATGCCTCACAACCGTGGGCGTTGCACATCAGAAGCCGTCTTGTCGTATTGATACAGTGGCAGGTGGTAAAAACGGTTATTTCAAGTGTGGAAGCGCTAATTCAAAATGGAGAGTTATAGGTCAACATATCCTATAACTTTCGAAAACCCATTTCGATTCATATTTTAGCCGATGCTGAAAGGAGGTCATTGAGTAGAGTTATGAACGAACCTCATCTAAATGCCCTCAAATGCTCGAAATGTGGCAAGAAACTCCTTTTCAATGGTGCTTTTGGCGCTCAATCTGAAGTTGAGGAGGGAGAGATTGTGTGTGAAAGGGGGCACATCTGGTCCATAAACGATGGTATCCCTTCGCTTGTTCATCCCCCAATTAATGAGAAGGATGCAAAGTGGATAGCTGAATATGATGAGATGGCTGATAACTATGACGAACTAGTGAAACAGTACGACGAGTGGCTTGGTGTCGATATGATGAAGGAGCGTGAGAACTTCTCGCACTTCGTTCCAAATGAAGGCCCTGTAAACATCATCGATGTCAGCATTGGCACGGGAGCTAACTTCATAGCTTTACAAAACCAGTTCAAGAATCAGATGAGTAGATTCAATCTTCACGGAATGGATCTCTCCACTGGGATGTTGAAGGTATCCAAAGCCAAGTTCATCGAGAATAAACTATCAGTCAGTCTGACTCACGGGAGCGTGTACAACATTCCTTACCAGACGTCTTTCTTTGACATCGTCGTACACTCCGGAGGATTGAACACATTCTCAGACATCCCAGGGGCACTCAATGAAATGCTTAGGATCACCCATTCGGGGGGCACCATCATTGTGGTGGATGAGGGTCTCTCGCCAAGAAAGAGGGAAACGGAAGAGGGAAAAGAAATCATGAAAGCAAACACGCTCTTTGCAGCAAGGCCTCCGCTGAAACATATTCCCGTCGGTGCAAAAGATGTTGAAGTCACATATGTGATGAATGAGACCTTCTATCAGATAGTCTTCAAAAAATGACTACAGTTCAACAGACAAGTTTCCAAGAAAGACTCGGTCTGGTGTTAGACTGAATAAACTGAATTTGCGGGTCCGAAATAACCTGACTGTTGAATATAGAAATCGTAATGGCAAACAGAACAATTTGGGTAAGAAGAATGATCGCAGTTGCCGAACCTGTCCGTTTAGGCAAAGGGTAGCGGGAACTATCGCGAAAAAAAGGGAAATGCTCAGGTGGCTTCCCACATGAGCACTTCTTCGACTGTTACATCACATTTCTGTGAAGCGCTCACTGGACTATTTTCTTTCAGGCTAGAGCCACTTGTGTCGTATTCTTGTGACATTGTGATCTACCTGTAAGTGTATGCGTAGGCGATAGCCTCAGTCGAGATCTGCCTTTTAGGCGTGAACTTCTTGTGTGTGTTTTCTTGTGCCATGATTGTTTACCTCCTATAGATGAACGCGTACCCGATTGCATCAGTTGTGTAGACCTTTGCAATCTTGTTTTCCAACGTCTCTCGCTTGTTTGTCGTCAGATTCATGCGATACATTGCTTATCACTATACGTACACACACCAAATTTGTATATAAGGTTTGTCGAACCAACTGTTTCGTTTTTTTACGTTCATGTTATGCACTATTATTGCACTAATGGACCAAAAAGCGATTCATTACAAACTTTTCAATACATAATGGTTCGCCATCACCAGCAAATTTAAATAATTAGTTTGTTCAAGAGAATTTAGATTAGGAGCGTTTTAACACGCTTCTGATGGATTTGAAATTTCAAAATCCATAAGATGAATACACGGACGATTCCAAGGCTAAGCGAGTCGCTTGATGAATCGACGGGTCAAAATGCATTGGTGAGCAGTAATATGGGCGATGACTATGCAACAACTGAGATTACAGACAGCCTAGAAGGAATTGTCTTAACGAAAGAGGGGGAAACCCCCCAGAAAGAACTTGTTTTTGTGACGAGTGACGAGAGAGCCGAGGTTCTTGATGAGCCAGTCCGATACAACATTCTACAGACACTACGAAAAGGCATAGAAGACACTGTGACGACCAAAACGGTGGACGCAGACACGGGAGACACGATTATTCGACAGAGAGTCGTCACGCGCGATGCGCTTTCGGTCGTAGAGATCGTGAAAATGTCGCCAAAATGTTGTACCGAGGGCGAGGAAATCACTAAGAATCAGGTATATCATCACTTGCCAAAGCTCATAGAGCATGGTTATGTTATCAAATATGGTACAACAACCACAGGTAAACGGAGCACCGACTATTATCGACGCACAGCCAAGGGGTTCATGCTAACTACTGGGGCTTGGGGAACTGAAGAGAAGCGAATCCGAGAGAAACTTGAAGGATTCACTGACAAGATGCTTGAAACCTTCAACCTGAAAATCTCTAAAGAGAAACGTGAAGAGCTTGTGAATCTGAGTGTAAAACGGGCCCAGATGCAGCACAGATGGAGAACCAAGATTGCAGAGATGGTGAATCTGGACATCGCAACCAAAGAAACCCTTGCTATGTATGAGATGCTTTTGGACTACTATTCTGTGGGCTTTGAGGAGTACATGGATACGATTCAGAGAATTAGAGAGATCCTCTTCCCAGAAAGTTGAGTTATGAGGAAACAGTTGGTAGAGAAACTAGATGTGCCCACGCAGCTGAATAGCCGTCTTCTTGATGTCTATAAGAGCCAGTTCAGGGACTGCGGAGGGGGCGGCAAATGCGATGGCCCAACTGTCTTCATCGATGAGCACAAGAATGAGGTGACCTTTGGCATCGTCCGCAGTTGCGATGTAGGCGTCCTTTGAAGAGAAAACACGACGATATGTTACACCTCCTGTAGTCAGTTTCGAGGCGTCTTTATCAGCTGCTTTGAGAATCCCATCTATTTCATCCACAAGATTCCAGTTATCGGTCTGCCAGATAACAGCTCCTTCTTTGGCCACCGCAAAGGCGTGTATCTTTGGATTGCTCGCGAAGAGGAGATTCCATTCATGACCGATTACTAAAGCCAAAATACAATCACCATATCTATACTGAAATGTATTAGGGGATGACTCTGTTGAAGCTGACCCCCCATTAAACACTTTGTCAGAATGTTCTAGATCTTGCCTCTGAGTGTCTTTGCTGCTCTGTCGACATCGACATAGACACCATCTGGTTGCGCTTGTGCGTCTGCCCATGCCACAACCCATCTATCACTTGTAGTGTCAATCTTTGTAAGAATCAGTATCCCGTTTCCTTGGACATTTCGAGCAACAAGGCTTTCAGGGGTAGACCTCATCGTGGAATATTTCACCTGATTCTGAATAATGCTGGCTGCTCGAGACTTCACTGCAGACATCAAGTTCTTAGCATCAGCGGTCAAATCCCAATTGTTGCTCTGCCAAAGGACCTGTCCGGACTCGGATATCACACCAAAGGCTTGGACCATATTTCCTGAACTGTTGTATGCTTGCGTATATGCATCCATTACCGGATCGCTCATCGTAATTCACCCCGTACTATCTACGGCCTATAACACTCGGGGCAGCCTCTCCAAATAAACAAATCCTTGACGGCCTTGGAACGGTTTCATTAAACAGACTCATATGGTTAAACGTTCTGGGAGCCTCATGACCAAAGCGATTTGGGAGACCGCGAGAGGAACATTACTTCGTGTGCTCGTCCGTCCCAACTCAAAGGCGAGAAACCTAATCGCAGAAATCACTCCAGAGGCAATTCACATCAATTTGAGGGGTCCTGCAAGAGATGGGAAAGCCAACGTTGAATTGTTGAAGAGACTGTCAAAGAGGCTCGGGCTCTCCACAGCTGACATCAGCATTGTCGCAGGACATCGGTCAAGAGAGAAGACCTTACTAATTGTCGGAGTTGATCAGGACGACTTGTCAAAGAGGCTCGCGACTATGACATAACCAGTTAAATAGTGGACTAGGCTCGACTCTTTTTCTAAAGAAGAATTAGCTTGGGCTACCAACAACCAGGAGATAGCACCTGTGATAAAGATGGACCGTACTACATTCCTTGGATGTACATACACGGTAGGTCTGATTCTAGTTGGTGCGGCAATACTTACGGGTCGCTATGCTCATCCAGATGTCATCATAACCCTAGTCGTGGAAGTGTTTCTCCTCTATTTTTCTCTGTTTAGAGACCCTCTCAAGAGAAACAAACTTGGGGCAATGGTCATTCTTACTTCTGTATATTATCCACTCAGTGTGCTACTGGGGATTTTCTCAGACATGGTTGTAATTGCCATCGGAGGAGTAGCTATCTATGTGGCTATGACTGTCAGAATTGACCTTAATCCAACAAAGGGACTTCTAGCAGGTATATTCTCTGCAGGAATCTTCTTTGCTTTTTACCTGATGGTCCAAAGAGGAGCAGTGTCGCCCGATGTTTTGATGGCACTTATTATCCACACTCTATTGCTGTATATGGCCCTCAGCAAGAAACCACCAGGCAAGTCAGAATTGGCTGCCATCAGCATGTTGGTCTTGATTTGTTTATCACTAAGCTTGCTACTCAGGTTCTTCTCCTTCGTAGTCATTTGGACATTAGGGAGTCTTGCATTCTACGGATATGTCAGGGTAGAGCCAAAGTTTCCTCTTACAAAGCGTGCCATAGGAACAGGACTGATCGTTGGCGTAGTCATGACATTCATGGGAATATATCTCGCTCTGAAAATTGGTATTGTCTTTCTTGTTGGTGCAGAGATGCTTGGAGCACTCTTTCTAGGCGTGAAAGGGAGGTATACGAGAGAAGAGAATGCAGTGGCCGTGACTATTTCCAACACATCATCAATGGTTGCGATAGGAGTCCTACTCACATACCCAGCGATAGCAATTTTCGATCCAGCAAACCCGCTCTTCAATGTCAATAATGTAGACTATAGTCCCATCATGACACTTTTGTTTATCATGTTCACGACTGGTATTAGTGCAATATTCGGAATTGTTATTCTGGCCCCATTCAGACATCGATTTGAGAATGAGCCTTGGCCTCGGGTGCAACCACAAGTCGAGTGCATTAACTCAATCGGGAGTGATGCAAAATCGAAAAGGGCTGTGGGCATCGGACTTGTTGGATCAGGGGCGTGGGTAGGTGCAACAAAGATTAGTGAAACAGCTACCGGGATGACACTAACTACTTTCCCAAATGCCCTTGCTCCGATGATACCGGCAGTAACAAGCATCCCAGATTGGATTGGTATTAGTAACTCGCCAATGATAGCGGGTATTGGTTTCTTCGTCGGATGGAAACGCTCCCTAGTGATGCTTTTGGGGGGTATAATCTCGATATTGATATGGATCATCTTGGAGGGAGCAGATGGGACTGTACTCTACACGACGCATCTCAAAAGACCTGAGATCCTGTATCTCGCACTGGGGGTCTTTGTTACAGTTATCCTCGCGGATGTGGCGGGATCGAAGGACGAAGGAAATCTAAGTCCTGAAGAGATACAGGAAAAAATACATCCACATGACGACGATGTGCTAATGATAGAGACCCCACACAAAAGCAATGAGTTGGCAAGGTCGCTAAGGGTCAAGGAAGAACTATTCTCAATAGAGGCCTTTAAGGAGGATGTCCGTCAGATCATAGAGGACCCGAGAGAATTCATGCGTTCAAAAAGAGGACAGGTCCCTGTTTGGATTGCATTAGTCTCAATGGGACTTTTCATGATTGTAGGACTCATCGTGTTTTGGTTCATCAAACCATTCATGGCAAGTGCAACATCGCCGCTCGAGATCCATTGGCTTTTGATCATCTTTGGTACTCCATTGGCACTGGTATCAGCGTATTTCACTGCACGGGCAATAAGTGAAACTGGCATGCTTGCAGGTTACATCTCGGATATGATCTCGATACCTGCAATCCTCCTCTTTAGGACCACTTTTTCAGCCGTCACCACATTCATGGGAATGCTTGGTGCGATTCAGGATGCTGCAATCGCATTACTTGTTCACTTAAAACTCGGGTCAATGACAGGTGTTCGTGGTAGAGACATCTTGAAAGCAGTCTTCATTGGGACTATGCTTGGCTCAACGGTCGGCTCTTTCATAACCTTTGAAGTATTCAGTACCTATGGCTTTGGAACAGTGGACTTCCCAAGTCCAGCTGCGCAGCTCTTTGGTTTTCTTGTTCTTAGCCTTCAAGGCTTAGGGCATTTCCAGTTGCCTGGTGTAAGTGAATTAGGAAACCTAAACCCAATTGTTGCATTTCTTTATCTGCTTGCCTGGGCGATTGGTGGATTTCTCATGGGTAGAACCCTGAGCAAACATGGACTGAGCCCGATCAGTCTTGTAGTTGGAGTGCTCATTCCACCGGCCACCTCTGTAACTATCTTAATTGGTGGTTTAATCAACTACAAAGCCAAACATCCTCATCAACCCTCCCCTATGACAGACCACTTACCTCAGCAGGTGGAGGTAGTAGATGTGGACTATAGCAATACAAGTAGAATCCTAAGCGGAGTTGTAGCGGGAGAGGCTGTTGTCACAGTTATCTGGATTCTCTTGAACGCATTCAGTTTCCTGTAGCTCAGCTTCTCAATATGCTCCGCCAGCGGCTGGAGAAACTTAGGGAAATCGTTGATGTCAAGACTAGCTTCGGTTGCTGCTGGATAGCCTCCTCCAGAACTTCCCTCAAGATTCTTCAGGATAATGTTCAGTGTTTTGTTAGAATCAACCTTTGTAGGCATCTTCAAGAGCCTTGTCCCATTCATCCACTCCGGTTTCATCACCCTTCCGTTTTTTCCTCTCTTTTGCACGAGCTTTTCGGGCTTTTTCTGCTTCTCTTCTTTTTCTTGCAAGGTTTTTCTTTCTCGCTTTTGCCTCTTCTTTTTCTTCCTTTGTGAGCTTCTCCCCCTCAACGACTTCACGTTTGGACATCCAACTAATGACTGCGGCTGAGAATGGAAATAGCAATACAACCGGAACAAGGAATAACATGACAATTTCAGGTTGAATTAGCTCAACACTGTCACGTATGCCAATTGGAAGATTGAGCAGCATCTGAACAACATTAGGACTGATAAGAATGAATGATAACGCAACTACCGTTAGAAATCGAATTGCAGAACCTGTAATTGTTGAACCAATAACATAAGAGGAAGAGGGGGCGGCAGCCTTAGCTGTCAACTCATCTCGAGCCCTCGAGTCGCTCTGAAGTAAGTCATCAACGTAGATTTGTAGACGACGGACGTCAGAAACCGCATCTAGGCTTTCAAGAGCTGATTGTCCGCCCATAACCTTGCGCTCCATGGCCTCTCTAAGGAATGAGAACGCTGTGGCCCCCGTAGACCGGCTCATGCCTGTTGAGCTTACTTTCTCGCCACGTTCAATCGCGTCTTGCTTTCGTGTAGCCTGACGCAAAGCCAGCAATTGCTTCTTGAGAGTTTCTTCCCTGTCTTCAACCGGCTTTCCAACAGAGTGGCTGTATATCATCTGATAGCTCACTTCAAGATAGGCAAAGGAAACCAGAGCAAGAATCTGACCTTGTGTCGTGAGAAACTGAAGGAAGTCAGGAGGTAGAGGATCGATGTTGGGGACAATGAGAGCTCTATACGCTGCAAGAATGACTATTGCCTGAATTGATATGAACGCACCTCCAACAAACTTATGGTCCATTCTAGCAAGGGACTGAAGGAAGAGTGCGATTCCCACTCCAGCACAGAGAAAGTAGAGGAACAAGAAGGTGTTGTTCCATAGTGCAATCAATACATCGTTCAAGTTCGTGAAGAATGATGCCCATACTTGCTGGATATTCGTCAATGGGTCCGACACACCATATGGTTGCATATACCAGGTTCTAAGCACAAGCGTATTGTAGAGACCTATGACTAAGTTGTCGGGAAGAGCACCGGCTGCAAATGCACCGGCCAGACCTCCAACCATTGTGGTAGCCAGGAAGAATACTATCAACGACAGTAGACGGAAAACTGTCACGACAAATGTATAGGGCGCGTTCCAATGCCAGATGTCGTTGGGATCAAGGATTGAATATACCATAAATGCCATGAGAGAGAACGTGATAATGGAGGCAATCCGAAGAATCCATGTGACGACTTTCAAAACATTGCCACCCCCCTCTGTTTTGCCTGCTCATATGTACGCATAATTGTTGGCAGAAAGTCCTCAGGGCCTACATTGATTACATTGATACCGAATCTTGACAGGGCCCTAGCAATCTTGTTCCTACGTTCCCAAAGTTCCTCTGAAACAGCCTCAGACAGTACCTTCTCAACTGGGCCAAACTGACCCACTGGTGCTTCGAACCATGGACCAAATGGACTGATTATAAGTGCCTTATGGCCATTCGCCACCAGTGTCTTCATTGCGTTGAGAAGTGGAGCAGGACTCTCTTCCAAGTCTGTCATCCAGATGATGAGTGATCGTTTCTTAGTCTGAGTGACAACATGGGAGATAGCTGTTTCATAGTCGCTCCATCCTTTGGGTTCGGCCATTGCAAGGATTTCAAGAACATCATACATGTGATTGGGACGCTTCCCTGGAGGGACATATCCATGGACGATATCACTAAACACACAGGTACCAACTAGGTCATTCCTCTCCATTCCCATATGAGTGAGAAGCACAGCTGCTCTTATCGCATACTCAAGCTTTGTGTTTTCAGGGTAGCCATTCCCCATGCTACCACTGGTGTCGACCATGCAAATCATCTGAACATTCTTCTCTTGTTCCCACTGTTTCACAACCATATCGCCGCGTTTGGCACTCGTTTTCCAATCAATCAGTCGAAACTCATCTCCAGGAACATACTCTCGAAAACCTGCAAAGTCTGTACCCATTCCGACTGTTTTGGTCCTGTGGGCACCAAACATGAGGCCGAGCTGACGCTGTTTAGCGAAGGACTCAAGGCGACGTACATCCTTCCATGTGGGATAAACCAGAACCTCAGTATGCTCCTTCAGGATTCTTTTGTAATAATGCATCCCAAGTCTGTCACGCATTATGACCTCTGTTGGGCCAAGAAAGTAGCGTCCACGCATTCGAGCCTGCAAAATGTAGGAGAAGGTCATGCTGCTGCCTGGTTCAATCCGAGAAGCTATGAAGTTCTCGCCAATTGCCAGAATCCAGGTCTCTGGATATTGGTCATGAACCTCAATGAAATCAAAATGACGACGAGATGCGTTTCGAACTGTAACTCGGACTCTGAGAAAGTCACCTGAAAAGAGCTTTACTTTGTCAATCTGACGATCTACTTCAATTCCAGCTAGATTAGCAGTCAATGCAAAGAGAGGCAATGTGACAACCAGACCAATCACACAGTATACTCCTAGAAGGACGAGGTAGAAATTAAGGAAGGAGAATCCACTAGTGAGTAGAAGAACTCCCGCAAAGACTACCACAAAGCCTCTCTGAGTTATCAATTCAAATCTTCCCCATCTAACTTATGACTTACATTATTATTTAGGACAATCAACTTCTCCCAGAATTTTAGCAACAACACGACTCACTGTCAATCCTTCGAGTTCGGCTTCAGGTTTGAGAATGAGTCGATGATTTAGAGCCTGTACCGAGAGCCTACGCACATCCTCAGGGATTACATAGTCTCTGCCCTCCATAGCCGCACGGGTCTTTGAGGCATTCATGAGCACAAGCGATGCACGGGGTGATCCACCTAGCAAAATCTGCGGATCATTTCGTGTGCGGACAACGATGTCACGAATATAGTTGATGACATCTTCTTCTATGAAGACTGTCCTGCAGGTGTTCTGCATTCTCACCATTGCTGCAGGATCAGCGAGAACACCCAAATCAGTTGCTTCACCAAGATGTTTCCTACGTACAATTTCAGCCTCTTCCTGATCTGTAGGATAGTCAAGTATCAGACGGAACATGAACCTGTCAAGTTGTGCCTCTGGCAGGGGGTATGTGCCTTCCTGTTCAACTGGGTTCTGAGTGGCAATTATTAGAAATGGCTTGGGAAGCTTACGGGTCACACCCTCAATCGATACCTGTCGTTCTTCCATCACTTCAAGTAATGCGCTCTGAGACTTCGGGGGGCACCTATTGATCTCGTCAGCCAGGACAAGGTTTGAAAACACGGGACCTTTACGGAACCAGAACTCGCCTGTTCGCTGGTTGAACACATTGCTACCGAGTAGGTCTGCTGGAAGGGTGTCTACCGTAAGCTGGATTCTTTTGAATGCACAACCAAGAATGGATGCGAATGTCCGAGCCATGTAGGTCTTCGCAATCCCAGGTACTCCTTCTAGTACAACATGACCGTTTGAGAGAAAAGCAACAAGCACATCCCGAAGGATGTCTTCTTTTCCAACGATTATGCGACCGCACTCTCGGAGGATTTCACTCGTGGCCTTGTGCACCTCATCAATGGACATAGTCGCAGAGGTGTCGATAACCACAGTGTCGTTCGTTTCTTCTGTTGTCAAATTTGTTCTACCTCATTTTTGTATCTATCACGTGTGATTGGATGTTGCGTATGAAGAAGAAGAGCTCCATCATCTCACTCTCCTTTATTGTAATGCTCGTATCGGTTGATATCTCCTCGATTCGAGCTATAGTTCTGAAGAATTCACTCTCTTTCAAGTTCGGGTCTTTGTCATGCATAACCTCCCATAGCTTCTTGGGACTGTATTCACTCCAGTGCTGCGTCTTTTTCAATCCCCGCCGCAAACGGCGATACAGCATCTTGACCACCCTTGCATAGTTACCTTCGGTTCGATAATACGTCATTCTTTCACTAAAGTACGTTTGACCTCTTCGTAAGAAGACATCTGAAACACTCTTGACCTCTGGTTTCTTTATCTCTGGCAAGTACTTCTTAATCCCCAGCGTTGTGATAAGCGGATATGCAGCAGCCAAGAAGGGCAGAGAAGAGAGCCAAAGTATTCTGCCTAAGTAAAGTCCGAAGAAGAACTCACTCGACCACCAAGGAACCTCAAGTAGATTCTCACAGAACAGAACAGGTTGTGAATTGTCACCATGTGAGAGCCAGTTGATGACATTATCTCCAAATTGCCTGTTGCCAGAGAACCTTCCCCACATGTCATTGTTGAATATGCTGGGATCGCTGACTGCGACCAATCTTCCTCCATTTGGAGTCTGAGGCGTGGAAAAGTCGACCGCCCCGACTACTGGAAGTCTTCCACTTAGTTCGTATGGGTCCGGATCAGGGGTGGGATCAGTGATGTTTGTTTCGCACCAAGACCTCGGAGTCGTCCAAGCAATTCCTAATTGGCCCAAGAGACAGTATGGGCTAATAGCTGACGCCCAGTTGAGATGTAGCTCTGACACTCCTGCGGTAAGTGCACCTTGATCTATGCCATTTCTGACAAAGTCTCTGATGATCGGCAATCTTGGATCTTTTGCCGGATCATAGGAGTCTAAATCGAGCAGGACTCCATGGACAAATGACAGAAGACCCTTAGTTGTATTGGAACCTATGAACGAGTTCATGAGGAAGTTGAGTAGACTGAGCGATGCGTTGGCTGACCCAAAATCATCTGCTATAAGCACGCCTCCACCGTTCATTAAGTGCGTAAGGATAACCACTGCTGCATCTATGGTGAAGTCTCGAACTGGTCCCATGATGACTAAAACCGCAGATCCATTGTATCTTGATGCTACACTCATGCTCGCCTGGATGGACATCACATCTTGGCCGTTACTCTCAATGTTGTTAGCGAACTGACTGAGACCCGAATAACTGTCATTGTAAATAGAGAAATCATAGCCGTAGTTGGCTTGTGCTCCTACCAATGTAGTAGTAGCTAGAATGCCCACTGGAATCCATGCCATGATGAATAGGATGACTTGGAGGGTCTCTTTCCAGCCCATTCTTATCTCTCCATTAACTTACTCTACTGGGGCAGTTGAATCAATTCTGGGATAGAGGTCAGTGAAGATGCGAACCGCCTCCTCATACCTCTCACGTGTCATTTCATGGTGTGAGAAGCGAGCCTCTTCGTATGTCTGCACGAATTGTTCAACAGTCGCGCCATCAAGAGGAATCACCTGGAGGACACGGTCAAGATACTCGCGAGCAGTTTCAGAACTGGTCCTCTCGGACCCCATCTTAGAACCACACATCTGCTCGAACGTACGATATGCCAGGGTGATTGAGGCGCCGTACTTTCCAGAGTCTGCGAGTTTCTTGATATTCCGAAGTTTGGTAGGGATATCTATTCCTCTAGAAATGATTGGACTGCGGAACATTCCTCTTACAATGTACAGGTACGCCAGAACGGCGATGACTGCACCAATGAGCAAGATACTTGCTATGAGTAAATCTGTTCCTTGCAATGGATTACCACCTGTTGTTTCTATATTGATTGTGAATGTATTAGACTGAATATTATCAACATCAATTGAAATGAGTACGACTGCGAACCGAATAATTGAACGGCTCTGAGCAGGTACATCATGTCTGAATGTTCCAGTTACATCTAGCACATAATTGAACACATTTGTGCTATTGTAATTCAGACGTATGCGACGAAACATAATTGGATTACCTGATGGATCATGTAGTGTGCACTGGATGGTGAATGGTTGACCTGGATCTACCCTGTGGGGAGTATATGAGAAGACAACATCTTCGAAGACATGGATTCCTTCGCCTGCTATGACGGCGCTTGGATTGATGTATCCAGTACCGCCATATTGAGCGGTGATATTGAAGATTCCATTTCCTTCACTCCAAGTCAGTGGTACTAGGAGTGAAACATTCATCCTACTGGCATCAGTAAGCAGAACATTGGTAAGATGTGTGGAACCAAGATAGATGGACACCGATTGCCCATTAAGGGGAATCCCATCATCATCTATAAGCTGAATGTTTGCTGAAAAATGTTCTCCGGGCATAAGCGATTGAACACTTGTCTGTACATCAACATGTGAGGCAATGTAAACCAGAATAGTCCATTCTGTAGGACCATTCCTGAGCTCATGGTATGTCGATGTGACCTGAATACCAATGTAATATAGTCCTCTTTGGGCCGTCCCGGGAACAGTGACAGAAATTGAGTAGGTGCCATCTGTAGCAGTGACAGATGTGAAAGACGATGGTGTGCCATTAGCCAATACCTCTACCGTCACACCATCTGCATTGAAGCCTCCGTCATTAAGAACATGTCCTGTCACAACCAATGTGCCACCGCGGGTCAAGCTATTATCAGCAGGCTGGGGATCCATGAAGACATCGACCCGCTCAATCACGGTGACGCTGCTGAAAGGCTGATTTGTATCCGTAACGCCCCAGGCTATCGTTGGCGGCTCAAAGAGCGCATAGCCTGACAAGACTCCGATAGCGTTGCTATATGGGACTGAGTAAAGATAGCTGAATGAACCAAGCGCGGGATCAGTTATGGTGAGTGTTGTCAGATGGTTACCGCCCCACCAGATCTGTATATCATAACCTACAAGCGGAGTACCATTCGTGAACTGGAGGGTGCCTGAGAAAGTCACACTCCCACCCAAGTATGTGGTTGTCGTATCCACATTTGTCGTGATTGTAGCCCTGTAGATATCTACTGTTACTGGAATGACTGGAGACTCTCCGGATGCTGCGTATCCAGATGAGGCAATGTATGCCCAGACATGCTGGACGTATGTAAGAAGACCCAAGTCATCAGGGATATCAAAGATGATGGTGAAATCACCAGTCCCGTCAGTCAGATAGTCGTTGACAATGACCGTGTTTGCACCATAATAATCGCCCCAATAGATATCCAAAGGCAGATTTGCATATGAAGTTCCATTGTCCCATTGGACTGTTCCTGTTATTCTTAAAGCCTGGTCCAAGTAGACTGTTGTTGGTGTAACCAAGAATGCAGTGAATTGAGGTTGTGGTGCAATGATTTGTATCTGCGGTAAAGCAAATGATGTACTAGCTATCCAGGGATATGGGGAGTAGAATGTAACAAGCAGGTCATAGAATCCGGGGGATACAGTTCCAGGAATACTCCATCGAAGTATGAAAGATCCATCTGACAGCGTCACATTTGTAGTTCCGAAAACCGTTACATTAACCGTAGCACCACCGTAGGGAACAGAGGGCGATACGTACTCTAAGTATCCAGTTATGGTCACAGTATCCCCAATCCGATATGGACCTACAGGAAGATTCACTCCTGTGAATGTAGTCTGCCACTGGTTCAATGTGAGAATATTATGGACGGACTCGTTTGAGGCAAGAAACACTGTACCCGCATACACTCCATAGACTTCGATACCAGTTCTCACCTGGTCCCAGCTCATACCCGAGTAGTACAGGTCAGCTTGACCAGTCTCGTTAGTAATGACATCACCTAACCAGGGGATTGGTAGTGTCGCGTTGTTCCAGTAGAGTGAAACGGTCGCGCCTGAAAGCGCGGTACCGTTATGCGCGAAGTAAGTATAGACATGGACTGTCAACGTTTCATTCTGCTTGACTGGATTGGGGTCAATTGTGACCTCCAGATTGATTGTGTATTTGATACGAGTGATGCTGAAGTAAGCAACCGTATCATTGTTCAGAGGGTTTGGACTGATGTATAAGACACGAAAGTTGACAATCCCTTCATCATATGTTGCAAAACTAAGAGGTGTGAGAAAGCCTCCGGTCAGATTTGTCGTTGGATTGTCAAGATCGGTCCAACCAGAGCCATCCCAATAAGAGAGATAGACCATTTCCCCAGACAGTGGTGGTGCCCCGCCTAGATATGTCAGCACCCCTTGAACATCAAAGGCTGTTTCATCTACATACAGCGGTGTCGGTGCCGTGATTGCTATCTCTAGGTAGTATCGTTGGAGCTGAATCTGGGGAGCTAAAGAGCTAGAAGCGTCAGCATATCTAACATCCAAGGAGGTCCAGTTGGCAATGACATCTATCACGCCCGGTTCATCCTGAAAGGGAGTGCAGTTGTAGTACATCTGGTAATATCCAAAGGAGTCAGTCATCTTTTGAAAATGGAATGTGCCAGTTGAGTTAATCCAGTAAATATCAACAATTCCAGATGCTATTGGGGTTCCATTGGCAAACTGCAAGTTTCCGTATAGCAAGATGGTTTCATTCACATAGTAGGAGTGGAAGTCCTCTTGAATTGAAATCAGAGTAGTTGTGGCTTGAATGTCTAGGGGCTCAGGGAGAGACTCGCCATTATAGACATTGTAGTACGGTGAGGTGTAGTTTGCCCAGATATTGACGGTTTCTGTCGCTTGACCTAGAGGAATTGTATATTGATAGAAGTAGCCGCCAGTGGAGTTGGTCATGTCACTCCCGATATAGTAGACGCCAGTGCTGTTCTGTAGCCAGAAATCAACCAACTCATTGGGCAATGGAGTTGGAAAGTCAGATATTTGAAGAATCCCTTCAATGTCGATGGGTTGGAGGAGGAACACAGGATTAGGCGTGACAAAGATTGGATCCAATGATACATCGAATTTTTTCACAGTAGCGGAACGATGTAATGATTCACAACTTGCAAGAGTCGGTTCTAGTGATGTGAAGTTTGACCAATATTCAACTGGTCCCTCATCGGAGAGGAGGATTGTGTAGTTTAATTCATAGTATCCATCTGATGCGGTAAGTACCGATCCTAGAAAGACGGATCCGTTACTCCAGTAGATATCGACCCAACGACCTCCGATACCTGTTCCATTAGACACATGTGTCAAATATCCAAAGATTGTGATGTTTTCACCTATATACAAAGGATCAGTGATTATGAGTTGAGCGCTTATATCCATCGAGAGCTGTGTACCACTAGAACCAACATTGATTGGGATAGCATAGCTCCAATTGCCTGCAATAAGTGGCCAGGGAGAACTCCAGTTTGCGTATGCAAAATAGGTACCATCAGCCTGGGTAACGGGGATGCCATAGCTCCATGTGAAGCCGCCGGTGGAATTCAGACCAACTGTGGCATTTGCCTGAGATGAAAAGAAAACACCAACTTGCTGACTCGCTGGAAGAGCTGTCCCATTCAGAAGAAAGGCAACACCGTCATAGAAGATGGTTGAGCCTGCTGGAACATCAGTCGGAGAAACATTCAGATTGAAACCTATACGACCCCAGACTGTGACTGTCGAGTTGTTGCTTGATCTAGCGGGAGTGAGTCGAGGGATTCCATATTGGTCCCAGTCACCCAGATACCAACACCAGACCTCATGACCTCCCACAGTCATATCGAAAAGGTCGAGTGGATCAACATAGATGTTTAGCTCATAGTAGCCATACTCGTTTATTGTTGCATTCCCCATGAACGTGTTGTCCCAGTAGATGCCAATGTTTCTATTGTCATGGTTCGAACTGTTGACTGGGACCCCTCCAACCTTCATTGTGCCATAGACATGGACTGTGTCCTCCCAGAACGCAATATGTGTGTCGAGACCTTGGCTCACATTGAGCTGCCTGGTCTCGCTCAGTACAAAGCTGTCCCCTCTGTCTGGTGGGGAGGAGGTTGAGAGAGGATTAGGTGTTCCTACTGCATAGATTGAGGTCCGGTTTGTGATTGTAAACGAACCCGAGTTCCATGTTGCAGCTATGATGTGATAGTCTACAGTGGTGCCGGACGGGAAAGTGTATGTGATATTGGCTATGGGACGGTCAGGAAACTGACCTATTGTTCGCATGCCAATGAAGACACTGTCAGTCTCATCAACAAAGGTGATAGCTTCGGGGGTTGTGACTGGAACATTATCCACAGAGATTGCTGCACTAAGACCGAATGGAGTGCCAATCTGTGCATAGGGAAGCCCATTTGATGGCCACACAATGAGCTGGACATTGGGTATTGGTGTGTTTGTTGGATCCTCACTGCCTCCCATGTTGTCAGGCAATGACGCAGGAATGACCTGGATCCATTCGCCACCGCCCCCAGGCATCGGTATAAAGACCTCTGACCAGAATGTCATATGTCGGACCTTGAGGTCTCTATAAGTCATGGTTGGGTCCAAGTCTCCAACTGCGTATCCCAACGCCAGTCGGGCGGGGACACCAAGTTGACGCATGAAGACGCAATATGCAGTGGCAAAGTCCATGGGGAGACCGCCGCCACGCTGAAGGAACCAGTCAGTCACTTCCTGACTAGCTGGAGGTCTGGAGAGGTCTGTGTATGTCAGACTGAACGTGCTTTGGAAGTAGAACTGAACAGCCATGGCCTTCTCATAGGCGTTGCTTCCAACCGAGTCGAATTGTGAGATGTTGGCCTCAACAAGCGGTGTCAGTGAAGGGAGATTTAGATAGATATCGGTCCATCCCGGAGCTGACGAACCAGGCAAAGCGTTTGTTGCGATATTGGTAAGGTCCTGAGTGTCGTATGTCACATTGAATGTCACCTGGACTAGATCACCAGTAGTGCCCTGAATGAGTGGGGTGAAGAGGAGCGTGTTGTATGCATCGGTCATTAAATCATAGTCCAAAAGGCGACCTGGGTCCTGATAGTAGTTCCCACTGCCATCAATACTCCAAGTCATAAATGAATTCTCAATGACTCGCAAGTCGGGATGGAGAGAGGGCAGTTCAATTGCTCCCACATTGGCCCCCGCACTGGCGTTGAAGGTAATGGTATAGATAGGATTGGTAGCCTCACTAGATGATATAAGCTGATTAGTATTGTCAAGAGGCTGTGTGCCAACTTGGGTCTTTCCCCAGCTCGAGCCATCGTACTCGTCATATGCCTCAGTACGCCATAATTGAGGAGGATCAGCAGGAGAAGCCCTGAATATGAGGTCATCCAAATGATTTTGTATGTCATTCGGAAGTGGCGCATCAAGAGGAACATCGGTGTAGTTGATGTTGTCGAACCAGTTGGTTCTGCCCCCAGCCCAGGGGATGTCGTATGGCCAGGGTCCAATTTCATCGTACTCGTAATGAGGCGTGTACTCTCGCACCGCACCAGACTGTACTATTGCAAAGTTGTAGGTAGCCCAAACTAGACTTGCAACTATGAAGATTGCGCTAATTAGGGTAGTAATACCCATTCTTCTGCGTGATGATTTAGTTGCGGCGCTCACTGGACTAGTCCTCTTCTTCACCATTTGCGAAAGTTGGCGTGTCGTGTAACCTACGGTGGATGCGAGTTACTCTCAAACGTCCTTTCCTAGCAATTAAAGGGTTGTTCAGCTGGACCCAATCTTGTTTATCGAAAGCATCTTGAGGTATACAAGTCCAAGAAACTACTGCAGTTCTTGATGCTAGGCAATACACCTAACATCTGAGAGAGGAGGTCTACATTATGGAGTCTACTCATCGCCTCATTGAAAAGTTTGCCAAGGAGAGCTTGGAGAGAAGTGGCATAGGGGCACACACGTTTGACCATACAAAGAGGGTCTATGGCCTCTGTATCAAGATTGGTGGAGAGTCAGGTGCAGACCTCAAAATCTTAGGAGCTGCAGCACTTCTTCATGATATTGGACGACCACAGGAGGCAGAAACCGGCGTTTCGCACTCAATACTCTCAGGAGAGATGAGTCAGAAAATCCTGAGGAGCGTGGATTTTAGTGATAGAGAGATCGAGCAAGTTGCTGATGCAATCAGGACCCATAGATTCAGCGAAGGAGTGAAGCCAACTTCTCTGGAGGGCAAAATATTGAGCGATGCTGACAAACTCGATGCGATGGGGGCTGTGGGTGTGTTCCGTGCTATCGCACAAGCCGTGGCAACTGGTGTAGGAGTTAATGGATTCCTAAGTCATGCTGATGAGAAACTACTCAAATTGAAGGATCTCATGTACACAGATAGAGCAAAGGTTGAGGCGAGCAAGCGGCACAAGATACTGGAAGCATTTGTGTTGCAATTGAAAGAAGAACTATAGCTCCAATCATTGTATCATTGTTTATACATGAAAAGCTCGAGGTAGGACTCCCTTATGGACTGCGCCGGATCAAAACCGAGCTCATCAAGTAGTTCAAAGATTGCCCTCTTTGCTGACTCCATCTCTTTCTTGCCATGTGCAATTGATTCCAGCTCTAGAAATAAGCCAACACTCTCCACATCATCAATACTAATGGTAATCTCACGAAGACTGTAGAATTTCCTCTTTTTTGTGATATTTCCAACTCGTTTAAAGCCGAGACTCTCCAAAATGGCTGAGAGAGAGTCTGTATCATCAATCCCCACTGTGTATTCTAGTCTGGTCTTTGTCTTCTTGTCAATCTTCGGTC
>RDNZ01000028.1 GCA_011364905.1 Candidatus Thorarchaeota archaeon
TTGTGGGGCCTGCTCCTTCTTCTCCCTCCCTCTGGATGGCACGCATCATGTCAGCTAGGATGCGCATCTTTGAGCGATAGGCCCGTTTTCCATTCATTCTACTCTGCCTGCCTTGACTAGCAAGACCAAAAATGACACGAAGCCCAGAAGCTGAGCCGCTTGACTCAACAGATAGAACCCAGGATTGGCTGCAACCTGAGCCATCATCATATGGCTCAATAAAAGCAGGAGGAACCCAACCAGAACATAGCGTGCAAAACGACTTCGAGTCGACATATAGTTGACAATCGCCTGCAAGACCACAATGACCAGAACGATGATGGCGATGACCTCGAGACTTGGATCCACTAAAAAGGTCGCCATTAGCATCATACTGCTTTCGGACACCTCTTGAGGACGCCGTCTGGGAGGTCTTGTTGCTATTACGAAGAGAACATACGCCATAATCCTCGATGCACCATATGCGATTGTGACAATCGAGAAAACCACTCCACCAGCTTCGAAATCGGCTCCAAAATGCACAAGAAAGTACCATGTGCCAATGATTCTGCCAAACATGCCTGCAGATAGAACCAAAAATCCTGTGGAAAGGTCAGACAATCTCTTCTGACCAGTGAGGTTGTATGCCTTCGTGGCATAGTACGTCACTATCAATGCAATTATACCACTGATGAATTCGAAGACTAGATCCAGTCTGATTATTTCCAATCCTATTTGCATTGGTGACGCCTGCCTCAGTCTTGCTAGATTTGGTCTTATTGTCAATGGATGAATCATCTATGACTTTTGATTGAATCTGCGACATAATTCGCGGACAGTTTTACTGGACGAATCATCCTGATAATTCGTTCATCATTACTTTATATTCAAAGAATCCTACAATATCCTAGATGGAACCTACCGATAACTGCAAGAAGCGGACCATCAACAGTGGACCGCTGTGAGTGGCGGGGTACTCCCCGCCCTTCCATCATCTCTCTTATTCCTTTCTTTTCTCCAGTCTGCTCTCTATTTTATCTAGCCTGCCCTTGAGCTTTCTGTTCTCCTGTTGAAGTTCCTCTATGCTCCTCTTCAAGGAATCAATCTCTGTTGGCTCCTTCTTCTTACTCAGCTCCCTTATGGCTACTCGACATCTGCGGACAATTCCGCTCTCCGCCGCTCGTGCGGCAAGACTGGAGAGGGCAGGTATCAGAGACGCGTCTTCGTATGTCGCTGCAGCAGATATTGTCATCTGTTGTACTCTGTATGACCTATCAAGAATGTGTTTCTCGATGATGGAACCTATCTCAGGATGCCCCTTTTTGTAACGTTTTCCGAGCTTGGCCAGCATACTCGGAACCATGCGCCGGATCCAATCGCTAGTACCAAGTTCAAGATATTTCTTGACAATCTCTATTGTCTCTTCTTTCTCAGTTGCCACTATCCCCTCCAGACAGCCTATCTCTGTGATATCGTGCCAACTTTGAGGGCAGCTCTTCAAAAACTCTGAGAGTTCCTCAAATGAGGAGTCATGCTGAGTCTTCCCAATCGATGTAGCTGCTGCTGCAGCGACAAAATGGCTCTCAGTATCTCCTAGGAGTTTTTTGAGGGCATGAAAAGCTCTGTCATCCTTGTAGAATTGACCAAGTGCAGTGGCTACTGCTGTTCTTGCTTTTGTGTTCTTGAGTTCGACTGCTTTGATGAGCCAATCTAAGGCTGCCTCAGACTTCAGTGATCCTAGTATTTTTGCTATCTCAACCTGCGTACCCCAGAAAGTTTCTTCCAGAAGGGCTCTCCCCAGAGCTTCCACAGATTTTGGTGTGGCCTTCTTGCCTAGGGCCTCAGCCGCCTTTATCTTCTGGATTGTGCTTGAACCATTCTTAAGTTGCTTGATCCACACAGGCTCAGGTTTGTCGATATCCCATTGCATAAGGACTGCATAATCTGGATCGATGACCACCTGTGCTGGTTTATTTTGAATTGGATAGTAGAATTCATGCACTCGCTCAGTGATTTGCATAGTATTACGAGTTCGTAAGCCACTCTCATCAACAAACTCCACAGTGAGGGGGAAGCGAAATACCTCTGGTGTCATGTCATCATCTGATTTTTGAGTTTGCTCGATTCTGACACATATATGGCCAATCTTTTTGTCATAAGACACCTTGATTTTACACTCGGGGTACCCAGCCTTGTACAGCCACTGATCGAAAAACCATCCATAGTCCTCACCCGTCATCTCTGTAAATAGACTCTCAAGGTCATGAGTATAGACTGACTTGAATGAGAACCTTGTCATCCACTCGCCAAGTATCTTCCACCATCGTTCTTCACCTACGAGATGCTTAAGCATGTAGTATCTCCAAGCAGCTCCAGGATACAGATGTGCATCGAACACATCCGAACCTCGTTCCCACTCGTTTTTCACAATAGGCCGACGGTACTTATTCTTGTCCTCATCAAAGTAAGTTTGCTGTTTACCAAATTGGTCATAGAGATACTCCTCATCTCCCTTATCATGACGTTTCCATTCGTTTTGCATTTGGGAAGCCCACCCCTCATTGAGCCAGCCATGAGACCATGTCCGACATGTCACTAGGTCACCGCCCCAACTATGCGCGAGTTCATGTGAAACAAGACCATCAGAGTCGAAGTCCAGATGAGTCCTCTCATCATGTAGGGTGGCATCAGTCTGTGTGGTCGCACTTGCGTTCTCCATACCCCCTATGGTGAAGTTGGCTGCAGTCACTTGAGCGTATTTAGCCCACGGAAATTTCACACCCAGTTTTGCCTCATAGAACTCGACCATCTCAGGAGTCTTTCCAAATGACCGGTAGACAGTATCCCTGTCCCACTTTTTGTGAACATAATAACTGACCTCAACGCCGTCCAAATCCTCCTTGTACTCGATATACTCGGATATCGCCACTGTCATCAGATAAGCTGGAATGGGTTGTTCCTGTACCCAGTGGAAGGTTTCAGTTCCGTCATCATTCTCCTTCCTGCTTTTCAGATATCCATTACTCATTGCAAAGAAGCCTTTTGGAACTGTAAGAATCATTTCTGTTGAGAACTTGTGACTTGGATTGTCATAGACAGGGACACAATACCTTGCGTAGTCGTCTTGCATTTGTGTCCAAGCGCTGGTTTCAACTTCCGGGAACTCTGGACATGAATTGGTAAAGAAGAGACCCGCCCTCGGATGGTCTATTGTATATGTAAAACCAAGTTCATCCGATTCTCCTTCCGCGAGGGTATGTTCAAGATCGATAGACATTGCCTGCTCATCAGGCATCATTTCAAACGTGAGTGAGTTTCCCTTTGAGTCTGTTATACTACTGATATCCAACTCCATTGCATGGAGAAAGATCTTACTCAATTCCGGAACGATGCTTTGAATCTTAAGTTTTGATACAGCACTTACATGTTCACCTCTAAGGTCTACATTCCAGTTAACCTCCAGATGCAGAATGTTATAATGCCTTGGAGGCGCCCACTGCGGCTTTGCAGTAGGAAATGTGAAAGACTCTCGTTCTGCAAGTAGCAGACTCTCTGCCTCATGAATTCCATCTCGTATCAATGACTCCAGATAGTCGTGAAAATCAGTCAATTAGTTTCACTCCTGACAATATCTCTAACGCGTTCGCACAGACACCATCTTGTTATGAAGCTTCGCGACTCTGCAGATTATTTCGTGTCGAGTCGAAAGAAGGTCCAAAAGAGAGAGAGTAATTCTGAAAAGTGCAGATTAGAGTTAAGCGCGTGGTCAAACTGAGAGAGCGGCTCTTCATGAGGCTCAATCCGCAGTTTTCAAAGGACATCAAGAAGCTCGCTTGGGGCTAGTATGATAAACCACACCCCTGTTGCTAATTAGAGGCGGTCTTTCTATCCGCTTCGTAGGGCTCTCAAATGGTTCGTCAAGCGGTCCCTTGGAAAGCTTTTTATTCGAACTCTTCGCGGGGGGTTTTGCTTTCGCATCATACGGTGTCAGGCCGGATGCTATCGGCGAGTGCCAAGCGATGATGGCTGGTGATTTCCAGATGCGAGTACAAGATGCGGACGTGAGATAGACTGACACAAGGAGTGTTAGAATGCCCTCAGGTCTAAGAAAGGCTCAACAGTGTGCAGGTATAATTAGGGTAAGCCATCTCTGCTAACCCCGTTACGCCTGTACTTCATCAAGCAATTACAGTTCAAAGTGTGTAAAAACTTGTACATGATGACTGACCACTACTCCAGTCACACCTTGCTAACCATGTACAATGTGGACCAACTCTAGTTGATCCTGCTAGAGGGCACTGCTATCGGCTTGGGAATAAGACATGCAAGTGGAACGGGCTCGCATCCGAGTCCGTCGCGAACGGCTCAGTAGTGTCGTTAACCTACCCTGTGGAGGCGGACAACGCCGGGAAACTGGCGCTAATCCAACATAGGAGCATCGTTCTGGAAATGATGTTGCTCTGAAATGAGTGTTCCAGGTATGTGGAACTTATCGCCACAGGACGGGACGGCACCGGATCATACTTGTAAGTGGGGTAAATGCCCACTTAGGTTATGACCCGAACGGGCGATGTAAGTCGTGGCCCGGAGAAGGGCACTGAGACAAGGGCCCTAGCCCCACGGGGCGCAGCAGTTACGAGACCTCACCAATGTGCGCAAGCACGAGTGGGCTAAGCCGAGTGATGGGGGATAACTCCATCTGTGGCGGATCCGTAGGGTGGACCGCTAGAAAGGAGAGGGCAAGGCTGGTGCCAGCCGCCGCGGTAAAACCAGCTCTTCGAGTGGTGTCCACAATTATTGAGCTTAAAGCGTTCGTAGCCTGTTTGGTAGGTTCCTGCTCAAATCCGGTCGCTCAACGGTCGGCCTGGTAGGAATACCGCCTTACTTGGGGACGGGAGACGGCGACGGTATTCCGTAGGTAAGGGTGAAATCTAATGATCTACGGAGGACCACCAGTGGCGAAGGCGGTCGCCGAGAACGTGCCCGACGGTGAGGGACGAAACCCAGGGGAGCAAATCGGATTAGATACCCGAGTAGTCCTGGGCGTAAACGATGCCCGTTAAGTGTTGCATTGGCCACGAGCCACTGCGGTGCTGTAGCGAAAGCGATAAACGGGCCGCTTGGGAAGTACGGTCGCAAGACTGAAACTTAAAGGAATTGGCGGGGGAGCACCACAAGGGGTGGAGCTTGCGGTTTAATTGGACTCAACGCCGGAAAACTTACCCGCCCAGACAGCCGAATGAGAGCCAGACTGATGATCTTGCTCGACGAGCTGAGAGCTGGTGCATGGCCATCGTAAATTCGTGCCGTGAGGTATCAGCTTAAGTGCTGCAACGAATGAGATCCCTGCCACCTAGTTGCCAGCCGGGGGCTTCGGCCCTGACGGGGCACACTAGGGGGACCGCCAGCGAAAAGCTGGAGGAAGGTGGGGGCCACGGTAGGTCAGTATGCCGCGATATGGGCGGGGCCACACGCGTGCTACAATGGCCGGGACAATGCGTCACAACACCGAAAGGTGAAGTCAATCGCGAAACCCGGTCGTAGTTGGGATCGCGGGTTGGAACTCACCCGCGTGAACCTGGAATCCCTAGTATCCGCGTCTCACTATGGCGCGGAGAATACGTCCCTGCTTCTTGCACACACCGCCCGTCGCTCCATGCGAGCGGCTTTGGGGTGAGGTGTCGTCCACTGGGCGATGACGAATCTTGAGGTCGCAAGTAGGGAGAAGTCGTAACAAGGTATCCGTAGCGGAAGCTGCGGATGGATCACCTCCTATGCTTTATCCATCTTAGATGGGTAAGAAGTAGAGGCTGACGGGGTCGGGTGAACAGGGAACTTTCCCTTTACCTGTCATTGTTGAGCCACCCTTTTCATTTTGCAATTGACACAACAGAAATGAACGAAACCATAAAAGGTGAAAAGCATCTAACACGTATCTTATACATCTCATTGTTAGAAGCAATGTTGGAGAGAAAGTATAAGATTGCAAAAGTCGCGGTCATCATGAGGAGTGTTCCGTCGATATCACAGTGTATCACAGTGACTACATTTCTAACGCCTTTTGCTGTCAAAATTTTCCAAACCCCATTATTCGCCTCTGGACTAGCATGGTACTTCCCATTCTGGAAGTACTATTACGGTAATGACGAATCTGGCGACTTTGCATTTCTTCGGACCTTCCGTCTTGATGGACTCCTCACCCTTGAGATCTTTACGACTGTCGTACTTGTGACTACCGGGTTGATATTGGCTGAGGTCTTGCGTCGTGCAAAGAATGAGGCTAAGTGGTACAATTTCGGGTGGTTTTCGGTACTCACAGCAACGATAATTCAAATTGCTACCCCACTTATCGCCATGTCAATGTTGGATGGGTTCAATATCTATATGTATCTGCCAATACCAACTCCATCAGTATTCGCCATGGTCGGACTCATCATGATTCGCAGGAAGAAAAACCTGTAGGATTGGTTCTGGATTAGGTCCTTCCCGCGAAACACCATCTCAAATGGTGGTTACAGCTTGTTCTGTCTTCGGACAGAGAGAGGTGCAGGCTTACGACGGGGTCAGGTAATCAGGGAACTTTCCCTCTCCTCACCTGTTGAGCCACCCTTTTCATTTTGCATAAACCAAAGTGTCTGAAAGAAGATAGTCATTTCTATGTTCTCTACAATAAAGCTCTCTATTCCAGAAATAGACATTCGTTGATGCTAAAGCTTAACTCTATGGCTAGCTATCTGTAAGTTTAGGAGTTTCAGTACTGCGGGATTCACAATGATACTTTGGTGAAGGGAACAATGTCATTTGGACATCCATGTTATCAACGAATGTCGAAGACACATGCTGCTCTCTTTCTCACACTCTTTCTTTTTCTTCTACCGATTCAGTCAGGATGCGCGGTTTCTGAATCTAACATCACTCAGTCATTTAGAGCAGCACCGTTGCAAGATATTCCTAATAATCAATCGATAACAATGATGCTGAACGGACACCCTCTTGGGAACTCAATTAATGCCACTTTGGTCTTTGGATTTCGATTTGATTCTACCGAAAATGAGTACAAAATCGGTTTCTCTCAGCAGTATCTAAGTATCTCAGATTCGCCCCTCTTTCTCCGTGCACTTGGTCTGGGATACGATGAGATGAGAGAGTTTCCATTCGCATACACTACTGAAGGCATGATCACGGATTATTGGTATAATCACACACCGAATTGGACAAGTAAAAGACCATACCTGACTTGGACAGAAAAGAGTAGATGGGGTGGATATCTAGGACCGATATCTGAGGAGAATATGACTCATCTCTCAATGGCTGGCGATTTCGTTGAATTTGAGAATCTAACCATCTACTACGAGGATGGCTCATCTTCGTTATGCGGTCCTGAGTTGATAACACTTGGTGTTAACCTTACAAAAACTGATAGCGAGTGGTCGGTTCAATATGTGATCTCTACATCGACATTGGAAGGAGTTACCATAGATGAGTCGCGAGTTACAATTCAACTGACCAAAGCAGACCAGGTGTCGATTGTGTTCATCTCGATGTTATCCGGAGGAATTGTTCTGGTCATCATTACTATCGTAATCTACAAGAAAAGAGAATCGATTGTCCGTACTAAAACCCATGAATCATCAAGCATATCCCCAGTCTGAAATGATATTCACTCTGCGGTGCAATCTTTAGGTTTTCCCAAAGCCAAGACAGAAACTTGTCCTTACTTCGCCTGTTGAGCCACCCTTTCTCTCAAAAAATGAAGACACCTGCATTTCTTGCACATTCTACTCTATCTAGTGGCATTCCTTTATTCATTCTGCATCCTCGTGGAGACAGATTTTATGGTTCATTTGGTAGTAGTGGTGACCGATACCCAAGCTCCTTTAGCTTTTTGTAAAGCAATTTACTGGAGTCCATTGATCCTGAACGTCTCCATTTAGCGGCAAGATCTGGTTCAATAGATTTGATTTTTTCAAACCATGCCATTGCAAAGACAGCTAGAGATTCAGGAATTAATCTGGCATTGGTAACCTTAGCTTCGACAAGCTTTCCCATTGAATCGAAGAATGAACCTACAAAGATGAATTTAGCATATGCTTTGGGATTTGTTCTGGGTCCATATTTCTGATCGAACTCTTGAGCATCTTTCCAATTCCACTCTATAACAACTTCTGAAGCATGCTGAATAAACTCCAAGTCTGCCTGTCTATGAAAATCAAGAAAGACTGAAGCTTGTCTTGACTTTGCAAAGTTCCTTATAGAGAGAACACTCATGATAACACCAATTAGGACGCTTGCTGCGGCAATCATTATTGATATCGATTGTAAATCCAGCTCCATCTGCAAGTGACTCACCTATGTCCTGTCGTGAGGAATATTCTATACTAAAAAAGGCTCTGAGTAGAGCTCCAGATTTCCAAGAAGCAAGACGGAGTGTGCAAACAGATTTGAAGAGTAGTTTTGTTGTTTTGTATACTATCTATTTGCAAAGAAGATGAAAGTAAGGGAACTGAGATTCTATCTGGTTAGACATGGCCAATCTGAAGCAAATGTAACGAAGACGATCTCTGGACATAGCGAAACGCCACTAACTGAATTAGGACAAGCCCAGGCTGAAGCTATTGGGATGACTTGAACTTCTCATTTCAGTGGGATTCCTAGACGCTTCATACCAATATTTGTAGTTGAATATCTGTATCCAGCAGATGCGTGAGATATGTAGTATTATTATAGGCGTATATGAGATTCCATTCTGAGGATTTCAATGACTGAAAATGATGAGCTAAGAAAAGAAGCAAAAGAGCGGGCTGAAATGAAGTTTTCATTCTATATCAACATCGCGCTCTATATAATCATCAATGGCATTCTCATTTCCATCTGGTACTTCAATGGTATGGGATATCCATGGATCATCTTTCCGCTAGTAGGATGGGGAATAGCTGTCGTGATACATTATCTTTTGGCATTTGTCTTCCCTGGAAGAAAGTTCTTAGATGGAATGGCTGAGAAAGAATATGAAAAATTAACAAGGGGCTAGCGTACGCTATCCCTAAACTCTTTTTTTTGACTTAGCTTTTTGAGAGAACCGATATAATTAGTCCTAACGATCCGATGGACACAACCAGTCTCAGATGGGTAAGAAGTAGAGGCTGACGGGGTCGGGTGAACAGGGACCTTTCCCTTGCCTGTACTATTGAGTCACTCTTCTCATTTTACATTCAGTCTCAGTGGTTTGCAGGTCTGGTCTTATTCACCTGAAATCTCAAACAGATATTTCGATAGTATGAAATATCACGATTCATCTTTTGACGTAATGTGATTAATTCAGAATTACTGAGCGCCTTTCGAATAATAGTCAATCAGCTAGAGGACGAGGACATTCGCTGGACAATAATGGGAAGTGCTAGTCTTGCTCTTCAAGGAGTAGATATCACCCCCAACGATATCGATATTCTAACAGATGAGTATGGGGCGTTCAAAATTGGTGTATTATTGAAAGAATTTGAAATCAAACCAGTTAGCTTTAGCCAGACTGATCTTTTCGAGTCTTTCTACGGCATCTATGACATAGAAGGAACAAAAGTCGATGTAATGGGAGATTTTAGAGTGCGGTTAGAAGGTACATGGGTTTCTCTATCTGATAGACTCGAATCACCATCACTTGTTCAAATCAATGCAATGAATATACCTGTATCCTCAATGCATGATCAACTATTATTCTATGAAAAACTAGGTCGTGAGAAAGACAAAGATTGCATTTTAAAGATTAAGAAAGTTCTCAGAATTTTCTGAAGATGCGAGGCCCGCTGTCAAATTAGAAAGTATCTATTTAAAATCCGAATACGATATTAGCAAGCAAATGCTAGTACTGTGAAGGTTAGGTGCTGAGTTTGGACGAGATTGACAAGGGAATTCTCTTTGGAATGCTCCAAAATTGTAGAACTCCATATCGAACCCTTGCCCAGCAGTTTAACATGACCGCAAATGCTGTCAAGAAGAGAGTTCAGAAGCTGGTTGATACAGGTGTGATTGTGAAGTTTACCGCCGAACTTTCTCCGGCTATGGTAGATGGTGAGAACTGTCTTGCTGTGATTTTCACGGATGGAGGAGAGGATGCGGATGAACTTGTTCAAAAAATAGGATCACACTTGTTGATAAGAGAGGTAGGCATCTTATCTGGTTCATCATATTTGGCAATGGGAACCCACATTGGTTCAGAGAGTCTTAGAGACCTTGGCAGCTTTCTTCGCGGAATTGATAATGTCAAGAGTGTTGAGCTACACGGTCTTGTAAAGGATGCGCTTCATGGAAGGAAGACTATTTTGACCAAACTGCAGCTTAGAGTTCTACACTGCCTTGTCGAAGATCCTCGTATGTCGACTAGAAAGATATCAGAGATAACCGGACTTACAGTAAGAAGAACTCGATTAACAATCAATAAACTTCTCGATAGTGGAGCAGTTTCCCTTGGAATAAGATGGAATCTAAGCGCAGGAGAAGGATTTGTCTTTCTTTTGAAAATCAGATGGGATGACAAAACTGGAAGTCTTGGGAATGTGCTCCTCTTCATAAGTGAGAATTTCCCTGTGGCATTCTATGGTCCATTAGTTTCAGCAACAGAATCAATAGTTTTTGCAGTATTTGTTGTTAAGCAGTTCAAAGATGCAGATTCAATATCAAAGAAGATTACACAAGCACCTTTTGTGGAAACTTGTCAAGCGCTTTTTGGCAGACCTCAAAAAAGTTTTCCAGATATCCGCAGTACTCACCTTACAGAACTACTCAAAAATGCTGGTCTGTAAATCTCGTTTCATAGAACTTCTATCTATGCCTGAATGCTCTATATGAACAACTGAGTTCACAAATCACTTCTTTTCTGCACCTTGTCAGGTTCTTACTGAACTTGTTAGCACACATGAATAGAATTGCTTTTTCTGTCCCACATTAGTAGAGGTGATTTCATCAAATGGAAGTCATTGTTGAGCAATCATTCAAGAAAACCAAGAAAACTGCTATTGAGCTGAAGAATCTGACAAAGAGGTTTGGTAACCTCACAGCTGTTGATGGGCTTTTTCTTGATATTAGATGGGGTGAGATTTTTGGTCTTCTAGGACCAAATGGAGCTGGAAAGACAACAACAGTCAATATACTTTCGACGTTACTGGACCCTACTGAAGGCTATGCTACTGTGGCCGGACACGATGTTGTTGAGAAAGCTAGTGAAGTTCGAAAGGTGATTGGTCTCTGTCCACAGGAACCAGCATACTTTCCATATCTCACTGGTCGAGAAAACATAGAGTTATTCGGTCAACTTCATTCAGTGCCACAGAAACTACTCGGTGAACGAATTGAGAATTTGGCTCAGAGAGTTGATATTCATGATGATATTGACCGACGTGCAAGTCATTATAGCGGTGGGATGATACGTCGTATCAGCACTATCATGGCGCTCATTCACGATCCTCCTGTCGCTTTGCTTGATGAGCCCACTGTCGCAATGGATCCGATATCTCGCAGGTCAGTATGGGACTTCATCAAAGAACTGAGAAGCCAAAACAAGACAATTATTCTTACAACACATTACATGGAAGAAGCACAGGAACTCTCCGATAGAGTCGGCATAATCGATGAAGGTAGACTGATTGAGGTCGGACCGCCCCAAGACTTGATAGACAAATACCAGGTAAACGACCTAGAAGATGTCTTCGTCTTGAGAACGGGTAAGAAGCTAAAGGAGGAGGTCTAGATGGACTTCAAGCGTGTTTTGGCCTTGGTAAAGAAGAACATGAAGAAGTTCACCAGAGACCCAGGCACTCTGTTCCTGCTTGTATTGTTTCCTGTTGTTCTTACAACCGTGTTTGGATTCGCATTTGGAGGCATTGGTGAATCCGGTCCACAGAGCTTTGAGATTGGAGTTGTCAACACAGATTACTCATCAGACCATCCAGAATGGGCTAGTGGATTCTTCACAAATCTCAGTGATATTGAAGGTGTTATCTTAGTAGAATATGCAGATAACGAAACTGGACAAGCTGATCTCCTCCAAGGGAGCATAGACGCATTAATTGTGATTCCAACAGGGTTTGGCGACAGTTGTCAATCCTACTGGGAGTTCCCCTTTGATGGAACTAGTTGGATAAACACATCCATCAGTCTCTACCTTGATAGTGGATCGTTAGTAGCTACTGCTGCAGTTCCACCAATTGTCCAACAGGTCTTTCTTAGGACACTATTCGGAGACGCAAAAATATCACTAGATGTTCCGGTTCAACTGACAAGTCCCCAGCTCATATCTGCAAGTTCAGTTTCACAATGGGACTTCATGGTGCCAGGTATGTTTGCATTCTCTGCAATCTTCATCACTGTAATAGTAGCACAGTCGATGACCGTGGAGAGAAATGAGGGGCTTCTTAGAAGAATGTCAACCACTCCTGTAACCTCCTCCGATTACATGCTTAGTCAGACACTTTCCTACATGACGGTCGCAATCATTCAGGTTGCGATGATTTTCCTGACATCATACCTGATTGGTTATAGACCTGCTACAGGATTAATCGGGATTGGATTTGCACTGACGATACTGGCAGTGTTCTCACTATCTTGTGTCGGTTTGGGTCTCATTGCTGCAACCTTCACGAACTCTGCAGATGGAGCCACAGGTCTAGCATTCATGGTTGCTATGCCTCAGATGTTCCTCGGAACATTCATGCCACTTGGTGGAATAGCTGATACGATTGCCTCGATTATGCCAAGCACATATGTGACAGACGCTCTGACTACTCTTTTCCTACGAGGTGCACTAGTCACAACTCCCTCGATATGGATTGACCTTGTGCTTGTTGTTGCGGCCAGTATTATCGTAGTTATTGCTGGAATACTGGTCTTCGATAGATGGGGTCGAGGTATGTAGTATGGAGCTCTTTGATTTGGTTGAGGGGTATAATCTCTTGTACTCTACCTCTCAACTCGATCCTTTTTATTGCGAAACGGGACGAACGGTTCTATTACACGACGATGGGCCTATTAGAATCTATCTTACGAAAGACCCTGATAGATGGGAAGAAATCGCCCTTGAGATTGATATCTTTATGGGCGTCAGTCGTACTTCAGACTCAGTCCAGTCTGACTCGACTAACGATAGAGTTAATGACATTCGCATATCAAGACTTCAACTGATTGAGTGTATTTCCTACATAGAATACATGATTCGTTTGGATGAAGCTGGATTCAATCTGGAAGTTGTTTTGGATGGATGCATCTGGACTGCCCGATATTTACTCAGAAGCAAACCAGACTCCCAACTGTTTAGAATAATTGCTCCTCCAATGTATCGGAATTTTGGTGAAGAATAATGATTGAGTATGAAATAAAATTGACATTAGGAGTCGAAAAAACTTGACAAAAATAAAAGCAAAACAAGAAGTTGGTGAAACGGATCAAAAATGGAATTCTTATGAAAATAAATTGGCGTCAATTTCACGAAGAGCTGTGGCACAGATTATAGATTTCACGATTTTAGCCACAATTTTCATACTAGTGACGTATATCGTAAAAGGTGTCTGGCTCATGTTGCCAGGGGATCACCTATGGATTATTTTTGATCCAATCTGTGGAGTTTTCTTGGTAACCATCTTTGCCTATTTCATAGGAATGGAAGGATTACTTGGATTCACTCTTGGGAAACTTGCCACTGGCATTCGTGTCGTCAGTGAGCAAGGCACTAGGATAACTATGCAACAGTCTGCCAAACGGAATTTCGGTAGGCTAGTTGATGGTATTGCGGTTTACATTATTGGAATACGGATTGTAAGAAAGTCTCCATTGTTTCAAAGGTACGGTGATAAAATCGCTCAGACAGTTGTTATCCAACATTATAGATGAGAATGAGGAGTCAAAGACAAGAAATGCTTGAGTCAAAAGAATCAGATTATAGAACAATGGCTCTATTTTTCTTTGTTAGTCTTGTCGTAGTCCTACTGTATTTGCTAGCCTATCAATTTGGTATAGTTATTTTTCTGGAGGACTTTAGTGGAGGGCTGCTTCATCCCACACTAATTCTCAATGCATTCTTGATGTTGACTGCGGTATACGGAGTCCTAGTCTTGAAGGAGAAATTTCAAGGGAAAGATTTTGGACTTGTAACAGGGAAACTTCCAACAGCAATCATTGTTGGTTTAATCACTTGGGTTACTATTCAGATAATTGAAGGGTTCGCCAGCTATATCTATACAGGAAGCATAGAATTTGATTCAAAATGGAGCACAGATAGTCTTGGATTAATCGGATTGTTAATCGGAATGCTATTTGGTACTGCCTTATATGAAGAAGTCGGATACAGAGGATTTCTTCTGGTTCAGTTCAGGATGAAGATAGAAGACATAACAACGAACAGGGCTCTACAGATATCACTATCTTTGATAGCATCTCAAACGCTTTTCACTTTGCTTCATGTCCCGTGGAAAGTTCTGAATCAAGGATGGACAACTGCAGCTCTTTTCGATTTGCTATTCAGTGTATTCATGAATGGGATTATCTATGGTCTACTCTATTTGAGGACTGAGAACCTCTTCTTTGTTATGTTTGTGCATGTCTTTGGAAATGCTCCAACTTCATTGTTCAACTCTTATTTGGGTGCCTCCAACATTCTAATTATGTTGGCGATTATCTGGGCGGCAATTTGGCCTACTCTGCAAAGATGGGAAAAAGAGGATGCGAAAATCAATTTGCTTTTTCCCGAGCAGATAGAGGTGTAGGCTAACGACTGGATCCGGTGAACAGGGAACTTTCCCTTTCCTCTCCTGTTGAGCCACCCTTTCATTTTGCAATTGTGTACATACTCTTCTGAATCAAATTACAATCAATAGAATTTATCACCAGTCTATGGTCATAATAATCATAACTCTAATTGGTCCGTGCTAGCTCATTGAAAGAAACCTCCGAGTGTGGAATAAACTTCACGGTGCTGGAAACGCAACAATGTCCAGCTGAAGAAACCAGAGTGAGAATAGTAGCTCAATTTGATGCAGACCTACTCCCAATACTCGAAATATTATTCCTTCATTTCAAGAATGTAACCTATTCTAGAGAATTGAAATGTATTGTAAAGAAGAAAGAAGGAAAGATTACATCCATCTTTGGTTCGGGTAAGGTTTCGATTACACATTTGGCGGATCATCAAGAAGGGATCGAGAATCTCAATCATATCGCCGAGCTAATCTCCAAAGCGTTCGAATATTTACGTCAATATGGACCCACCGAACCAAGTCTTATTCAACAGCACGAGAATCTAAATGCATTAGAAATTGTAAAACTATTGCCGCAAACGAATTGTGGAGAGTGCGGTGAATCTGGGTGTTTCACCTTTGCTACACGGTTACTTCTAGGTGAGCACGAAATAGATGATTGCAGTGAGTTATTACGAGATGAACTATCTGCATGTAAAGGAGATTTGAGCAAGCTCCTTCAACCAATTAATCTAGACAGCATTGAGAAACAACTTCCAAGCCTTGCTGATCTACTAGGACTTTGAAGCAATAGAGAAAAATCTGTGCGAACTCTGACTCATAGAAATAGATGCTGACAGGGTTGACTAATAGGACCTTTCCCTAGCCGCTCACTGTTGAGCTACCCTTTCATTTTGTAATTGTCCACTTTCTTGAGTGTACAGTATAGTTGCTCCTACACTAAATCGGGGAACTGCAATTAGCATAAGAATCATATAATGAAATATTAACTATTGTTATCAGTTCTAATAAATAGATCTGAAGAAGGGCATCGCAAATATGAGAAAAATTATCGTTCTATCATTTGTAACGATTGATGGTATTATGCAGGCACCTGGTGGACCTGAAGAAGACACCTCTGGTGGTTTTAAACACGGCGGCTGGACAGTTCCCTATTTTGATGATTTTCTTGGAGAAGTGATGTCCGAACAGATGGGTAGATCCTTTGACCTGTTGTTAGGGAGAAAAACGTTTGAGATTTTCGCATCTTATTGGCCTCATCATGAAAGTCCAATAAATGATGCAACAAAGTATGTTGTATCGAATACACTAACGGAACACGAGTGGAATAACTCAGTCTTCATAAATGGTGATGTCGTGAAGAAAATTAAGGTGTTAAAATCACAGGATGGCCCTGACCTGCAAGTTCACGGTAGCAGCAACCTCATTCAGACACTCTTGAAACATGATCTGGTTGATGAATTGTGGCTCAAGATTTTCCCCATCACGCTTGGTTCGGGAAAGCGCCTATTTGATGAGGGAACCATTCCTTCTACGTTCACATTAAAGGATGTTAAAATGTCTCCAAAAGGTGTCATCGTTTCTTCCTATGAGCGCTCAGGAGAAGTGAGAACAGGTTCTTTCAACTAAGATGGGTAAGAAGTAGAGGCTGACGGGATCGGGTGAACAGGGAACTTTCCCTATCCTCGCCTGTTGAGTCACCCTTCTCATTTTACCAATAATAATCTTAACTAAAAATTCGTCTTCTAGTTCACCAAAGCAGGTACGAATTTCGAGAATAATTATTATAATGTCCGACTACATATTCTAATACATCGCGTGTACCGGAGTAGAGATTTTGAGCAGTTTCATTCAGACAAACAAGAAGATGCTAACAGTTTTCATAATATTAATCATTATTGGGTCAACTTCAGTTTTAATCCTCTATGGGTATTTCCTTACTCCAGATAATAACGTGACCTTTGCTGGTGGGACTCTAACACAAGACACAACATGGTCTGGACTTGTACATGTAGAGAGCTTTGTCGCGGTTCCTGAGGGAATCACATTAACCATCTTGCCTGGGACAACTATTGAGTTCCGTCATTACCGTGGATATACCGATGATCAACGAGTGGGTTTAATTGTTGGAGGTGGTACGGTCATAGCGCAAGGCACCCCGGATGCTCAAATCTGGTTCACATCAGACGCTGATGATCCAATCAATGGTGACTGGGCGGGAATTAGCTGCTCATTCACTGAGAGCGTCTTCAAATATGTCATTGTGGAGTACTCTATAATCGGTATAGAACAAGTGCATTCGAATATGACCATCAGCCACTCTATCATCCGCTGGGTAAATACAGAAGGAATCTACGCTGAGACTTCCCGTCCCATAATTGAGTATAATCTGATTTATGGTAATGCGTATCACGATATTGCATTGGAGCAGTTCAATCCTGATGTTCAAATCAGGCATAACATCTTCAAAGGTGGTCATGCAAGCGTTCATGCTGAAGCTACAAATGTAACAATCGCGGGAAATTACTTCGTCAACTATACCGTTGGAGCGATATCAGGTGGACAGTTCTCCAACATGACAATTGTTGAGAATAAGTTCGAAGACATAGATGGATATATGATAAATCTAGACCCGACCACAACGAATGTCACCCAGGATAATGATTTTGGCAGTGGCATTTTAGAATCCCCGCAGCTTGATTTTCCTGATAGTAAAAGGAGTGACTTAGGTTATACTCCAGGAGATCCCGAAGACGAGTATCTCTATGTATATCCAGAATTTGATCAGACACGTAGAATTGTAGATCGACTTGAAAATGAAACAGAGATTGGCTCAGCTCTGACATATTTGAATGGAAGTCTCTGGCGTTTCAACGTTGCTTCATGGACTAAAGGCACACTACAAGACTTCATAGAAATCAATCCCGTCACAGGGAATAACACAATCTATGGAAACAACTTTGTAATTAATCCAAGAGGACTCACCAATGATGGGAATTTCTTCTGGGTCAATGATGTCACTCTAAAGAAGATTTTCAAGTTCAAAATCAACTCCAGTGATTTCATTGAGATAATAGATTCTTTTGATATTCCAAACCCATCTGAGGGGGGTCTCTCAAGCCTTGTTTGTGATGGTTCGTATTTATACAGCCTGAGTCGCGACACATCTGTAATCTACAAGATTGATATGAGTGGAACCTTAGTCACCTCAATTAATTATCAAGGTGCACCTCTGTGGGGCGCGCTTGTCTGGACTGGAATATACTTCTGGGCACATTCTGGTATTCATATCACCAAATGGTACGCTAATTGGACCTTGGCAGGAAAAATCTATCCAGTTGCATGGGGCACTGATGCTTTAGCATGGGATGGAACTTACCTTTGGTCATTACAAAGGACATGTGAGGTCTGGAAAGATGGAAAGATATTCCAGATTGAAATCTTAAACGATCAACTATTACTTTGACATCCAAGATTGACGGGGTCGGGAAACCAGGGAACTTTCCCTATCCTCACCTGTTGAGCCACCCTTTTCATTCTGGTCATTTTTTCATCTCTGGATGCTTTTGAGTTATCATTTGACTGGTATACGTCCCCGAAAAATCGATAGAAAAACACCAAACATTCCAATCTCTACGAAGTCAATGCCCAAAAGCGCCGATATGATTGTCCTTGGAAAGAAGGCAGTCACAAGCGCATTGTGAAACGAAGCAGAAGCACCAAAGCCAACAAACCCAATCACTATCAGAATGAACGCAATAACACTGTTGATCTCTTGTTTCTGCTTAAGGACTGCAATAGCAAGCAGGTCAGCTCCCAAGATCTGAAGGACTATCAGAATGTCAAGGACCACAGTAAGATTCGCTTCTGGATCTGTTTGAAAAAAAGCACAAATGATTCCGATAGCAATTGCTAATAAGGTGACAAGCGTGCCGGTCACAGTCCATATTCTGACCGAATTCTTCAATCCTAAGCCCTTCTGAGAATTACTAAACTCAAAGTATGCATGGTTTCTAACTCATAAATACCTTAACATCGAACTTGTCCAAACTCACACTGTTGAGCCACCCTCTCATTTTTCGACGTTTCGTTGTGAGAAGATGCCTTATTGATGAATTCAACTTACTTGTTTACCTATCATATCTTCATTTTCTTCTCAGTTTGTTACACTTACTCTTCGGTATCTTCGTATATACAGTACAACACAAATGACCAGTATTACTGAAGCTCCTGCAAGAATAATTACAGGGTCCAATGGAGGTGGAGTGGATGTTTCAACAATCCCATGAGCATAATAGATGTCCATCTCACCATTTCTGCCATCAGACCATGCGATGTGCGGCACTCCATCCGAGTCCAACTGGATACCCATATACTCGCCCGGTCTTGTATACGAACTCGAAGTCGTTGAATTTGCAACAGGAATCGGTGTACCAAATACTGGATTATCATGTTCATCCCCGGTGAATTCTAGTGTACGGTAATATGGTCTATATTCACTCTCTTGTTCATCATAATAGACAATATGCAATCTTCCATCAGTTCCGATGGCCATTTCTGGATTCCACTGATTTCCCTCCACAGTGGGATTTACTCTAATGCGTGGACTCCAAGTATCGCCATAGTCGTCCGAGTATCTAAGATAAACGTCAAAGGAGTTCTGCCCCTCATCAAATCCATCCGCCCAAAGTACGTAGAGTCTATCATTCTGATCAAATCTAATCACAGGGAGGGTAATCTTTCCCGGTGCTGATGTTGAGTAGTTCCCATCGTTGTTAATGAACCGGCTCTCTTGGAAAGTGGAACCGCCGTCTAGACTTCTTGCAAGTTCGATATTGCCCCAGTTCAATGCTGCAGGCTCTATGTAAAGCCATGAGGTATACAGATCGTTTTCACTACTCAGAGCTATGTAAGGGAAGCACCTCCATGGGTCTTGCTTAGTAATATTGCATATCTCTTGAAACGTCTGGCCTCCATCGATGGATCGGCTAAGGCGAATATCAGCGTCTCCAAGGGCTGAATTGAGATCTACATCATCATAGACGACATATATTGTTCCATCATCACTAATTGCCATCGTCTCCTTATCGGCAAAGAAGTTTCCATAGGAAGCTGTTACAGGTGTCCAAGACGCGCCATAATCATCACTTCGAGCCACGGTTATTTGAGAAAGTGAAGGACCTGAAATTGAGTACTCTAAGTATGCATAGTAAATAGTTCCATCGTGCCACACCAGCCATGGGTCCGATTGTCCTGTTGTTCCACTCGTAAACATTGGCATATTATATGGGCTAGTCCAAGTATTTCCTCCATCAACAGACTTTGTCACGCTGACGCGAATACCCCCGCCGTTGTGCGTGTTAGAGTCCTTCCACCCTGCAAAGATAGTCCCATTATCACTAATGGCCATAGAAACCTCTACATGGTGTGGATATGAGGAATCATCAGTTGAGAGAAGCACATTCGAAGAAAATTCACTCACTTCGGGTTGAGTTTCAACTGACGCGTTTTGAAGAGCTAGATTTACAATTCTTTTTCCCTCGCTGGTTTGTATGCATGGAAATACTACCAGAAGGACTAGAGCAAGAGTAAATAAAAATCGTCGAACCATATACAGCAATTCCTATTCATTCAATGGCAATTAGATGTTGAGTTGAGTGGCATAATACCAATCGATTAGAGATGACTCCAAGATTCTATGTTTCAATATCCAAGAGGATAGAACTATGCAGTTTTTCGTTGTATTGTTAGCTGGTTTCAATGAACAACAATCTCTAGAAACAATAGAGAGTCTGAACAATATTATAATCTCTTTTGTAAAAGCAACTGAATAGAGTTTTGTGCGACCAGTTACTAGCAGAGGAGAAACTGGAAGAATTGTTTCTTGGAACAATGATGAAGTGATTGACTGAAATCTCTCAGATGGACTTAGGGACATGGACTGACGGGGTCGGGTGAACAGAGAACTTTCCTTATCTTCGCCTGTTGAGCCACCCTATCTATTTTGCATGATTTGATCATCACCAAACCATCAGTTTTTTGAATGCAATCCGATTTACCTACAAAAGAGATGCTGCCTGATATTTTGCTCTGGTCTTCGCTCTTCATAGGTGGATATTTTCTAATCTACTTTCTAGCAGATCTCATAATTGACACTCTTGTAGATATCAGCGAGTCATTCTCAATTTCTCCCATAGTTCTAGGACTTCTCATCCTTGGTATCGACCTAGAAGAGAGCATTGTTTCTCTAACAGCAGCATTTGAGGGATTGCCGTATCTTGCTCTTGGAAATCTTATTGGAAATACAGTGATTGCAATTGGTATCGCCTTTGGTTTGCCTGCACTTTATCTTAAGGCTGAAATCGACAAGCTTCCAAGATTTTATTATATCGAGTTGGTAGGCGCTGGCACAATTGTACTGGTATCCATGGTTCTGACGAGTCACCTATTTCTGTTCGGATTTTTAAGCATCAGTCTCTTCATTGCTCATCTAGTATACACTCTGCGAATTCAAAGAGAGTTCAAGTCAACCAACTTACGCAGGAAACAGGTAGAGAAAGATACCGAAAAGGAGCAGGAGAAAGATAGAGGTGTAAAAAAGAAAACTCGTTTGCAGACAGTTGCTAAATTACTGATTGCTCTAATTCTTCTCTCCGTAGGCGCGGAGGTTTTAGTGGTCAGTGCTGAGGAACTTGTTATTCTTACTGGATTGAATGAAAGTTTCTTCGGACTGGTAATAATGGCGGCTGTGACCAATGTTGAGGAGTTTTGGTTAATAGTCAAGTCAATTAGAAAGGATCGCGCTGATCTGGGTGTTAGTGCACAAGTTGGAAAAATCATTTGGAATATCACTTTGATTTTTGGAATTTGCAGCATACTTCTATTTCAGTTCACATTTGAGATGATAATGCTGCTTAGCTCGATTATCTTTATCATTTCACTCACTGTTCTAGCTGTTAATCTCTTTCAAAACCGACTATCAAAAACAACTGGTATTGGATATCTAATACTACTCCTTATCTTCTTGGTTCTGAACTCACTATTCATCATATAGAATGCTGTATCAACCGAGTAGGATGCTAGACTGACGGGGTCAGGCGAATCTTTACACGGCCCAAAAAGGAAGATGGCATTATTTCAAGCACAATCTCCCATACTTAGAACCTTCTCGATTCTAAAGAATCATCTACGGGGTTCGCGAGAGTCCCCGGCTTTGCAATCCTTCTCAAAACAGTTAATATCAGGATTATTCGAATTTTGCGACTAAGCCCTTTTGGCGGTTCTAGGAGAGAAGAATGAGCAGTCCAAATACTGACAAAGAAGATGTAGCTCGTAGTCCAGTGACTGGTCTGAGCACCCTCGACAAGTTTCTTCCTCTATGGATTATCTTGGCAATGATTCTGGGAGTCCTCTTAGGGGATCTAGTGCCTGGGTTTGCTGAGGCTTTAGACTATTGGAGCATTGGGACCGTATCTCTCCCGATTGCAATTGGCCTCCTCTGGATGATGTACCCTGTCTTGGCAAAGGTCAAGTATGAGGAGCTTGGACGACTAAAGAAGGAGAAAAAGATGTTTGGGGTTTCATTAACCCTGAACTGGTTGATTGGTCCGTTTTTGATGTTTGCACTTGCATGGATATTCCTTGCTGATCTCCCGGAGTATCGAACTGGAATAATCCTCGTAGGACTAGCGCGCTGCATCGCAATGGTATTGATTTGGAACATGATGGCTGGTGGCTGTAGTGAGTCATGTGCGGTCCTTGTGGCATTGAACTCAGTCTTCCAGATAATAATGTACAGTCCTGAAGCATGGTTCTTTGTAACTTATCTCTCATCAATTGTGTCACCTGGATCTGGTTCCGTTGTCCAAGTTTCAATTATTGAGATCGCATGGAGTGTCATTATCTTCCTTGGGATTCCACTGGTGGCTGGGATTGTAACAAGGTTCAGCCTTATGAAGCGTCGTTCTAAAGAGTGGTACGACGGAGAATTTGCACCCAAGCTGGGGCCATACGCTTTGATTGGACTTCTCTTCACGATTGTGGTTATGTTCTCTCTGAAAGGGAATACAATTGTTGCTCTTCCGTTCGATGTACTGAGAATCGCTCTTCCACTTCTTGTTTACTTCGTCATCATGTTCTTTGTTTCATTTGGAATCTCGTATGCCATGAAGTTCGCATACGATAAGAATGTGACATTATCATTCACTGCCGCTAGCAACAACTTTGAGCTGGCAATTGCCGTTGCCATTGGAGTATTTGGCATCGGATCCGGCCAAGCACTTGCTGCAGTTGTAGGTCCACTCATCGAGGTGCCTGTCTTGGTTGGACTTGTCTATGTTTCATTATGGTTAGGACGAAAGTTCTATGGACGAAATGCTAGAAATCAAGCTGGCGTGAAACAGGAGTAGTATGAATTCGGACCTTCAACATGGTCCGATGAACAATGATCTTTCCCCTTGCTTCAGATGTTAAGTCGCCCTTTTTCATTTTACGTTGATGAAACTATTCGAGTGGGGGGCATGATTCCACTTCTATTCTTCTTAACATGACCTTCAATTACGAGGGTAGCAAAGCAATCAGTTTCAGCTTCTTTTCTACTCATTCTCTACATTATTATATCGCTTCAAAAGAGTAACATGGTTTTAGCAGTTTTTGGCTTTTATTTTGGAATGTACGTGTTCACGAACAAGTTTACGGTAGTGCGTTTTTTTCACATTATCATATTCGCTGGAATCAGAATAGTAGAGAGAGATTACAGTGTCAAATCCCCAATCAAACTCATCTGCAGGAAACACTGCGTACCTGACAATACCCTTGGTGTCGTTTCCAGTTACATCAAAATACAATTGCTGCAGATACCTATTCACCTCATCATCGGATGAGCCATTCATAAGTTGAAGAAACAGATCATCATAGATGCCAACGAAATATCGGTTATGGTTCTTTGTAACCTCTTTTTCGTAATCTCCATCCCTGACCCATTTCATTTTACGAAAACAGTCAAAGATATTTTCAAAATAAGGCTGCATACTCTCAACCAATTTATCGGTTGTTCTATTCGTTATTCTAGTAATGACCAACATGCCTTCAGGTTCTTCGTACTTCACTTCTCTCACTCCATAATAGAATGATAATGAAAAGAAGAAGCAGTCAACGAAATTGAAGGGTTAATACAACAGATTTTATTCAAGCCATAATAAAAAAAGACAATAAGTAGCTACATCAAATTCATTCTTATTCTATTCAAAAAACATATTCAGATACTTGTATATAAGTACAATCATTTCATGTATGTTGTTGCAAAATTCGCTTTTTTGCTGGCAAATGCTACATTTTTAGTTCAAGTCTATACTAGATTGAAAAAGCCTGACATTTTACAGCGAATAGACAGAAGACTACTGTGAGATGACTGACTCTCTTTTCTGCAACTGTTACTTTCATCAAAATTGAAATATGACTCTGCTCTTCGATTGATTAAGGCAAGGTGTCATTGATATGAAATCCACACCTCCCTCAATCATAGAAACAGACCGTCTTACTCTACGTCCATACCGTGTAGGTGATGAGAGTTGGTATTTCGAGATGAGTCAGAGAAACCACGATCATCTCAAGAGGTATGAATCACAAAACCCAGCAATGACAATCAAGACCGAAGAAGACGCAAAAGGAATGATATCTGACCTTGCAAACGACTGGAAGGATTGCACGCATTTCTTCATGCCTGTTTTCCTCAAAAGCACCGAGGAATTCGTAGCCCAGGTCTATATCGGTCCTGTTAGTTGGGACTTACCTGAGTTTTCAATTGGTTACTTTGTTGACGTGGGGCATGAAGGAAGAGGCTACGTGACAGAGGCTGTAAATGCAGTAGTAAAGACGCTTTTTGAGAGTTTCAATGCACAAAGACTTCGAATCGAAACCGATGATACGAATGTCAGAAGTATAGGTGTTGCAGAAAGATGTGGCTTTGTCCAAGAGGGTCACATAAGAGAGAACAAGAAGAACCCTGATGGTACGTATTCCGGCACCTTATACTTTGGATTGTTGAAACGCGAGTTCTTGTTGAACAGTACTTAGAGTTGAACATCTAACAAAAATCCCCTTTAGGCCTGAAGATTGCTTTGTATCATAAAACATTGCACTGGTCCATGCCTTTGATTCACTCTTTCGTCTTGTGATTGTCATAGTGTAAAGAAGATATATCACGACTCATTATGCTTCCCTGATGAAGCGGATTTAGTTTTCACAACGCTGGCGAACAAGATTGACATACGTCTATATGAAAGCCCTAGAATCGGCTCCGGAACGCTACGATAGGGGAATAAGATGGCTTGGTTGGTCAAAGCTAGATGGTATACGTAATCATATTGCTGACATTATAGAGAATGAAGCGGAATCTGTTCTTGAGATAGGAGCTGGTACAGGCACTCAAGCCCTTCTACTAGCAAAACGTGGTCTGGAAGTTACAGGCATAGACCACTCTTCCGGAATGCTTACTATTGCTCAGGGTAAAATCGCTGCATTAAGAAAGGAAAAAGCCGGATCCGTGATTGCCGACAGAGTCACATTATTGCATAAAGCCGCTGTAGAATTAGATGAGTTCAATCATGAATCATTTGATGCTGTCACATCGACACTTGTTTTTTCTGAGCTAAATCCTTCTGAACAGCGATATACACTATCTTACGCTTTTCAGATTCTCAAGCCTGGAGGCATACTAGTACTAGCTGATGAAGTGGCACCACACCGGCTCTCGAGAAGAGTGGCGCACTCGTTGATTTCTGCTCCGCTGAAACTCATCACCTATATTGTGACTCAGACATCAACCAAAGCTGTTCAAGGTTTGGATAAGATAGTCGAGGAAGCCGGATTTGAAATCGAATCGATTGAGAACTACCAGTTGGACTCCTTCCAGCTAATCTTTGCGAGAAAGCCAAAAGAATCCGATATAGAGAGAGAATCCATCCCATCAACTAAGTTCGAACCTATTAAGCCCCCAACAGGAGGAGCACTCACTACTTTCTGGGAAACAGCAGCACGAATGATTGGACACTCCACAGAGATTGGGCTCATCCCCGTGGGAGAACCAACTCCAGATAGTCCAGTACTCTGTACCTGCAACTTCGAGCTAACAGTTCGCCGACTCTATAAACTCATGACAGACTCTGGGATCAACTCATGGATACTTGTGGCTCCGACAGGTGGCATCAACGTCTGGTGCTCATCCTGTGGGAAAAACTTCAATGCTGGGTCTGTAATAACTGCAATCAAAGTTTCAAGCCTTGAGAAGTATGTTGACCATCGAAGGATAATACTGCCACAGCTTGGTGCGTCTGGAATTGACTCACGAGAAGTAAATCGAATCACAGGATGGCACTGTGTCTGGGGTCCAGTGCAGATGGAAGACATTCCAAGTTTTCTCTCTGAAATACCAAAGTCAATTCGGAACAAGACGGAACGACAAAGATCTGTTCGATTTGGCATTAGAAACCGTCTGGAAATGGCCTCTGCCTTATTCTTTCCACTATTACTATTGATGTTACCCTTAGCTTTGGTTCTCTCTTTTCTGAATCAATATGCTTGGATACTTCCCCTCCTTCTTACGATAATTGTTCAAATCTACGGTCTCTTTGTGTTTTGGCCAGCTATACCATCCCGACTTGGCACAAACAAGACCATAGTCTGGTCAACATTAATCATCCTACTGACTTCCTCAGTAGCATGGTATATCACGGAGGTACTTCAACTTCCTTATCCGGAATCACCTGTCTTCCAAGGTTTCCTTGCATTCCTTAATTACTGGCCGATTCAAGTGATTACTCTCATCCTAATGGGCATCCTCGTATATGATGCAGATGGTATGACGCCTACTCTTCGGTCATCATTGGCAGCACGAAGTTGGAACAAAGGAAAAACGGAGATGCAGGAGAGGTGGGGAAGTTCCTATGCTCTATTGCCCTATGGGGAAATTTCGGTCATTTTGGATTCGTGTAACGGTTGTGGCGTTTGTGTCGATGTTTGTCCGATGCTAATCCCCCTCGTAGATGATGAATCTAGGAAGGTTGTGTTAAGAACTCCTGGAAGGTGCGTTAATTGCCGAGCTTGTGTAAACCGATGTCCTGAGAATGCTCTATTTCTAAAACCCGAAACAGAAGCTGCAAAACAAGCTCTCCTCAAATTGCAGGACAAATGAACCAGCAGTAAAAGAAATCATTGGAAATCAGGAGTTAAAGATGTAGAGAATAATGGAGTCGGATGAACAGGAAATCGCCATTACCATTTTTTTCAAACATCAATTTGTCCTTTCAGGCTATTCAGACGGAATTCCACAGTTGTTCCGATTGGAACCTAGATTCCTTCTGTGTTGTGATCGGACATTCTGCTTTTTTTCAGCCACCAGCTTAGGACAAGAATGACCGATAATCCGCTAATGAGTATGACCAGTTCCATGTCCATGGTGGGTAGGATACCCTCTCTGATTCTCAGGATAACAAATCCATTGTCCTGGTCAGTCATGTAGATGAGATCATCAGCCATATCAATACGGCAAGGCTTGCCGCCATCAAAGTAGCGAGCCACCTCAGAAAGTTGCTCTGGATTTTTAATGTCCAATAGAAGCAGCCCTAATTCTTGGTCACAAAGAAAAGCAAGACCTCGATCACTTTCAATATGTACAGAAAAAGTGCTCAAGCTTTCATTGAATTCAGACAATACTTCAATATTTGAAAAGTCGCTAACATTCAACACCTTGAAGCTCTTTCCCCAATAACTTAGAAAAGCCAAACTCCCAACGACTTCAAGATCTCCTACTTCTGCGTTGCCTGCGGACTCGTCTTCGTAATGTCCTACCTGCATTGGATTTGTACGATTTTTAATGTCAAAGACAGTAAATCCTGCGTAACTTGTAGTCAAAAACGCGTAACTCCCCACAACCTCAATGTCTGTCGCATCTCCAGCTGTGACATGACTTCCTATTGGCACAGGTGCGGCTGGGTCTGTAACATTGACAACTGTTAGCCTGTCACCGCTACCCATGAATCCATTGGCTAGAAATGCAGTATTTCCTACTACTTCGACATCCCAGGTATAATCATTAGCATACTGACTCAAGACAACAGGATGAAGTAAGTCATCGAATCTGATTATTTTGAGCCCTCCTTGACCATCACCTACATACACTAGATTTCCGTATTTGACAAGCTGGTGGGCATACCCACTCAATGATGATGGTACGGTTGCAATCTCTGTTATATTCGTAGGATTACTTACATCAAAGACCTTCACTCCGGAGTAACCGCAAGTAACAAAGGCAATGTCTAGGTCTGTGTCAATCCATAAATCATAGGCATCAGATGTTTCAATCTGTCCAATTTTCGTTAGCACCATTTGGCTTGCGGCCACTCTAGGTACAAAACAGGTTAGTGTCAAGTTTAGAATGAGGATTAAAACTAGAGTGAAAAAGATGTTACGCAGTCTGGTCTTCATTGTAGATTTCCTCCCTAACCGGCTCACACATGGGCTTTGACCTCTCTTGTCTTGGTTATTGATTCAAAGAAGGACAGAGTCGAGCTCAGAGGACCAAAGGGACTCATTGAATTAAGAGTAGCTTTCGAAGCAGGATGTGGACAATCTTGTTAATGTCTAGACACTCGATGATGACTGCTCCATGAATGAGTGTTTTAGTGGAATTGATTATCCCCATTCATTGCAGGCAATCTCTCACGATATAGCTGTTTTATTCGTAATGACGCAATCGCTAGGTTCGGTTTTTCCAATTCCACATACCAATGATTTATGGTGTTTGAAGTATATTCTCTAAATTAGTCGTGTTTGCTTTGCGGGGATGAACAGGTACTGTGGTAACAACGAAGATACTACTGACTGAAGATAACGCTGCAATGAGTCACTATCAGCAGAACGTCTACTTAGGATTCGTGTCTTGTGTGCCTGATAGACTCTTACCAAGAAGTATTTACAGGAAGTATTTCATCCCCACAGTACCCGTCGATAGAACTGGAACTGCGCTTCAGGCACCACTATCTTTGCGGGCTGTCGAAGCAGCTCTGCTGAATGCTGGATTCAAACGAAAAGATGTTTCAGTCATCCGACCTGATTATTTGGAAAGTCGAATGGGCGAAAACACAGAGATTTTGGCTCTATCGAGCCATGATCCGCTTGGACTAGGTCCTGCAACAACAACATGGTCGACGATTTTTCAGGGAACTCCCCTCAATCGAATTGAATTCTTGTCTTTCATGAAAAGGGTTCAAAGATTAAAAGAGAAGTTCAGCTTTAAGGTTGCTCTCGGGGGATCTGGCGCTTGGCAACTTATGAACAACAATTTGTTCACCAAGCTCGGTATTGATTACCTCTTTCTTGGTGAAGTAGAGTATAAGGCATTTGACTTTTTTAGTTCTATCCTAAATAATGAACTTGCAGAAGGTTCGATTGTTAGGGGAGATATCATCAGACCAGAGGACATACCTCCAATCCGAGGTTCTACGAATTGGGGATTAGTCGAAGTAACACGAGGCTGTGGAAGGGGGTGTGCATACTGTGCACCTACTACTTCCGGGAAGATTAGAAGTATCCCGATAGATACGATAGTTGAGAGTGCCAAAGTGAATCTTGACGCTGCTTGGAATAAGAAGAAGGTGGTTATACTCCATTCTGATGATTTCTTTCGGTATGGAACTCAAGGCAGCGAGTATCGAATCAAGCCTTCTACGATATACGAGCTATTCGAGAGTCTATTCAATGTAGGAGCAAAAAGCATCACTATTACTCATGCGTCTCTGGCGAATATAGTAGCTGATGAACCATTCATTAAGGAGTTCTCCAGGTACTTGTACAATCACAATATTTCCAGTTTTGGATGTCAACCAGGATTGGAAACTGGTAGTACCAGACTCATGTCTTCAATGATGGCAGGCAAGGCTAAGCCTTTCTCACCTGATGAATGGTCTTGGGTGGTCAAAGAGGCAATGCGGATTTTTGGCGAGAACAACTGGCATGTTGTTGCTACCCTCATCATGGGACTTCCTGGAGAGGGTCGAGAGGATATCATTGACACTTTCAAGCTGATTGGGGGCTTGGAGAAGTTCAAATCATTGTACATTCCACTCTTCTTTGTACCAATGAGCATGACTAGACTATCTGATAGGACGCGATTCATATCCACGAAGATGACAAAAGAACACTGGTTGCTCCTAGAGAGATGTTGGAAACACAATCTAACGCACATCTTTGGCCTCTATGAAATGACTGACACGCCTGATCCTATTTTCTTGCATAATTTTCTGAAGCTTTCTATAGAATCTCTAAAGATCCTGATGAAGTGGAAGCGGTCCAGTATAATCAACAGAAGTGCAAAAGCACCATTAGTCAAGAATATTGACGCCAAAAAACTAGTAGACCATTGTAGTGCTAGTAGTTCCTCTTCCTCTTCAGGATAGAACACTAAGAAAAAGCTGTCGAGACCAAATAAACAAGAAACTAGTTTCTTTCAAAGATTTTAGATAAACCAACATTAAGACTCTAAAACCTCATTCATCGCACCTGTTCGATATCCAAAAACGTCAAAAGTAACATACTTGAAGCCTGCTTTTTTGGATAGGTCGTGCAACTCATCTAATTTATTCTCATCGAAAAGCTTGTTTCTCTCTTCTCTGCCCACCTCGATTCTAACCAGATCACCATGGAATCTCGCGCGCACGCATTTGACACCGAAGAGCTCCTTGACGTCTTTCTCTATCCTATCAATTCTCCTTACACGATCCTCCGTGATCTCAGTGCCATAGGGGAATCTACTTGAGAGACAAGCCATAGAAGGTCTGTCCGCAACTGATAGTCCTGCCTGTCTTGCATATGCTCGAATTTCATCCTTTGTGATCTCTGCATCTTTAAAGGGCGAAATGACTCCAGCCTCCTCGAGTGCTCTAGCGCCGGGACGATGTCCTTCCATGTCGCTTGCATTAGTTCCCTCTACGACGAAGTCCATGCCCAATTCCTTTGCAGCTTTCAACCAAACAGAAGCCAACTCTTTCTTACAGTGATAGCACCTGTCAACAGGATTGCTGACCAGTTCCTTGTTCGAGAGCTCATCGACTTGAATGACCTCCAGTCTAATATCCAGTTCCTTTGCCACATCTTTGGCAGCCTGCAATTCTGTTCTTGGTAATGTAATACTATCAACAGTCAGTAATTTGGATTCAGCGGCGCTCTGTTTTGCAATATGTGCGAGGACTGTGCTGTCTACTCCTCCACTAAATGCGACAAGAACTCTCTTTCCGCTGAACAAACTCCTAATCTTGTTGAACTTCGCATCAGTAGTATCCATTTTCTTAGCCACATCTGGCTTCTCTCTGACTTTCTTAAGCATTAAGAAAGCGACAAATAAGGCCGGACTAGCTTTCACCCACTACGACGTCTTCGTATATATAGCGCAGGTACCACAATCACGATTATCAAAATCCCTGTGAGAATGATTACTGGGTCCAACGAAACAGTTTTTCCGAAAACTCCATGAGCGTAGTAGACATCCATCTCATTGTTTCTGCCATCAGTCCATACAATATGGGGGACTCCATCAGAATCAATCTGAATACATAGATAATCCCCCGGCCGTGTGAACGAGCTTGATGTTTGCGCACTGGCTACAGGAATTGGATTGCTGAATACTGGGCTATCATGCTCATCACCCGTGAACGTCAAGGTGCGATAATATGGTCTATAGTATCCATCATGTTCATCATAATAGACGATATGGAGCCGCCCATATGCATCAATAGCCATCTCTGGATTCCATTGATTTCCTTCCACAGATGGATTCACGCGTAAGCGATTGCTCCAAGTATCTCCAAAATCATCCGAGTAACGAAGATAGACATCAAAGGCATTATCACCATCGTCATAACCATCTGCCCAAAGCACGTATAGTCTATCATTCTGATCAAGGCGTACCACTGGAAGCGTGATTTTTCCAGGCGCTGATGTAGAATAGTTGCCATCATTGTTTATGAACTGGCTCTCCTGAAATGTGAACCCGCCATCCTCACTCTTGGTGAACTCTACGTTTCCCCAACTTAATGTTACTGGCTCTAAATAGAGCCATACGACACACAACTTGTCCTCACTGCTGAGTGCCATATAGGGAAGTCCTTTCCATGGAGTTGGCTCAGTAATATTGCATATTTCCTGATACGAGTCACCTCCGTCAATAGACCGACTAAGGCGGATGGTGGCATTTCCCACTATGGTCGCATCATCGGTGTCGTCATAGATCATGTATATGGTCCCATCATCACTGATTACCATCATTTCTTTATCCGCAAAGTACTCCCCATAAGATGCTGTCACTGGTGTCCAAGAAGCGCCATAATCATCACTCTTTGCAATGGTAATCTGAGAGAGCTGAGGACCAGATATTGAATACTCCAAATAAGCGTAGTAGATAATCCCGTCATGCCATACTAGCCATGGATCAGACTGGCCAGTAGTGCCACTAGTAAACATTGGCATGCTGTAGGGACTGGACCAAGTAGCGCCTCCATCAACAGACTTTGCCATGCTGACCCGAATCCCGGGGCCATTGTCAGTGTTCGACTCCTTCCATCCCGCGAAAAATGTGCCGTTATCACTAATCGCCATGGTTGTTTCTACATGATGTGGATATGCGGAGTCATCGGTCGAGAGGAGGATATTCGAGGAGAAACTGCTCACTTCAGATGCTGAGTCATCTTGAAGGCTTTGAGATAGTGCTTTTGGGGTCTCATACTCCTTGGTAAATGCTCCTCCTCCACTAGGCAGCATAGGCAATACTAGTAGTAATCCAAGAACGAGAAACAACAAACCACGATTAGTCATCAGCTATGAATCCTCCTAGTTTTTCTATCATCTAGGCTTTATTCAGTAGGTTGAGGAATATTATAACCTCTACCGTGAAAGCAATTCATTAGAAGTTTCACAGACATCGTTGCACAAAAATGAGCAAAATTGTATATTGACGCTCAATCTCCGACCCTGTAAACCTTGGTGATATAACAAACCTAATACGCTTACCGAGAACAGAAGCAAATCTAGCAGACCGCACAACAAAAAGATTGACCAGCTCGTTGTGCTATGGTCACTATATGAATGAAGAATAAGGTGTACCAATTTGTCATATCTCTATACACTTTTGGACCGATTTGATTGTGATGAGGGAAATTCACTGAAGAGAGCAATTGATGTACTTGATATGATTGAATTTTCAATTACATATCCAGCATGCAATACAATTACTAAAGAAGGAATCAAAGATATTGACATTCGAGTCAAGAAAATTCAGACCGAACTGAAAGACGACCCCATTCTTGTCCGTAAGATTGGAAAATGGTGGGACAAGCGTGAAAAATGCCGGAACATAGCAGAGGGAGTTCATAAAATGGGATCTGATCATATTTCCTCTCTGCAATATCATGAAAGAATAATGAGCATCAGAAAAGCAAAGATTGCATTGATTAAGCGTCTGAAAGGCCAGGAATTGTCGCTCAAGGAACATGGGCTTTTCGGAAGTAAATATCCACATACGATAGTGCACAATTAATTACTGTTGTTTCTGGTTAAACTGGAGTCGCTCTTGATATTGTTTAACTCTCGCTGCACGTAGTTCTCTTATGTAAAAGGCTATTAGTCACAATGAGTTAACTATATTGAAGAAATATGAAAGTGATGTCTAAACGGACCAAGCTGTCATCAGAAGAGGTGCTTGAGAGAGCCAAAAACTTCTTCGAAAACAATAGTGGTCTGAAGTTAGCAGATGAAACAGCGAATTGTTGTATTGAATTCTCCAGTAATCTTGGATTTGTCATAGTCCAAATTCAAAATGAGCCTCAAAGCAGAGAGGTAGTAGTGAGGACTCAGGAGTATGAGTATCAGATTCAGGAGTTTTTGGGGAAAATCTAGTCCATACAGAAAAGTCGCTGAAACATGTCTAATCTATCCTTACAGCCTTTCAAATCTACAAAGGTTTGCACAATCAAATGATACATAGTTTTCTTCAATCTAGCAGCTGCTTTATTTGAAGCCAAGGCATTCAAGATTTGCAGAACATTGAGCAAGTCTGAACCGCAATGTCCATGATATCTGAAAGGATATGAGATTCCCTTGACCAAAAAAATCGTGACTTTTGAGCCATCAGGGCTCAGGATCAAAGTAAATGAAACAGTCACAATTCTGGATAGTGCTCGTAGAATAGGCTTGTATCTACCATCAGAGTGTGGAGGGAAAGGGACTTGCGGAAAGTGCTTGGTCTTAGTAGAACCACCTCCAGAACCTACAGAAGTTGACTATACTTACATCTCCCAGTCCGACCTTGAGAATGGAATACGGCTAGCCTGCCAACATGGAATTCAGAGAGATACGCGCGTTGCGATGAAGCAGACCACAATTCCGGTCAAGATACTCATAGACGGAGCGTTGAGCACGGAGAAGTGGAACATCGACACGAGTCTTGAGCGCCAGAAAGGCGTGGCAATCGACTTGGGAACGACAACAATTGTTGCTTACCTCCTAGATCTGGAAACAGGTATTCAGATAGGTCATGCGGCATGCCTGAATCCTCAGATTATGTATGGCGAAGATGTCATGTCGCGTATTTCATACGCAGCCCTTGAGGATGGTGGAGTTGAGGTACTCAGAAACATAGTCGTGCGTAGAGTTGAAGAACTCATTATTGAGCTGATTGAGTCCGCACATGTAAGCCCTCAGGACCTTAGCAGACTAACAATAGTAGGAAATCCTGCGATGCACCACCTCTTTCTTGGCTTGAACACAAAACCGCTAGGTGTGGCACCATATGAACCAGTCATCAAGAATGCCCTTAACAAGAGCGGCGAGGAACTGGGATTCACCAATATCAAGAAGGTTGGATCATACCTAGCCCCAAACATTGCAGGATTTGTGGGAGGCGATACTGCTGCATTCATCCTATCTCAACGGTTAGACTCAACTGATAAGATTGTGCTTGGAATTGATATTGGTACCAATGGTGAGATACTTCTCTCGGTAAAAGGAGAATTGTTCTGTTGTTCTGCTGCTGCAGGAAGTGCCTTTGAAGGAGCAACAATACGGCATGGTATGAGGGGACAAGAAGGCGCAATAGAGTATGTATCGATCTCAGATCCCAACAAAGCACCGGAAATCTCTGTCATAGGCAATATTCCTCCAAAAGGAATCTGTGGATCTGGTATCGTTGACATTGTTTCAGAGCTAAAGGCATCAGGAATCATAGAGTCGAGTGGAAGAATGCTGGAATCGAGTAGAGTGGTTGATTTCGATGGAGTAAAGGCATATACTATCATTAAACCTGGTGAAGATGATTCCCAGCAGTCAATAGTTTTCACCCAGAAAGACATTAGACAAGTACAACTCGCCAAGGGAGCAATTCTTGCAGGTGCGAGTATCTTGATGCATTCTACCGGTGTAAAAGTTGCAGATATTGATATGCTTCTACTTGCCGGTGCATTTGGTAATTACATCAACCCGAGGAGTGCATTATCCATAGGGCTTTTGCCTCCAGTTGATATAGAAAGAGTCACTCCTGTTGGTAATGCTGCTGGGGAGGGGGCAAAGAGGATGCTTCTTTCCCTTCAAGAAAGAACGCTGATTGAACAAGTAGCCGAGAGAGTCAATTACCTTGAACTCGCGCAATACGAGAGCTTTGCCCAAATCTTCTCCCGAGCAACGACACTTGAAGGTAAGATGCCCATTTAGTATTTTTTAATTTCCAGTTTGCAATTATTTATTTACTGAACCTGAGAAGTCACTTGTATGATTGAAGTTACTCTCTATGGCGACGTAAAAAAGATAGTAGTGGAGAACAATCCCGACGCCAAATCAATAATGCTCTACGATTACGTTGAAGGTGAGAATTTTCAGGACTTCTTGCACCGTCTAGGCTTGGATCTGGAGGTTGTTGGTGATTGCTACATCAACAATACTCTCGCAGAACCCGATAAGGTTCTTCATGACCGTGATACATTAGAGCTTAACCAACGAACTACCTGACACCTTGAATCTCAATTCCCTTCGTTTCAATGAAAGATTGAACCCCTACAACATATGCAAACAGTGTTCTATTCTGAAGACAATGGGCAGTTCAGATACCATCTTTGAAAGACTCTACGAGCTGCGAAAGTTTCTGGACATCTACATCTCTCGCATAGAGCGGTGTTTCATCCTCCTCATAAACCCCTGATTCATCCTCAAAGGTTGGTTTTAGAGGATTCACATAGAACACGCCTAGTGGTAACTTCTTTGTTTCTAGCGATTTCTTGAGAGCTGCCATCTGGTCGCTAGGATTATGAGAATCATCCAGATAATACGTATGCTCTTTGAACCACTTGAAAGTGTTCACCCTATTGTAGGTCACGCAGGGCTGGAAGATATCAACCAACGCAAATCCTTTGTGTTTAATGGCCTTCTTCATTATCTCTTTTGTTTCATCCCTATCGCCGATGAAAGCTCTTGCCACAAATGAAGCATCCATTGAAATCGCCAGAGCAAGTGGATTG